>JAIXRW010000018.1 GCA_027484985.1 Rhodobacter sp. | reverse complement strand
TTTTCGGTGAGCGTGGTTTTTCCGGCGTCGGGGTGCGAGATGATCGCAAAGGTCCGGCGGCGGGCGATTTCGGTCGGGAGTTGGGGGCGGTTGTCCAGCATGGCGGGGATTTAGCCGATAAGGGGCGCGGCGTCCACATGTTGCGCCCTTTGCCTTGGCAGCGTGCTCTGCGCGGTGCTAGGTCTGGCGGAAAGCAGAGGGAGTGCGGCATGGATCTGGGCATCAGGGGCAAGCGGGCGCTGGTTTGCGCGTCGTCCAAGGGGTTGGGGCGCGGCTGTGCCGAGGCGCTGGCCGAGGCGGGGGTGGACCTGATCCTGAACGCGCGCGGGGCCGAGGCGCTGGAGGCTGCGGCGGCGGCGATAAGGTCGAAATGGCAGGTGGGGGTGGTGACGGTGGCGGCCGACATTACCAGCGACGCGGGGCGCGCGCGCGTGATGGAGGCGGCGCAAGGGGTTGATATCCTTGTCACAAATGCAGGCGGCCCGCCGCCCGGGAAGTGGCATGACTGGAGCCGCGAGGATTTCATCCGCGCGCTGGACGCCAATATGCTGACCCCCATCGCGCTGATGCAGGCGCTGATGCCCGCGATGATGGCGCGGGGCTGGGGGCGGGTGGTCAACATCACCAGCCAGTCGGTCAAGGCGCCGATCGGGCAGTTGGGCCTGTCCAACACCGCGCGGACGGGGCTGACGGGGTTCGTCGCCGGAACCGCGCGGCAGGTGGCGGAAAAGGGTGTGACGATCAACAACCTGTTGCCCGGTATCCACGATACGGATCGCGCCGTGTCGCTTGATTCCGGCGTGGTCAAGGCCGAAGGGATCACCATGGAAGAAGCCCGCCGCCGCCGCGCGGCAGGGATTCCGGCCCGCCGCTATGGCACGGCGGCCGAGTTCGGCGCGGCCTGTGCCTTCCTTTGCTCGGTCCATGCGGGGTTCATCGTGGGGCAGAACATCCTGCTCGACGGGGGGGCCACCAACGCGACGATCTGAGGCGAGCGGCATGCACAGGGCATGCAGACGCGTTGCGCGCAGCCTTGACGCTTTTTTCATCTTTGCCGCGGGCGCAAGGGGGGCTTTCCGCCCCCCGCCGCCGTTCCGGCGACTCCCCCCGAGAGTATTTGGGCAAAGGTGAAGGGGGAGGGGTTCTTGCCCTTTTCACACTGGTCCAAATATCCTCGGGGGGCGGCGCGGCACGCGCCGGAGGGGGGCAGACAGCCCCCCCTGCCGCGGGCAGGGGCATGGCTTGCGGCGGGCGGTTTGCGCTGCTAGGGCTATTCCCGATTGTTTCACTTGGGATCGCCCGCATGTCCAGCGCCATCCGGCTTGAGGTTTCGGGATTGACCCGGTCGTTCGGGGGGCGGCCGGTGGTGGATGCGGTGTCGCTGACGGTGGCCGCGGGGCAGGTGACCTGCCTTCTGGGGCCGTCGGGCTGCGGCAAGTCCACCACGTTGCGGATGATCGCGGGGGTCGAGCGGCCGGATGCGGGCGAGATCCGCATTGACGGGCGGCTGATCTGCGGGGCGGGCCAGTCGGTTCCGCCCGAGGCGCGGTCGGTCGGGTTGATGTTTCAGGATTTCGCGCTGTTCCCGCATCTGACCGTGGCGCAGAATGTGGGCTTTGGCCTGTCGGGTGACCGGGGGGCGAAGGCGGCGCGTGTGGGCGAGTTGCTGGAACGGGTGAACCTGTCGGGATACGGGGCAAAGCATCCGCACGAGCTTTCGGGGGGGGAACAGCAGCGGGTGGCGCTGGCGCGGGCGCTGGCGCCACGGCCGCGCGTGATGCTGATGGATGAGCCGTTCTCGGGCCTGGACAACCGGTTGCGTGACGGTATCCGCGATGTGACGCTGGATGTGCTGAAGGACGAGGGGACGGCGGTTCTGCTGGTCACGCATGAGCCTGACGAGGCGATGCGGATGGCCGACGAGATCGCGCTGATGCGGGGCGGGCGCATCGTGCAGCGGGGCGCGCCCTATAATGTCTATAACGCGCCGGTTGACCGGGCGGCGGCGGCTTTCTTTTCCGACATCAACGTCATCCGCGGCACCAGCCGTGGCGCGCTTACCGAGACGCCCTTTGGCGCCTTTCTGACGCCCGGCCATGCCGACGGGGCCGAGGTCGAGATCGTGATCCGCCCGCAGCATCTGCGGATCGATTTCGATCGCGGCGGCCGCGGGCCGAACCCCACCCCGCAAGAGGGCAGCGCCGCGCGGGGCACGGTGCAGCGGGCGCGCTATCTGGGGCGCGAATCGCTGGTGGAATTCCGGATGGATTTCGACGGATCGGTGCTGACGGCCAGCGTGCCGGGGGTGTTCCTGCCCAAGGCGGGCACGGCGCTGTGGCTGATGATCCGGCGCGACCGGTGCTTTGTGTTCGGGGTGGGGAAATAGGGCTTACCGCAGGGTAGTGCGGCGGCCTGTTTCTGTCATGAACTGGGGAAGGCCGGTTTGTCTGTTGGCAGATCGAAACCGGGCCATGACCGCCGCGGCTGCCGCCTTGAAGGTCAGGCGCTTGTCGAGCCAGATCGAAGCGCCAAAGCCATCCGCCTTGCGCGGGACGGCGATGATGATATCGCGGCCGCCATGCCGGAAGCGCAGGCCGTTCCAAGGGCCGAGGCCTTCGCGCCAAAAAGTGATGCGCTCTGCCTTATCCGACAGGAAATCGTGAAATCCGGCCGAGGTTTCCAGCCGTTTCATGCCGTCGAGCAGGACCCCGTCGAATGCGGATTGCACCGTTTTGCTTTTCGGTTCGGGTGTCCCGTGCGTGAGGAAGTGGCTGAGCGGCATCATGGCAGCGGGTCCGTTGTGACGGTTGCGGGAATGCCGATGCGGTTTTCGGCAGGAAATTCGACGACACCGGGCGATCCCTCGGGCCAATATACTTCGCGCAGCACCCGTTTTTTCATCCTTGAGGCCGTAAGAAAGTTTTGGGGGGCTGTCGGTGGCAAAGGTGTAACGGTCCCGGGCGGGGGCGTGGGGGCCCGGATAGGCGTTGATGCGTGCGCCGCCTGCCAGGACGCGGGCCTCGCCGCCTTTTACATATCCGGACTCGCGCACGAGCTGTGGTTCGTGACGGTTATCTTCGCGCAGATAACGGTTGTATTGGGGCAAAGCGGACACTCTTTACGGACGCGAAGAGGGTATATGCGGGGCGCGTGCCGTCAAGCCATGTCGGGGTCGATCCCCGCCTGTGGCATGAGGGTTGCGACCTTGGCCAGCAGCGAGCGCGCGGCGCGGGCGCGGGGGCCTTCGGTGGCGCTGATATGGGTCAGGCCTTCGACGAGGGCATCGAGTTCGTCCTGTGTCATCAGGGTGGGCGGCAGCAGCAGCGGCGAGCGCAGGATGTAGCCAAGGCCACGTTCGCCTTGGACCGGCAGGCCCGAGCCTGCCATGGTGGCCATGTCGCGCCAGATGGTGCGGGTGGAAACCCCCATGCGGGCGGCAAGGTCGGCGGCCGTGTGCAGCCGCCCGTCGCGCAGGATCTGGATCAGTTCGAACATGCGGTCATCGCGGGTCATGGCGGCCTTGGGGCTGGGGGGGCGTGGCGCGTGCTACTGACATATAACTGTCAGTAGCAGGGCGAAAGCGGGGATTAGGTGCTTTCCGGCTGTGCGGGCTTGGGCATAAATGGCGCAAGGAACATCGAGAGTCGCCGGCCGCCGGCCGCGACAAGCATCAAGGAGAGCGTCATGGGACGTTTGGGACCGCTGGAAATCATCATCATCGCGGCTGTCGTGCTGATCCTGTTCGGGCGCGGCAAGGTGTCGAACCTGATGGGCGAGGTGGGCAAGGGCATCAACGCCTTCAAGCGCGGCGTCAAGGAAGAGGGCGCCGAAGCGGCCGCCGCTTCGGCCGCCGTGACCGCTGCCGCCGTGGAAGCCGCGCGTGACGTGACCCCCGCCGCGACCGAGCAGGACAAGGTCTGAGCGACCTTGGCACCTGTGGACGGGCGGAAAGGCTGAACCATGCTTGATGTCGGCTGGAGCGAGCTGGTCCTGATCGGGATCGTCGCGCTGATCTTTGTCGGACCGAAGGACCTGCCGCGCATGTTCCGTGCGCTGGGCCGGTTCACGGCCAAGGCCCGTGGCATGGCGCGCGAATTCCAGCGCGCCATGGATGATGCGGCCAAGGCCTCGGGGCTGGATGATGTGCGCAAGGACATGAGCGGGCTGAACACCGGGCTGAAGGCGGCGACCAACCCCGCCGGGTTCGGGATCAACGCGCTGGAAGATGCGGCGCGCAAGTTCGAGAACTGGGACCCGAAATCGGTGCTGAAACCGGCGGCGGCGCCTGCTGCTGCGGCGACAGCGGCGGCGCCTGCTGTTGCTGCGGATGCGGCGGCTGCCCCGGCTATGGGCGAAGAGACCAAGGCCTTGGCTGAAAAGCGCGCGGCCGAGGCTGCCGCGGCGCGGGCAAAGGCGCATGAATTGCAGGCCAAGGCTGCGGCTTCGGCCAGCGCCACCTTTGCCGCCCGCGCCAAGGCCGATGCCGAAGCTGCCGCGTTGAAGGCCGCCGGGGAAAGTGCTGCGGCCCCCGCGGCAGACCCCGCGGCAGACCCCGCGCCGGGCCCTGCGCCGAAACCCCGCAGCCGCGCCGCCAAGGTGGCCGCCGTGGCGGAAGGCGAGGCCGTGGCCCCGCCCGCAGATGCTGCCGCCGCACCGGCGAAACCCGCGCGCAAGCCGCCGGTCAGACGCAAGAAGAGTGACGCATGAGCACGACCCAGAACGATATCGAGGACAGCTCGGCCCCGCTGGTCGAACATCTGGCCGAGCTTCGCAACCGGCTGATGTGGTCGGCGGCGGCCTTTGTCGTGGCGATGTTCGTCGTCTATCCCTTTGCCATGCAGGTGTTCAACTTTCTGTCGATGCCGATCTGCAAGGTGCTGGCCGGCATGGGGCAGAATTGCCAGCTGGTGCTGATTTCGCCGCAGGAAGGGTTTTTCGTCGCCATCAACATCTCGCTTTTCGGCGGGCTGGTGCTGGCCTTTCCGGTGATTGCCTATCATCTGTGGCGCTTTGTGGCGCCGGGGCTGTACCGGTCGGAAAAGAACGCGCTGCTGCCGTTCCTGCTGGCGTCGCCCGCGATGTTCTTTCTGGGGGCGGCTTTCGCCTATTTCGTCGTGCTGCCGATGGCGTTCAACTTCTTCCTTGGTTTCCAGCAATTCGGCACGCCTGCGCCGGTTCCGGCCGAGGGGGTGAAGGATGCCGCCGATGCGATCAAGCAGGTGGCCTCGGTTCCCGGGATCGTGTTTCAGGGTTCGGCGCAGGAATATCTGGGCGTGACGATGAAATTCGTGCTGGCCTTTGGGCTGTGCTTCCAGTTGCCGGTGCTGCTGGTGCTGTTGGGCAAGGCGGGGCTGGTCAGCGCGCGCGGGCTGAGCGCGATGCGGAAATATGCGGTGGTGGCGATCCTTATTCTGGCCGCAGTGGCAACGCCGCCCGATGTGATCAGCCAGATCATCCTGTTCACCGCCATTTACCCGCTTTACGAAGTGTCGGTCTTTCTGATCCGCCGGATCGAGAAGAAGCGCGAGGCGCAGATGCGGGCCGATGGCACATGGGTGGACGAGGACGAGGACAGCCAAGGGGACGGGGCGGCGTGATGTCGGTGCTGTCGCGGATTGCGGCAGCGCTGGAGCGGATGGCTCCGGCGCCGCTGCCTGCGCCGGATTTCGGGGCCGGGGCCTTTGTGTGGCACAGCGCGCCTGACCGGCTGGAGCCCGTGGCGCGGGTGTCGCGCGTGGAGCTGTCGCTTCTGGTGGGGGTGAACCGGTCGCGCGATACGCTGCTGGACAATACCCGCCATTTCGCCGCCGGATTGCCCGCCAACAATGCGCTGCTTTGGGGCGCGCGGGGGATGGGGAAATCGTCGCTGGTCAAGGCGGTGCATGCGGCGGTGCGGGCCGAGGGGTATGATCTGAAGATCGTCGAGCTGAGCCGCGAGGATTTGCCAAGCGTGGGGCGCCTTTTGGGCGTGCTGCGCGGGGCGCCGCACCGGTTTATCCTGTTCTGCGACGATCTTTCCTTCAGCCATGACGACCAGCATTACAAAAGCCTCAAGGCGGTGCTGGATGGCGGCATCGAGGGGCGGCCCGAGAATGTGGTGTTTTACGCCACGTCGAACCGCCGCCATCTGATGCCGCGCGACATGATCGAGAACGAGACGCAAGCGGCGATCCATTCCACCGAGGCCGTGGAGGAAAAGGTGTCGCTGTCGGACCGCTTTGGCCTGTGGCTGGGCTTTCACCCCTGTTCGCAGGACGAATACCTTGCGATGATCGAAGGCTATTGCGCCGCATATGGCGTTGCGGTCGCCGCAGACCGGCTGCGGGCCGAGGCGATCGAATGGCAGGCGACGCGGGGCGGACGGTCGGGCCGTGTGGCATGGCAGTTCTTTTGCGATCTTGCCGCCCGCGCAGGCGTGCGCGTGCCGTCCTAGGCGCACCGCGCAGATTTTTCGGCGAAAAATCTGCGTCCCGCGCGGGGCGGGGGGCGGTTTGCGCAGGTTTTTCGGCGCAAAGGTGCGGCTGCGGGATGCGGGGGCTTGCAGCGGGGCGGGGGGATGACTAGCCTTGACGCTTCCCTTGGCCCATGGACCCGATGTTTACCGAGATCCTGATCGTTGTCGCCCTGATCGTGTTGAACGGGGTGTTGTCGCTGTCCGAAATGGCCATCGTATCGGCGCGCCCCGGGCGGCTGAAATCGGTCGAGGGCAAGTCGCGCGGGGCGGCGGTGGCCTTGCGGCTGGCCGAACAGCCGGGGCGGTTCCTGTCAACCGTGCAGATCGGCATCACCGCCGTGGGTGTGCTGTCGGGGGCCTTTTCGGGGGCGACGCTGGGGGCGCGCCTGTCGGACTGGCTGGCCGCCGAAGGCATGGCGCGCGAGACGGCGAACACGCTGGGTGTGGGCGGGGTCGTGCTGGTGCTGACCTATCTGTCGCTGATCGTGGGCGAGCTGGTGCCCAAGCAGTTGGCCCTGAAGAACCCCGAGGCGCTGGCGATCCGCATGGCGCCGGCGATGATGGTCCTGTCAAAGGCCGCGGCGCCGGTGGTCTGGGTGCTGGAACGGTCGGGGCGGGTGATCCTGTTCCTGCTGGGCCAATCGGGCGAAAGCCAGGCCAAGGTGACCGAGGAAGAGGTGCATACCCTGCTGTCCGAGGCGCATGAGGAAGGGCTGATCGAGCCCGAGGAGCGCGAGATGATGGCGGGGGTGATGCGGCTGGCTGACCGGTCGGCCCGCGCCCTGATGACCCCGCGCCACGAGGTCGAGATGCTGGAGCTTGAGGCGACGGGCCCCGAAACCGTGGCCGCGATCCGCCGCATCGCCCGCCCGCGCATGCCGGTGCAAAGCCGCGAGACCGGCGAGGTTGTGGGGATCGTGCGGCTGGCCGATGCCTTCAACGCCGTATCGCGGCGCGAGGCGCTGGACCCGCGCAAATTGCTGCGCGAGGTGCCGGTGGTATCGGATATGGCCGATGCGCTGGATGTGATGGAGATATTGCAGGGATCGGCGGACCATCTGGCGCTGGTCTATGACGAATATGGCCATTTCGAGGGGATCATCACCTCGGGCGACATTCTCGAGGCGATTACCGGATCGGTGGCCGCGGCAACGGCCGAAGAGCCTGCGCTGGTCGAACGCGCCGACGGGTCATTGCTGGTGTCGGGCTGGATGCCTGCGGATGAATTCTGCGACCGTCTGGGATTGCCGCGCGAGTTGGTGGGGGGATACGAGACGGTGGCGGGGCTGGTGCTGAACATCTTTGGCCGACTGCCGGGCTTGGGCGAGGCGGTCGAGGCCGAGGGGCTGCGGTTCGAGGTGGTTGATTTCGACGACCGCCGGATCGACAAGGTGCTGGTCTCGCGGCTGGCGGGCTGACGCCCCGGCGCACCAGCCCAAGGGGGGGGGCCAGCCCCCCAATCGGCCCTTGGCCGATTTCCCCCCGGGATATTTGGGCGAGTATGAAAGGGACGGGGGTCGCGTGTGGCGAAAGCCGCGGCGCGAAGGGCCGGTTGATCTGCGCGTGGCGGCGGGGCGCGGTTAGCGCCGCCAGACATGCACGCCGGGGCGGCTGAGCGTTTCGTCCAGGGTCAGGCCCTGGGCGGTGAGCAGGCGGCGACATTCCTGCATGCCGTCGCGGCCATAGAGATCGCGGTGGAATTCGGCCACGAGGACGCGGATGCCGGACAGGTCGGCATGGCGCAAGAGGTCAAGCTCGCCGCCTTCGATATCCATCATGATGGCGTCGGGGGCGAAATCGCGGCGGATGTCGTCAAAGCGGATCACCGGCACCGTGACGGTCTGGGCGCGGTCGGGTTTGCGCGAGGCAAGGCCCGAGCCGAGGAAATTGCCCATCACGAAGAAATCGATGCTGGCGGGGGCGTCGGGCGCGCTGAGCACCACGCCATGGCGCAGGGTGATGGCATCCGACAGGCCGTTATGGGCATGCAGCGCCGCGATATGGGGGATGAGGGCGGGGTTCGCCTCGACCGACAAAAGGGCGGCGGGGGCGAGGTTGCGGGCGAGAACAGCGCCGACCACGCCTGCGCCGGCGCCAAGTTCAAGGATGCGGGCGCCTTGATGTATTGCGGCAAGACCGCAGGCTATTTCATTGCGTTCATAGCGGTTTTCGTTGAGCGAGGTGATCATGCCCGGCCCCAGATGCGGGGCGGCAGGAACCTCGACCCCGTGCAGGCGGGCGACGATGGGGAGGGCGGCGGCGGCCGGTTCGGGCGGGGCGGCGGCGGCGGCGACCGGGGGCGGCGCTGCGGGCGGTGCTGCGGTTTTGGCCGGGGTGGCTGCGGGTTTCGGCACAGGGCGCGGGGCCGGTTTTGCGGCGGGCTTGCGGGCGCTGGATTTCTTGGACATGGGTTCACTTGTGACAACAAAGCCGCGCAAGCCCGCGCGGAAGGGTTATTGCAGATAGGGCATCGGGTCGGTGCTATCGACACCGCGCCGCACCTCGAAATGCAGGAAGGCGGGATTGCCCGAGCGGACGGTGGCGATGGTCTGGCCGCGGCTGATCTTGTCGCCCTTTTTGACCGTGATGCCCGCGACACCGGCATAGACGGTCAACAGCCCGCCCGCATGGCGGATGACGATGATGGGGGTCTGTTCGGTATCCTGGGTGATGGCGGCGACGGTGCCCGCATCGGCGGCCTTGACCGGCGTGCCTGCGGGGGCGGCGATGTCGATGCCTTCGTTCTTTTTCGGGGCATAGGGGCGGATGATGTTGCCCGAGACCGGCATGACGAACTGCGCCGAGGAGGCCGCGGTCCGGCTGGCGCCAAGATCGGGCGAGGGCGGAGCCTCTTGCGCCACTTCGGCGGCGGTTTTGGGCTGTTCGGCAGGCAGGGGTTCCTTGGCCGAGGGTGGGGTGGGCGTGGGCGAGCCCTGGCCCGGTGCGGCGGTATCGGCCACGGGGGCGGGGGCGGCTTGGGGCGGGGCGCCCGAGGGCGTGGGGATCATCAGATACTGGCCTTCGCGCACGTCGAGATCGGGGCCGAGGCCGTTCCAATCGGCCAGCGCGCGGGCCGAGACGTTATAGGTGCGGGCGATCGAGAAGGCGGTTTCGCCGCGCTTGACCTGATGGCGGGTCGGGGCATCGGGATTGGATGCGGCGGAATTGGAGGCGGCGGGCGCGGGGGCTGCGGCGGGTGCGGGTGCGGGGGCTGCGGCGATGGTCTGGGCCGGTTCCACGCGGTCAAGCGCGGTGGTGGCGATGGCCGAGACATCGACCGAACCGGGCGTTGCCATGCCGGGGCTGGCCAGCGGCGCGCTGGCGACGGTGCCGCCGCTGATGGCGGTGCCGGGGGCGAAACCGGCCGCGCCATCCGCGACGCGGCGCGGCAGGGCCAGCACCTCGCCCTCGCGCAGGGGGGCGTTGGGGTCGATGGCGTTGTAGCTGGCAAGTTCGGGGCCCGACAGGCCGACGCGGGCCGCCACGCTGGAGGGTGTGTCGCCGCGGCGGGCGACGGCGACCTGATAGGTGGGATAGGAGATGACGCCGCGCGCATCGGGGGCGGGGCGGGCCGCGCTGGCGCCAAGGGCGGCATCGCGCGTTGTCATGGCGTTGCCGCCGCGCAGATCCCAGTCGAGCGAGTCCAGTCGGGGGGCCGCGCCGCCACAGGCGGCCAGCGAGGTGCAGGTACCCAGCATCAGGGCCATGGTGCGGAAGCTGCGCGGTGTCGGTTGCGTCATTGCTCTGCCCTTTGTAGCGGCGGGGTTGATCCCGGCCTTGTCGGTTCGTCATTCATTCCCGGCGCGGGACATTATTCCATGCCCAGACCTTCGACCAGCGGCACGAAGCGCACAGGGCGCAATTCTTCGTAATCGAAGCCCCTTTCGTGCCGCGTGACCTTGATCAGGCTTTGGACCGTATCGGATTGGCCCACGGGAAGCACCATGATACCGCCAACCTTGAGTTGCGCCAAGAGCGGGCTGGGGGGGTCTTCGGCGGCGGCGGTGACGATGATCCGGTCGAAGGGGGCCTGATCGGGCAGGCCGAAGCTGCCATCCGAGGTGATGGCGGTGATGTTGGTCAGATCGAGCGCGGCAAACAGGTCGGAGGCTTCGCGCACCAGTCGGCGGTGGCGGTCAACCGTATAGACGCGGCGGGCGAGGTGCGACAGGATCGCGGCCTGATAGCCCGAGCCTGTGCCCACTTCGAGCACCTTGTCGCGGGGCTGCACGTCGAGCGCCTGTGTCATCAGCCCCACGATGGAGGGTTGGCTGATGGTCTGGCCGCAGGCGATGGGCAGGGGCATGTCTTCATAGGCGCGGTCGGCAAAGACGCCGCGCACGAAGAGGCCGCGGTCGGTCTGTTCCATGGCAGACAGGACGCGGTGATCGGTCACGCCACGCGAGCGGAGGGCAAAGAGAAAGCGCATCTTGCGTTCGGCAACGGAGCCTTCTTCGTCGAAGTCTCCGGCCCCCCCTGTCACTTGAGCCGCGCCGCCAGATCGGCCAGCAGGTCATGCGCTGTCAGGTCGGCGCGCATGGGGGTGACGGAAATGAACCCTTCGAGGTTCACGGCCGCATCGGTGCCGGGCAGGGTGGGGGTTTGCTGGGGGCCGCCCTTGACCCAGAGGAATTTGCGCCCCGATGGCGACTGGTGCGGTTCCACGCGAAAGCCGGTATCGCGGCGGAAGCCCTGCGCCGCGACGCGGGTGCCTTTGACGCGGGCGGCGGGCAGTGGCGGAAAGTTCACGTTGTAGAAGGTGCGGTAATCGTCATTGGTCCAGATGCCGTGATCGAGCAGGTCGCGCACCAGTTTCGGGCCGTGGATGCGGGCGGCTTCGAACGGGTCGGCCATGCCGTCCATTTCGGGGCCGAAGAATTGCGACAGCGCGATGGCGGGGATGCCTTGCAATGCCGCCTCCATCGCGCCGCCGATGGTGCCGGAGTAAAGCGCGTTTTCGGCCGAGTTGTTGCCGCGGTTCACGCCCGAGAGCACCAGATCGGGGCGGGCGCCATCCAGCACGTCATAAAGGCCCGCCAGCACGCAATCGGCGGGGCTGCCCTCGGCGGCATAGCGGCGGGGGGCCAGCTTCATGATCATCATCGGGTGGGTATAGCTGATGCAATGCCCCACGCCCGATTGTTCGAAGGCGGGGGCGACGACCCACACCTCGCCCGTGTCACCGGCGATGGCATGGGCGATTTCTTCAAGGACCTGAAGCCCCGGAGCGTTGATGCCGTCGTCATTGGTGATGAGAATTCGCATGGGTCGCCTGTGTGGTTGCCCCCCTGATTAGACGAGGGCGCGGGGTGCGGCAAGCGGGGCTTGCGCCGATGGGGCAAGGGGATAGGCTGGTGTGGCAAATGGGAGGGGTTCGCCATGCGGATGAAACGGTTGGGCGCGTCGGGGTTGCAGGTGTCAGAGCTGTGTCTGGGCTGCATGACCTATGGCGAACCGGCGCGGGGCGGGCATCCGTGGACGCTGCCGCCCGAAGAAAGCCGCCCCCTGATCAGGGCTGCGGTCGAGGCGGGGATCACCTTTCTGGATACGGCCAATGTCTATTCCGACGGGTCGTCGGAAGAGATACTGGGCGACTATCTGTGGACCATCGCGCGGCGCGACGAGATCGTGCTGGCCACCAAGGTGCATGGCGAGATGCTGGCAGAGCCGCATATGAAGGGGCTGTCGCGCCGCGCCATCCTGCACAATATCGATGCGAGCCTGCGGCGGCTGAAGACCGACCATGTGGACCTGTACCAGATTCACCGCTGGGATTACGACACGCCGATCGAGGAAACGATGCAGGCGCTGCATGATGTGGTGCGGGCGGGCAAGGCGCGGTATCTGGGGGCATCCTCGATGTTCGCGTGGCAATTCGCCAAGGCGCAGGCGGTGGCGCGGGCCAATGGCTGGACGCCGTTCATCAGCATGCAGAACCAGATCAATCTGATCTACCGCGAGGAAGAGCGCGAGATGGTGCCGCTGTGCCGCGATCAGGGGGTGGGGTTGATCCCGTGGTCGCCCATCGCGCGGGGGCGGCTGGCGCGGCCATGGGGCGCGGTGACGGAGCGGGCGGGCAGCGATGCCTATATGCGGGTGCTGTATGACCGCAGCGAGGCGGCCGACCGCAAGGTGGTTGACGCGGTTGCCGAAGTGGCGGCCGAGACGGGGCGCAGCATGGCGCAGGTGGCGCTGGCATGGGTGCGGGGCAAGGCGGGTGTGGCGGCGCCGATCATCGGGGTCAGCCGGATGGCGCAGTTGACCGACGCGCTGGACGGGTTGTCGCTGGACCTGACCGCCGCACAGGTGGCGCGGTTGGAAGCGCCCTATGTGCCCCACGCGGTGGCGGGGCACAGCTAGGGATCATTCGCCCGCTGTCACGGGCGGGGTGCTTTGGGTAAAGAACCCCTCGGGCGCGAAAAGCACGCACAGAATCGCGATATAGGCCAGCGCGAACAGGGTCAGCGGGGCCCAGTTCGCGGGCAAAAGGCCCTGATGCGGGCCGGAATGGGTGGCTTTGCGTATGGCAGTTCGCATGGCAGTGCGCTCCTGTTACCGTGGGGAGACAATAGCGCGGACGCCCAAGGGGAGGGTTCCGATTTTCGGCGCGGTGGCAGAACATCGTTCCGGTTCGGCGGAAAACCGCGAATGGCGTTTTGGCAAGGCGGGGGGTCCGAGTCGCGGGAGCGAATATCGTTCCGGTCGGCCCCATGCGCCGCCCTGCCGCGCTGCGGCATGGATCAGCCCCAGTCGAGCACGACCTTGCCCGACTGGCCCGACCGCATGGCCGAAAAGCCCTGCGCGAAATCATCCACGGCGAAGCGGTGGGTGATGACGGGGCGGATGTTCAGGCCGTTTTCCAGCATGGCGATCATCTTGTACCATGTCTCGAAGATCTCGCGGCCATAGACGCCCTTGATGGTGATGGCCTTGAAGACGATGCGGCTCCAATCGACCGGGCTTTTGCCGGGGGGGATGCCGAGCATGGCGATGCGCCCGCCCATCACCATGGCCTCGACCATCTGGTCGAGCGCGGGCTGGGCGCCCGACATTTCCATGCCGACATCGAAGCCTTCGGTCATGCGCAGCCGCGCCTTGACGGCGGCAAGGTCTTCGGTCGCCACGTTGACGGGGGTGACATCGGCCACGCGGGCGGCCAGGTCGAGCCGCGCGGGGTTCACATCGGTGATGACGACATGGCGCGCGCCGACATGGCGGGCGACGGCGGCCGCCATGATGCCGATGGGGCCTGCGCCGGTGATCAGCACATCCTCGCCCACCAGATCGAAGGACAGCGCGGTATGCACGGCATTGCCCAAAGGATCGAGGATGGCGCCGATTTCATCATCGATGCTGTCGGGCAGGGGGACGACGTTGAAGGCGGGCAGGCGCAGATATTCGGCAAAGGCGCCCGGTTCGTTCACACCGATGCCGCGGGTTGCGGGGTCGAGGTGGAATTTGCCCGCACGGCTTTGGCGCGACTGGCGCCCGATCAGATGGCCTTCGCCCGAACAGCGCTGGCCAATGGACAGGCCTTCGACATTGCGCCCGATCTCGACAATCTCGCCGGCAAATTCGTGGCCGGTGACAAGGGGCACGGGAACGGTGCGGGCGGCCCAGTCATCCCAGTTCCAGATGTGGATGTCGGTGCCGCAGATGCCGGTCTTGCGGATGCGGATCAGCACATCATCAGGGCCGATTTCGGGCAGGGGGCGGTGTTCCATCCACAGCCCCGGTTCGGGGCGGGCCTTGACGAGGGCCTTCATTCCGTTGGTCATGTCAGATCACCCCCACCGCTTTGCCCGCCGCGCGGAACGCGGCAAGGCCGAAATCAAGGTCATCGCGCGTGAGACGGGCATTCATCTGGGTGCGGATGCGCGCCCCGCCCCGTGGCACGACGGGAAAGAAAAAGCCCGCCACATGCACGCCGCGCAGTGCAAGGTCGGCCGCCATGCGCTGGGCCAGCGCCGCCTCGCCTAGCATGACGGGGATGATGGGATGTTCGCCCGGCAGCAGGGTAAAGCCCGCATCGGCAAGACCCGCGCGCCAATAAGCGGCATTGTCGAACAGGCGGGCGCGCAGGTCATCGGCGGCTTCGACGATGTCGAGCGCGGCAAGGCCCGCCCCCACCACGGCGGGCGGCAGGGCGTTCGAGAACAGATAGGGCCGCGCCCTTTGGCGCAGCAGGTCGATCACGGGTTGCGGACCGGCGACATAGCCCCCGAGCGCCCCGCCCAGCGCCTTGCCCAGCGTGCCGGTCAGGATATCGGCCCTGACGCCGAAATGGGCGGGCGTGCCGCGCCCTTGCGGGCCCATGAAGCCGGTGGCGTGGCAATCATCCACCATGACGAGGGCGCCGTAACGGTCGGCCAGTGCGGTGATGTCGGGCAGTCTGGCCAGATAGCCATCCATCGAAAAGACGCCATCGGTGGCGACCATCAGGAAGCGGGCGCCATCGGCGCGGGCGGTGCGCAGCTGGGTTTCCAGATCGGCCATGTCGGAATTGGCATAGCGGTAGCGCCGCGCCTTGCACAGGCGGATGCCGTCGATGATGCTGGCATGGTTGAGGCTGTCGGAGATGATCGCATCCTCGGGGCCGAGCAGCGGTTCGAACAGGCCGCCATTGGCATCGAAACAGGCGGCGAAGAGGATCGAATCCTCGCTGCCCAGATAGGCGGCAAGGCGCTGTTCGAGGCGGCGGTGCAGGTCTTGCGTGCCGCAGATGAAGCGGACGCTGGCCATGCCATAGCCGTGATCCGCCATGGCCTGCGTGGCGGCGGCGACAAGGCGGGGATCATCGGCAAGGCCGAGGTAGTTGTTGGCGCACAGGTTCAGCATCTCGCGCCCGGCCATGGTGACGCGGGTGCCCTGCGCCCCGCCGATCAGGCGTTCGCGCTTGAACAGGCCTTCGGCATCGATGCCGGCGAGGGTGGTGGAAAGGTGGGTCAGAAACGCCGCTTTGTCTGCCATGACAGAAAGCCCTCCGCTTTTACGGAAATCTGGCACAACCGGAGCGGCGCGTCAATATAGCGGATGGCTTTTCCGTCAAAGCGGATGGGGCCATCGGGGGCCAGCCCCCGAACCCCCGGAGTATTTGGGCAAAGGTGAAAGGGCAGCGGCTTCATCCTTGCCCAAATACTCGTCTTTCTTCTAGCTGTCCTGCACGATCAGGATCGCCCGTGCCGCCCCGCCCTCGGCGCGGATGGCATGGGGGCGGTCGGCGGCGTAGCGGGCCACATCACCCGCGCCAAGCCGTTCGGTATCGTCGCCCGATTGCAGCGACAGCGCGCCCTCGATCACCGTCAGATGTTCGCGGCAACCTGCCGAATGCGGGGCCGAGACGAGCGCGCCGCCTGCGGCGAAGGCAAGGTCATAAACCTCGTGCGTGCCGACGGATTCGGCGGGGGACAGGATGCGGATGGTCACGCCTTCGCCCCGACCGGCGATGACGGGGGCGGCGCCGGCGCGGGTGACGGTGATGGCGGGGGCGGGTTTGCCCTCGAGCAGGCCAGCGAAATCGACTTGCAGCGCCTGTGTCAGGTTCCACAGCGTGGCGACCGTGGGGCTGCTTTCGCCGCGTTCGATCTGGCTGACCATCGAACGCGAGACGCCTGACAGCTTGGCCACCGCGTCAAGCGAGAGGCCGCGTGCCTTGCGTGTTTCGCGCAAGGAGACGGCAAGGCGTTCGTGGATGTCGCTGCGCTGGTCCATGGGGGCAGGATGCACGCGGGCAAGGGCGGGGTCAATGCGGCGGGCGGGCGGGCGCGGCGCGTCAGGTGCCGCAATAGGTGACGTGGCGGCCAAAGCCTGCGGGGGCGGGCAGCAGATAGGCCGGCTGTTCGGTATAGGGGGCGGTCACGGCGCGCAGCAGCGCGAGGAAGGGGGCCATGTCGCCCGCGGTGGCGGCGGCAAGGGCGGCTTCGACCTGATGGTTGCGGGGGATGACGGCCGGATTGGCGGCGCGCAGGCGGGCGGGCGCATCGGGGCCAAGGCGGGCGCGCCAGCGGGGCAGCCAGTCGCGCATGGCGGCGGGATCGGTGAAGAGCGGCAGGACCGCGCCGTCCTGCCCCGTAAGGGTGGCATCGGCAAGGCGGCGGTAGGTCAGCGTCCAGTCGGCGCCTTGCCCCTCCATCGCGGCGAGGAGGTCGTCGCACAGGGCGGCATCGTCCGCAGCGGCTGCGGCGGTGCCGTCGAGCGCCAGTTTGCCGCGCATCACCGCCAGCCATTCGGCGCGGTAGCGGCCGGCAATCGTGCCAAGGCGGGCATTGGCCAGATCGACGGCGCGGTCGGCATCGGGATCGAACAGGGGCAGCAGCGCCTCGGCCAGACGGGCGAGGTTCCAGCCGAGGATCAGCGGCTGGTTGGCATAGGCATAGCGCCCGCCATGGTCGATCGAGGAAAACACGGTGCCGGGTGCATAGGCATCCATAAAGGCGCAGGGGCCGTAATCGATGGTTTCGCCCGAGAGGGCCATGTTGTCGGTGTTCATCACGCCATGGATGAAGCCCACCCCCATCCATTGTGCGATCAGGCGGGCCTGCGCGGCGGTGACCGCATCGAACAGGGCAAGGGCGGGGCTTTCGGCATCGGCGCAGGCGGGGTAATGGCGGGCGATGGTATAGCCGGTCAGGGCGCGCAGGGTTTCGGTATCGTTGCGGGCCGAGAAGAACTGGAAGGTGCCGACGCGGATATGGCTGGCGGCGATGCGGGTCAGCACGGCGCCGGGAAGCGGGCCGTCGCGCAGGATGGTTTCGCCGGTCGCCACCACGGCAAGGGCGCGGGTGGTGGGGATGCCGAGGGCATGCATCGCCTCGCCCATCAGGTATTCGCGCAGCATGGGGCCAAGGGCGGCCTTGCCATCGCCGCCGCGCGAAAACGGGGTACGGCCCGACCCTTTCAGCGCGATGTCGTGGCGGCTGCCGTCGGGGGCGATACATTCGCCCAAGAGATGGGCGCGTCCATCGCCCAGTTGCGGCGAGAAGCCGCCGAACTGGTGGCCGGCATAGGCCTGCGCCACGGGTTCGGCCCCGTCGGGCAGTGCGGCGCCGGACAGTTGGCGGGCGGCTTCGGCTTCGGTCAGGGTGACGCCCAGACGTGCCGCGAGCGCGTGGTTATAGATCACCATGCGCGGGGCAGGCGCGGGATCGGGCGGGGTGGCAAGACAGGTGCCGCCCAGCGCCCGCACATAGCTGTTGTCAAAGCGGAAGGCGGGTTTTGTCATGGCAGGCCCCGGTGACGGCGCCCATGTGAAAGGCGCCAGCCCGATATGGGCGGCGCCTGACGGATTGGCAAGCGGAACGCTGTGCCGTTACGGGGTGATGTCGATCTTGGCGACCTGCCAGATCGAGCGGGCATAGATCACCTCGCTTTGGTAATCCTTGCTTTGGTCATAGGGATAGATCACCCAGAGCGGCCCCTTGTCGCGCACCGAAAGGGGGGCGCCGTTGGCTTCGAAGGCCAGAACCGCCCCGCCCTCGACCGCGTCGGTCATGGGGATGGTGACGGTATAGTCATTGAGCGCCGAGGCCGAGATATTGGCCCCCTGCGCGCCAAGGGCCTGCATCAGCCGGACCAGCGGCACGCCGCGAAATTCCTGCACCCCGTCGGTCCAGATTGTCGAGGTGGTGACGGTGATCGGGTCCATCGCCTGAAGCATGGCAAGATCGAAGGTCGCGCTGTCGCCCGCGTTCTTGTTTTCGATGGCGCCTGTGACTGTCAGGATCACCTCGCCCGTGGGGGCGGGCAGGGGTTCGGCGGCCTGTGCCGCCCCGATGAGGGCGATGCCGAAAGCGGCGGCTGCCATCCACGATTTCACTAGTTGCATATACGCGCCCCGTCCTTTGAAGATGCGTCACAGATACGTCGTAAATCGGGTGGCCGCACCTATCCAAAGGGGGTGATGACCCCAGACTTTCGGCATGACTCGTGCTGTCCCGTATCAAGCATCTTACACGGTTTTCCCGCTTTGGGCGAGAGGGGGTGGCAAAATCCTGTCATATTGGCAAGTTTGCCGTGGCCGTGCAGGCGGGCTGGCGGCGATCGGGGCGCGGATGGGGCGGCTTGGCCGGATGCAGGCGGTATTGGCCATGCGTGGCAAGCCGTGACAGGCGCAGCAGGCCGGTTTCGCCGTCAAGCACCAGATCGAGCAGGGCATGGGCGGCGGCATCGGGGCGCGCCTGAACCGGTGTTTCGACGATGAGACCGCCGGAATGACGAAAGCGCAGGCGGGTGCCGCAGGCGGGCCGTTCGGCGCGGACCCGGCCCAGACGGGGCGCGGGGCCGAGCGCGAGGCGGCGCAGGGCGCAGGCCTCGCGCAGGGCAAGGACCAGTACCTCGTCGCCCGACAGCGACAAAAGGGCGGGGCCGGGATCGGTGGCATCGGGGCGCCACCAGCCGGGGCGGTGCAGCACGGGATGGGCGAAGGTGCCGGTTTCGGCCAGATCGGCCACGGCCTGACCCAGCGCGGTCAGCCGGGGCGGGGTGGTGCGGATGTCGAAGGCGCCACATTCGTAATGGCCTGCACGGGTGACAAGAAGCGCGTTCCAATCGGTGGTGCCCAGAAGCGACCAGACGGCCACGGCCCTGACCGCGATGCCCTGCGCGCGGGCGGCGCGGGCGGCGGACCATGCCTCGGCCAGCCAGCGCAACTGTTCCTCGCGGGTTGAGCCGTTGTGCACCTCGGTCAGGGCGATGGGCAGGTGGTAGCGGTCATGCACCTCGCGGATGCGGGACAGCACGCCGGTTGCGGCGGCAAGGCGCGGCATGTGCACGGCGGCGATATCGACATAGCGGTCGCGCCCGTTGCCGCCGGGGCGGATATGGGGATGGGCGGCAGGATCGGGGTCGAGATAACGGTCGGAGGTCAGGTAATGGTCGATGCCGATGATGTCGGGGGGCAGCGGGTCTGCGTGTAGGGCGGCCAGCGCGGCGGCGGGGATGGCGGCGGCGCGCAGGCGGGGCCAGAAGGCGTGATCGGGGGTGACGCGGCCGCAGAGCAGGTCGAGAAACAGGAAGCGGCGCAGGTTTTCATGGTCGGCCTGATGGGCAAGGCCGGGGCCGGCAAAGACGCGGCCAAGGTCTTCGGTCTGCACAAGGCGGGCGCGCGGGAGGGTGGCGCGGATGGCGCGCATTGCGGCGACCGTGGCGGTGGCCGAACCGAAAACCATACGCAGAAACGCGCCTTCGTCGCGCAGATGGGGGTGCCAGATGCCGTAAAGGCAGTTGAAGCGGGCGGTGGTGACGGGTTCGTTGATCGGGGTGAACAGTCGCAGCCACGGATAGCGCCGCGCCACCGCCCCCGCATAGGCGGCAAAGGCCGCATCAAAGCCGGGATCGAGGGGCGACAGGTCGTCGGGGCCAAGCCCGTGATGCAGAAAGCCCGCGACGGGGGTGATGCCCAGTGCCCGCAGGCGGGCAAGGCGGGCATCGTGCCAGCGCCAGTCGCGCCGCCCGCCGCGTTCCACCGTGGCCCACAGCACCGGATAGCGCAGCGTGCGGATGCCAAGGGCTGCGATACGGTCAAGATCGCCGGGCCGCTGGCAGTGGCCGCTTTCGACGATCTGGTCGCGGATGCGGTCGCCCACGCGGACATGGGTACATTCGATGCCGCCCCAGATTTCGGGCCCCCTGTCCCAGTCATCCCGCCCGTCATCCCGCCCGTCATCCCGCATGCGCCGCCCCCCCGAGCCTGTGCCCCCGCCGCGAAACGCCGCCAAGGCTTTCGTCGATGCGGGCAAAGGTGGACAGGGACTGCGCCACGACCTGATCCATGTTGTAATAGCGGTAGGTCGCCAGACGGCCTGCGAACCACACATCGGGTTCTTCCGCCGCCAGCGCCTCGTAGCGTTTGAACAGCGCCTCGTTTTCGGGGCGGGGGACGGGGTAATAGGGGTCGCCCGTGGCCGAGGGGTATTCGTAGGTCAGGCTGGTTTGCGGATGCACCTGTCCGGTGAGGTGTTTGTATTCGGTGACGCGGGTGTAATCTTCGGTCTGGGGGTAGTTGATGGTGGCGACGGGCTGGGCCCATTGCTGATCGCGCGTCACATGGACAAAGCGCAGCGAGCGATAGGGCAGGCGGCCAAGGCGGAAGCCGAAATATTCGTCGATCGGGCCGGTATAGACCATGCGCGCCCAGGACGGGTTTTGCTGCAGTTCGCGGTAATCGGTGCCAAGGCGGACGGTGATGTTGGGATGGTCGAGCATGCGTTCGAACAGGCGGGTATAGCCGTCGCGCGGCATTTGCTGGAAGCTGTCGGTGAAATAGCGGTCGTCGCGGTTGGTGCGGGTGGGGATGCGGGCGGTGACGGATTTGGCCAGTTCCGACGGGTCGAGGCCCCATTGCTTGCGCGTGTAGCCGCGGAAGAATTTCTCGTATAGGTCGCGCCCCACGGTCGAGACGACGACATCTTCCGAGGTTTTGATCCGTGCCACGGCTTCGCGCACCGAGGCAAGCCAGGCTTCCATGCCCGCGCTGTCGAGGTTCAGGCCATAAAGGCGGTTCACGGTGTCAAGGTTGATGGGGATGGGCAAAAGCTGGCCATCCACATATGCCAGAACGCGGTGTGCATAGGGGCGCCAAGCGGTGAAGCGGCCAAGGTAATCGACAATGGCCTGCGAATTGGTGTGGAAGATATGCGGCCCGTAGCGGTGGATCAGGATACCCGCCTGGTCGAGATGGTCGAAGGCATTGCCTGCGATATGGGGGCGGCGGTCGATGAGCAGAACCGTCTCGCCGCGCTGGCTGGCCAGACGCTCTGCGAGGACCGATCCGGCAAAGCCCGCCCCGACGACAAGCCAGTCATGCATCCGATGCCTCGAACCCGGAGATCGGGGTCAGGGGTTCAAGGCGGCGCGGAAGCCGGGTGCGTTTGCGGGCAAGGCCGCGCGACAGTTCGGCCTGCATTTCGGCCCAAGTCGCATCCCAGCTGGTGGTGGCAAGGTAGCGGTCAACGCCTGCCAGCCAGCCCGCAGCGGGTGGGGCCAGCAGGGCGCGCAGCCCCTGCGCCACGGCGCTGGCCCCTTTGGCGATGCGGACAAGCCGCCCTTTGCCGTAGCCGCGCACCACATCGGGCACGGGGGTGGACAGAAGCGGCAGGCCGGCGGCCAGAAATTCGGGCGTTTTGGTCGGGCTGATAAAGCGGGTCGAGGCATTGAGCGCGAAGGGCATCCAGCCCGCATCCCAGTTTGCCAGATAGGCAGGCAGCCGGGCATAGGTCTTGGCCCCCAGCCAGTGCAGGTTCGCGCCACGGGGCAGATCGACGGGCGTGATCTTGGCCAGGGGGCCGAGCATGACGAAATGCGTTTCGGGCAGGGCGCGGGCCGTGGCATCGACAAGCGCAAGGTCCATGCGTTCGTCGATCACGCCGAAAAAGCCGATGCGGGGGCGGGGGATGGCGCGCTGGTCTTCGGGATCGGGCAGGGCGGCGCGGGCGCGGCCGAAATGGGCGGCATCAACGCTGGAGGGAAAGGCGAAAACGCGGGGATGGCGGTTGCGCTTGGCTTCATAAAGGCTCATCCCGCCGGTAAAGACGAGGTCGGCGCGGCGGAACAGGCGGTCTTCGTTGGCCCGCAGGCCGGGGGGCGGATCGCGGAAGGCCGACAATTCGTCCATGCAGTCATAGACGGTCAGGTCGGCCGCCAGATCGGCGGTGAAGTCGAGCGCCATGGGCGTGTAATACCATGCAATCAGCCGGTCATGCGGGACCGAGCGGACCAGCCGCGCGACAAGGCCTGCCAAGGCACCCGCCACATCCTGACAGTCGGACGGCAGGACGGGGGTGGCGATCCGCAGGCCCGACGGATCGGCGCGCAGGCGCAGCGCGGGATGGCTGGCCGGTGCGTGAACCGGTTCCTCGACATAGATCACCTCATGGCTGGCTGTGGCCCGTGTCATCAGGTGCTGGGGGCGCTGGAATACGAGATCCCAGCGCAGATGCGACAGGCAAAGGATCAGGCTTTTCGGCGGGCAGGGCCGCGCAAAGGCCGTGGGCGTGTCCATCGGCGTTCTCCGGTCGGGTTATGGGGTGTTTCGTCCCCGGCTCAACCGGAAATGGCGCCCGTGGTTCCGCCCCGCCGGGCGCAGGGCGGGCGGATCGGCGGCAAAGTGCCGCCGAAGGGTTTGGGGGGGCTGGGTTTTTTGCGGGCGGGCGCGGGGGCGCGGGGGGGGGCCGTCAGGCGGGAACGGGCGTCAGGGAACGGGGGCCCAGATCACATCATCGATGCGCGGCGCGCCGGTGGCGAGCATGACCAGACGGTCAAAACCGAGCGCGATGCCGCTGGCGGGGGGCATCTGCGCCAGCGCGGCAAGGAAATCTTCGTCCAGCGGGTAGCGGTGGCCATAGACGCGCTCTTTTTCATCCATTTCGAGGGTGAAGCGGTGGCGCTGTTCGGCGGGGTCGGTCAGTTCCCCGAACCCGTTGGCCAGTTCGACACCGCAGGCATAGACCTCGAACCGTTCGGCAAGGCGGGCATCGGCGGGCAGGCGACGGGCAAGTGCTGCCTCGGCGGCGGGGTAGTGGTCAAGCACGGTGATGTGGCCCATGCCCAGATGGGGCTCCACCCGTTCGGCCAGCACGCGGCTGAGCATGTCGGACCATGTGTCATCGGGTGCGGCGCGAAGCCCCGCCGCAGCCATGGCCGATGCGAGTGCTGCCGCATCGGTGGTGCCATCGGGGGCGATGGTGGCCAGAAGGTCGATGCCCGCATGGCGCGCCACGGCATCGGGCAGGGAAAGCCGTTCGAAGGGGGCGAAGGGGTCGCAGATGCGGTCGCGGTAGGTCAGCACCGAAGCCCCCGCCGCCTGCACCGCAAGGCGCAGGAAGGCGGCGGTATCCTCCATCAGCACGGTGTAATCCTCGGCCACGCGATACCATTCGAGCATGGTGAATTCGGGGGAATGCAGCGCGCCCCTTTCGCGGTTGCGCCAGACATGGGCAAAGGCCGCGATGCGGGTTTCGCCAGCGGCGAGCAGTTTCTTCATCGCAAATTCGGGGCTGGTGTGCAGATACATGCGCCGCGCCGTGCCGTCATTGCCGATGGCATCGGTGGCAAAGGCGTGCAGATGCGCCTCGTTTCCGGGGCTGGTTTGCAGGGCGGCGGGATCGACCTCGGTAAAGTCGTGCTGGGCCAGCCAAAGGCGGATGGCCTGCTGGATGCGGTTGCGCGCCAACAGAAGGCCGCGCCTGTCGGCGTGCCGCGCCTTTGTCCACCATGCCCCTGTCATCCGCAGTCATCCCTTCCTGCCGCCCGCTTTCGGTTTGAGATTTGCCGAAAGATGCGCTAAAGCCCGCCCCAATCGCCGCGAGTATCGCGGTTTGGCCAGAAACCGCAAGGAAACGACCCCGTGAAAGTCATCGCCTCATCCCTTCGCAAAGGCAACGTCGTCGAGATGGACGGCAAGCTTTACGCCGTGCTGAAAGCCGAGAATTTCCACCCCGGCAAGGGCACGCCCACCACCAGCGTGGACATGCGCCGCATTTCCGACGGGGTGAAGGTGGCCGAACGCTGGCGCACCACCGAGATGGTGGAAAAGGCCACCGTGGACGAGCGGGAATACGACTTCCTTTACAGCGACGGCGAAGGCTTTCACTTCATGGAGCCCGAAAGCTATGAGCAGATCACCGTGTCGGCCGATGTGGTGGGCGAAGATGATGTGTTCCTGTCGGAAGGGATCAAGGTCTATCTGAAAACCTTTGAAGGCGTGTGCATCGCGCTGGAATTGCCGCAAAAGGTGACGGTCGAGATCACCGAGACCGAGCCTGTGGTCAAGGGGCAGACGGCCTCGTCCTCCTACAAGCCCGCGATCTGTTCGAACGGGGTGCGGGTGATGGTGCCGCCGCATATCGGGGCGGGCACGCGGATCGTGATCAACACCGAGGACCGGTCTTACGTGGAACGCGCCCGCGACTGACGCGCAGGCCTGTGCGGAACGGACAAGGGGGGCGCGGTGCGCCCCCCTTTTCGTTTTGGCGGGGGCGGGCCTTGGCACCGGGTAGATGCGGTGTGCCGATGCCGCAGAGTGGTGGGCGATGTGGTGACGGGGCTGGACCAGATCGGGGTAGCCTTGGCCCAGGGCAAGGTGGCGGCGGTGGCGATCCGCAACCGGCTGCGCCGTGACGGGGGTTTGGCGGTGGTCTGACCGCCGGGCGGAAACAGCGCCGATTGCCGCTTGACGCGACCGGCGCAAGCCCCTAATCAGCGCGCACTCTCGGCGGGTTGGCGGAGAGGTTACGCAGCGGATTGCAAATCCGTGAAGATCGGTTCGATTCCGATACCCGCCTCCAAAATTCTACATAAGTGTTTGATTTTTCGGCACTTTTGCCTCGGATTTTCAGACGATCCGCCAAAATACCCGCCATTAATTTTCCGATAGCTTTCGACAGATCGCGACAAGTTAAGCACGGCGACCTAAGTCGCCGCACATCAGCAGTATGGTGGTCAACCAGCTTATCGAGGTAAACTGTCACCTTTGACAGCATCGCCCGTCAAACCGCCGATCAGCGCGTCGACTATGCAATCCATTCGCTGCGCCCAAAACTCAGAGGGTTTGCCCTTACATTCAAGTATGGAGCGGATGATCATTTCCGCAGTGATCATGAAGGCCTGCTTGACCGCAAGTTGGGCCTCGCTGTCGAGATGCATGTTCGTCCGAATGGACGTGCCGAGTTTCTGAGGTGTGTTCCACGAGCTG
Organism: Rhodobacter sp.; assembly: GCA_027484985.1. GTDB lineage: Bacteria > Pseudomonadota > Alphaproteobacteria > Rhodobacterales > Rhodobacteraceae > Paragemmobacter. The sequence goes on along the minus strand of JAIXRW010000018.1, from coordinate 38,907 downwards.
CGCTTGTAGTCGCTGCGAGTTTCACCGCGAATGAACCCAAGAAAAAGGTGGTTCATTTCCGTACACTGGTTCTCTAGCCATTTGTCGAAGGTTGCCGCATCGGTTCGTTCAAGCTGATCAAGCAGCTCATTGGCCCACGTCACCACGATATCATGAACTGTGGACCTGCGGCCCAGTGAAGGCATTTCCTCGCGTTCAGTATGCGTGCCAGACCGAGTAGGAATGTAACCAGATCCATCTTCGTCTTCGCCCAGCGTCATTCGCCCTTCAAACAAGCTAGGGGGGGGTTCGAGTGCGTCGCTGAGCGCCCCGAAGTCGATCGTCTCGGAGTGCCCGTCTTCATTGGTAAACGTGAACAGCCCGTCACTTTCGAGAAGCGCGTCAGTGAAACCTTCATCGGGGTAGTTGGGGCAGCTTTGGTTTCGATGAACGCCAGATTGCTCGTCGTTGTTTCGCGTGCTGGCAAAGCTTCCTTCGTGTTGTTGCGCCACCGACATTTGGCAACCCAGAAGCGCTTCTGCCAAATCCGCCGTATCGTCGGCCCAACAGCTTACCGGGCGGGAGTGTGCCACGCCTTTGCCTCGCACCGCCCGACATCCCATAACCTGCGAACGCCAGGCCAGCGGGATCGCATCGCGCCCATAAGCCGCCCCCAGAAGGGCTCCACAGATGGCAGCATTCGTGTCAGTGTCCCCCCCGGACATGACCGTTTCGGTCAATGCCTCGGCAAAGCCCTGTTCTCGCCACAGGCGGTGAAAGGCATTCCCGAAGGCGGTCAGGACCCACCCCTGATTGCGCGTGAAGTCGGGCGGAAGGCCGTCCCGCGCCTCCAAGAGCGCCTGACGGATTTCCATGCCGCCCGCATCTTCGCCCGCATGGGCATAAGCCTCGGCCCACATGGCTGGGGAGTTGGCCCCAGCGACACCTGCCGCGATTGCCGCAGCGAAGGCGGCAGACGCCGCTTGGCACACTGGGTGGGGATGGGTCATCGCCGCATCGGCCCGCGCCCATGCCGCCGCCTTGGCAGGATCACCTGCCGCCGCGATGCCGGTGGGGGCCACGCGCATCAAGGCTCCGTTGGCTTGGCTGGCGGAGTTCGCCTTGCCCCTGCCTGCCAGCGCATGGATGCCCGAGGTGGTGGTCGCCCCCACGTCGAAGGGGCCGGAGGCCAGCCAGTCGATGTAGCCCTGCGCCACACGGTCCCGGTCGAAGCCGCCAGCGTCCACCAGAGCGCGGGCCAAGGCCAGCGCCAACTCGCCATCGTCGGTCGGCTGTCCTGCAAGCAGGTTCCATGTCCCGCCTGGCAACAGGTCACGCAAGCCTCCGGGATGGCGCGCCCAGATCGTGGCGGGGTCGAGGAATTCCACCTGCGACCCCAGCGCATCACCGACCAGAAGGCCCAGCATGGCCCCCTGCGCCCAGCGCAGCGGGCCAATAGCGCTGGTGCGTCGCTTGGGCTGGACAGGGTGCCGTTTGATGCGGGAACCGCCCTTGGGACCACGCTCCTGCACCGCTTGTACGATCTCCGGCCGCCCGCCGATACAGCCGTGGAAGTGCCGCCCCTGACCGTGGCCGATAGGGGTACCGTTCAATTCGATCAACGTCCCGCCCACCGCATGCAGCAGCGCATGGCCTGCGCCGATGTCGTAGCTGTCCAGCCCCTTGGTCAGGCTGACCACTGCATCGACCTCACCGGCTGCCGCCAAGGCGAGGCGGTAAGCGATCGACGGCATCGCAAGCACTCCAGCCGGGGCGAAGGTGGCGTGGTTATGGGCGGCGTAGTCCCCCGCCTGCTCGTTCAGCGCGATCAGCGTGGCATGGTCGTAGCGCTTGGGGCTGGCGGGCTGGGCAGGCCACGGCGCGCCCTCCATCGGCTCGTATGGCGCGGGGCGCGGGCCGATGGGCAGCATCGGCTTGCCGTTCCGCATCGGGACCATGCCTTCGGCCCAGATGAACAGATCGCCCGCATCATCGGGCGCGCAGGGCGCATAGACGACGCCCAGCACCGGTTGCCCCTGCCGCATCAGCGCGACCGACACCGCAGAGCCGCGCAGGCCCCGTTGGAAAGCCGTGGTGCCATCCTGCGGGTCAACGACCCAGCAATCGGAATGGCCCATCTTGCGGCGCGGCAGTTCCTCGCCATGCCAGTCGCAGGCGTGCAGGGCTAGCAGCGACTGCATCAACTCGGCCTCTCCCTGCGCGTCCACGGGGCATTTGCCGGGCGTGCCGCGCGGGCCACCGGGGCGGTGGAACTCGGCCCGGATCAGCGCCCCGGCAGACAGCACCGCCTGCATGACGGTGGGCAGCAGAAGGGCGGGATGGGGAAGGTTTTCATTTGACATCATCATGTCCTTTCCGGTTTCTGGAGCAACCCTTCTGCATCCCTTTCAGACCCGCCCGACGCTCTGTCGGAGTTTTCCGCATCGGACCCCAATGCACTTCATCGCTTTCTACTGGACGCTTCCCGTCAAATGGGCGGGGTTCACCCAACTGCCCAAGACCGCCGACGAAGCCGCCAAGGCAAGCTGGACCATCCGCTATCAGGTCGAGCGGGTGCGGCGCTGGGTAAAGGATGAAAAGGGCACCCTGCTGCGCGAGGCGGTGTTCATGGATGCGCGGCCTGACCGGGGCACCGATGCCATCCAGTCGGAAATCGGCAAGCTTTTGGCCGAAGCCGTTAAGAAGGACGCGGAACTGGTGCTTGTGGACTTTGCGCAGGCCTTCGGCTGGCGACCCCACGGCCCGTTGTTCGACATGATCGGCGATGCGAAGAACTGCGTCTTGCTGCCGCCCGAGCCGATCCGGATCAATGACGAACTCTATGACCCCGTTGGGCACTTCCGCCAATGGCGCGAAATCGAACAGGCGCGGCAGTTTGAAAAGGGCGACATGAAGCAGGCGGCGCTTGCCACGATGAAGGAACTAAAGGCCGGGGGGGCCAGCTATGCAGCCATCGCCGTCCGGCTGAACGATATGGGCGTCACGACGCTCAACGGGCGGGCGTGGGCGGCGGATAACGTTCGCAAGTTCATGGCGCAAGTCTAGCGATGCTATGGCAGGCGTCTTTTCAACTATTGATTGCGACTAAATGAATGCGTAACGTCGAGCTAGAGTTTTATTCGTTTGGTAAGCATGGCCGCAGTAGCTCAAGTTCGCATCCTGCACGGTGCAGTTCCGTTCAAGATCGGCAATGTAAATGACACTTTTCAGGGGATGTTCCTTCTGCCAGACGGTTCCAGGCGTCACGGTGTGATCAAGGACATCAATGCTGAACAGCTTGCAAATGAGCTTCTCGCCACAACCCTCGGGAAGGAGCTCGGTCTACCAGTACCAAACGGATACTTGGGGTTCGCTCCAAACAGCGTTCTGAACGCGAGACAGCTGCCTGTTTCGAATGGTACTGGCCATATAGTATTCGTGAGCGAAGACGTAGGCACGCCAAACCTGACGCAACAAGTGATACGTGGAGGCGCTTTCATTGAGGCGCTGTTGATCAACGCGCTGCGAAATTGGCTCAACTTAGGCCATCTGTACGCGTTTGATGCTTGGATTGCGAATACCGACCGCCACCCTGGCAATTTGCTGATCGATGGTCCGACAAACATTTGGCTCATCGACCACGGGCATGCCTTCACGGGGCACCAATGGCGGCCGCAAGATTTGGACCCGGTACGAGCCTACAGGCACCGCCTGTCAGAGTGGCTTACAGGCCACCTAACTGTGGAGCAGAAGAGCAGCAAGGGCCATGACGCGGCTGTTTTCGCTACAAAGATTGCATCCGTACCCGTACAACAAGCGTTGTCAGATGGTGGCGTGGACCAGTTGTTGCCACCGACGTCAGTTGCGGCACTTAAGGATTTCTTGATGAAACGGGTTCAGCATGTGCCCAAACACGCGAAGGACGCCCTCGGCGTTCCGGCATTTGTGATATGATGACCATTGATCTGGACCCCAGCTCATTCCCTTCCTTCGCGCAGCATGTATATGCGAAGTGGCGTCCGGTCTTGCTTGAGCCAATCTCAGGGTCGTACGAGCGACTGGTCATCGGCTGCGCCGTAGCAAACCCGTCGGGCTTCCACCTAGAGATGGCGAACGCGCTTAGCCGCTTGAGTTGCCTTTATGCCGTCAAGGCCGAAGCCGTGCTTTTCGCGGTAGAGCTTGCTGAAAAAGCGCTGAAGTATGATCTAGCTGAACGCGGCCTTGAAGCCTTGCTGCATCCAAAGAGTATACTCAGTGGTGTAGCACTGGGCGAACTGCGCGATGGAGAAGGGGCTGACCTGTCAGAAATTGGCCGAGACTGGATGGCGGTTATCTCCTCGCTTTACGATCCGGCAGTCACGAAAAGCGCGTCGGAACAGCCAAATGTTCTGAAAGCCGCTGAGAAAAAGATAGGACGGGAAGATGATCGGCTGCCGCAGTTAGTGCTAAAACTCGTTTCTAGCCGGAACATCGAGATCGCGCGTTACTTCAGCTCTCGGATTGTAGAAGGCCGCGTTAGACGCCGCCGTTCTGCCGCGCATGAGGTAGACATTGATTATCGGGGGCGTCGGTTGGTCGCTAATTTTGCGACCCTTAAGGCTGGCAGCTTGGCTCCCGCTGTTGGGAACATCAAGCAACGGCTTTATGATCTGAAAGTTGACCGGGAAAGAGACCCTGCACATGACGGACGCATCCACGAACTGATTGTTCAAATGCCGAGCCAAGACGATCCGCAGGTATCGAACAAACAGTATGAGCGGCTGCAAACTGCATACAACGGGCTGATGGAACAGGCTGACGATCTAGAACTCCGACTAAGGCCGTTCACCACAGCCGAGGAAATCGGAAATCACATTGTCGAAAAGGAAGCGGCGTAGCGCCACCCCAGCTGGCTCGTAGGCAATCTTCCAATGGGCGCTACCCCGTTGAGCGACCGCGTCTTTTCTTCATTGTTGTTGAGCGGCTAACACGGATGCGGTCCAGCAGGGTTTCGGCGGGTTCGTCGGTGGGGTCTTGGGGGACGAGGTCGCCTGCGAAGGCTTTGGCCAGAATGCGCTGGTCGAGGTGGCCCAGCAGTTTCAGGTCCTTTGCGGCCTCGGCGGCGAGGCGGTCGATTTTGGTGAAGGCGGTTTCGATGCGGCGGACGATTTCGCGTTGTTCGTCGAGGGGGGGGCGCGGAAAGAAGCTTTCCTTCAGAAACTTGGCATGGCGGCTATAGCCTTTGTCTGGCAGTTGCAGACCCTTCAATGCCCAGTATGCAAACCGAATGTCTACGTCTCTCCCAGCGTGAAAGACCTTTACGCCGTCAGCCCCTTGCACGAAGGGGGCCGTGAAGAATTTCACGCAACGGGTGTGATCACCGAAGATGATGTATGGCGGCTCGGCAGGCAGCAGAAGGTCGGCATCATCACTGTATCCGCCAATCAGATCAGCGCCCTGATCAATGACAGGATATGTGCCTTCGGACTGATAGTCCTTCTGTGGAAGCTTGCGGTAGCTGTCCGTCTGATTTTCAAGAAAGGTCTTGAAGCCCGTCCACACCCAATGTGTGGGCAAGGCATCGAAGGTCCATTCCCCACGCTCGTTGTCATTGGTGATGGGTTGAGTGTTTTGTTCATCGACCTCGTTCCCCAACGGTACGCCACTTAGCTCCAAACCCAGAACACCCGACTTATATCGCTCCACCAGCTTTTCGATGGCGGTGAGGTGGGTGCGGGCGGTGGTGCTGCGGGCGCTGAGGGTTTCGAGCTTGCGCACAATCCGCCGCTGCTCGGGGAGTGGCGGGAGGGGGATCGGCCCAGCTAGGACGTCTTCATCCCGGACAGCTGGATACATCGTGCCGTCTTGTGCCTGCGAGATTTCGTTGATGAAGTCCGACGAACATGCCCAGCGGAAAAGGTAATCCGGGTCAGTCGCAGCGTTTGCACGAAGGACACAGATACCCGTCGACGTGAGCTGGCCTTCCAACTCGGGGGGCACCTGCGCAACATTCTTCAAATAGGTTCGGACTGTCGAAAAGAGCACATCGCCAGTTCGGATTACCCGTCTCGCCCGCGAAGGCGCGTCCTTTCCAAGGAACTCTTTTGGGTCCGTGATCTTCTGAACGGAGTTGTCTATCGCGCCAATATCGACATATGCGAAGCGCTGCTCGGGTGTCCTTTGCGGGTCAATGGTATCGTAGCTGTCAACTACATCCCGAACAGCGACGCTGGCCCACCCCTGCGGCAGCCCCGTCATTCCGCCGCCTCCACCATTGGCGCTGCGTCCAGCTCCTCGGCCAGCCCTTCGATTTCTTCCAGCGCGGCGCGCAAATGACCCATGATCGCGGCGGCGATCTCGTCGGGTTCGGTCATCTCGTCTTCGGGATCGCCGCTTTCATCACGCAGCCATGTCCAATCGAGGTTGTCACCCCGTGCGGTGATCTGGTCCCGCGTCAGCTTGCGCCAGCGGCTGGCCTCGCCACCTTCCTCTCGCGCTGATCCGCCCTTGGGGTCGGGGCCGAACAGCCGCTCGAACTCCTCGAAATGCCCTGCTGTCAGGGCGTTGGTCTTGCCGAAGGATGGCATGTTGGTGCGCAAGTCGTAGAACCAGACGGCCTCGGTCGCCTGCACCTTGTGGTTGGCGGGATAGACCTTGTCGGTCGCGCGGGTAAAGAACATGACATTGGTTTTCACGCCTTGGGCATAGAAGATGCCCGTGGGCAGGCGCAGGATGGTGTGCAGATTGCAGTTCACCATCAGAAAGCGGCGCAGCTCGGCGCCCAGCCCATCGCCGAACAGGATGTTGTCAGGCATGACGATGGCGCAGCGCCCGCCGGGTTTCAGCATGCGTATGGCATGTTCAAGGAAGGGCATGGGGCCGACACGTTCGCCCGCTGTCAGGGTGAAGTCTGGCCGGTTGACGCCGCCCGGCATCTTGTTGAAGGGCGGGTTGGTCAGGATCACATCGGCGCGGCCCAAAGCCTCACCCTGCGGGGCGCAGCTGTCTTCGCAGCCGACGAGGCTTTCAATGCCGTGCAGCAGCATGTTCATGACGCAGAGGCGGCGGGTATCCGGCACCCATTCGTGGCCCCGGAAGGCTTGGCGGCGCTGGAAGCGGCCCAGTTCTTCACTCAGTGTGAACAGGTCATCCGTGGCGTCTTTGATGTAGCGGTCAGCGGCGATCAGGAAGCCGCCGGTGCCGGTGGCGGGGTCTTGGATCACCTCACCCGGCTGCGGCTGGATCAGTCGGATGATGCTGTCAATCAGGGCGCGCGGGGTGAAGTACTGACCCGCCTTTGACTTGGTGTCCGACATGACCTTTTGCATCAGGCCTTCGTACATGTCGCCAAGGCCGTCCTCGCGGGCGGTGAACCAGTCGATCTTGTCGATGTTCGTGGTCAGCGTCTTGAGGTCTTTGGGTTCGCGCAGGTGGGTGACGGCATCGGTGAAGATGGCAAGCACCATGGGGTTATGCACGATTTCCGGATCGCCCAGATCAAGCAGCAGCTTCTTGTAATAGCGCAGCTGGTCGCCGCCTTCGGCCTTTGACAATTCGGACCAGCTGTAGGCGGGCGGGATCAGGGTGGTCTGGCCGGTTTCCTCAAGCATCTTGAGGAACAGCAGGTAGGTGAGTTCGTTGACATAGTGCATGATCGAGATGCCAGCGCCTTGCAGCGTCTTGGCCTCGCGCCAGAGTTTGGCAACGATGTCGGCGGTATTCGGGTTCATGCGCTGGCTTTCCAGAGTTCTTCATTGAAGTCGTGCAGGATGGTTTCCAGCTGACCGTTAAACACCTTGTTCAGGCGGTTGAAGCCCCCATGGGCCGCGAAATTGCCGCTGTCGATGCTGTCGCGGTCGAGCACGATTTCCTTCGTGATCTGCTGCGCGATGCGGCGCAGCCATTCCTTTTGAGGTGCAGTCCATTGGCCCTTGGCGAGGATGGTCTTGGTGGCCTGCTGGACACGCGTTTCAAACGGGATCAGGGCATCGCCGAGCGCGGCCTGACGGACGTAGCCGATGATAGAAGCCGCGATGTCCTTGTTTGAGGCGTCGTTCCATGCGCGGCGCAGACTGGTTTCCGAAAAGCCCATCTTGTCGAGTTCCAGACGCAAGGACCGCAGTTCGGCCCGCGTCAGGTCACGCGGTCGCTGGACAACGACTGTGAGCGCGGCGATCTGGTTCTGATTGTTCTTCACGAACGACCGGAACGTATCGAGGAAGTCCTCGGGCTTGTCATACTGACCGTAACCGGTTGTGACGGCGTGCATGCTGTCAGGATGGTGAGAGATCGGGATCAGGATGGGACCAGAGCCATCCGGGTTCCAATCGAGGATTTTGCCCAAGCCCGAAAACTTCTTGGCGTACGCCGCCGCTTCCGCTGGCGTGCTTTTACCAAGCCTGTCACGCAGTTCTTCGACGGTTTCGCCTGTCAGGTCTTCGACCATCTGCGCGATTTTACTGGGCAGCTTACGCAGCCTACGATGCAGTTTGGCCAACACTTGATCGCGCACCAAAGAGCGCTGTTCATCCTCGCTGACCGTGGCAAGCTCGTCGAAAAGCTGTTCGAAGGTCAGCTTGGGATTGCTGGCGACCGGCTTCATCTGCGTCAGGTCTTGCAGCGTCGCGTAAAGGTCCACTGCGTCAAAGATGCGGAAGACCTCTTTGCCGATGTCATCGCAGCGACGGGTCGCGCGGCCCAGCATCTGTTCATAAAGAATGCGACTGTTCACCCGGCGGACAAAGACCAAGTTGGTTATCTTCGGTACGTCGATGCCCGTGGTCAGCAGGTCTACGGTAACCGCAATCTGGGGAAAGGCATCGTTGCGGAACGAGCGGATCAGGATGCCGACCTTGTCAACGCTACCCGTGATTTTGCGGATCGCCGCGTCCTCAATGGAGCCATATTGCGCAGCGAATGCCTTCTTGAGTTCGTGGACCAAAATATCGGCATGTGCATCTGTCGCCGCGAAGACGAGGGTCTTTCCTTCCAAGCTCGGGTCGATGTGCTTGGCTAGTTCTTCCGCAATCACCTGATTGAAGGGCTGGGTGATGACCTTTCGGTTGAAGGCTTCGACCTGAAAGCTTAACTCATCCGGTGCCGTTGCGTTCTGCACTTCGCCAGTCTGGCTATCGAGCATTTCCACGTCTTCACCAGCTTCAAACGTTATGCCAGCCTTGGCAAGCGCCGTCTGAAATCGGATTGGCGGTTCGTGGTCTATGAGCCACCCGTCCACAACAGCCTCACGGTAGGTGTAGGTATAAATGGGGTCCCCGAAAATCTGGGCGGTATGCAATGCCGGAGTTGCCGTCAGGCCGATCTTCACCGCATCAAAATGCTCAAGCACGCGGCGATACTTGGAGACGTAGTCCTCTTGGCCCCGGAAGCTCAACTCCGCGTCCGACATTTCGCGGTCAAGCAGATAGCCACGATGGCACTCGTCGATTACCATGAGATCATACTGCCCGATAGGCGGGACATCGGCCGGTTCAGCGTTGTAAAGTACCCGCTTTACCAAGCCTTGGATCGTGCAGATGTGGACGCGCGTTTCGGGGTCTGGCTTGATGTCGTCGAGCCCTTTGATGCCGAACAGCTGGCCAAAAGTCTTCGGACCTTCAATCGCTGTGCTCATGAACTCATCTGTGGTCTGCGTCCCCAAGGCAGAACGATCAACAACGAAGCAGATACGGCGGAAGCGCTTGGTCGCAAGCAAGCGATACAGCATAGCGATGGCGAGCTTTGTCTTGCCCGTGCCCGTCGCCATAGCCACCAACATCTCGCGCTTTTCGGTGCCGAGGGTTTGCTCGACAGCACGGATGGCCGCCTCTTGGTAAGGCCGAAGCTCAAAGCCAAAGTCGAAAGATCGCGCCAGCAATGCCGCCTGCGCCTTGTCCTTCTCCACCTCAAGCATGGATGTCAGTTCTTCGGGCCGGAACCATCCCGTCAATGCGCGGCGGTGGTTGCTGCCGAGCCGGACATCACGGAACCAGATGCCGCTCTCAGTCTCGACTTGCTTGAGATATGGTCGACCGTTGGTCGAAAAGACGAATGGCACCCTAAACCCATCGCCCCACTGCTGGGTATTTTGGGGCCACGAAATGTCTTGTGAGTAACGCTCCGCCTGATCGACAGCCGCAGAAATGTTCTTCTTGTAGCGTTTCGCCTCAACAATTCCGACGCAAACCTCGCCAACGAACAAGGCATAGTCGGCAGGACCAGATTTGGTCGGCCATTCCGCAATGGCCATGTTTGCCCCCTTTGCGGGGCGTGAACCTTTGGCGTACCGGAGTTCGACAGTATCTGCAGTCCATCCACGGTCACGCAGTAGTTGGTCGATCAGTGCGCGCGTTGCCTGCTCGTCGAGGTCAATTCCAACGGCAGCCTCATTTGCAGCGGCCAAGAACAGCGACTTGGTTGAGGGTGGCTGTACTTGTGCCGTCTCGACAAATTCGCGCAGTTGCCTATCGGCATCTTGGGCCAACGCTTCCCAAATCTGCCGTTCTTCCACCTCGCGTTGGTGTCGAGCGTCAGCACTTTCAGCGGCAATCAAGGCCTCTCGACGGGCCTCATCGGCCAGCTGCGCAGCGGACAGGGCATCGTTGCGTTCCTTTCGAAGACGCTCAAGTTCTTCGCGCAAGTCGGCAGTTTGGGTGCTTGAAGCTTCCGGCGGAAGAAACGGTCCCGGCGTGAAAGTCCGATCCGAAGTGCTTGTTCGAACATGCCAGACGGCAACCTGCACTGCCATCTTCAGGCAGGCCAGCGCTTCCCTGTGGCTGCCTGCCCCGTCATGAACCGCACCGTTTCCTAGCTTGCGGATGTAGTGCAGCAGATCGAGAACTTTTTCAGGGGCCGCGCGCTCATATTGCAGTCGCCGAAGAATATCCGCCTGCGTGTCGCTGCTTTCAAACGTGACGCCCACCAGTGCAGCATGGCGTTTCGTCAGGCGTTCGCCGAACTGCCGAAGCTTGATCAAGCATGTACTCGGGTCATCCTGAAAATAGCTCTCAGCTAGCCGCCCCAAGTTGGCCAGCTGGTTATCCAATGTGGTCAAAAACTCGAAATTGCTGGCGAACCGGTCCATAGCGAAACTATGCCGTGAGCGGTCCTAGGAAATCAATCGCTACCTGTGTTTGCCCGACGCATTCAGAGGCACCAATCCGAACTCACAGTAACCTGACATTTTTTTTATTTACGGCCAGCCTATTGCCATCCTGCACTGTGGTGAGAGTTTGAGCTGGGGGCATAGGTAAGACTACCCCGGCTGACGCCGTAGGTAGCCTTACGCCTTGTCGATCTTGCACAGCGGAGCCGAGCCGTCGCCAGAGGCCTGACCGAACGCGATGACCCACGCCGGGCAGTTGGCCGCGAATTAGTGCCGTGGTCATTAGCACCGGGGTCGCGTTTCGGCCTTTCGGTCTACGCTGCCTTGTGACCCCACACCCCATGGTAGGCTACTTGTTCGACGCCACCGTCTGCCCTTCGGCTACCGACCATCGAACCAGCCGAGCGCCGCAGCGCTCGACCGCATTTCACATCTGACCGCTCAAGTTTCGCTGGGCTGCACCGCCGAAAAGGGTTTCGTTTCTCGCACCATCCGCCGCATGACCCGAGACTGCTTCAGAGTGGGCAGCCACTGCGGTTCACCCGACTGACGCCAAATGGACAGGGCGAATTCCTTGGCCCAATCATCGGTCGCCTCGCGCATCACGATGGGCCAAACCGACAAATACCGTTTGATATCGGCGCGGGTTAGGCGGTCAGCTTTATTCCGGCGTGCCATTACGCGGACTCCATCAGATCGAAGGGCAGATGCGGAATGCGGTGATGGCAAGCAACCCCACGCTGGTTGCAGTGCGCGGTTTGATGGGTCTTATGAGCGTCGAACCTGTGCTGCGGCACACCTTTTTTAAAGGTGTCAGAAACCTGCAGCAGTTGTCCGGCGAAGATATCACGGATGTGATCGTCCGTTCGGTTGGGCACGGACAAAGATATCATGGAAATGATACTCCTGCGATTTGTGGGATGGGCCAGTTCAGATCGGCCCTAGCCGACTTTGCCGTTGTTGCGCGGACTAGCCGCGCTGCATTTCCCAGTCTTCAATCGCGGAAAGCTTCCACCGTGTGCAGCCCGGAGACAGCGAAACCGGCTTCGGAAAAGCCGGATCAGTCTTGGCCCAACGCCACAGGGTCGTACGGTGGACGCCATAACGCGCGGCGAGCTGGGCATCGGTGAGGTAGGTTTCGTTCATGCTGACGCTCCATCAGGTGTTGATGGTGTGCATCGTGTCGCACCGTGTCGGGCCGAAACATTCAGGAAATAGGACGACCCTATTTCCTGAACTGCACGTTGGTTGCCTGATCGATGACGTTATGCACGGTCTGCGCGTCCCGCCTTCCATGGCTGTCGGGCAAGATGGCCGCAATTTCCGTCAGGCTTGCACCAGCCTCTCTCGCATCCAGAACACGCAGATATGTCAACCACTTCGCCTTATGATCTTTCGCCCTTTTAATCTTGGCTTGTTCAGCTTGCAGCTTGGCAAGCTGTTCCCGTGCCGTCGCAAGTTGCGGGTCAATCTCGCGGTTCAGGTCGAAAACCCAAACGGCTTGGTCCGGCATAAACTGCACCCCGTCTGGATAGGCCGGAACGCCATCCTCGGCATAGTAAGGATGCAGGCCGCCGCTGGGTCGGTTCGTTGAAATGAATTCTAGAAAGGTGTCGGGCAGGGCTGAAATACGCGGGTTGGGAATGCCTTCATATCCGTACGGCTGCCCGCCAAAGGGCGCAGTGGTAAAGCCCTCATTGGCGATCTGAGCCTGCACTTCGGTCAAGCCAAGTTCCACGAAATCTGCATTCCGAAGCGCCGCAGCCTGCGGCGCATACTGCTCAAAGTCACGCATCAAATCACCACGCCGCCGCTGAAATTCCCACCGCCAACGCAAATCGCTCCACGCAGCTGTGTCTCCATACGTGGATGGATCGCGCCAATCTGGCAGGCCCCAATCGGTCATGCCTTACCTGCCAGCTTGATGATATTGCCGACGCTCTGAGCCTGTTCTCCCCGAACGAAGCGTCCCCAATCTTCCATCATCTGCCGACGACGTTCGATCATGTCTGTGCGGGCGTAGGAGGTTTCGACTTTCCCGCCCAGCCGATGCCACAGCGCCGCTTCGGAAAGCTGCCATTCGTAGTTCGTCTTCTCGACAGACCAATTTTTGAAGGAACTGCGTGTGCCGTGGGGCACAGCGACTTCCTTTGACTTGGCATCGATGAAGCCTTTGTTGCCCGCCTTCACGTCGGCGTTGTGCATGGTCCTCATCAGCTTGCCCATCACTGCGTCAGAGAGAGCGCCGCCCCTTGGAGCCCAGAAGACCAGATCGTTGTCCGGCTGTCGCGGCAGGGACTTGAGCAAGGTCACCAGTTCATCAGTCAAAGGCACGCGGCCCGGATCATCCTTTACCTTGATCTTTGACGCCTGACGCCCCGGCTGAACCGTCCACAGTCTCGCGTCCAGATCGATTTCGTCCCATGTCATGAACCTCACAGCGCCCGCCCGAGCAGCGGTCAGTGTCTGAAACCGCAGCGCAGCAGCTCCCATGCCTTGCCGGGTGCTGAGGGCTGCCCAGAACCTTGGCAGGTCTTGCAACTGGAGCGCCGGGAAGTGGTCATCACTGACGCTTCCGGCTTTCGAGCCGAGCACGTGAGACAGGTTGCCCTCCCAGCGAGCCGGGTTCGGGCCGGTGCGGTGTCCCTTGACCGTACAGAAGTCCAACACCTCGTTGATCTTCCGCCGCAGCTTGTCAGCGGTAGGGTGCTTCGACACCCAGATCGGCTCAAGAACCAAGAGGATGTCCTGCAACGTGATGTCCTGCACTAACATCGAGCCGAGCACGGGGACCGCGTATTTGTCCAAGCTGTCGCGCCAATGATCGCGGTACTTGCCTTCCGAGAGTTCGATAGCCTTAACCGGTTCAAAGAGGTCCACCGCAGCCGAAAACAAAAGGCCACGCCTTTGCGCAACGACGAGTTCGGCGCGCACAGCCTTGCGTTGCTCCACAGGATCGATCCCACGGCGGATTTGGTCACGCATTTCGGCTGCCGCAGACCGGGCTGCACCGAGGCCGACTTCCGGATACGATCCCAGACCGATTTCGCGGCGCTTGGTGCCGACAACGGTTCTCAAAAGCCACGATTTTCCAGCGCCGGACGTGACTTGAATATGAAGGCCGGGAACGCCCCCGACAGCGTGCACCCCTTCTCCTAGTCGTTTGATCTCGATAGGGGTCAGTTCTTTTGCACGCCTCGGCATCCGACAAATCATCCCGCCATACTACCCGCCATAAAATATAGGATGCCAAGCGAAGCGAAGCAACGCTTTGCAACATAGAAGAGGTTTAACGGTCGAGAAAAGTTGGGCTATTTTTCTTTTGTGAGACTGCCTGCTACGGGTTGCATTTTGGCTGCGGGTCCGATACCCGCCTCCAGAGTTTTCCAGATTTTCCACGGGCATGGCGCCGATGTTCGGTGCGGGTGCGGACCGGCAGGGATGGGTGGCGATCACGGCATAGGGCTGCGGCGCGGGCGGATGGATGTGGTGCGCCGCATGCAGGCTGCCGTGCTGGCGCGCGATCGGGTGCTGGATGGCATATGCGCGGGGCTTTGCGATGCGATGGGTGCCGATGCGGTGGTGGCTGCGCCGTTGCAAGCGCGGGATCAGGTTTTTGTCGGGAAAAAGGGCTGCGGTCGCAGGCGGGGGCGATGCCGCTGTTCGACCCATTTCTGATGGAGGCCAACCCCGCCACGGCCCGCAACCCGATGGTGCAGGGGTCGCATGATGCCCTTGGGTTGGCGGCGATAGCGGGGCTGGTGGTTGAGGGGGTGGTGGCGGGCGGCTTGAATGTGCTGACGCGCCGGCGCTGGCGCGGCGGTTTCGCGGCCGTGCGGCGATTTGGGCGCATCTGGTCTTTGCCGTGCTGACCCGCGCGCCGCGGGGCGAGGGCGGCTTAGCCCAGTTCTGACACGCGGTATTCGGCGCGTGACAGCCAGTCGGGGTTGATCTCGACCCCCCAGCCCGGCGCGTCGGTCACGGTGGCGTGGCCATCCTCGATCCGGTAGGGATCGTTCAGGAACAGGCCCTGCTGCCACGGGTAGTAGTCGGCGCCTTCGATGGAAAATTCCAGATATTTGCCGGCATTGGGAATGGCGCGCAAAAGGTGCATGGTGCAGATCGTCACCAGCCCCAGATTGGCGGCATGGGGCGTGACCGGAAGGCCGACCCGTTCGGCCATGCGGGCCACATGCAGCGTGCGGTGGATGCCGCCCATATACATCACATCGGGCTGGACGATATCGACCGAGCCGCGGTCGAGCATGAGCTGCCAGCTGGAATATTCGCAATCCTGTTCGCCGCCCGTCACATCAAGCGCGAGGGCGGCGCGCACCTCGGCGGTGGCGTCGTAATCCCAATAGGGGCAGGGTTCCTCGAAATGGGCGATGCCGTTGTCTTCGAGCATGCGGCCCACCTTGATGGCGCGGGCGGGGGAATAGCAGGAATTGGCATCGACCAGCTTGTCGATCCCGTCGCCAAGGGCGCGGGCGACGGTGGGGATCACCGCATCCGTGCGGCCGGGCCATTCGTCCTGGTCGCGGCCACATTCGCGCCCCACGCGCCATTTGAAGGCGGTAAAGCCGCAATCGTCGCGCAGTTTCACGAAGCGGGCGGCTTCGTCCTGCGGGGTGATGTCGCGCTTCATCGACGAAGCATAGGCGCGGATGCGCCCGGGGCTGCCGCCCAGCAGGGTGGCCACAGGCTTGCCCTGCAACTTGCCGTTCAGATCCCACAGCGCGGTATCGAGCCCCGCCATGGCGCGGCGCAGATACGAGCCGGGGAATTTGTGTTCGCGTTCGTAGATCAGGTTCAGCGTATCGGCAAAGTCGGTGGCATCGGTGCCCAGCGCATGGGGGGCGATCTGGCGGTGGAACACCTGCGCCGTGATATCGGCCATATAGGTTGACACCTGCCCCCAGCCCTGCGCGCCGGTTTCGGTGGTGGCGCGCACGAAGGCAAGGTCTGCCGTGCCGAAGGTTTCCAGTCGTGTGATCTTCATGGCCTGCCCCCGAACCGCCCGATAACCGCCCGTCGCCGCGCTGCGGCATTGTGCGTTGCGCGGGGATGGAACCGCAGGTTGCAGGGCCGGTCTGTTCCGTTTGCGACCTGTGGTGTGGCTGTCGTCGGTATGGGCGCGGGGGCGCGCCATCCCAATGGCTGGGGCGGCTGGCCCCGCCTGCCCGCCGTGCAATCCCTAGGTCGGGGCGTGACCCCGACCGATGGGCCGGACAACCGGAGCGGGCACATTATTCGCACTGACACCACCGAGGGCATGCCGTGGGGGCCTGCCGCTTGACGAGGTGCCAAATGGGTGCTCTGGCGATCGAGGCAGGACGTCTCGAACAGGTGCAGCAAAGCTTGCCTGTGACTGAATCCGAATTCGGATATGCCTATAGCGGTTTCAAATCGGTGGACCGTTTCATAGACCAGATTGCCGGCGACGAGGTCGGCATGATCGGGTGGCCGGGCGGGGCGCTGGCCGAGAAATCGCCCGAGAAATACGGGCTCAACTTTGACGGGCTGTTCAACCCGGCGATGAAGCGGCCCGGACTGGCCGATATGTTCGAGATCGCGCGGGGCCATGACGCCGAGATGTCGGTGATCCTGCCGACGGCGCGCTACGAAGGTCAGGACGCGACATTGCGGTCGGACATTCGCGGTTTCATGGGCAAGCTGCTGGCGGGCCATTACGGGCCGCTGCCCAAGGCGCTGCAACTCGAGATCGGGAATGAATGGTATTTCGCCTTTGGCGGATCACCTGCCGATGCGGTGGCTTATGGCCATGTGGCCGATATCTATGTGGACGAGATTTCGCGCGCGCTGAACGATCCGTCGGTGAACAAGCTGGGCGCGGATGTGAAGATCGCGGTGCAGAGCGGCCGGTCATTGGCCGAGGACGAGATTGTGCGGTCTGAATTTCAGGGCGACCATCTGGCCGAGGTCGATCTGGTGATCCATCACCGTTTTCCCTTTACCGCGCAGGGGGTGGCCAAGGTGGTGCCGGAACTTGGCACGATCCTTGACGCGTGGAAAGACGACGCGCAGGCGCTGGGCGGCGAGGGGCCGCATCTGTTTCTGGGGTCGTACAACGTGGCCTCTTATACCCGCGAAGAGGCGATTGCCGATTACCTGAAGGCCGAGGCCAAGCTGGGCAATGTGCATGACCGCGCCGATATCGACATGCAAAACCGCACCGATGACGGGTTCGAACAGTTCTGGCAGAACGCCTTGGGCAAGCGCGAATACGGGCCGGCCCATGCCCGCGTGATGCTTGAGACCTTTGCGCAATACGGCTCGCTCGGGGTGGAGGGGGCCGCGACCTATGGGTCGGACATGCAACATTCGGGGCGGCTTTCGGTGACGGATGTGCATGGCAAGGCGCAGGATTTCGTCGGGCAGGACGTGCTGGACATGATGGCCGAAGCGACCAAGGGCGCGAAACTGCTGAAATTCAGCCTCGACAATGACGCATCCGATCCGGTCTGGGCCTATGGCTACGAGAATGCCGACAAGCTGGTGGTGTTCCTGTCGGCCGATGCCAACCCGCCGGGCAAGTTCAGCGTGTCGGTCAAGGGGTTGGGCACGACCTATAAGGCGGTCTATGGCGACAGCCTGACATCGCAGGTGCCGGCCGACTGGATGGAGCGGTTCGGGATACCCGACAATCCCGATATCGACGAGACGAACGAGAGCCGCGGCTTTGCCATCGGCACGCGCGAGGGGTTCGAGCCCAAGGTCGAGGGGGCGGGTGTCACGGTGCAGATGGACGACCCGCACGAGGTGATCCGGCTGAGCTTTGCCAAGACGGCGGCGGGGCTGCGCGAGATCGAGGGGTTTTCCGATGGCGAGCGGGTCGAATTGACGGGCCCCGAG
This sequence comes from Rhodobacter sp., assembly GCA_027484985.1. Taxonomy (GTDB): domain Bacteria; phylum Pseudomonadota; class Alphaproteobacteria; order Rhodobacterales; family Rhodobacteraceae; genus Paragemmobacter. The sequence goes on along the minus strand of JAIXRW010000018.1, from coordinate 20,972 downwards.
ACGGTGGAGGATGCACCCGGGGGCGATACCGGTGGCGGGGGCCTTGGGGATGTGCCGCATGTGGACCATCCGAACCAGCATCCTGACGGGGTCGATGATGGCCATGGCGGCGCGCATGATGGCGCCGATGCTGCGGCCGACCATGGCGGCTTCGGGCCGGGGGCGGGGCTTTTGGCCTTTTTGCCGCTGTTATTCTTTCTGTAAGGGTCAGCCGCTGCGGCGCAACAGCCGCAGCACGCCCCAAACGATCAGAAGCGCGGCGACAAGACCCGCGCTGTCGCCGGCGAAGATGACCGCCCCTTCCATCGGCCCGAGGCCGAAGGCCAGCCGAAGCGCGGTGAGGTTAAGGACTGAGGCGGCAAGCCCCGTGCCCAGCACGGTCAGCATCCGCGTCCGCCCCGGTTCGATTGCCACCGAGGGCCACAGCCGATGCAGCAGGCTGAACGCGATGGGGGCGGCGACAAGGCTGGCCAAGGTGCCGGCAAGGATGGGGGCAGAAAACGCGGCTTCGCCTGCGAAATGCAGATTGCACAGCAGCGCCCCCGGCAGAAGATAGGCCACCGCGCGCCAGCCATAAAGCCACGCGGCCAGCACGCGCACGCCATGGGGCAGGAACAGCACGCTCATCACCATATGCGGAAAGGCCGCCGCCTGAAGCGGGGCCACCACATCGACTGTCAGGAAATAGGCCCAGATATAGAGGACCGAGGCCCCCGCGGTGATGCCCGCGTGATGCAGCAGGACTGGCGCCACCCGCCGGTCAGTGCGGCCTGTCATGTCGCGCCGTCTCGCCGCTGGTGGTTTGCCGGGAGGGAGTGATTGCGGCCATTTCCCGTTCGAACAGCGAACGCAAGGCACGCATGACCAGTTCGGTCTCTCCGGGTGTTTCGCGTGACAGGGCATCACGCTCATCGGCGGGGAAACATTCGCTTACGAGGCGTCGGATCTTTGCGATGTCCATGGGCGTCTCCGGTCTTACTTAAGCACACGTTAAGGGCGAGATGCCCCAACGCAAGAGATTTTCTACTGCTTTTGGATAGATTTCGCAGGATTGGCGCAGGGATGTTGCAAAAGATGCCGCGGCACGGCCCAACCGCCGCCATGGGCCTGATGTCGCGGCTGCGGGCGGGGTGAAAACTGCCGCAAAAATGGGCAAAATGCGAAGATGCCGCTTGGGCGGTTGACGCGGGGGCATCGGGCCATAGTGTTGCGCGCGGAACTGGTTGGAGGAAGACATGGGAAAGCGCATCGTATTCACCGGAGGCACCGGCAAGGCCGGTCGCCATGCCGTGCCGCATCTGCTGGGCAAGGGGCACGAGGTGCTGAACCTTGACCTCAAGCCCTTTGACCATCCGGGCGTGAACACGCTGATCACCGATGTGACCGATAGCGGGCAGGTGTTCAACGCGCTCACCTCGCATTTCTGGTTTGACGGGTTCGCCAAGGGTGCCCCCGCGCAGGCCCCCGATGCGGTGGTGCATTTCGCGGCCATCCCGCGGATGCTGATGATGCCCGACAACAGGACCTATGCCGACAATGTGGTCAGCACCTATAACGTGATCGAGGCGGCGCTGAAGCTGGGCGTGCGAAAGGTGATCATCGCCAGTTCCGAGACGACCTATGGCGTGTGCTTTGCGGAAGGGGACAAGGATTACCACGAATTTCCGCTGACCGAGGATTATGACACCGACCCGATGGACAGCTATGGCCTGTCCAAGGTGGTGAACGAAAAGACCGCCCGCGCCTTTGCCATGCGATACGGCGCCGATGTCTATGCGCTGCGGATCGGGAACGTGATCGAACCCCATGAATATGCACGGGATTTCCCCGGCTATCTGGCCGATCCGGCCCTGCGCAAGCGCAATGCCTGGAGCTATATCGACGCCCGCGATCTGGGCGAGATCGTGCATCTGTGCATCGAGAAGGACGGGCTTGGCTTTCAGGTCTTTAACGCGGTGAATGACACGATCACGGCGCATGAGCCGACCGAGGCCTTCCTGAAAAGGCACGCGCCCAACACGCCCATCACGCGGCCCATTCCGGGATACGAGGCGCCGCTGTCGAACCGCAAGATCCGCGAGGTTCTGGGTTTCAAGGAAGCCCATGACTGGCGGAATTATGTGAAGGGATAAGGATTTGGCGGGCGACGTTCACATCCACCCCGCCATAGCGCGGGGCCATGTCGCGGTGGTGACGGGGGGGGCTTCGGGCATCGGGCTGGCGGCGGTGCGGTTTCTTGCGGCGCAGGGGATGCGGGTTTGCGTGGTCGATCTGGGCGGGGATGCGCTGGAGGCGGCGGTGGCTGCGGCAGGGGCGGCGGGGGCGGCGGATGCCTGTGGCCATGCCTGCGATGTGGCGGATGCGGCGGCCTTGGCGGCGCTCTGCGATGCGGTCTATGCCCGTTGGGGCGCGGTGCATGTGCTGATGAACAATGCGGGCATCCAGCCCGGCAGCGACATCTTCGACACAAAGGGCAATTGGGACCGTATCCTTGGCGTCAACCTCATGGGCGTGGTGCGGGGGGCGCAGGTCTTTGCCCCGCGCATGATCGCGGGGGGTGCGGCGGGGCTGATCCTCAATACCGGATCGAAGCAGGGGATCACCACGCCGCCCGGCGATCCGGCCTATAACATCGCCAAAGCCGGGGTGAAGGTGTTCACCGAGGCCTTGCAGCACGATCTGCGCGGGCGCGAGGGCTGCCGCGTCGAGGCGCGGCTGTTCATTCCGGGCTTTGTCTTTACTGGCCTGACGGCGCAGGGGCGGACCGAAAAGCCTGCGGGCGCATGGACGCCGGAACAGGTGGTGGCGTTCCTGTTCGCATCGGTGGCGCGGGGGGATTTCTATATCCTGTGCCCCGATAACGAGGTGACGCGGGACCTGGACGCGCAGCGCATCCGCTGGGCGGCGGGGGATATTGCCGAAAACCGCCCGCCCCTGTCGCGCTGGCACAAGGATTGGGCGGACCGGTTCAAGGCGTCGCTGACCGGATCGGGCTGACGGCGCGGGGCGTGGCAACAGGTCGTGCGGCGCCCCGTGCCGGTGAAAAATTCGGGGGCCAGCCCCCAAATCGGCCCTTGGCCGATTTTCCCCCGGGATATTTGGGCGAGTATGAAAGCGCCTTGTTCACCCTTGCCCAAATACTCATCTATCCGTCAGGCGGCCCGTTGCCGGAACGGCGGGCGGCGGCCTTGTGTTTCGGCGGGCGGGGCAGGGCTGGACCCGTGACCATTCAGGAGGTGATGTGACATGCCGCTGGACCCTGCCACGATCTGCGTGCTGGCCAATCCCGGATCGGGGTTGAACAGCCGCGATGCGGCGGCGATCGACCGTGCCATGGCGGTGTTCGGCCCCGCGGCCACCTTGCGCCGGTGGCAGCCGGACGAACCCCTGGCCGATGCCGTGGCGCAGGCGCTGGCAGACGGGTTTACCACCATCGTCGCGGCGGGGGGCGATGGCACCGTGCGCGGCGTGGCCGAGGCGCTGATGGGGCGCGAGGCGGCGCTGGGGGTGCTTCCCCTTGGCACCTTCAACTTTTTCGCGCGGGGGCTGGGGCTGGGCCCCGACCCTGCCGAGGCGGCGCGGGCGCTGCTGGCGGGGCGGGTGCATCGCATCTCGGTCGGCACGGTGAACGGGCGGTTGTTCCTGAACAATGCCAGTCTGGGATTGTATCCGTTGATCCTGCAAACCCGCGAGCGCGCCTATCGCCGCTTTGGCCGGTCGCGGCTGATGGCCTATTGGACGGTGATCTCGACCCTTGCGGGGGCGCGGGCGACGCGGCGGATGGTGATCCATGCCGACGGGCAATCGCATGACCTGCGCTCGCCCTTGCTGTTCGTGGCGCGGTCGGCCTATCAGCTGCGCCATTACAACCTTGGCGGGGCCGAGGCGATCAGCGCAGACCGTTTCGTGGTGTTCCTGCTGCGCGATGGCAGCCGCTGGCAGATGCTGAAGGCGGTGGCCAAGCTGGCGCTGGGGCGCGTCGAGGTGGGGCGCGAGATTGCCAGTTTCCAGACCGCCGCGATGGAGGTGACACCGGCCAGCCGCCGCCCGCTGGTGGCGATGGATGGAGAGCGCGAGCGTATCCGCGCGCCCTTGCGTTTTGTCATCCACGCCGACGCGCTGGCGGTGATCGTGCCGCGCCCCGAAGACAGGGCGGGCGCGTGACGCGGATCGTGCATCTGTCGGACCCGCATTTCGGGGCCCATTCGCCGGCATTGCTGCGCCCACTGGCCGGGGCTGTTGCGGCGCTGGCGCCCGATCTGGTGGTGGTGTCGGGCGATCTGACGCAGCGGGCGCGGCGCGGGCAATTCGCGGCGGCGGCGGAGTGGCTGCGCGGGCTGCCCGCGCCGGTGCTGGTGGTGGCGGGCAATCATGACCTGCCGTTGGGGAACCTGTGGCTGCGGCTGGCCGATCCGTGGCGGCGCTGGCGGCAGGGGGTGGGCCTGCCGCTGACACCGCTGTGGCAGTCGGAGGCGGCGGTGGTGGTGGGGCTGAACACGGCCAATCCGCGTGCATGGAAGAACGGGCGCATCACGGGGGGCGATGTTGCCCATGTGGCGCAGGCCTTTCGGGATGCGGGGGCACGGCGGCGGGTCTTGGTGATGCACCATCCGATGCAGGGGCCGAGGGGCGAGCCCGAGGCGCTGGCGGGGGCCGAAGCGGCGGCGGCGGGGCTGGCGGCGGCGGGGGTGGAACTGGTGCTGTCGGGGCATTTGCATGCGACCTATGTCACGCCCCTTGCGGACGCGCCTTCGGTGCTGTCGGTGCAGGCGGGCACCTGCCTGTCGCATCGGGTGCGGGGGGATGGCAACGCGTTCAACCTGCTGCGGCTGGTGGCGGGAGGCGTGGTGATCACCCATCACCGCGCGGGGGCGGACGGGGTGTTCAGCGCTGATGCCGATCTGGCGCTGGCGCGGGGGCCGGAGGGGTGGGTCAGGGTGTCTGGAACAGCGCCGTAAGGGCGGGATAGTCGGGCTTGCCCGAGGCGAGGAGCGGCAGTTTCGCCACGGTTTCCAGACGGGTGGGCAGCATGATTTCGGCCAGACCTTCGGCCTTTGCGCGGGAGCGCAGCGCGGCGAGCGTGGGGGGCGGGCCTGCGCTATGCGCGACGACAAGGATCACGCGGTTGCCCTTGCGCGGGTCGGGCAGGGCGATGGCGGCGGCCTGCAGGTCGGGCCATGTGCGTTCGGTCAGACCTTCGACTGCGGCGAGCGAGACCATTTCGCCGCCCACTTTGGCAAAGCGTTTGATGCGGCCGCGGATGGTGAGAAAGCCTTCGGTATCGATGCTGACCGCATCGCCCGTGTCATACCAGCCGTCTTCGGGGGGCTGGATCACACCGGGATTGTCGGTGCGGATATAGCCCTGCATCACGTTGCCACCGCGCACCGACAGGCGGAAGGCATCGTCGATCCCCGCCACGGGGGAAAGCCGCGTTTCGATGCCCGGCAGCAGGCGGCCCACGGTGCCATCGCGCGACAGTTGCGGCGTGTTGAGCGACAGGACGGGGCCGGTTTCGGTGGCGCCATAGCCTTCGAGGATGCGCACGCCGAAGCGGCGCGACCAGAGATCGCGCGTGGCCAGTTTGATCGGTTCGGCCCCTGCGATGGCGGCGCGCAGGCTGGCGAAATCGTAGTCATTGGCGCGGCGGCCCCAGCCGGACAGGAAGCTGTCGGTGCCGAAAAGGATGGTGGGGTGGTGGAAATAGGCCACCTCGGGGATGATGCGGTAATGGAGGGGCGAAGGATAGGCCACCACCTCGGCCCCGACGGTGAGGGGCAGCAGGATGCCCGCCGTCAGGCCGAAGGAATGGAAGACGGGCAGGGCGGTGAAGATGCGGTCGCTGGCGTTGATGTCGGTGCGGGCGCGGAGTTGGGCGATGTTGGCCAGAAGGTTGCCATGCGACAGCACGACGCCCTTGGGTGCGCCTTCGGTGCCCGAGGTGAACAGGATCACGGCGGGCGTGTCGCGGGTGGCTGTGGTTTCGCCCCTGCGGGCGGGGCCGAAGCGGGCGGAGAGCGCGGCGCCGAGTTTGTCGGGCAGGCTTACGGCGGCGCGGATGTCTTCGGTATAGAGGATGCGGTGGCCTGCTGCGGCGAGGCTTTCGATCAGGGGGGCGCGTTTGGCCTGTTCCACCATGGCGCGGCTGGTGAGGACGGTTTTCACCTGCGCGGTGGCGAGGCAGGTCAGCATCGGACCGGGCCCGAGTGTGGGGTTGAGCATGGCGGGCGTGACCCCGATGCGCCAGAGCGCAAGCAGCACAGCGGGAACACCGGCGGCGGTGGGAAGCAGCAGGCCGATGGTCGGATCGGTCTGAAGAAGCGGCGTCAGGCGGCGGGCCAGCACATCGGCGGCGAGGGTCAGACGGCCGTGGTTGAGGGTGGTGCCTGTGGGGTCGGTCAGGGCGGGCTGGGCCGCGCCGTAACGGCGGCGGGTTTCGGCAAGTGTTTCGGGCAGGGTAGCGAAGCGGTCGATGGCGGTGCTGCGCTGGGCTTCCATCATATCGCTGACCATGAGGGCCGCGTGGCTGCGGCGGGCCTTGCCCTTGAGGTCGGGCGGCAGAGCGATGCGCCGGGCGGGGCCGATGGTGACGCGGATGCGCGGGAAAAGGCGGCGGGGAAAGCCGCGTTTGCGGCGCGACAGGGTGGAAAATTCGAGCCCGTCGATATGGATCGGGATCACCGGCACATCGGCCTGATCGACGAGCCATGCGGTGCCGGGGTAGATTTTCATCAGCGCGCCGGTGCTGGTGATGCGGCCTTCGGGGAAGATCACGCAGGACTGGCCCGCAGCGATGCGGCGGGCCATCGCCTTGATCGACATCGGGCGGGCGGGGTCGGTCGCGAGGATCGGGATCAGGCGGGCGATGCGGCGCATGACGGGGCGGTCGGCCCAAGAGCTGGTCACGACAAAGGCGGCATCGGGGCCGAGCAGGGCAAAGAGCAGCGGGCCGTCGAGCAGGCTTTGATGGTTCGAGGCAAAGAGGACGGGGCCGTCATGGGCGAGGTTTTGCGCCCCCGTGACCGAAAGGCGGAAGGGTCCGAAGAACAACGCGCGGAAGGCGAATTGCAGGGCGCGGGCCAGTATGCGGTTGAGGGGCGGCGATGCGGGGACGGTTGGAGCGGGCATGATGCGGCCTTTTGTGCGGGCGGGCGCATGATGCAGGACGACCCAGATCGGGAAAAGCCCCTTGGGCGGGGCAGGGTTCCGCGGGGCCGGTCTTTTGGGGGGGCTTCGGGGCGCGGGGGGAGCGGTCGGAGGGAGGGGCGCTGCCCCTCGCCCGCGAGGCGGGCTCACCCCGGAGTATTTGGACAAAGGTGAAAGGGGGGGGGCGGAGTTTGGGGGGCTGCCCCTCGCCCGTAGGGCGGGCGCACCGAGGAGTATTTGGACCAAGGTGAAAGGGGGGGCGGGGTTGGGGGCCTGTGCTTTTCGGTGGCTGTGGGTGGCTCGCTGGCGGGGCGGGTTCGGGCTGTGGTTTGGATAGGGCGAAGGGGGGAGCTTTCTTTTGGGCGTGTGTACGTGGCTTTGCCTTTTTGGGGCAAGGCGGGCGCTGCTTGAGGAGTTGGGGCAGGGGGAAGCGGGGATGGGTCTTGAGGGTGGCGGAGAGAGGGGCGCTGCCCCTCGCCCGCAGGGCGGGCTCACCCCGGAGTATTTGGGCAAAGGTGAAGCAGGGGTAGGAATTGGCCAGTCTTTTGGGGCGGAGGGGGCGCCGGGCGATGGCGGGGTGCGCATGTCGGCACAACCGGGGCAGTGGGAAGGGGGGATGGGTTTTGAAGAGGGGGGGGCGCTGCCCCTTGCCCCTAGACGGCCTTGCCGCGGAGTATGGGACCAAGGTGAAAGGGGGGGCGGGGTTGGGGGGCTGCCCCTCGCCCGTAGGGCGGGCGCACCCAGGAGTATTGGGGCAAAGGGGAAAGGGGGGGTGGGCTGTGCTGTTGGGGGGCCGAGGTGGGGCGCTGGCCGTGCGGCGGCTTGGGTCGTACTTGGGACGCGGTGCAGTCGGGGGGGCTGTCTTGGTGGGTGACAGAGGGGGGCGCCGTGGCGTGGCGGGCTTGGGTTGGGAGTGGCAGGGGGGGGCGGGGCGGCGCTGATGCGGGATATGTGGCGGCTGTGTCGGGGGGCTTGGCCTGTGCTGCGGGTGTGCCGTTGAGGCGGGGGGCGGGGTGACGGGGGCTTGCGGGGCGGCTTTGGGCCGCGCATCATCGGCTGTATGAGTGACGATCCCCTGTTTCCGGTTGTGAAGCTGCGCCTGCTGTTTGGCGCGCGTGCCATGCTGGGCCCCGGCAAGGTGATGCTCTTGGAACATATCCGCGATCTCGGCTCGATCTCGGCCGCCGGGCGGGCGATGGGGATGAGCTACAAGCGGGCATGGTCGCTGGTCGAGGAGATGAACGCGGCCTTTCGGGCGCCGCTGGTCGATTCGGCCCGTGGCGGGGTGCGGGGCGGGGGCGCTGTGGTGACCGAAGCGGGGCTGGCGGTGATCGCGGCCTATCGCGGGTTCGAGGCTGCGGCGCGGCAGGCGGGGGCGGGCGAGCTGGCGGCGCTGCGGGCGCTGCTGGCCGATATGTCGGGCGAAAAATAACGCTTGATCGGGCGGGGTGGCGTAGTGTTATGTTCGGGAAAACATAACGGTTGGAGGCCATGATGAGATTTGCAGCGATTGTCCTGCTGGCTGCCACGCTGGCCCTGCCGGCCAAGGCTGACGAGATCACGGTCTTTGCGGCCTCGTCGCTGAAAACCGCGCTGGATCAGGTCGCCGCCGACTGGCAGGGCGAGACGGGGAATGTGGCGAAGGTTTCCTATGACGGGTCGGCCAAGCTGGCGCGGCAGATCGAGGAGGGGGCGCCAGCGGACCTGTTCATCTCGGCCGCCGTGGACTGGATGGATGCGGTGCAGGACAAGGGGTTGATCGACCCAGCCTCGCGCCGCGACATCCTTGGCAACCGGCTGGTGCTGGTGGCGCATGGCGCGGCGGCGCCGGTCGAGATTTCGCCCGCGCTGGACCTGAAGGGGATGCTTTCGGGGGGCAAGCTGGCGATGGGCATGGTCGCCTCGGTTCCCGCAGGGCAATATGGCAAGGAGGCGCTGGAGAGCCTTGGGCTGTGGGCGGGCGTGGCGGGCGATGTGGCCGAGGCCGAGAATGTGCGCGCGGCGCTGAAGATGGTGGCGCTGGGCGAGGCGCCCTTTGGGATCGTCTTTGCCTCGGACGCGGTGGCGGAGGCGGGGGTGACGGTGGTGGGAACCTTTCCCGACGATAGCCATCGGCCCATCGTTTACCCTGCGGCGGTGACGGCGGGGGCGGGGGCGGGTGCTGCAGCGCGGGGGTTCCTTGATTATCTGTCGTCTGACGCGGCCAAGGTGCGCTTTGCGGCGCAGGGGTTCATCGTCAAGTGACGCCCGAAGCGTGGCAGGCGGTGCGGCTTTCGCTGCTGGTCGCGTTCTGGGCGACGGTGCTGAGCCTGCCCTTGGGGATTTGGGTCGCGCATCTGCTGGCGCGGGGGCGGTTTCGCGGGCGGGGGCTCTTGAACGGGCTGGTGCATCTGCCGCTGATCCTGCCGCCGGTGGTGACGGGCTATTTGCTGCTGCTGGTCTTTGGCCGCAAGGGGCCGGTGGGGGCGTGGCTGGAGGGTTGGTTCGGGTTCGTGCTGGCCTTTCGCTGGACGGGGGCGGTGCTGGCCGCCGCCGTGATGGCCTTTCCCTTGATGGTGCGGGCGATCCGGCTGGCGATCGAGGCGGTGGACCCCAAGCTGGAACAGGCGGCGGCGACCCTTGGCGCCTCGAAGGTGCAGGTTTTTGCCACGGTGACGCTACCGCTGATCCTGCCCGGCGTGATTGCGGGGGCGGTGCTGGCCTTTGCCAAGGCGATGGGGGAATTCGGAGCGACGATCACCTTTGTCGCCAATATCCCTGGCGAGACGCAGACGCTGCCTTCGGCCATCTATGCGTTTTTGCAGGTGCCGGGGGGGGATGGGGCGGCGCTGCGGCTGGTGGCCGTGTCGGTGGCGGTGGCGATGGGGGCGCTGGCGGTATCGGAATGGTTGGCGCGGCGGGTGCAGGCGCGGGTGGCAGGGCGCGAGGATGCTTGAGGTTTCGCTGCGGCACCGGTTTCAGGGGTTCGCGCTGGATGTGGACTTTATCGCGCCTGCGGGGGTGACGGCGTTGTTCGGGCGGTCGGGGTCGGGCAAGACGAGCGTGGTCAATGCGGTGGCGGGGCTGCTGCGCCCTGATGCGGGGCGCGTGGCGCTGCCCTCGGGCGTGCTGTTCGACAGCGGGTCGGGCGTGGATGTGCCCGTGCATCGGCGGCAGATGGGCTATGTGTTTCAGGAGGCGCGGCTGTTTCCGCATCTGACGGTGCGGGGCAACCTGACCTATGCGGCGCGGGTGCGGGGGCGGCGCGTGGATGTGGCCGAGGTCGCGGCGCTGTTGGGGCTGGAAGGGTTGCTGTCGCGCCGCACGGGCGGCCTGTCGGGGGGCGAGCGGCAAAGGGTGGCCATCGGGCGGGCGCTGCTGTCGGAACCGCGGGCGCTGTTGATGGACGAACCCCTTGCCGCGCTGGACGAGGCGCGCAAGGCCGAGATTCTGCCCTATCTGGAACGGCTGCGCGATGCGGCGGTGCCGATCCTTTATGTCAGCCATTCGCTGGCCGAGGTGGCGCGGCTGGCCACGACCGTGGTGGTGCTGGAGGGCGGCCGCGTGGTCCGGGCGGGGCCTGCGGGCGCGGTGCTGTCCGATCCTGCCGCAGCACAGATGCTGGGGCTGCGCGAGGCGGGGGCGGTGATTGCGGCCCGCATCGCGGCGCATGAGGGCGACGGGCTGTCGCGGCTTGACACCGTGGCGGGGCCGCTTTGGCTGCCACGGGTGGCGGGGGCGGTGGGCGAGGCCGTGCGGGTGCGGATCGCGGCGCAGGATGTGATGCTGTCGCGGGCGCGGCCCGAGGGGCTGTCGGCGCTGAACATCCTGCCGGGCACGGTTTCGGCGGTGCGGATGGGCGAGGGGCCGGGCGCGTTGGTGCAGGTGGCACTGGGGGATACGTTCCTGCTGGCGCGGATCACCCGCCGCTCGGCCGAGGCGCTGGGCATCGCGCCGGGGGTGGCTGTGCATGCCATCGTCAAATCGGTGGCCGTGGCGCAGGGCGATATCGGCGCGGGCTGAACGGGGCCCGCGCAAGAAAGGGGGGCTGTCTGCCCCCCTCTTGGCGCGGCGCGCCAATTCACCCCCCGAGGATATTTGAGGGCAGAAAATGTGGGGATGCTCATTTTCTGCCCTCAAATATCCTCGGGGGGAGGCGCGGCACGCGCCGTGGGGGGCAGACAGCCCCCCGCGCGACGGTGGGGTCAGAACCAGTCATGCGGCAGACGGGCGATCAGGCCTGCCATGAGGCGGCGGAAGAGCGAGGCTTCGGGTTCGGCGATTTCGCGGCCCTCGCGGCCATCCTCAACCACGTTCCAGTGCAGGGCGCCGCCGCGTGCGGTGACGGAAAAGGCATTGGCGGGCTGGGTCTGGAAAGCGAAATGGTTGCGCAGTTCAGCCACGAGGGCGGGTTCGCGGAACAGAAGGCCCAGTTCGATATTGATATAGGCCGAGCGCAGGTCGAAATTATGCGATCCAACCAGCGCCTGTTCGCTGTCGATCACGAAGACCTTGGAATGCAGCAGCGCCCGCTTGCGCCTTGTGCCGCGGGGCGGGGCGAATTCGTAAAGCGCGGCCCCTGCCGCCACGAGGGGGAAGCGGTAGCTGCGATAGGCGGCATGGACGGTGAAGAGGTCAGTCGCGGCGAGGGAGTTCGTGAGCACCTTGACCGCCACGCCGCGTTCGGCAAGGTCGGTCAGGATTTTCAGGCCGGGGCGGCCGGGGACGAAATAGGGGGTGGTCAGAAGAACCTCGCGCTGCGCGCCGGTCAGCAGGGTTTCGATCCGGTCGAGCAGCCAAGGCCCCTTGCGGCGGCCAAAGGCTTTTTCGGGCGGGTCGGCCAGCAATGCGGCATCGGGGGTGAAGCGCAGGGGGGCGGCCAGCAGGCTTTGCGCCGTATGGCTGGCCATCGCCTCGGCCCTGTATTGCACGGACAGGGGGGCGTTGGCGTGGCGGGCGACGCGGCGGCGGTAGCGGGCCATCGGGATGCGGAAGGATTTCCACAAGGTGAGGATGGGCAGCGAGAGGCCGAGGTTCCAGTAGGTATCGAACACCTGTTCGGCCGATTGCACGAGCGGGCCTGCCAGCACCACATCGGCATCGTGGGACAGCCGCGCCCCCGATCCGGGCGCGCCGAAATAGGTGTCGCCCACGTTCCGCCCGCCGAGGATGGCAAGGCGTCCATCCGCGATCCAGACCTTGCCGTGCATGCGGCGGTTGAAGCGCGACAGGCCAAGGGCGAATTCGGCCCCGCGGCGCAGCCAGTGGCCGCGGTTCATCACGGGGTTGAACAGGCGCACCTCGACATTCGGGTGTTGGTTGAGGCCGAGGAAGGCAAGGTCGAAGCCCTGGACATTCACATCGTCGAGCAAAAGCCGCACGCGCACGCCGCGATCTGCCGCGTCGAGCAGTTCGGCAAGGAGCAGCCAGCCCGAGGTGTCGGTCGTCCAGATGTAATAGATCATGTCGAGGCTGCGCCCCGCCGTGCGGGTGGCAAGGGCGCGGGCAGCGAAGGCGCGTTTGTGGTCGAGGATGTTCGACAGGCCGTTCTGGTCGGGATGGGCGGCGATAAGGGGGGCGAGCAGGCGGTCAAGGTCGGTTTCGGGGCCATGGTCGGGCAGCGGCAGGGCAAAGCTGTTCGGCCCCCGCGCCTTTTTGGCAAAGCGGGTATAGGAGCGCAGCGTCAGCAGCGAGGCGGCGAGCGTGGCGAGGCCGAGAATGACGATCCATGCCGCAAGCGTGGTGATCATCTGGCCGCCCCTGCGGGCAGGGCCAGCCGTGCCGTGAGGGGCAGGTGGTCCGAGGCGCGGCGGGCGAGCGGCGTGTCATGCACGGCAAGGTCGGTGAGCGTAAGGTCGCGGGTCGCCATCATGCGGTCGAGTGGCAGCACGGGCAGGCGGGCGGGAAAGCTGCGGACGGGGGGCGGGGCGTGGAACAGCCGGTCAAGCGCCGCGATGGGGGCGTTCGGGCCCGTGCGCCATTCGTTCATGTCGCCCATCAGCAGCGTCGGGCGCGGGGGTAGCCGCGAGAGACGGTCGAGCAGCGCATGGGCCTGCGCGCGGCGCGAGGTGGCAAGCAGGCCCATATGGATGCCCACCACCCGCAGCGGCCTGCCATGCAGGGCCAGATCGGCCACCAGCGCGCCGCGCGGTTCCAGCCCCGGAAGAGGCAGGGGCAGCACGGTTTCGACCACGGCATCGCGCACGAAGATCAGGTTGCCATGCCAGCCATGCGAGGGGCCGGGCGTATCGGGCAGCACGGCGTGCAGCCCGCTGGCGTGGCGGATATGGTCAAGGTCGAGCAAGCCCGCGCGGTCGCCAAAGCGACGGTCGGCCTCTTGCAGGGCGAGGATGTCGGGATGCAGGTCCTGCATCACCTCGGCGGTGCGCAGCAGGTCGCGGCGGCGGTCGGCGCCCACGCCCTTGTGGATATTCCATGAGGCGATGCGGAGCAGGAGATCGGGCATCGGGGCGGGCATCCGTTGGTGACGCCCCAGTCTAGACCGGAGCGGCGCGGAAAGGCAAAGCCGCGCGGGGCGAGGGTTCTGGCCGGTTCGGGCGCGGCGGCAGCGGCCAGAGGCTGTGGCAGGGCGTGGCCGGTGCCTGCCAGACAGCGCGCCGCGATGCGTTCGGCCACGGGCGCAACATGTGGGGCGGGGATGGGTTTCTGTCGCCTTTCGGATATACTTATTTTCTTGAAGGCGTTTTCAGGCGCACCTAAGGTGTAAGAATTAACTATGTGGAGTGTGCCTGTGGCCTATATTTCTGCGCGTGTCGGATTTGACCAGAATTTTCTTGATCTGTCGCAACTGTCGATCAACTCGATCAATGTCAATTACGAAGACAACATCAATTTTACCCTGTATGGCCGGACCTATCAGGACGTCTATGAGGTGGTCTGGGACGATGGCACTGGCACCTATAGCAGTGTCTTTGGTGGCACCGGGATCACTATGAACCAGCAAGGCAGCGTGACGGGCGGTGTTGTCACGGGGTATGTCGCGTCATACTGGACTGGGTCGGGTTACGCGCCGGCCTATGCGTTTCAGGATGTGTCGCTGTCGGCGGCCGGCCTGTACCGGGCGGCCCAGACGGCTGGCACCGCAGATGACTATGCGCTGATCAATGCCGCCCTTGCCGGTGCGGATACATTCGACATGAGCGCCGAGGGCGATCGCATTTTTGGCCTTGGCGGCAATGATACGATGCGGGGCAATGGCGGGGCCGATACGATTGATGGCGGCAGCGGCGATGACCTGCTTTACGGCGGGTTGGGGCGTGACGTTGTGGTTGGCGGCATCGGCAGCGACAGGTTCATTTTCAGCCGCGCCAACGAGACGGGGGCTACGGCCGTTACCGCCGATGCGATCCGCGATTTTGCCAAGGGGGTGGACAAGATCGACCTGTCGGCCATCGATGCCTTTGCCGCCACGGGTGGCACCAATGACGTCTTTGTGTTCCGCGGCACGGCGGCTTTTGGTTCAGCCAGCGCGGGCGAGGTCAGGTTCCAGAAATTCGATCTGGCCGGAACCGTGAATGATTACACGATGGTCTGGATCGATACGGATGCAAACAGCTCGGCCGAGGCTGCGATCAAGCTGAACGGGCTTTATACCCTGACGGCAAGCGACTTTATCCTGTAAGGCGCGGGCTTGGCGGCTGCGGGGGCTGCCGCTATGGTCGCGGCCCCCGAGTCGTTGAAAGACCTGTCCCATGTTGCCAGACGCCGCCCGCCGTATCCCGCATGTCATCGCCGCCGAGATCGGGGCGCAACCGGCGCAGGTGGTGGCGGCCATCGGGCTGTTGGACGAAGGGGCCACGGTGCCCTTTGTCGCGCGCTACCGCAAGGAGGTGACGGGGGGGCTGGATGATACCCAGCTGCGCAGCCTGTCGGAGCGGTTGGCCTATTTGCGCGAGATGGAGGCGCGGCGGGCGGCAATCCTGTCATCGATCCGCGAACAGGGCAAGCTGACCGATGTTTTGGAGGCGTCGATCCTGAAGGCCGATACCAAGGCCGCGCTGGAAGACATCTACCTGCCCTACAAGCCCAAGCGCCGCACCAAGGCGATGATCGCGCGGGAAAACGGGCTTCAGCCGCTGGTCGATGCGATTCTGGCCGACCGGGCGGCGGACCCTGCCGCGCTGGCCGCGGGATACGTCACCCCCGCCGTGGCGGATGTGAAGGCGGCGCTGGAAGGGGCGCGGGATATCGTGGCCGAAGGGCTGGCCGAGGATGCCGCCCTGCTGGGCCGTTTGCGCGGGCATATGAAGCAGGTGGCGCGGCTGGTGGCCAAGGTGGTTGAGGGCAAAGAGGCGGAAGGGGCGAAGTTTTCGGACTATTTCGCACATTCCGAACCCTGGGCAGGGGCGCCGTCGCACCGTGTGCTGGCCATGCTGCGCGGGCGCAACGAGGGGTTTTTGACCCTCGATCTTGAGGTTGATGCCGATGCGCCGCGCGGCGAAAGCCCTGCAGAACGGGCCTGTGGTGCGGCCTTGGCCGCGGCAACGGCGGGTGCGGGGGACCGCTGGCTGCGCGAGGCGGCGGCCTGGGCGTGGCGGGTGAAGATCCGCACCTCGCTGACGCTCGACCTGATGAGCGAGATGCGCGAGCGGGCCGAGGAAGAGGCGATTGCGGTTTTCGCGCGGAACCTGAAGGCGCTATTGCTGGCCGCCCCTGCGGGGGGCAAGGCCACGATGGGGCTGGACCCCGGGATACGGACGGGGGTGAAGGTTGCGGTGGTGGATGCGACCGGAAAGGTCGTGGCGACAGATACGGTCTATCCGTTCCAGCCCAAGAACGATCTGCGCGGGGCGCAGGTGGCGATTGCGCAACTGATCGCCCGCCATGGCGTGAAGCTGATCGCCATCGGCAACGGCACGGCAAGCCGCGAGACCGAGAAGATGGTGGCCGATCTGCTGGCCGTTTTGCCGGGGACCGAGAAGCCCGTGAAGGTGATCGTGTCGGAAGCGGGGGCTTCGGTCTATTCCGCGTCAGAATTGGCGGCGAAAGAGTTTCCCGATCTGGACGTTTCCTTGCGGGGCGCGGTCAGCATCGCGCGGCGGCTGCAAGACCCGCTGGCGGAACTGGTGAAGATCGAGCCCAAATCGATCGGCGTGGGGCAATACCAGCATGATGTTGACCAGTCGCGGCTGGGCCGGTCGCTGGAAGCGGTGGTGGAAGATGCGGTGAACGCGGTGGGGGTGGACCTGAACACCGCCTCCGCCCCGCTGCTGGCGCGGGTGTCGGGGGTGGGGCCATCGCTGGCCGAGGCCATCGTGACCCATCGTGATGCGAACGGGCCCTTTGCCACGCGGCGCGAATTGCTGAAAGTGGCGCGGCTGGGGCCCAAGGCGTTTGAACAGGCGGCGGGGTTTTTGCGGATTGCGGGGGGGAAAGAGCCGCTGGATGCGTCATCGGTCCACCCCGAGGCCTATGACGTGGCGCGGCGGATCGTGGCGGCCTGCGGGCGCGATATCCGCAGCCTGATGGGGGATGCGGCGGCATTGAAGGCGGTCGATCCGAAGCGTTTTGTCGATGATCGTTTCGGCCTGCCCACGGTGAAGGACATTCTGGCGGAACTGGAAAAACCCGGCCGCGACCCGCGCCCAAGCTTCAAGACGGCGTCCTTTGCCGAAGGCGTGAACGAAATCCGCGACCTGAAACCGGGGATGTTGCTGGAAGGCACGGTCACCAATGTGGCGGCCTTTGGCGCCTTTGTCGATATCGGGGTGCATCAGGACGGGCTGGTGCATGTGAGCCAGTTGGCCGACAGTTTTGTCAAGGACCCGCATGCCGTGGTGAAAGCGGGCGATGTGGTCAAGGTGCGGGTGGTCGAGGTCGATGTGGCGCGCAAGCGGATCGGTCTGACGATGAAAAGCCAGTCGGGCGAGGCGCGGGAAGCCGTGCGTGAACGCGGGCCTGCGGGCAAGCCTGCGCCGCGGGGGGGGCCGATGCAGGCCGTGCCCAAGGCCGAGCCAGGCGCGGGCAATGCCTTTGCCGATGCATTGAAGGGCAAGTTCGGGCGTTAGGGCCAAAATCCGTCTGAAGATTTGTGCGGCAGGCGGGGTAAGCGGACTCTGACGCAGAGTCCGCGCCGGAAAATGGCGCATTTTCCGGAACCCCACGGTGGGAGACCGGAATTTGCGTCAAATTCCGTCGCGAAGTCTGCGTCAGACTTCGCCTAGGCCCAGTCGGGTTTGCGCTTTTCCAGGAAGGCGGCGATGCCTTCCTCGGTATCGCGCCAAGCGAGGTTCTCGACCATGTTCGCCCCCGTCAGGGCATAGGCCTGTGCCAGTGGCAGGCCGAGCTGGTCGTAAAAGCCGCGCTTGCCGATCTTGACCGCGGCGGTCAGTTTTCCGGCGATCTGGCGGGCAAGGGTCTGCGTGCCCTCGGACAGCGCATCGGGCGGGAACACGCGGTTGACCAGACCCGCCGCCTGTGCGCGGTCGGCGGACAAAAACTCGCCCGTCACCAGCATTTCAAAGGCGGTTGAGGGCGGCACCTTGCGCGAGAGTGCGACCATCGGGGTGGAACAGAACAGACCGATATTCACCCCGTTCACGCCGAAGCGCGCATCGGTGGCGGCGGTGACGAGGTCGCAACTGGCGGCAAGCTGGCAGCCTGCGGCGGTGGCGATGCCCTGCACCTCGGCAATCACGGGTTGGGGCAGGGCGGGGATCCGGCTCATCATCGCGGCGCAGGCGTCGAACAGGGCGGCAAAGGCGGCGGCGCCTTTGTCGGGCTCGGCGCGGGCGGACTGGATTTCCTTCAGGTCATGGCCCGCGCAAAAGGCCCGTCCTGCCCCGCGCAGCACCACCACGCGGATCGACCGGTCGGTTTCCAGCGCGGCAAGGCTTGCATCCAGCGCCGCGATCAT
Source organism: Rhodobacter sp. (assembly GCA_027484985.1). GTDB lineage: Bacteria > Pseudomonadota > Alphaproteobacteria > Rhodobacterales > Rhodobacteraceae > Paragemmobacter. The sequence goes on along the minus strand of JAIXRW010000018.1, from coordinate 2,971 downwards.
CGCCCGCGACAGCGCATTGAGGCTGGCAGGCGCGTTCAGGGTCAGCGTGGCCACCCCCGCCGCATCGTGGCGGATCACCAAGTCTTGGGTCATTGCGCTTTCCTTCCGCTTTGGCCAAGCATAGGCGGCAGCGGCGGCGGAGGGAAGCGTGACACTGGCCATGGACAAGGCGGCGCTGGCCGCATTCCTGACGCGCGACTTTCCGCAGGTGGCCGCCGATTTCGCCCTTGAACGCGCCGATCCGGCCGGTGTGACGCTGCGGTTGCGGGTGGCATCGCGGCACCTGCGCCCCGGTGGCACCGTGTCGGGGCCGGCGATGTTCGCGCTGGCGGATGTGGCGATGTATCTGGCGATCCTGTCGCGCATCGGGCCCGAGGCGCTGGCCGTCACCACCAATGCGGCGATGGATTTCCTGCGCAAGCCCGAGGCGGGGGCCGATCTTCTGGCCGAGACGCGGCTGCTGAAACTGGGCCGCAGGCTGGCCGTGGGCGATGTGCTGGTGTTCAGCGAGGGCAAGCCCGATCCCGTGGCGCGGGCGGGTATGACCTATGCGTTGCCGCAGGCCCCGCGCGGAGGTTAGCCTTTCTTGGCCTTGGTGAAGCGGCCTTCGATCCGGGCGCCGCTTTCGATGGTGATGGCGGCATAGGTGATGTCGGCCTTTACATCGGCGCTGGCGCGCAGGGTCAGCGTATCGGTCGAGGCGCGGCCTTCGAAGCGGCCCTTGAGTTCGAAGCTTTCGGCCGAGACCGTGCCTTTTACCATTCCGTCGGGCCCGATGGTAAAGCCCTGTGCCGCGACATTGCCTTCGACCACGCCATGCACTTCGACAGAACCCGTCGTCGTCACGTCGCCGGTGATCTTGAGGTCATGCGCCAGAACCGATTTTCCGGCAGGGCGCGGCGCGGCGGCGGCATCGGGTTTTGAGAACATCGCTTTATTAACCTTTCGGACTATGGCGAGATAAGGCGTCATGGCCGCGGTCTGGTCAAGGCCCAACGGGCAGGCCACCGATGCCGAGCGTGGCCGAGGTGTCGTTTCCTGACCTGACAACCGCGCCCTTCCGCGCTTTGATGCGCGCACATGGACCGGAACGGGGAGTGCGGGGCAATGGCAGGGCAGGCGGGCAATGATTTCTTCAAACCGGTATCGGGGCTGGACCTGCCACGATTCGCGGGCATCCCCACCTTCATGCGTCTGCCGCATGTGGGGCTGGACGATCCGCGTCTGAAGGATGTCGAGATCGGCCTGATCGGCGCGCCATGGGATGGCGGCACCACCAACCGCCCCGGCCCGCGCCACGGGCCACGCCAGCTGCGCGACCTGTCCACCATGATCCGCGCCCAGAACGGCGCGACATGGGTGGCGCCCTTCGATCTGGCCCGCTGTGCCGATCTGGGGGATGTGTCGCCCAATCCGGGTGACCTGATGGACAGCATGGCGCGGATGACCGCGTTCTATGACCGCGTGGTCGCGGCGGGTATCCTGCCGTTGACCGGCGGGGGTGACCATCTGTGCAGCCTGCCCATCCTGCGGTCGGTCGCCAAGGCGCGGCCCGTGGGCATGATCCAGTTCGACAGCCATACCGACCTGAACGATGTCTATTTCGGCACGGGGCGCTATACCCACGGCACTCCGTTCCGCCGCGCGGTGGAAGAGGGGCTGATCGACCCCAAACGCTATGTGCTGATCGGCATCCGCGGAACGGCTTACGGGCGCGAGGATTGGGACTTCGCGGCCGCCAACGGCATCACCATCATTCCCGTGGGCGATCTGCACCGCCGCGGGGTCGAGGATGTGATGGCAGAGGCGCGGTCGATCGTGGGGCAGGGGCCGACCTATATCACCTATGACATCGATTTCGTCGATCCGACCTTTGCGCCCGGCACCGGCACGCCCGAAGTGGGCGGACCCAATTCATGGGTCGCGCTGGAAGTGGTTCGGGCGCTGCGCGGGCTTGATGTGGTGGGCGCCGATCTGGTCGAGGTGTCGCCGCCCTTCGATGCAGCGGGCGGGACGGCATGGCTGGGCGTGTCGATCATGTTCGAACTGCTTTGCGTCATGGCCGAGAAACTGGCCGGAAAGGCCGGTTGAAGGCGGGTCGAGTCGCGCTGAGTCGCGCGAAACGGGGGGCACGAGGGCGTTCACGCGGCAAACCGTGCCTCCCTTGCCGCCGGAAAAGCGGGCAGGGCCGCGCAAGACCCCTGTTTTTCTTGGGCAAAGCGGAAAATCGTCATCGCTTTGTCATTTTCCTCTTGCGGGTTCTGTCGTTGGTCCGTAGATAGCCCTTCACCGAAGACGGCCAGACGCGGAAACGAAGATGGCGGGATAAGGGAGCGGCGGCGAAAGCCAAGGCGAAACAGTTTTTGGATGCAAGGCGGGACGGCGCTGGAGTGACAGCGTGCGGTTCGTTTTTTGTCCGCGCTCTTTGAAAATTTGATGAATGAAGGGATATGCGGGCGGTTTGGGCGCATCGGCGTTTGAACGCAGCATATCGGCCTAGTAGGGATCGCGAGGTTCCGATGATCTAGGTGTCAGCTTCACGGTTTGTGGGTCACGTTGTTCGCGAGAACGACTTGGCACATGACTGTAGACTGACTTGTTGCCTTATGGTGACAAGCAGATGTGCGAAGGTTCGACGTCAAGGATAGAGCTTATGCTCTTTCAACTTGAGAGTTTGATCCTGGCTCAGAACGAACGCTGGCGGCAGGCCTAACACATGCAAGTCGAGCGAGACCTTCGGGTTTAGCGGCGGACGGGTGAGTAACGCGTGGGAACGTGCCCTTTGCTTCGGAATAGCCCCGGGAAACTGGGAGTAATACCGGATGAGCCCTACGGGGGAAAGATTTATCGGCAAAGGATCGGCCCGCGTTGGATTAGGTAGTTGGTGGGGTAATGGCCTACCAAGCCGACGATCCATAGCTGGTTTGAGAGGATGATCAGCCACACTGGGACTGAGACACGGCCCAGACTC
>JAIXRW010000066.1 GCA_027484985.1 Rhodobacter sp. | reverse complement strand
TGCCACGGGCAGGAAACGGTCTGACCTGTTTTCACGCGTCTGCATGATGATCCCCCGTGGCCCCGCCGCGGGGGTTTTTCGTTGCGGCTTGCCTTGAAGGTGACGCGGCGCTGCCATGGCTTGGGCGTTTTCGGCTGGCACGGTTTGGTCCGGTTCAGATGTCACGGGGAATGTGGTCATGCAGCGCGTAAGGATCGGGGCGGGGGCCTGTGCGGCCACGGCCCTTGGCTTGGCGGTCTGGCAAATGGCGGGGCCTGCCACATCGCAGGCGACCGGCCCGGTTGTCGTGGCGGCGCAACCGCTGCGGCCCGCCGCCGGCACGCCGGTTCAGGGTTGGGCAAAGGCGCCGCCCGTGGCCGAAACGCAGGCTGCCGCGCCCGTGGCCGCCGAACCGGCCCCGCCGGTCATGGCCGCAGCGCCCGATCCCTGCGCGGCCACGCTCGAGGTTTTTGCCGAAGAGGGGGCGATGCTGGGCCTGACCCTGCAATCGCCCTGCCACCCCAACATGCGGGTCGAGATTTCCCATGGCGGGCTGACGGTGGCGATGCAAACCCTTGCAACAGGATCGCTTTTTGCCACGCTTCCGGCGCTGGACCCGGCAGGACAGGTTTCTGCCCGGTTCGCGGATGACACCTTGGCCCAAGGCGCCGCCCCCGTGCCGGAATTGGCCACGATGCGCCGCTTTGCCGTGGAATGGCAGCAGGGCGAACGGTTGGAACTGAACGGGTTCGAAAGCGGCGCCGATTATGGCGATCCGGGGCACAGCTCGGTTGCGAATGGCGGCGTGCTGCTGGTGGGCGACCCGATGGCGCGGCCGGTGCGTATGGCCGAAATCTATGATTTCCCCGATCCGTCCAAAGCCCGCGTCACCATCGAGGCCGAGGTGACAGCCAATAGCTGCGGGCGGTCGCTGCGGGGCAATACCGTTTACGCGGCGGGCGGCGCGGTGCGGACGGCCGATCTGGTGCTGTCCATGCCCGATTGTGACGGGGCGGGCGGTTTTGTGGTCTTGAACAATCCTTTGCCGGACATGACACTCGCCGCTGCCGAGTAGCGCGAGGGTTCATGAAGGTCGGGTTGGTGTGTGCGGCGGTTTCCGCCGTTCTGGTCTTTGCGGGTGCCGGCCACGCGCAGGATGTGACGCTGACAGCGCGCGAAGGCGGCCTGTCGGTCAGTGGCACGCTGCAAGGCTGGGATGGCGAATTCTATCGCATCGAGTCGTCCTACGGGCTGCTGACGGTCGATGGTCAGGGCGTGCTGTGTGACGGGCCGGGCTGCCCCGACCTGACCGCGCCAAAAGCCGAGATCCGTATCACGGGCGAGGCCGAGGCCGGGCGCGCCCTGCTGCCGCCGCTGGTTGCCGCCTTTGCCGCGACACGGGGCCTGACCGCGCAGGCTGATGGCGGCACCACACGGCTGGTCGCGCCCGATGGCAAGGCGGTTCTGGCCGAGTTTTCCTTTGCCCCCGCCCCGACCGAGGCGGCACTTGCCGCGCTGGCGGCAGGGCGGGCCGAGATGGTGATCGGGGTTGCCGCCGCGCCCGATTTCGGAACGCGGGCGCTGGCCATGGATGCGCTGGTGCCCATCGTGGGGCGCGACAATCCGGTCGGGCGGATCGCCTCGGTCGATCTGGCGCGGGTGCTGTCGGGCGAGGTGACGAACTGGGCACAGGTGGGCGGGCCGGATATGCCGCTGGTCTTGCACGGGCTGGCCGCAGGTGGCGTGGCCGATGCGCTTGCGGCGCGGCTGGGGCGGGCGGTGGCGGTGGGCGCGGTGCATGATGACCTGTCCGCACTTGCCGCCGCCGTGGCGCGTGACCCGTGGGGCATCGCCGTAACCACGGCGGGCGCCGCAGGGCAGGCCAAGCCGATCCTGCTGACCGATACCTGCGGCTTCCCGCTTCAGCCGACACCGCTGGCCGTCAAGGCCGAGGATTACCCGCTGACCCTGCCGGTGCAATTGCTGACGCCCCGCAGACGGTTACCGCTGATGGCGCGCGAGTTTCTGGATTTCCTGTCGCTGCCGCAGGCACAGGCGGCCATCGCGGCGGCGGGCTATGTCGATCGCGGGGTGGCGCGGCATCCGCTGGCCGATGACGGGCTGCGGCTGATGAATGCGGTGGCGGGGGCAGGCGCGGAAACCTCGCTTGCCGATCTCAAGCGGTTGGTCGCGGCAATGGCGGGGGCCGAACGGGTTTCGTTCACCTTCCGCTTTCAGGACGGGTCAAGCACGCTTGAAGCCGCGTCACAACAGAACCTGACCGATCTGGCGCAGATGCTGCAAGCGGGGTTGTTTGCGGGGCAAAAGCTGGTGCTGGCGGGGTTTTCCGACGGGTCGGGGGCGGCGGCGGCCAATCTGGCCCTGTCGCAAGACCGGGCGCAGGCGGTGCGCGATGCGCTGGCGCGGCTGGCCCCCGATATTGCCCTGCCCGAAGTCATGGGCTTTGGCGAGGCGATGCCCATGGCCTGCGACGAAACGGCAGCGGGGCGGCGGTTGAACCGGCGGGTCGAGCTGTGGGTTCAGCCCGACCTTACAGGTGGCCAAGCGACCGGAAACTGACCTCGGCGCTTTTGCCGATGATCAGGTGGTCGTGCAGGGTGATGCCAAGGGTGGTGCAGGCCTGCGCGATCTGGTCGGTCATGTCGATATCCGACCGTGACGGCGTCGGGTCGCCCGAAGGGTGGTTATGCACAAGAATCAGCGCCGAGGCATTGAGTTCGAGCGCCCGCTTCACCACCTCGCGCGGATAGACGGGCACATGGTCAACCGTGCCCTTGGCCTGTTCTTCATCGGCAATCAGCACGTTCTTGCGGTCAAGAAACAGGATGCGGAACTGTTCGGTTTCGCGATGCGCCATGACGGTGTGGCAATAATCCAGCAGCGCCGCCCATGAAGAAAGCACCGGGCGTTGCATCACGCGGCTGCGCGCCATGCGCTGCGATGCGGCCTCGATCAGCTTCAGTTCAAGAATGACCGCCTCGCCCACCCCCTTGACCCGTTCCAGTTGGGCCACGGGGGCGGCAATGGTGCGGGCAAGATCGCCAAAGGTCTGCAACAGGCTGTGGGCAAGCGGTTTCACATCCTGTCGCGGGATGGCGCGGAACAGGATCAGTTCCAGCAGTTCGTATTCCGCCACGGCAGCCGCGCCCCCTTCCATAAAGCGGGCGCGCAGGCGTTTGCGGTGGTCGGCGATATAGCTGGGCAGGCGGTCAGGCAGGGGGGACGCGACCGCTTCGTCGCCGTCGGTGAACAGGGGGAGGGAATCGCTAAATCCATGTGCCATGCGGTCAGGCTGGCAGCGGATGGTTGAGGAAAGGTTAACGCGGCCCTTTCACCCTTGTCCAAATACTCATGCGGCGCTTGGCACAGGCGAGGCGGGCGAAATCTGGCGCAGATTTCGCGACGGTTTTTGACGCAAAAACCGGGGCCAAGCGGAAGTGCCCCGGAATTTGCGCCAAATTCCGGCGCGGAGTTTGCGTCAAACTCCGCCTGCCGTCAGTTCTTCATGCCGTCCCAGAAGCCGCGCACCTTGGAAAAGAACGATTCGCTTTCGGGGTTGTTTTCAGCCGAAAGGCGGTCGAATTCTTCCAGCAATTCGCGCTGGCGGGCGGTCAGGTTGACGGGGGTTTCCACCGCCAGTTCCAGCACCATGTCGCCCGAGCCGCCGCCGCGCAGGGCGGGCATGCCCTTGCCGCGCAGGCGCATCTGCTTGCCGGTCTGGCTGCCCGCGGGCACCTTCACCCGCGATTTGCCGCCGTCGATGGTGGGCACCTCGACCTCGCCGCCAAGGGCGGCCGCGGCGATGCTGACGGGGATGCGGCAGAAAAGATGCACGCCGTCGCGCTGGAAGATCGCGTGTTCCTTCACCTCGATGAAGATATACAGATCACCCGCCGGGCCCCCGCGCAAACCGGCCTCGCCTTCGCCGGCAAGGCGGATGCGGGTGCCGGTTTCCACCCCTGCGGGGATGTTCACCGACAGGCTGCGTTCCTTCTCGATCCGGCCCGCGCCGCCGCAGGACCGGCAGGGATTCTTGATGATCTGGCCCATGCCCGAACAGGTGGGGCAGGTGCGTTCGACGGTGAAGAAACCCTGCTGCGCGCGCACCTTGCCCATGCCCGAACAGGTGGGGCAGGTGACGGGTTCGGCGCCGCCTTCGGCCCCGGTGCCGCGACAGGTGTCGCAGCCGACCGAGGTGGGCACGTTGATGGTTTTCTGCACACCCTTGAACGCTTCTTCAAGGCTGACGCGCAGGTTGTAGCGCAGGTCCGATCCGCGCTGTGCGCGCGACCGTCCGCCGCCGCCGCCGCGACCGCCACCCATGAAATCGCCAAACAGGTCTTCGAACACATCCGAGAAGGACGAGGCGAAATCGCCGCCCCCGCCACCATAGCCGCGCCCGCCGCCGCCGCCGCCCATGCCACCTTCAAAGGCCGCATGGCCGTAGCGGTCATAGGCGGCTTTCTTGTCGGCGTCTTTCAGCACTTCATAAGCCTCGTTCACTTCCTTGAACTGGGCTTCGGCGTTCGGATTGTCGGAATTGCGGTCGGGGTGAAGCTCTTTCGCCTTGGTGCGATAGGCTTTCTTCAGCTCTTCCGCCGAGGCACCGCGCGGGGCACCCAGAATTTCGTAGTAATCACGTTTTGCCACTGCAAAACCCCCAATCAGAACCGGGTGGGGGCGGACCGTTGCCGGACCGCCCCCTTTTCCGATTCACGCGGTGTTACTTCCGCTTGTTTTCGCCAAGGTCTTCGAAATCGGCATCGACGATGTCATCATCCACATCGCGCGGTGCGTCGGGGTCTTTGCCGTCGCTTTCGGACTGGCTGGCCTTGTAGATCGCCTCACCCAGCCGCATCGCGGCCTCGGTCAGGTTCTGGATGCCGCCCTTGATCTTGCCGGCATCCTCGGTCTTGAGGGTGTCTTCCAGCGCGCCCATGGCAAGCTCGATGGCTTCCACGGTCGAAGGGTCAACCTTGTCGCCATGTTCGGCCAGGGATTTCTTGGTCGAATGCAGCAGACTTTCGCCCTGGTTCTTGGCTTCGACCAGCTCGCGGCGGGCGCGGTCGGCTTCGGCATTGGCTTCGGCATCCTTGACCATCTTTTCGATGTCTTCGTCGGACAAGCCGCCCGAAGCCTGAATGGTGATGGCCTGCGATTTGCCGGTGCCCTTGTCCTTGGCCTTGACCGACACGATGCCGTTGGCGTCGATGTCAAAGGTGACCTCGATCTGCGGCATGCCGCGCGGGGCGGGCGGGATGTTTTCAAGGTTGAACTGGCCGAGCATCTTGTTGTCGGCCGCCATTTCACGCTCGCCCTGGAAAACCCGGATCGTCACGGCGTTCTGGTTGTCTTCGGCGGTCGAGAAGACCTGAGACTTCTTCGTCGGGATCGTGGTGTTGCGGTCGATCAGGCGGGTGAACACGCCGCCCAGCGTTTCGATGCCCAGCGAAAGCGGGGTCACGTCAAGCAGCACCACGTCCTTGACGTCGCCTTGCAGCACGCCCGCCTGAATGGCGGCACCGGCGGCCACGACTTCGTCGGGGTTCACGCCCTTGTGGGGTTCCTTGCCGAAGAACTTGGTCACTTCCTCGATCACGCGGGGCATACGGGTCATGCCGCCGACCAGAACCACCTCGTCGATATCGGCCATCGACAGGCCCGCATCTTTCAGCGCGGCCTGGCAGGGTTTCATCGACTTCTTGATCAGGTCTTCGACAAGGCTTTCCAGCTTGGCGCGCGTCAGCTTGACGACAAGGTGCAGCGGCTGGCCGGTGTTCTTGTCCATGCTGATGAAGGGCTGGTTGATCTCGGTCTGCTGGCTGGACGACAGCTCGATCTTGGCCTTTTCGGCAGCTTCCTTCAGGCGCTGGAGCGCCATCTTGTCGAGCGTAAGATCGACGCCGTGTTCCTTTTTGAACTCGTCCGCCAGATAGCTGACGATCCGCATGTCGAAATCTTCGCCACCAAGGAAGGTGTCGCCGTTGGTCGATTTCACCTCGAACAGGCCATCGTCGATTTCAAGGATGGTGATATCAAAGGTGCCGCCGCCAAGGTCATAGACGGCAATCGTGCGCGCCTCTTTCTTGTCAAGGCCATAGGCCAGCGCGGCCGCTGTCGGTTCGTTGATGATACGCAGCACTTCCAGACCGGCGATCTTGCCCGCGTCCTTGGTCGCCTGACGCTGGGCGTCATTGAAATAGGCGGGAACGGTGATCACGGCCTGCGTGACGGTTTCGCCAAGATAGGATTCGGCGGTTTCCTTCATCTTTTGCAGGATGAAGGCCGACACCTGGCTTGGCGAATACTTCTCGCCGCGCACTTCGACCCAGGCGTCGCCATTGCCGCCGTTCACGACCTTGTAGGGCATGTTCTTCTGGTCTTTGAGGATCGCCGGATCGTCAAAGCGGCGCCCGATCAGGCGCTTGACGGCAAAGATGGTGTTCGAGGCGTTGGTGACGGCCTGCCGCTTGGCCGGTTGACCGACAAGGCGTTCGCCTTCGGTGAAGGCGACGATCGACGGCGTGGTGCGCGCGCCTTCCGAATTTTCGATGATGCGGGGCTGCGATCCGTCCATGATGGCGACGCAGCTGTTGGTGGTCCCGAGGTCGATCCCGATGACTTTGGCCATGATGTGCTTCCTTCTTTCGGCGATGTTGTGGGGCCTGACCCTGCAAAAAAGGCGTCTGGCCCCGATCCCAAGTGCTTCCGGCAAGGGCGGCCCGCCCGTACCGGCTTCGGCTCGGTATATAAGTTGGGGCCGTGGGCGCTGCAAGCGCCCGCGGGCGGTGAATTTGCCGACGATCCGAAAGGACGGGCCGAAAGGACGGTGCGGGGCGCTATTTGCCCGCCGACCACGACAGCGACACGCGCTTCATGGTGTAGAATTCACCCATCAGCCCGATGGTCAGACAGGCAAGCAGGAAATAGACCGGATATTCGCCGTTCGAATAGCGCGGCCCGTAGTTGAGGAAGATATAGCCCCGCGCCTGATCGATGATGTGGAACAGCGGGTTCCATGTGAACCATGACAGCACCACCGTCGGCATGGCATTGGCCACGAACATCTTGCCCGAGGCGATCATGTTGATGCGGGTGTAGATATTGGCCACCGTGCCGAAAAAGCGCGGCTGCCACGGGGTGGCTGCGCGAAAGATCATGCCGATGGCGGCGCCCGTGGCCCATGACAGCAGCAGCATGCCCAGCGTGCCCACGGGTTCGTCGATGGTCACGGGGCTGAACAGGGCGTGATAGACGAACATCAATATGATGGCCGACAGCATTTGCAGGTAAAGCTCGCCCAAGGCGGCGGCGCCCACGGCGATCAGCGTGTTCATCGGCGCGTGTTTCATCATGTTCGATGTGGCGCCATCGGCCTTCATCACGGCATGCATGGCCTTGATATGGGTCATATACATGAAGATGCCGGACATCAGGTACAGGATGTAATCGCCCCGGATCGCCACATGCCGCGTGCCGGTATAGGAAAACATCAGGTAAAAGCCGATCAGCATGATCAGCGACTGGAAGATGTTGATCAAAAGGCCAAGCACGGCGCTGGTATGGCTTTTGCGGACATTGTGGACCGCGCCATGGAACACAAGCTGCAACATCCCCCAAGCGGCGACTGCGGGCGTGCGTTTGATATCGGCCGAGAATTTCACCACTTAACCCCTTGCACAGGTCCGCCACCGGCGCGGGCGGCTTGCTCTTGCCCGTGGCGGGCATGATAAAGCGGGCAAGGTTTCTTTTCAATGATCGCCGGTTGTGCGCCGGCAGGGGGCAGGCATGGACTTTGGGCGTTTGGTTCCACTGATGCGGGATTTGGCGATTGCGGCAGGTGCGCGGATCATGGAGGTCTATGATGGCCCCGATTTCGAAGTAAGGTCAAAGGGCGATGCCTCGCCCGTGACCGAAGCGGATGAGGCGGCGGATGCCATCATCTCGGCCGGGTTGCGGGCGGCCTTTCCCGATGTGGCGCTGATCACCGAAGAACAGGCCGCCAGCCACGGGCAGCGGGCCGACACCTTTCTGATCGTCGATCCCTTGGACGGCACAAAGGAATTCGTGCAGCGGCGCGGCGATTTCACGGTGAACATCGCCTATGTCGAAAAGGGCGTGCCGCTGCGGGGGGTGGTCTTTGCCCCGGCGCAGGGGCGGCTGTTCTACACGCGCCCCGATGGCGTTTCGGTCGAGGAAGTGGCAGGCGTGGCGCGCGAAATCCGGGTGGGTGCGCCCGATAACGCCGCGCTGATGGTGGTCGCGTCAAAATCGCATCGCGACGCCGCGCTTGAAGATTACATCGCCCGCTATGCCGTGAAGGACAGCCGCAGCGCGGGCAGCAGCCTGAAATTCTGTCTGGTGGCAACCGGCGAGGCCGATCTTTACCCCCGCCTGGGCCGCACGATGGAATGGGATACCGCGGCGGGCGATGCCGTGTTGCGCGGTGCGGGGGGCCGTGTGGTGCGCCTCGATGACCATTCCGACCTGCGTTACGGCAAAGACGGCTGGGACAACCCGCATTTCATCGCCTATGCACCGGGTGTGGTGCTGAAATGAGCGTCCTTGTCGCCATTCCCGCCCGCTATGCCAGCACGCGCTATCCCGGCAAGCCGCTGGTCAGCTTGCGCGGTCCTGACGGGGAAAAGACCCTGATCCGCCGCAGCTGGGAGGCGGCAATGGCCGTGCGCGGGGTGGACCGCGTGGTGGTGGCGACCGATGACGCCCGTATCCGTGACCATGCCGTATCCTTCGGGGCCGAGGTGGTGATGACCTCGGACCAGTGGCAGAACGGAACCGAACGCTGCGCCGAGGTGGCCGCGAAACTGCCGGGATATGACATCGTGGTGAACTTGCAGGGCGATGCCCCGCTGACGCCCGCATGGTTTGTCGAGGATCTGGTGGCAGGGTTGCGGGCAGACCCCGATGCCGTGATCGCGACCCCCGTTCTGCGCTGCGAGGGCAAGATGCTGGCCGCCCTGTTGGCCGACCGCCGCGCGGGGCGGGTGGGCGGCACCACCGCCGTGTTCGGCGCGGGCGGGCGGGGGCTTTACTTCTCGAAAGAGGTGATCCCCTTCACGGCCAAGACCTATGCCGATGACGAAGCCACGCCGGTTTTTCACCATGTCGGCGTCTATGCCTATCGGCCTGCGGCGTTGTGCGACTATCCCACATGGCCGGTCGGGCCGCTTGAACGGCTGGAAGGGCTGGAACAGTTGCGCTTTCTGGAAAACGGCCGCGCGGTGCTGTGTGTCGAGGTTTCCGCCCAGGGGCGGCAGTTCTGGGAACTGAACAACCCCAGCGATGTGCCCGTGATCGAGGCGATGATGGCCGCGATGGGCTAAATTTTCGTGATCTTTCTGTCGCAATCCATCACTAGCTTGCACCGGAGGGGCGGAACAGCTACCGCAACGGCGTTTCCCAAATGCGTGCAAGGCTGTTAGTCTTGTGTCAGTGCGGGAACGAATACGGCCAAGGGCCGGGCCCTTTTTCAGGGCGGAACCATGGGTGACGAGACATGAAAGCCAAGAAGGTCACAAAGGCCATCTTTCCGGTCGCGGGGCTGGGAACCCGCTTCCTGCCCGCGACGAAATCTATCCCCAAAGAGATCATGACGCTGGTTGACCGCCCGCTGATCCAATACGCCATCGACGAGGCGCGGGCGGCGGGGATCAAGGAATTCATCTTCGTCACCTCGCGCGGGAAATCCGCGCTTGAAGATTATTTCGACAATGCGCCGGAACTGGAAAGCGCGCTGAAGAAATCGGGCAAGGACGACCTGCTCGAAATCCTCAAGGAAACCAACATGGATTCGGGCGCCATCGCCTATATCCGGCAGAACCGCCCGCTTGGCCTTGGCCATGCGGTGTGGTGCGCGCGGCGGCTGGTGGGGAACGAACCCTTTGCCGTGCTGCTGCCCGATGACGTGATCGCCGCCGAAAAGCCCTGCCTGCAACAGATGGTCGAGGCCTATGCCGAAACCGGGGGCAACATGGTTGCCGCCATGGAAGTGGCGCCCGAGCGGACCTCGTCCTACGGCGTCCTGGATATCGGCGAGGATATGGGGTCGATCGTCAAGGCCAAGGGCATGGTGGAAAAGCCTGCCAAGGGAACGGCACCGTCCAACCTTGCCGTGATCGGGCGCTATATCCTGTCGCCCAAGGTGATGACGAACCTGAACCGCATGAAGCAGGGCGCGGGCGGCGAGATCCAGTTGACCGACGCGATTGCCGAGGAAGTGGCAGACGGCAACGTGTTCGGCTACCGCTTCCGCGGGCAGCGTTACGACTGCGGCTCGAAGGCGGGCTTCTTGCAGGCGACCGTGGCCTTTGGCCTGTCGCGCCCCGATCTGCGCGACGAATTCGGCGCCTATCTGCATGACATGATCGCCCTGCAAAAGGCGGCGCAATAAACGCGATGGCGGGCCTGCCCGTGGCTGGCCTGCTGGATGCCTATCGCCTGCGCTGGAAACGGCGCAGGCTATTGGCGCGGGCGGTGGCCAAGCGGCGTGAACTGGTGGCCGTGGTGGACCGCACCAAGGCCATTCTGCCCGCAGATATCCTGTGCTTTGCTGTCGTCCGGAACGAGGCCGTGCGCCTGCCGTGGTTTCTGGACCACCACCGCCGCCTTGGCGTGGCGCAATTCCTGATCGTGGACAATGGCAGCGATGACGGGACCGATGCGCTGCTGGCCGCGCAGGGCGATGTGTCGCTGTGGCGCACGGATGCGGGATACAAGGCATCGCGCTTCGGGGTTGACTGGGTGACATGGCTGCTGGCGCGCTACGGGCACGGGCATTGGTGCCTGACGCTGGATGCAGACGAGGCGCTGGTCTATCCCTATTGCGACACGCGCGATCTGCGGGCGCTGACCGGCTGGCTTGACGCCCAAGGGCGCGCGATGTTCGGCGCGATGATGCTGGACATGTATCCCAAGGGGCCGGTGGGGCAGGCCGAATATCGGGCGGGGGATGACCCCTTTGCCACGCTGCAATGGTTCGACGCGGGCAATTACGGCATCCGGGTGCAAGAACCGATGGGCAACCTGTGGGTGCAGGGCGGGCCGCGGGCGCGCGTGTTCTTTGCCGACAATCCGCGCCGGGCGCCCACGCTGAACAAGGTTCCGCTGGTCAAATGGAACCGGCGCTACGCCTATGTCAATTCCACCCATTCCCTGCTGCCGCCCCGCCTGAACCGGATTTACGATACCGACGGGGGCGAGGCGCCTTCGGGGCTGCTCTTGCACTCGAAATTCCTTGATGTCGCGGTGGCGCGTGCGGCCGAGGAAAAGCGGCGGGGCCAGCATTTCGGCGATGCCGCACTATACGCGCCCTATTACGATGCCGTGGCCGCAAATCCCGACCTGTGGTGCCCCGCCTCGCGCCGCTATGACGGCTGGCGCGGGCTTGAAGCCTTGGGCCTGATGTCGCGTGGCGGCTGGGTCTGACCGGCGGCGCAGAAACTTTTGATGGAAAAACCGCGCAAAAGGCGTGATTTGTTTACTTATGCAGGGTTCCCTTTTAGATTGGGCGGAACCGGTTGCAGTGCTGGCAGGTGTCTTGCACGCGATGGCCGGACCAGAACGGTGCAGGCACGGGGCCGGTCCGGCAATGCCGGGGCGGCGGTAGAGAGGGCGAGTTGTACGAGTGGGCGTGATCGGGGCATATCGTCTGCGGCTTCGGCGGCGGCGGCTGCATTTGCGGGGCTGGATCAAGCGGCGCGAGCTGGCAAGCCTTGCCAATCGCACGGGTGCGATCCGTGGCGACAGCATCCTGCTTTGCGCCACCCTGCGCGACGAACGGGTGCGCCTGCCCTATTTCCTGCGGTATTACCGCGATCTGGGGATCAACCATTTCCTGATGGTCGATAACGGCTCGACCGACGGGTCGCGCGAATATCTGCTGGCGCAGCCCGATGTGTCGCTGTGGTCGGCCACGGGAAGTTACAAACATTCCCGTTTCGGCATGGACTGGATCACCCATCTGCAACGGCGCTATTGCCACGGGCACTGGACGCTGACGGTGGATGTGGACGAATTCCTGATCTACCCCTTCTGCGAAACGCGGCCCCTGCGCGCGCTGACCGACTGGCTGGACAGTTCGGGCATCCGGTCGTTTTCGGCCATGATCCTTGACATGTATCCCAAGGGGCCGCTTGACGCGCACCCCTACCGCGAAGGGCAGGACCCGTTCGAGATTGCCCAGTGGTTCGACAGTGCCAACTATTCGGTCAAGCGCAATCCGGGCTTCGGCAACCTGTGGCTTCAGGGGGGGCCACGGTCGCGCATGTTCTTTGCCGACGAACCCGAACGGTCGCCTGCGCTGAACAAGGTGCCACTGGTCAAATGGGACCGCGCCTATGCCTATGTCAGTTCGACCCATATGCTGCTGCCGCGCGGGCTGAACCTTGTTTACGATGAATGGGGCGGCGAAAAGGCCAGTGGCTGCCTGCTGCATGCCAAGTTCCTCGATACCTTTGCCCAAAAGGCGGAAGAGGAGATGAAGCGCCGCCAGCACTATGCCAACAGCCACGAATACCGCGCCTACCGCGAGGGGCTGAAAGACCAGCCCGACCTGTGGTGCAAGTGGAGCGAGAAATACATCAACTGGCGGCAGCTTGAAATTCTGGGCCTGATGTCCAAGGGGAACTGGGCATGACCGTGGCAAGCACATCGCTGGGTTTCGTGATGCTGTGCCACACCGCGCTGCACCGCGCGGCCGAGGTGGCGCGCCACTGGGCAGAACGTGGTTGCCCCGTGGTGATCCATGTCGATGCCCGGGTAAAGGCCTGGAGCTATGACAAGATGAAGGCCGAACTGGCCGATCTGGCCAATGTGCGGTTCTCGCAGCGCTTTGCCTGCGAATGGGGCACTTGGGGGATCGTGGCCGCCACACAGGCAGCGGCCGAGGTCATGCTGGCCGAGTTCGAGGAGGTGCGGCACGTCTATCTTGCATCGGGGTCATGCATGCCGCTGCGTCCGGTGAAAGACCTGATCGAATATCTCGAGGCCCGTCCCCGCACCGATTTCATCGAAAGCGTGACAACCGAGGAAGTGGGCTGGACGATCGGCGGGCTGAACATGGAACGCTTCACCCTGCGGTTCCCGTTTTCATGGCGCACGCAGCGGCGGCTGTTTGACGGCTATGTTGCCTTGCAGCGCAAGGTGGGGTTCAAGCGAACTATCCCCAACGGGATCGTGCCGCATCTGGGCAGCCAGTGGTGGTGCCTGACACGCCAGACGCTTTCGGCCATCCTGCAAGGGCCCGACCGCAAGCTGTATGACGATTACTTCCGCCGCGTCTGGATTCCGGATGAAAGCTATTTCCAAACGCTGGTGCGGCTGGTGTCTGCATCGGTGGAAAGCCGGTCGCTGACCCTGTCGAAGTTCGACTTTCAGGGCAAGCCGCACATCTTTTACGACGACCACCTGCAATTGCTGCGCCGGTCCGACTGTTTTGTCGCGCGCAAGATCTGGCCGCATGCGAACAGGCTTTACAGCACCTTCCTGACCGATGACGCCGCGGCACAGGCCGGGGGTGAACCGAACCCCGGCAAGATCGACCGCCTGTTTGCCAAGGCGGTTGAACGGCGGGTCAAGGGGCGGCCGGGGCTTTACATGCAAAGCCGTTTCCCGAACGAGCATTTCGAAAACGGGCGCACGGCGGCGCCCTATTCGGTGTTCCACGGCTTTTCGGAAGTGTTCGAACAGTTCGAGACATGGCTTTCCAAAACCACGGGAAGCCGCGTTCATGGCCATCTGTTCGCACCCGACCGCGTGGAATTTGCCGGGGGCGAGGCGGTCTATAACGGGGCCTTGTCGGATAACCCCAAGCTGCGCGATTACAATCCGCGGTCGTTCCTGTCGAACCTGATCTGGGCCACGCGGGGCGAACGGCAGTGCTTCCAGTTCGGACCGGCCGATAACCAGATGCTGAACGAATTCATGGCGCTGGACGCCAACGCGCAGATATCGGTGATATCAGGCGCATGGGCGCTGCCTTTGTGGAAATCGAACCGCAATTTCGGCGACATCCGGCGCGAAGCGGCGCGTCTGCAAAAGATCGAAAGCGAAACGCTGGCCATCCTGCGCCTGCCCGCGACCAAGGCGCGGGTGCGGATCTGGACCCTGGCCGAATTTGTCGAAAGCCCGATGGAGCCGCTCCAGACCATCGTGGACGAAATCAGCCCGCGCAGCCTGCGGCGGCTGACCGAGGCGCCAAAGATGACCGATCTGGCCGGTTTCGGGCAGTTCCTGCAAAACCTGCGCAATCAGGGGATGCAGCCGGTGCTGATGGGCGATTTTCCGGCAGGTGACGATCTGCGACCCGTGCAGGCAACGCGCGGCCGCCCCTATCTGGTGAAGTGAGTGTCGCGCTTTTCGTCATTTGTGATGTTCGCGGAAATGCGGACAGGCTCCAATTTCCTTGAGGCCAACCTGAACGCGCTGGCGGGTGTGACCTGCTTTGGCGAGCTGTTCAATCCGGTTTTCATCGGCAAGAAAGACCAGACCGAGATGTTCGGCGTAACCCTTGCCATGCGCGAGGCCGACCCGATGCAACTGGTGGCACGGGCGCGCGAGGTGACGGGGGGCATGGTCGGCTTCCGCTGGTTCCACGACCACGATCCAAGGGTGTTCGATGCGGTGATGGCCGATCCGGCCTGTGCCAAGATCGTGCTGACGCGCAACCCGCTGGAAAGCTATGTCAGTCTCAAGATCGCGCAGGCCACGGGGCAGTGGAAACTGACCAATCCCAAAAACCTCAAACAGGCCAAGGCGCGGTTCGACGCGCCCGAGTTCGAGGCCCATCTGGAAGCGGTGCAGGCCTTCCAGATCACCTTGCTGAACGCGCTTCAGACCAGCGGACAGACGGCGTTCTATCTGGACTACGACGATATCCAGAATGTCGCCGTGCTGAACGGTCTGGCGGCCTTTCTGGGCGTTCCCGCGCGGCTGGACGAGGTGGACCGCAGCCTGACGGTGCAGAACCCCGAACCCCTGTCGGACAAGGTGACGAACCCCGCCGCGATGGAACAGGCCCTGGCGCGGCTGGACCGTTTCAACCTGTCGCGCACCCCGAATTTCGAACCGCGGCGCACGGCGGGGATACCGGCCTTTGTGGCCTGCCGCGATGTGCCGCTGCTGTTCATGCCGGTGCGTGGCGGGCCCGAGGCGCGGGTGATCGAATGGCTGGAATGTTTCGGCGGGCTGGAACGGAATTTCGTGCAAAAGACCCTGCGCCAGTGGAAGCGCGGCGCGGCGGGCCATCGCAGCTTTACCGTGCTGCGCCATCCGGTTGACCGCGCTTGGGCCGCGTTTCAGGATGCGCGCGGCAGCGGGCTAAGCCAGGAACAGAAAAACATCCTTGGCCGCGTGCATGGCGTGGCCATACCCAAGCAGGGCTATGGTTCACCGCAAGATGAACGGGCGGCCTTTCTGGCCTTCCTCAGGTTTCTGAAACGGAACATCTCGGGTCAGACGGGGTTCCGCACGCCGGCGGGATGGGCAACGCAAACGGCCATCCTGCAAGGCTTTGCCCAGTTCAACGGCCCCGATGCCGTGCTGCGCGAGGATCGTCTGGCCGAAGGGCTGGCGTGGCTTTGCTCCGAGGTCGGGGTGCAAAGCCCCACCCTGCGGCCGCCCGAAGCGACCACGCTGGATGCCATCATGGATGACGAGATCGAGGATGCCGCGCGCGATACCTATCAGCGCGACTATATGGGCTTCGGGTTCGGGCCGCGACCAAGGGGTCAGGCGGCCTGAATGGCGCGCGATTCGGTCAGGATGGCGTAAAGCTTGGCAGGGTCGCTGTTGGCGCGCAGTTTCGACACCACGGCAGCATCGCGCATCGTGCGGCTGACAAGGGCCAGCGCCTTAAGGTGTTCCACGCCTGAATCCTTGGGCGCGAACAGCCCGAACACCAGATCGACGGGCTGGCGATCGACGCTGTCGTAATCGAGCGGCTTTTCCAGACGGATGAAAATCCCCACGATCTTGTTCAGGTCTTCCAGCCGCGCATGGGGCAGGGCGATGCCATGGCCCACACCGGTGGGGCCAAGGCTTTCGCGTTCCTGCAAGCCGTCGATGGCGCTGGCCGCATTCAGCGCATAGGCGGTGGAAGCAAGCTCTCCCAATTCCTGAAAGAGCCGCTTCTTGCTGGTGAGTTGCCCGACGACCCTGACGGCCGCCGGAATGAGAAGCTTGGAGAGGTCCATGCCGTCAGTCGTTCCTGTGCCGGTGGAAAGCGCCGGTCATTTGCTGTTGCGCGGATCGATCCAGCCGATGTTGCCGTCATCCCGACGGTACACCACATTCACGCCGCCATGTCCTTCGTTGCGGAACACGAGCATCTTCTGGCCGCCCAGTTCCAGCATCATCACGGCTTCGCCGACGGTGACAGAGGGAATCTTCGTCTCCATCTCGGCAATCACGATGGGCTGGGTCAGGTCGTCCGTCTCATCCTCGGGCTCTTCGGTTGGCGCGAGGATATATGACGCGCCTTCGGCAAATTCAACCGGCGCCGTGCGGGTGTGGTGGTGGTTGCGGATCCGCCGTTTGTAGCGGCGCAGCTGCTTGTCCATCTTTTCGCGGCAAGATTCGAAAGCGGCATAGATTTCAGTGGCATGGCCCTTGGCCTGCGCGGTCAGGCCGGTGGACA
The DNA here is from genome assembly GCA_027484985.1 of Rhodobacter sp. Classification (GTDB taxonomy): domain Bacteria; phylum Pseudomonadota; class Alphaproteobacteria; order Rhodobacterales; family Rhodobacteraceae; genus Paragemmobacter. The sequence goes on along the minus strand of JAIXRW010000066.1, from coordinate 19,982 downwards.
GATGGATCGCGGATTCGCAGACATATTCATGCGCGGCACGCGAAAAGACGACAACCGCTTCGGTGGGGCGCTGGGCATATTTCTCGACCACCTCGCCCAGTTCGGCCTTCACATGGGTCTGAAGCGCCTCGCCTATGTCGATCTGTTTGCCGCTGATCTGGTAACGCATGATGCCTCCTTCGCGTGCTGCTCCGGGCCCTGCGCGGGGGCAGGGATACCGGCCTTATAATAGGTGTGGGGTGCTTCGGGCGATCCTGCAAGGTGGCGCAACCGTCTGGGGGCGGCGTCGGCGGATCGGGGCAAGGCGGATCGTGCTCGCATCCCCTTCATTTGCGCCCAAGGGGTGCGGTCTTGTCAACAGCGTCGTGCGGGGGGCATCCGAAGGGCGGGGTCGCGGAGCGCGGCCTAACCGATGCGGAAGTTCTGGCCCAGATAGACGCGGCGCACCATTTCGTCGCGCACCACTTCGTCCGTGGTGCCGCTTTTCAGCACCACGCCGTCATGCAAGATATAGGCGCGGTCCACGATTTCGAGCGTTTCGCGCACGTTGTGATCGGTGATCAGCACGCCGATGCCCCGCCGCTTGAGGTCGGCGACAAGGCCACGGATATCGGCCACGGCGATGGGGTCAACCCCGGCAAAGGGTTCGTCCAGCAGCAGGTATTTCGGATCAGCGGCAAGGCAGCGCGCAATCTCGACCCGCCGCCGTTCGCCGCCCGAAAGCGCCAAGGCAGGCGCGCGGCGCAGATGGGTGATCGAAAATTCGGACAGCAGTTCTTCCAGCCGTTCGCGGCGCCTGTGCCGTTCGGGCACGGCAATTTCCAGAACGGCAAGGATGTTGTCCTCGACCGACAGGCCACGGAAGATCGACACTTCCTGCGGCAGATACCCGATGCCAAGCCGCGCCCGGCGATACATGGGCAGGGCGGTCACATCGCGCCCGTCGATCAGCACCTCGCCTCCTTCGGGGGTGACAAGGCCTGCGATGGCATAAAAGCAGGTGGTCTTGCCCGAACCGTTGGGGCCCAGCAGCGCCACAACCTCGCCCCGGTTCAGGGTAAGCGAGACGTCGCGTATGACGGGACGGCGCTTATAGCTTTTGCGAAGCGCGTGAACGGCCAGCCCGACCGACCCCTCGGTCACGGTCAGTTCGGGCTTGGCGGTCACGGTGCGGTGCCTGACGTCTTGGCGCCGCTGCCGGGCACAAAGGTGGTTTGCACGCGGCCCTGCATCTTGCCCGTGCCCTTGTTCAGGTCATAGATCATCGTCTCGCCTGCAATGACGGTCTGGCCCTGTGTCAGCAGCACATTGCCGGTCATCACAACCTCGCCGGTGGCGACGGTGTAAACGGCTTCGTCGGCCTCGGCCGCCTCGGTCGGGCTGGCGATCGAGACGCGGCCGGTGAAGAAGATCTTGTCGATGCCGGAATTGTCGGGCGTGTTCTGGACGCGGGCCATGGCAGCCTTGATCACCATATCGCCCTGCGTTGCCACGACATTGCCGTCGAAAACCGCGCTATTGGCCGATTGGTCAACCGTCAGCGCATCGGCATTGACCTGAACGGGAAGCGAGCTGTCCTGCCGCAGCGCGGTGAACTGGACCTCTTGCCCGATGGCAGGCATCCCACCCAAAGCGAGCAGGACCACAAGCAGGACAGGCGGGGTGCGACGATGTTTCATTTCGGCTGGTATAGCAGTTTGACGCTGCCATTGAATACCAGAAGATAGGATTTTTCATCCTGTGGATCGGGCTTCAATGTCATGGTCGCCGCCGTGATCACGCCGGTGGGGCCGGTCGCGGTAACCGGACCGGGGCTGGAAAAAGCGTTGCGCGACAGTTCGGCGTCAAGGCGTTCGGTCACGATACGATAGCCGTTCGGGTCGTCGATCCGCACATCGCCGGTCAGGTGCAGAAGATCGGTCGCGGGGTCAAGCTCGGCCTTTGCGGCGCGCAGGTCAGTGCGTTTGCCATCAGGGGTGGTCAGGCGCGCCGTGACATCAGCCGCCGTCGATGGCGCCCCCCCCACGGTGGCAGGCCGCGCCTCGGCTGCGATGATGGTCAGGGCGCTGCCGCTGTCGGTGACGGTGCTGTAAATCGGGCCGGTCAGGCGCGGCTCGCGCAGGCGGGATTCGAAATCGCCCGGTGTGCCGCGGTCGGGGTCGATCCGGTTCGAGATCAGAAACAGCGTGGACAACAGCCCCAGCGCCGTCAGCGGCAGCGCGACCTTAAGCCAGCCCACCAGCCGCGACCACCCGTCCAAGGCGCGGCGCGCCGCCATGTCACGCAATCCCCGCGCGCAGGCAATCATGGATATGCAGGATGCCGATAGCCGTGGTCCCGCCTGCCGGATCGGTGACGAACAGGCAGGTGATCTTGCGTTCGTTCATCAGCCTGACTGCGGTTTCGGCCAGCGCATCGGGGCCGATGGTGCGGGGGCTGGCCGTCATCACATCGCCTGCCGTCAGGTCCATCAACCCCGCAAGGTGGCGGCGCAGGTCGCCATCGGTGATGATGCCCTGCAACGCGCCCGCCGCATCGGTGACACCCACCACACCAAAACCGCGCCCCGACATGGTCAGCAGCGTCTCGCCCATGGGGGTGTCGCGGGGCACGGTGGGCGGATCGTCATGCATCAGGTCGCGCACCTTGGACAGGCGCGCGCCCAGCTTGCCGCCGGGGTGAAAGACGCGGAAATGTTCGGGGGTGAACTGGCGGTGTTCCATCAGCGCGATGGCGATGGCATCCCCCAAGGCAAGGGTCATGGTCGTCGAGGTGGTCGGAACGATCCCCGTCTCGCAGGCTTCGGGCGCGGGGGGCAGCAAAAGCGCCACGTCCGATTGCCGCAGCAGGGTCGAGCCCTCGCGTGAGGCGATGCCGATCAGCGGAATGTCGAAGCGGCGGGTATGGGCGATGATATCGGCCAGTTCCGGCGTCTCGCCCGAATTGGAAAGCACCAGCGCCACATCGCCGCGCATCACCATGCCAAGGTCGCCATGGCTGGCCTCGGCCGGATGGACGAATTGCGCGGGCGTCCCGGTCGAGGCAAGCGTGGCCGCGATCTTGCGGGCGATGTGGCCCGATTTGCCCATGCCCGACACGATGACGCGCCCCTTGGCCGCAAGAATCAGCTTCACCGCCGCCGCAAAGCTGCCGTTCAGGCTGTCGGCCAGCATGCCCAACGCCTCGGCCTCGCGCAGTATAACGCGGCGTGCGGTTTCCAAAAGCGGGTCAGTGGTGGAAGATGTCATTCGGCTCGTCCCAGCCCATCAGGTCCAGCTCGGCACGGGTCGGCAGAAAGTCGAACAGCCGTTGGGCAAGCTCCATCCGCCCTTCGCGGATCAGCCGCGCCTCAAGCTCGGTCATGAGGCGGTGAAGATACAGCACATCGGACGCGGCATATTCCTTTTGCGCGTCCGTCAGCGTTTCCGACCCCCAGTCCGAGGTCTGCTGCTGTTTCGACACATCGACGCCGACAAGTTCCAGAAGCAGGTATTTCAGCCCGTGCCGGTCGGTAAAGGTGCGGATCAAGCGCGAGGCGATCTTGGTGCACCAGACGGGGGCGGTGGTCACGCCGAAGGCCTGTTTCATCGCGGCAATGTCGAAGCGGCCGAAATGGAACAGCTTGAGCGTGGCAGGATCGGTCAGCAACCGTTCAAGGTTCGGCGCGCGGGTCTGGCCGCGTTCGATCTGCACCAGATGTGCATCGCCCTTGCCATCCGAAAGCTGCACAAGGCACAGCCGGTCGCGGCGCGGATCAAGGCCCATGGTTTCGGTATCGATTGCGACCACGGGGCCAAAGGTCAGCCCGTCGGGCAGGTCGTTGCGGTAAAGGTGGATCGCCACGGGAAAATCCTTGTCCGTAAGGTATCGGCCCGCATTAGACCCGCCGTGCCCCGTGGTCAACGCAAGGCAGGGGATGAATGGCAAAAGGGCGCGCTTTTCAGCGCGCCCCGTCCTGTCAGGACAGCATTTCCCGCAAGGATGGAACAAGGCTAAGCACCATCCGATCCAGCAGCACGATCCCCAGCATGGCCGCACCGCCCAGCGGGAAGACAAGCCCGAGCGCGATCACCATGGCCGCACCACCCCACCAGAACGCCCCCCCCGCAACGGCAGGCGGTGCAGCAAGCCGCGTGGCGCGGGCAGGTCGCCGCCGCCACCACATCACCACCCCCGAAACGGGCAAGGCCACCATCGCAAGGCAAAAGACCGTATTGAGGGCAAGATTCCAGACCCCCATATCGCCTTCGTGGAAGGCTACGCCCGCCGCCATGGCCTTGGCGGGCAGGCTGTACTGGGCAAAACCGATATCGGCCAAAACCTTGCCACTGTAGCGGTCGATATGCAGGGTGCGGTCGCCCCGCGGGTCGGTGCCGTCTTTCGACATGCTGTCATGGCTGATCGTCCAGACGCCTGTCGCCTCTTGCGGCATCGCAATCTGGAAGCGGCCATCGAACCCCAATTCCCGCGCAAAGGCGACAACGGCATCAAGCGTGACGGGCCCTTCAATGCCTGTTGTCCCAGCAAGCGATCCGCTGGCAGGCATCTTTGTCTGCTCAAGCCCCCAAGGCACGTCTTTCATGGCGCCGTGGTTCATCTTGGCGTGGGTTTCGTCCGAAAGCGGGGCGTCCCATTTTTCGGCGGGAAAGGTGGACCAAGCCTGCACGATCTTTTCGCCCCAGACCCCTGTCCAGCTTAGGCCAGTCAGCAGGAAGACAAGCGCCAGCGCAGAAGACCAAAGACCGATCGCACCATGCAGCGCCTTCCAGCCGCCACGCGACGACAGCCGCAGCGCGGGGGCAAGCGCCCTTCTCCACGATCCGCCGCGAGGCCAGTGGAGCCACAGGCCCGAGGCAATGACAACAAGCCCAAGGCTTGCCGCGATTTCGATAAGGCGGTCGCCCGCCGTGCCGATCAGCAACGTGCCGTGGATGTTGCTGGCGAACTGGTACCAGCCATCATCGGCGGGGCTGTCGGCAATGATGGCGGCTGTGTAGGGATCAAGGGCGATCATCCGGTCGCCTTCAGGGCCTGCCACCCGGAACAGGGCAACACGGTCGGAACCAAGCGGTTCAAGATAGGTTTGCGCGACACCCCCCGGCACGGCGGCAGTGGCGGCAGCTTCGAGTGCCGAGACAGGTATCGCCGCGCCTGCGGGAACGACGGCCAACCTTTCGCCGTTCATGCCGGTCAGCGCGGCGGTCCACATCATTACCAGCCCTGACAGGGACAGGATGACAAGAAAGGGGATGACATAAAGCGCGGCGTAGAAATGCCAGCGCCAGACCGTCAGATAGCGTGTTTCATGGACCGGCCGAATGCCGGTGTGCTGGGTCGTTTGCATGGAAATGTCCTGTGGATTTTCGGAACGTCGCCGCATCGGCGGCGGACTGGCTGTTCAGACAAGCGACAGGACAGGGGGCCCCCGTGACGGCGGCGGAAGCCCCGGATGCGACAGGATACGGGCGGTCGCGCCGGCAGGGCAAAGGGCTTCGGCCAAGTGGCGATACGGCAAAATCGTTTGCGGCCGCTCGGGCGCTGCAATCGCGGCAATCGTGCAGCCAGTACAATCCTGTGTCTTATGGTGACCGGGCTTGGACCCCGATCCGCCGCACAGATCCGCAAGGGAACCGCCCATCGCGACGAAAGCGTCCAAAGCGGCCCGTTCGGCTGCGGATTGCGCCGGCGGTTGCGCTGCACCCGCCAGGGCAAGCGAAAGCGTAAAGACCAGCGCGCAGGCCAGTCGGCAGGCATGCAGCAGCCCCACCGTGTGACGCAGCAAGCGCATGACCCCGGATGCCTGACATTTCATGGTGTTGCCTGAACCCCCGGCAGCGGCGCTGGAACCCGCCCGCGGGTTATCATCGACATGGTGCCCAGAAGAGGACTCGAACCTCCACGCCTTGCAGCGCTGGTACCTGAAACCAGTGCGTCTACCAATTCCGCCATCTGGGCATCACGTCGATGGGGGCGATGTAAAGAAGGCGTCGGGCGGTGTCAACGGCGGGCGTGAAGATTCTTTGCAGAAGGCTGCCACCAAGAATTTTCTCCGAAAATTCTGCACCTTTCCCGAAGGCCGCGCGGGGGCTGCACCCCGGGCGGGGGCCAGCCCCCGCACCCCCGGAGTATTTGGGCAAAGGTGAAAGAGCATCGTTTTCACCCTTGTCCAAATACTCACCTTTACCCCGCAACGGCAGGGCGCCAGGGTGCAGGACGGGCGGGATTTTTCGGAGAAAAATCTGGGTGGGGCTGCGGCGTTGCGGGTGCTTGGCCTTTTGCGGGCAAGGGTGTAATCAGCGGGGCAAAGGGTTCAGGAGGCGCGGGCTATGAGCAAACTTGTCACGATCTATGGCGGCTCGGGCTTTGTGGGGCGCTATGTCGCGCGGCGCATGGCGAAAGAGGGCTGGCGCGTGCGGGTGGCGGTGCGGCACCCGAATGACGCGCTGTTCGTCAAACCCTATGGCGTGGTGGGGCAGGTCGAACCCGTGGCCTGCAACATCCGCGACGATGCGTCGGTGCGGGCGGTGATGCGCGGGGCCGATGCGGTGGTGAATTGCGTGGGCATCCTGAACCGCGCCGGCAAGAACACCTTTGATTCGGTGCAGGCCGAGGGGGCGGCGCGGATCGCGCGGATCGCGGCCGAAGAAGGCGTGGCGAACCTTGTCCATATCTCGTCCATCGGGGCGGATGCGGCCAGCGACAGCGAATACCAGCGGACCAAGGCCGCGGGCGAGGCGGGTGTTCTGGCGGCCTTTCCCAAGGCGGTGATCCTGCGCCCGTCGATCATTTTCGGCAACGAGGACGGGTTCTTCAACCGTTTCGCCGCGATGACGCGGATGGGGCCGATCCTGCCGGTGGTGGGGGCCGATACGCGGTTCCAGCCAGTCTATGTGGATGATGTGGCGCAGGCGGCGGTTCTGGCCGCCACGGGCCGTGCCGATGCGGGCGTGTATGAGCTTGGCGGGCCGGATGTGGCGACGTTCCGCGATCTGATGCGCCAGATGCTGGCGGTGATCCAGCGGCGGCGGCTGGTCTTGAACATTCCCTTCGGCATGGCCAGCCTGATGGGCGGCGTGCTCGATCTGGTGCAAACGCTTACGGGCGGGCTGGTCAAGAACGGCATGATCACCCGCGATCAGGTGCGCAACCTGCGCCGTGACAACGTGGTTGCCAGCGGGGCGCGGGGTCTTTCGGACCTTGGAATTACCCCGACGGCGATGGGGGCTGTACTTCCGGAGTATCTTTGGAGTTATCGCCCCTCGGGGCAGTATGCTGCTATCAAGAACTCGGCCAAGAATCTGAAAAAGGTCTGATCCCCGTGAGCAATTTCGTTGATGCCTCTCTCCTCGGCCTTGTCGAGGGGCTGACCGAGTTCATTCCCGTGTCATCGACGGGGCATCTGATCCTTGCGGGGCATTTTCTGGGCTTCCAGTCGCCGGGGCGCACCTTTGAAGTGGTGATCCAGTTCGGTGCGGTGCTGGCGATCCTGACGGTCTATTTCGGCAAGCTGTGGCAGGTCGCGTCCACCATGGGCAACGATCCGGCATCGCGGCGGTTTGTCGTGTCGGTCCTGCTGGCCTTTTTGCCCGCCATGGTGATCGGCGTTCTGGCGCATGATTTCATCAAGGCGGTGCTGTTCGAGACGCCGATGCTGGTGGCGGTGATGCTGATCCTTGGCGGGATCGTGCTTTTGTTCATCGACCGTTTCGCGCCTGCGGCGGAATATGACGATGCGATGGCGCTGCCCTTCCGCAAGGCGCTGGCCATCGGGTTCATCCAGTGTCTGGCCATGGTGCCGGGGGTCAGCCGGTCGGGCGCCACCATCGTGGGGGCGCGGATGCTGGGCGTGGGGCGGCGGGCGAGTGCCGAGTTTTCCTTCTTCCTGTCGATGCCCACCATGGCGGCGGCCTTTGCCTATGACCTGTTCAAAAGCCGCCATGTGCTGGATTTTTCCGCGCTCAGCGATATTGCCGTGGGGTTCGTGCTGGCCTTTGTCAGCGGGGTGCTGGTGGTGCGCTGGCTGCTCGATTTCGTGTCGCGGCATGGGTTCGTGCTGTTCGGCTGGTGGCGAATCGTTGTGGGCGGGCTGGCGCTGGGGCTGCTTTTGCTCGGGTTCTAAGCGGTTAGGTATCACATGCTGACCTAAATTCCGGCAGATCGGGCAGAATATTTGACCCATCGCTGCAAAAAGCGGGCAATAGGTCAGTCATGCTGACTTTTATTGTCCTCAAGGCCAAAGTAAAAGCGCGTCCAAGATAACCCTTACGGGAGGCGCTTTCATGGCCAAGCAACGCATGCTCCAGTTCGTCACGGTCGGCAAGGAGATGCCGGAAAAGCGCCCCGCGCCGCTGCGCGCACAGGATTTCCACGAGATTTACCGTGACTTCGCCGCCGAAAAAGCGGCCGAGCAGGCAGGCCGGTGCAGCCAGTGCGGCGTGCCCTATTGCCAGTCGCATTGCCCGCTGCACAACAACATCCCCGACTGGCTGCGCCTGACCGCCGAGGGGCGCCTGCAAGAGGCTTACGAGCTTTCCCAGGCCACCAACACCTTCCCCGAAATCTGTGGCCGCATCTGCCCGCAAGACCGCCTGTGCGAAGGCAACTGCGTGATCGAACAGTCGGGCCATGGCACCGTGACCATCGGGTCGGTCGAGAAATACCTGACCGATCTGGCATGGGAAAACGGCTGGATAAAACCGCTGGTGCCCGCCGTTGAACGGGCCGAGTCGGTGGGCATCATCGGCGCGGGGCCCGGCGGCCTTGCCGCGGCGACCGAACTGCGGCGGCGCGGCGTGCAGGTGACGGTCTATGACCGTTACGACCGTGCGGGCGGCTTGCTGACCTATGGCATCCCCGGCTTCAAGCTGGAAAAACCCGTTGTGATGCAGCGGATCGAACAGCTGGAATCGGCGGGCGTGCAATTCGTGCTGAACTGCACCGTGGGCGTGGATATCAGCTTTGACGCCATCCGCGGCCAGCATGACGCGGTGCTGATCGCCACGGGCGTTTACAAGGCGCGCGATATCTCGGCCCCCGGTGTGGGCGCGAAGGGTGTGGTCAAGGCGCTGGATTATCTGACGGCAAGCAACCGCAAAAGCTTTGGCGATGATGTGCCCGAATTTGACAGCGGCGAATTGAATGCTGCGGGCAAGCGCGTTGTGGTCATCGGCGGCGGCGACACCGCGATGGATTGCGTCCGCACGGCGATCCGTCAGGGCGCGGTGTCGGTCAAATGCCTCTATCGCCGCGACAAGGCCAACATGCCCGGTTCGCAGCGCGAGGTGCAGAATGCCGAGGAAGAGGGCGTCGATTTCGTCTGGCTGACCGCGCCCAAAGGGTTCACCGGCGGCGATATCGTTGATGGCGTGATGGTGCAGCGCATGCGTCTGGGCGCGCCCGATGCATCGGGCCGCCAATCGCCCGAAATCATCGAAGGCGCCGATTACATCGAACCCGCCGATCTGGTGGTGCAGGCACTGGGCTTCGAGCCCGAGGAAATTCCCGCGCTGTGGGGCGTGCCGGAACTGGCCGTCACCCGTTGGGGCACGATCAAGGCCGATTTCCGCAGCCATGCGACAAGCCTGCCGGGCGTCTATGCCGTGGGCGATATCGTGCGCGGGGCCAGCCTTGTGGTCTGGGCGATCCGTGACGGGCGCGAGGCGGCCGAGGCGATCCTGTCCTATCTGGCACAGCCCGTCACGGTGGCGGCCGAGTGATGCGCTGGCTGGTCCTCTCGGCCTTGGTTGCGGGGCCTGCGGCGGCGGGCAGTTTCACGCCGCCCGAAGGCTGCACAACCTTTCTGACCGTGCAGTCCAAAGGCTGCCGCGTGTCGAACCACTACATCTGCGCGGCCGACCCAAAGGGCGACAAGTGGCGCGCCGATTTCGATCAGGAAGGCATGTTCTTCCTCAGCCGCACCAATGACCAAGGCGAATGGATCGAAAGCTTCGAGACGGGCGCAGGCACCAAGCAGGTTCTGGTTCCGAACCCCGCCGATCCGGCCTCGTTTTCCGAATTGCTGTCGCGCGGGCGCGATGATTACCGCTTCCAGCTTTCGACCGATGGCGCCGCCCCGACAAGCGTGGAAGGGCATGATGCGCTGACCGGCAAGCAGGTGGTGATCGACGGCGAACCCCTGCAACAGACCGAATTCGAATATGCCGAAACGGGCGCCGACGGGCAGGTGCTGCGCCGGTCTTACGGCAACGAATATATCAGCGACAAATGGCGTCTGTTCTTTGCCGGACCCAGCCAGTGGGATGGCGGAACCGGCTTTTTGCCGATGGACGGAAGCCCCGTGAAATTCAGCGAACCCGGCGAGCCGGGCTTTCAGACGACCCAACCGATCTTCGATTGCGACGCGGTGATGTCCTCGTTGCCGTTCAGCCCCATCCCGAAAGAGGCCCAAAATGACCATCTATGACGACGCCTGGGTAAAGGCCGAAGAGGCAAAGCGCGCTTGGCTGGATGCGAATGGCCTGTACAAGGCCGATGATGAACATTCGTCTTGCGGCGTGGGTCTGGTCGTGGCGATTTCGGGCAAGCCCAGCCGCAAGGTGGTGGAAAACGGGATCAACGCGCTCAAGGCCGTGTGGCACCGTGGCGCGGTGGATGCCGATGGGAAAACCGGCGATGGCGCGGGCATCCATGTGCAGATTCCGGTCAAGTTCTTCTACGATCAGGTGCGCCGCACGGGCCATGAACCCGATATGGGCAAGCTGATCGCCGTGGGTCAGGTGTTCCTGCCGCGCACCGATTTCGGCGCGCAGGAACGTTGCCGGACCATCGTGGAATCCGAAGTGCTGCGGATGGGCCATTACATCTATGGCTGGCGGCATGTTCCGGTGAACACCGAAGTGCTGGGCGACAAGGCCAACGCCACCCGCCCCGAGATCGAGCAGATCCTGATCCGCTGCGACAAGGATATCGATGACGAACAGTTCGAGCGTGAATTGTACATCATCCGCCGCCGGATCGAGAAAGCCGCCATCGCGGCGCAGATTCAGGGGCTGTACCTCTGTTCGCTGTCCTGCCGGTCGATCATCTACAAGGGGATGATGCTGGCCGAACAGGTGGCGGTGTTCTACCCCGACCTGATGGACGAACGCTTTGAATCGTCCTTTGCCATCTATCACCAGCGTTACAGCACCAACACCTTCCCGCAATGGTGGCTGGCGCAGCCCTTCCGCATGCTCGCCCATAACGGCGAGATCAACACGCTCAAGGGCAACGTGAACTGGATGCGCAGCCACGAGATCCGCATGGCATCCAGCGCCTTTGGCGAAGCGGCCGAAGATATCAAGCCCATCATCCCGTCGGGCACGTCGGATTCGGGTGCCTTGGACGCGGTGTTCGAGGTTCTGGTGCGGTCGGGCCGCAATGCGCCCATGGCCAAGACCATGCTGGTGCCCGAAGCGTGGAGCAAAGCCACGACCGACATGCCCAAGGCATGGGCCGATATGTATGCCTATTGCAACGCTGTGATGGAGCCGTGGGACGGCCCCGCCGCCCTTGCCATGACCGATGGCCGCTGGGTCTGCGGCGGGCTTGACCGCAACGGTTTGCGCCCGATGCGCTATGTCATCACCGGTGACGGCCTGCTGATCGCGGGTTCCGAAGCGGGCATGGTTCCGGTCGATGAAACCACGATCCGCGAAAAGGGCGCGCTCGGGCCGGGGCAGATGATCGCCGTCGATATGCGCGACGGTCGGCTTTACCACGATGCCGAGATGAAAGACCGTCTGGCCGCCGCCAACCCCTATGGCGAATGGATCGAAAAGGTTGTCGAACTGAACGCACTGCTGCGCGATGTGCCGGAAGCCGCACTGTTCAGCGGGGCCGAACTGCGCCGCCGTCAGATCGCCGCCGGTTACACTGTCGAGGAACTGGAACAGGTTCTTGCCCCGATGGCCGAGGACGGCAAGGAAATGATCGCCTCGATGGGCGATGATACGCCCTCGGCCGTGCTGTCGTCGGTCTATCGCCCGCTCAGCCATTTCTTCCGCCAGAACTTCAGCCAAGTCACCAACCCGCCCATCGACAGCTTGCGCGAAGGGCGCGTGATGTCGCTGAAAACCCGCTTCGGGAACCTGCGGAACGTGCTGGACGAAAACTCCAGCCAGACGGAAATTCTGGTGCTGGACAGCCCCTTTATCGCCAACAGCGAATTCGACGTGCTGGTCAAGCGTTTCGGTGATCAGGTCGCCTTCATCGACTGCACCTTCCCGGTTTCCGCAGGCCTCGATGACCTGCGGCAGGGGCTCGAGCGTATTCGCGCCGAGGCGGAAGATGCCGTGCGGTCGGGCGCGGGCCAACTGGTGCTGACCGATGAACATCAGGGGCCGGATCGCGTGCCGATGCCGATGATCCTTGCCACCAGCGCGGTGCATAGCTGGCTCACGCGCAAGGGGCTGCGCACCTTCTGTTCGGTCAACGTGCGTTCCGCAGAATGTATCGACCCGCATTACTTTGCCGTGCTGATCGGCTGTGGTGCGACCACCGTAAACGCCTACCTCGCGCAGGACAGCATTGCCGACCGCATCGACCGCGGCCTGATCGAAGGCAGCCTGACCGATGCGATGCGGCGCTACCGCGATGCCATCGATGCAGGCCTGCTCAAGATCATGTCGAAGATGGGGATTTCGGTGATTTCCTCGTATCGCGGGGGCCTGAACTTTGAAGCGGTGGGCCTGTCGCGCGCCATGGTGGCCGAATATTTCCCCGGCATGCACAGCCGCATCTCCGGCATCGGCCTGACCGGCATCGAACAAAAGCTGGAAGAGGTGCATGCCAAGGGCTGGCTGGGCGGGGCCGATGTGCTGCCCATCGGCGGGTTCTACAAGGCGCGCCGTTCGGGCGAAAAGCACGCATGGGAAGCGCAGACCATGCACATGTTGCAGGCCGCCTGCGACCGTGCATCCTATGACCTGTGGAAGCAGTTCTCGGCCGCGATGCGGGCCAACCCGCCGATCCATATCCGCGACCTTCTCGACATCAAGACACTGGGCAAGCCCGTGCCGATCGAAGAGGTGGAATCGATCACCTCGATCCGCAAACGCTTCGTCACACCGGGGATGTCGCTGGGGGCCCTGTCGCCCGAGGCGCACAAGACGCTGAACGTGGCGATGAACCGGATCGGGGCCAAGTCGGACAGCGGCGAAGGCGGCGAAGACCCCGCACATTTCACGCCGGAACCCAATGGCGACAATCCGTCTGCCAAGATCAAGCAGGTCGCTTCGGGCCGCTTCGGCGTAACGGCCGAATACCTGAACGCCTGCGAAGAGCTTGAGATTAAGGTCGCGCAGGGCGCCAAGCCCGGCGAAGGCGGGCAGTTGCCCGGCATGAAGGTGACGGCGCTCATCGCACGTCTGCGCCATTCTACGCCGGGGGTGACGCTGATCTCGCCGCCGCCGCACCATGACATCTATTCCATCGAAGACCTTGCCCAGCTGATCTATGACCTCAAGCAGATCAACCCGCGCGCCAAGGTGACGGTGAAACTGGTGTCGGCATCGGGCGTGGGCACCATCGCGGCGGGCGTGGCCAAGGCCAAGGCGGATGTGATCCTGATTTCCGGCCATAACGGCGGAACCGGCGCCAGCCCCGGCACGTCGATCAAATACGCGGGCCTTCCGTGGGAAATGGGCCTGACCGAGGCGCATCAGGTCCTGTCCATGAACAACCTGCGCGAGCGGGTGACGCTGCGCACCGATGGCGGGCTGCGCACGGGCCGCGATGTGGTGATGGCAGCCATGCTGGGGGCCGAGGAATACGGCATCGGCACCGCGGCACTCATCGCCATGGGCTGCATCATGGTGCGCCAGTGCCAAAGCAACACCTGCCCCGTGGGCGTCTGCACGCAGAATGAATCGCTGCGCCAGAAGTTCACCGGAAGCGCGGACAAGGTGGTGAACCTGATCACCTTCTACGCGCAGGAAGTGCGCGAAATCCTCGCCTCCATCGGCGCACGGTCGATGGACGAAATCATCGGGCGGGCAGACCTGCTGACGCAGGTATCGCGCGGGTCGGCCAATCTTGATGACCTTGACCTGAACCCGCTGCTGATCACCGTCGATGGCGCGTCAAAGATCACCTATGACCGCTCGAAGCCGCGCAATGCCGTGCCCGATACGCTTGATGCCGAAATCATCCGCGACGGCGCGCGCTTCTTCGAGGATGGCGAAAAGATGCAACTGTCCTACGCGGTGCGCAACACGCTGCGCACCATCGGGACGCGGGCATCCAGCCATATCGTGCGCAAGTTCGGGATGCGCAACACCCTGCAACCCGACCATCTGACGGTCAAGCTGACGGGGTCTTGCGGCCAGTCGCTGGGCGCTTTCGCGGTGCGCGGCCTGAAGATCGAGGTGCAGGGCGATGCCAACGACTATGTCGGCAAGGGCCTGTCGGGCGGCACGATCACGGTGCGCCCGATGATGTCATCGCCGCTGCGGGCGGAAGAGAACACGATCATCGGCAACACCGTGCTTTATGGTGCGACCGATGGCTACCTGTTCGCGTCCGGACGCGCGGGCGAACGCTTCGCCGTGCGCAACTCGGGCGCCAAGGTTGTGGTCGAAGGCTGCGGATCGAACGGCTGCGAATACATGACCGGCGGCGTTGCCGTGGTTCTGGGCCGCATCGGCGCGAACTTTGGCGCGGGCATGACGGGCGGCATGGCCTATGTCTATGACCCGCAGGGCGTGGCCGAAGACTTCATGAACCTTGAATCGCTGGTGACCTGCGGTCTGGGCCACCCGCATTGGGAAGCGCAGCTCAAAGCCCTGATCGAGCGGCACCATGACGAGACGGGCAGCCAGATCGCAGCGCGGATTCTGGCCGAATGGGAGTCCGAGAAGCGCAACTTCCTGCAAGTTTGCCCCAAGGAAATGCTGGTGCATCTGGCGCACCCGCTGACGGACGAGGCGGCAAAGGTTCCCGCCGAATGAAACACAGGGCCACGGCACGGCGCCGTGGCCCGTTTGTCAGGGGCGGCTGATGGCAGGGCCGGGCTGGTCACTTGCGACATATGTTCTTGCGGCGGCGGCCGAGATTGCCGGCTGTTTCGCCTTTTGGGCATGGCTGCGGCTTGGCCAGTCGGCCCTGTGGATCGTGCCGGGCATCCTGTGCCTGATCGCCTTTGCCACCCTGCTCACACGGGCCGAGGCGGGCTTTGCCGGCCGCGCCTATGCCGCCTATGGCGGGGTCTATATCGCGGCCTCGGTCGTGTGGTTGTGGCTGGCCGAAGGTCAGGTGCCATCGCGCTGGGATATGCTGGGCGCTGC
This sequence comes from Rhodobacter sp., assembly GCA_027484985.1. Taxonomy (GTDB): domain Bacteria; phylum Pseudomonadota; class Alphaproteobacteria; order Rhodobacterales; family Rhodobacteraceae; genus Paragemmobacter. The sequence continues at coordinate 4,698 of JAIXRW010000066.1, read as the reverse complement.
GGTCTGCCTGTTCGGGGCCGGTCTGGTGCTGATCGGGCCGTGGCTTGGGCGCTAGGCACGAAGACGGCGCTAAAGGTATAGCGGAACGGGCTGACCGCGATTGAGGGCATGTCCTGCAATGTCGAAATCGGCCGCTAATACCCCTTCGCCTCGCGTCACCACTGTCATTCCGGGGCAGACCATCACATTCGCAACAACATCCGGTCGAACGGCGCAAAGAATCATGCATTGCACGACCAGATTGGCCAATCCGACCTTCCCCTTGAAATATTCCGACTCGCAATGTGAAACGCGGGTGGACCAGCGCCAATCTTCGATGATGAACAATCCACCCTTGCGCAGCCGCGGAAACAGAACGTTGAATGACCTTGTTGTATTTTCATAAAGGTGCGACGCGTCGTCAACGACTAGGTCCAATGGCTCATCACGAAATTCTTTTTCCATGATCGATCTGACCAGCTTGCTATTGCCCTGATCTACACCGTTGTTGACGCTGACATTTTGCCGCCGACCATGGGCGCGGATGTAGCTGTCCAGCATCGGAAGGTCACGTTTGGCGTATTCAAGCGCGACAAGTTTGTTCGGTTTGAAAACAAGGTCAAGCATGGCCACGCTGCCGCCTTGCCAGATGCCTATATCAACAACGTTGCGGCGCGTTTCTGGACCGCAGATCGAAAGCTCTTGCTCGATCATGCTGCGGTCTTTGACAATCAGGAAGCGACCACCGTCCGACTTGCGGCTGTGATACTGTGAGGCATCGACAGTGGCGAAAAACTCTACCCCTTCAATCGAGAACTCTGAATCTGATGCCCAAGAGAGTTTTCCATTCATCATAGCTTTACCTTTCGCGCACAGCCGAAGCCCGAAAGTCGGCACGCCTGCATAGGCGAAAACCATACAGAAGGATGGATTTGACGCAATCAGTGATTGTGATTTTGGATGACGGGCTGTCCTGCGGAATTTTGCTAAGCGCAGTCGCCGCCGTCACTCTGACGGACCAAAGGTGCGTCGGTTTTGTTGAACACTCGATGGATCAAACGCCGGGGCCGCTTGACCCCGCCACGCGCATCGTGGCTATGCTGCCCGCCATGAACGATGATGGCCCCTTGCAGAAAGAGTTGCCGCTGACCCCGCCGAAGAAGCGGGCGAAAAAGGCTGCACCGGGGGCCGAACAGACCCCGCCGCGCCTGACGCGGCGGCGCCTGCTGTTCTGGGCGGGGCGCATCGCAGCAGGGGTGGCGGCGTTCTACATGGCGCTGATCCTGCTGTTTTCGGTGCTGCCGCCGCCGATCAACCTGTACCAGCTGGGCGAGGCGTGGCGTCTGGGCGGCATCGAAAAGGACTGGGTGCCGATCGACGACATGGCCCCCGCCATGCCGCGTTCTGCCGTTGCGGCGGAAGATGCGAATTTCTGCCTGCACTGGGGCTTTGACATGAAAGCCATCCGCGAGGCGGTGAGCGAAGGGTCGAACCGCGGGGCATCGACCATCAGCCAGCAGACGGTGAAGAACGTGTTCCTGTGGCACGGCCGGTCGTGGCTGCGCAAGGCGATGGAAGCGGCGATGACGCCGGTGGTCGAACTGTTCTGGTCGAAAAGCCGCATCCTCGAAGTGTATCTGAACGTGGCCGAATTCGGCACCGGCGTGTTCGGCGTGCAGGCGGCGGCGCAGCATTACTTTGGCGTCGATGCGCGCGACCTGACAGCCACGCAGGCGGCGCGGCTTGCGGCGGTGCTGCCCGATCCGCAAAACCGCGATGCGGCCAACCCGTCGAACTTTGTGCGCAGGCGGGCAAAGTCGATCATCGGCGGGGCCGAGACAATAGCCGCCGATGGACGCGCCGCCTGCTTCGAGGAATAGACCTTTGCCAAGGCGACCCAGACCCTAATCGCAGTTGAAATCTCGCCCCCGAGAGGGCAAGGAGTCACCAAACTATACCAAGGTGTAACCCATCGCGATGATCCGGCTTTACCACTTTCCCCTGTCACCCTTTTGCCGGAAGGTTCGCCTGACGCTGGCTGAAAAGCGGCTCGAGGTGGAACTGGTCGAAGAACGTTACTGGGAACCTTCGCCCGATTTCCTGCGCCGCAATCCGGCGGGCAAGGTGCCGGTGCTCAAGATCGACAGCCGCGTTCTGTCGGAAAGTCAGGCAATCTGCGAATATCTGGAAGAATGCCACCCCACCCCCGCCCTGATGCCGCGCGACCCCGAACAGCGGTACGAGGTGCGGCGCCTCTGCGCGTGGTTCGACGACAAGTTTCAGGACGAGGTGACGTCGAAACTGCTTTACGAGCGGATGAACAAGAAGATCATGGGTCAGGGCTACCCCGACAGCAAGAATGTCAAGTTCGGGGCAAGCCGGATCAAGTATCATCTCGATTACATGGGCTGGCTGCTGGACCAGCGGCGCTGGCTGGCGGGCGATGTGATGACCTTGGCCGATCTGACGGCAGCGGCGCATCTGTCCTGCCTTGATTACATCAGCGATGTGGATTGGAACCGGTCGGCGGCGGTCAAGGACTGGTATGCCAAGATCAAGTCGCGCCCCAGTTTCCGCACCCTGCTGGCCGATCAGGTGCCGGGCTTCCCGCCGCCGCTGCATTACGCCGATCTTGATTTCTGACCTGTCGGCCGAAGGATTTTCTGCGAAAATCCTTCGGGGGCATTCTGCCCCCGTCGCGCCAAGGCGCGACTCCCCCTGAGGATATTTTCGGGCAGAAAATGGGTGTGGCGCTGAAAGACGATCTGGTGGCGCGGGCCTTGGCCGAGGGGTTTTCCAAGGTGGGCATCTGTGCGCCCGATGCGGTGCCCGACGGCGCGGCGCGGCTGGCGGCTTGGCTGGCCCAGGGGCGGCACGGGCAGATGGGGTGGATGGCCGATCGGGCGGAGTGGCGCGGGTCGGCGGCGGCTTTGTGGCCCGAGGCGCGGTCGGTCATCATGCTGGCCGAGGTTTACACGCCGGAAGCCGACCCCCTGGCCGTTCTGGACCAGCGCGACCGTGCGGCCATTTCGGTTTACGCGCAGGGCAAGGATTACCACGACCTTGTGAAGCGGCGGTTGAAGCGGCTGGGGCGCTGGCTGCTTGATCGGGCGGGGGGCGAGATCAAGGTGTTCGTCGATACCGCGCCGGTGATGGAAAAGCCCTTGGCCCAGGCAGCGGGGCTGGGGTGGCAGGGCAAGCATACGAACCTGCTCGCCCGGGATCTGGGGAACTGGTTCTTCCTTGGCGCGATCTTTACCACACTGGAACTGCCGGTGGATGCCGCCGAGGAAAGCCATTGCGGCACATGCACCGCCTGTCTGGACATTTGCCCCACGGCGGCCTTTCCGGCGCCCTATCAGCTGGATGCGCGGCGCTGCATTTCCTATCTGACCATCGAGCATAAGGGGCAGGTGGACGAAGCGTTGCGCGGCCTGATGGGCAACCGGATTTACGGCTGCGACGATTGTCTGGCCGTCTGCCCGTGGAACAAGTTTGCCGCCGCTGCACGCGATATCGGCTATCAGCCGCGGGTTGGCGCTCCGGAACTGGCCGAGCTTGCCGCGCTGGGCGATGCCGCCTTCCGCGCCCGTTTCGTAGGCAGCCCGATCAAGCGCATCGGGCGGGGGCGGTTCGTGCGCAACGTGCTTTACGCCATCGGCAATTCGGGGATGCCCGCGCTGGCCCCTGCGGCGGCGGCTTTGCTGGGGGATGAGGACGCGGTGGTGGCGGATGCCGCCGCTTGGGCGTTGCAGCGGTTGGGCGCCTTGGCCTAGGGTTCGTTCACCAAAACAGGGGGTAAAGATGGCAGGGCGCTTGGCGGGGAAGATCGCAATCGTATCGGGCGGGGCCACGGGTTGCGGCGGGGCGGCCAGCCGGCTGTTCGCGGCCGAGGGGGCGGCGGTGGGGATCATCGACCGCAACGCCGCCGCAGGGCAGGCGCTGGCCGATGAACTGGCGGCGGCGGGGCACAGGGTCGTGTTCGCGCAGGCCGATGTGGCGGTGAAAGCACAGGTCGAGGCGGCGGTGGCGCAGGTCGTGGCCGGGCTTGGCCCGGTGAACGTGCTGTTCAACCATGCCGGGACCATCGTGATCAAACCCTTCCTAGACACCGAGGAAGAGGATTGGGATTTCCTGTTCGATGTGAATGTGAAATCGATGTATCTGATGACCCGCGCCGTGCTGCCGCACATGCTGGCGCAGGGTAAGGGGGCCATCGTCTGCACATCCAGCATCAGCGCGGTCTATGCCACGCCGAACGAGGTGCTGTATGACGCGACCAAGGGCGCCTGCCACATGTTCGCGCGGGCGATTGCGGTCGAATTCCGCGACCGTGGCATCCGCTGCAACGCCATCTGCCCCGGTTTCATCGACACCCCGCATGGCCAGCGCGAGGTGGAGTTGCTGACGCGCTATGGCGTCGATGTGTCCGATGCCGCGATCAAGGCCGCGCAGGGGCGGTTCGGCCAGCCCGAGGATATCGCCCGCGCGGCGCTGTATCTGGCATCCGACGATGCGGAGTTTGTGACCGGGGCGCAACTGTTCGTCGATGGCGGGTTCAGCGCCGTCTGACGGGGTTTTCCTGACGGGAACGGGGGGCGGGATGTGCTATCCTGCCCCCCTTTCGTTTCAGGAGGGGATCATGAAACATCTGGCAGATCACGGACGGCTGCGGGGGAACGGTCGGCTGCGGGCCTTCCTGCGGCTGGCGCGGCAGGG
>JAIXRW010000053.1 GCA_027484985.1 Rhodobacter sp. | reverse complement strand
CCGCCTCAAGGATTTCCGGCGTGTCGCAACCCGTTCCGACAAACGCGCAGACACATACCTCTCAACCGTCCTGATCGCAGCAATTGTCGCATGGTGGATCAATTGAGTCCCAACCCTAGATCAGCCCTGCCAGACGCGCCCCAGCCATCAGGTCGGCGGCGATATGGGCGGCAAAGCGGCCATCGGTGGGTGCGACATCGGGCACCTGCACCACAACGCAGCCCGCGCGGTGGGCGGCTTCGGCGCCGATATCGCTGTCTTCGAACACGAGGCAGCGCGCGGGATGCACGCCAAGGCGTTCGGCGGCGAGCAGATAGGGTTCGGGTTCGGGTTTCGGCGTGGTCACATCGTCAAGCGTGATCACATGGGCAAAATGCGCGGTCAACCCGGTGATGCCCAGCTTGTGATGCGCCCCCGCCCGCCCCGACGAGGTGACAAGCGCCTTGGGCTGGCCGATCAGGCCGAGCAATTCGGCCGCCCCTGTCTTGAGCGGGAGGCCCTGCGCCACGGCGGCATCGAACCCCGCGCCCCAGACCGTCTTGAACGCGGCAAGGTCCAGCAGGGGCAGGCTGCAGCGGATGATCTCGGCCGCCATGGGTTCGGATTTGCCGACAAGGCCGTGCATGAAGGCTTCGTCCACCGGATGGCCGCAGGCGGCAAAGGCGGCCAGACCCGAGGTGAGGGCAAGGCTTTCGGTATCGATCAGCGTTCCGTCCAGATCAAAAAGCACGGCGTCGAACATCAGGCTTTTCCCCATGGCTGCGCGGTCTTCCTAGCCGATCACAGCGACAGGCGAAAGCGCAGGAAGCCCTGTTCGGTCGGCCCGATCGCGCTGGGCCGGAAGGACGCGATATCGGCGGTATGGGCGGCGGCGGTGGGGCAGGCGTCGAAGGTCACGCTGCATCCGGGCATCGGCAGGAATGACCAGCCGGCGCCCCGGTCGGGGGTGATGCTGCCAAGGCGGGCGATATGCTGTGCCAGCAGGTCGCGGATCGGTGTATCGCCGATGGCGACGGGGGGGCGGCGGGTGCCCGGATAGACCGCGCTGCCCGCCCGATAGCTGTTGGTGGCCAGAAGATAGCGGTCGTCGGGTCGGATGGGCCTGCCCGCAAAGGACAGGCCATGGATGCGCCGCGCGGCCGGATCGGCCAGCAGGCCCTGCACATCAAACCGTGGCGGGGCGGCAAGATCGATGCGGAAGGACAGCCCGTCGATCATGTCGAAATCGAAACCGGGAATTTCGGGGCGGATCAGGGGGGTGTCGCGGCTGTCGGGGGCGATGCGGTGGAACAGGATGGCGGCGCGTTCGAGCCAGTCGGCAATCTCGGCCCCTGTCAGGCACAGCAGGACGGGCATGTTGGGATGGGCGTAAAGATCGGCCACATGCCGCCGCTGCAAGGGGCCTGCGGGAATGTCGGTCACGTTTTGCGGCCCGCCGCGCCCGCCGGTGCGGAACGGCGCCACGGCCGACAAGAGCGGGAGATGGGCCAGATCGGGCGGCAGGCGGTCTTGCCAGTGCATCCGCTGCGCCACTGCCACAAGGCGGGTGGTGGCGCAGGGGGCGATCAGCGCGAAATGGCTGTGCATCGGCGCTGTCAGATGGCCGAGCGGGGCGCGCATCCAGTCAAGCGTGGCGCGATGCGCGGGGCCTGCCGCGTTGGCCAGTGCGGCATCGGAACGGGGTGTGGCGGGCGCGGGGCGGGCGCGGGCGTCATGCGTGGTGACGTGCCAGCCTGCGCCGTTGCGGGCCAGAACCAGATCGATCTGCCCCAGATGCGACCCGAAAAACCCCGGCATGACGGCGGGCTTGCCGGCCAGTTCCCCCGGCATGGCCGGAGCGGGAAAAACCAGATGGGTATGCCCTGTCACCAGCGCGTCGATCCCCGGCAGGGCGGCAAGCGGCAGGGCGGCATTCTCCATCCCTTCGGCCGGTTCGGGGCCGGCATGTCCGGTATGGGCCAGCGCGATGGTCAGATCGGGCTTGTGGGCGCGCAGGTCGTCAAGAACGGTGGCGGCGGCGGCAAGGATATCTTGTGCGGTCAGGCTGCCGTTCAGGCGCAGGGCCTCCCATCGGGTGGTCTGGGGCGGGGCAAAGCCGATCACCGCGATCCGCAGGCGGTGGCTTTGGCCAAGGCTGTCGATCATGTCGCGGTGCAGGATTGCAAAGCGCGGGGCCAGCGGGCGGCCATCGCTGCGGGCCAGATTGGCCGAGACGACGGGAAAGCGCGCCGCGGACAGGGCTTGCATCAGGCGGGGCAGGCCAAAGCTGAATTCGTGGTTGCCCAGGGTGCCCGCATCATACCCGAGCGCGTTCATCGCGGTGACCATGGGATGGGGGCCCTGTGCCGTGGCATCGTGCCAGTCGGCCAACGGGCTGCCCTGAAGGAAATCGCCATTGTCCAGCAGCAGGCAGTTCGCACAGCTTTCGCGGGCCTGGCGGATCAGCGGGGCAAGCTGGGCAAGGCCGTGGCTGGCAGGCGAATCGGCCAGATAATCCCATGCCAGAAGGTGGGCGTGCAGATCGGTGGTCGCAAGGATGCGAAGATGCAGGCGTGCGGCTGACCCGGCCTTGGGCCAGTCGGCGGATCGGGCATCGGCGGGGTCGGGACGGTTCGGCACGGGACTACCGATCAAGCAAGGCGAGGCGAAGCGGCCGCGCATGGGGCGGACGTTTACACCCATTTATGGTTAATGCAACCTGAGATTGTGCCTCACCCCGCCGTTGCGGCGTTTCCTGCCCCCGCCGCCCCGCCCCGCTGCGCCGTGATTTGCCTTGGCGGTGGTGGCGTGGCACATCGGTGCCACAACAGCGGGGGTGACGATGCGGCATGCCGAAACGGTGACATTTGGCGGATCGGGGCTGGACCGTGCGGCGCATCTGCGCAGCGATGCCGCAGCGCTTGGCGCGGCGCTGGCCGAGGGCTGGGTGCTGCCGGTCTGGCGCGGCAAGCCGCTGATCTGCGGTGACGATCTGGGCTGGGTCAGGGCGGCAAGCCCCGTGCTGGCCCATGGCGGCGCGCCGGTCTTTCTGGGGCTGGATGTAGGCGTGGCCCGTTTCGCGCAGGATATCAGCGCCTGGTCGCCCGAAGCGGGGGCAGAAGCGGTCGAGGCCGGGTTTTTTGATCCGAGCGAGCAGCGCCACCCTGCGCTGGACGATGCCTTTGCCTTTGCCGAATTGCGCGCCGTGATGGTGCGCCTGTCGCCCCGCGCGGCGGAACTGGCGGCGACGGCGCGGGCGGTGCTGCACTGGCACCGCAGCCACGGGTTCTGCCCGACCTGCGGGGGGGCCAGCCAAATGGCGCAGGGCGGCTGGCAGCGCGATTGCCCGTCTTGCGGCGCGCATCACTTTCCGCGCACCGACCCCGTTGTGATCATGCTGGTGACGCGGGGCAATTCGGTGCTGGTGGGGCGCAACGCGGCATGGCCCGAGGGGATGTTTTCCCTGCTGGCAGGTTTTGTCGAACCGGGCGAGACGATCGAGGCCGCCGTGCGCCGCGAGGTGTTCGAGGAGGCTGGCATCCGCACGGGGGCGGTGCGCTATCTGGCCAGCCAGCCATGGCCCTTTCCGGCCAGCCTGATGTTCGGCTGCGCGGCCGAGGCGCTGGATGATGCCATCCGCATCGACCCCGCCGAGCTGGAAGATGCGATCTGGGTCAGCCGCGAAGAGATGGTTTCGGCCATGGCGGGCCTGCATCCGCGCCTGAAACCGGCGCGGAAAGGCGCAATCGCGCATTTCCTGATCGCCAACTGGCTTGCCGACCGTCTCGATTGATACGACATTAACCGAAAGGGTGGAAAACCCGTTGTAAACGGTCAGGCAGTCGGGGGCAGGCAGATGAAACTCAGCGGCAGGACGGATACGGGCGCATCGCTCGAGGCGGCTTTCGCCTTTCTGACGGATGTCGAAGGGTGGGAACGCGCGGCCCTTCGGCGCGGGGCCGATGTGACGCGGACCGACAAGCTGAAGAAACCCGGGCCGGGCATGACATGGCATATCCGCTTTGCCTGGCGCGGGCGCGAGCGGGAATTGCAGATCAAGGTCATCACCTATGATCCGTCGGGGCAGTTGACGCTGGGCTTTGACGGGCCGTCGGTCGAAGGGCAGCTGAATGTCGAACTGGTGTCGATGGCGGCCAAGCGCACGCGGCTTTTGCTGCAACTCGAGATCAAGCCGCGCACGCTGGCGGCGCGGCTGTTCATCCAGTCGCTCAAGCTGACCAAGACGCGGGTGCAAAAGCGGTTCGATGCACGGCTGGCGCAGCTGGGCGCGGATATCGAGGCCCGCCAGACCGGCGCGCCGGGCGGGCAGGCCTAGGCCTAGGGGTCAGCCGCGCTGGCGGTCGGCGGGATAGACGCCGAGGATGTTGAGCTGGCTGGTGAAATAGCGCAGCTCTTCCAGCGCGAGGGCGACGTTGGCGTCCTGCGGGTGGCCTTCGATATCGGCATAGAACTCGGTCGCGGTGAAGCTGCCGCCGACCATGTAGCTTTCCAGCTTGGTCATGTTCACGCCATTGGTGGCAAAGCCGCCGAGCGCCTTGTAGAGGGCGGCCGGAATGTTGCGGACGCGGAAGGTGAAGGTGGTCATCATCTGCGCCGTGCCACGGCGGCTGTGATCGGCGGTGCGCGACATGACCAGAAAGCGCGTGGTGTTGTTGGCCTGATCCTCGATCTGCGGCGCGATGACGTCGAGCCCGTAGATGCGGGCGGCGAGTTCCGAGGCCAGCGCGGCGCGGGTCTTGTCACCGGCTTCGGCCACTTCGCGGGCGGCGCGGGCATTGTCGGACGACACCTTGCCACGGATGTTGTGGGTGCGCAGGAAGCCCGCGCATTGCGGCAGGATCACCACATGGCCATGGGCTTCGGTGATGTCGGACAGGGTGGCGCCGGGCACGCCCAGCAGGTTGACATGGACGCGCACAAAGGCCTCGTCCACGATATGCAGGCCGGATTTGGGCAGCAGGGAATGGACATCGGCCACACGGCCATAGGTCGAGTTCTCGACGGCGAGCATGCCGAGATCGACCTCGCCGCGCGAGACTTTTTCGACCACGTCCTCGAAGGTGGTGGCGGGCACGGCCTCCATGTCGGGGCGCGATTGCTGGCAGGCCTGATGCGAATAGGCGCCCAGTTCCCCCTGAAATGCGATGCGACCGGCCATTTCCTCGCCCCCGTTGCTCTTTTAGCCCCGAAATAGAGGCGATTGGTCGCGCTACTACACCTTGAAACAGGTGGGTGGAAGCGGATACATAGCGCGCCAAACGACGGCCAAGGGAAGGCGCGACATGTTCGACACGATGACTCTGACCAAGGTGACCGGCGCGGTCTGTGGCTCGCTTCTGGTCTATATGCTGGGCGCATGGGCGGCGGAAACGCTGTATCACACCGGCGCGGAAGGCCATGGCGAGGAAGTGGCGCAGGCCTATACGATCGACACGGGTGCCGAGGAAGCGCCCGCCGCAGATGCCGCTGCCGCCGACGAGCCCGATTTCGCCACGGTCTATGCCGCTGCCGACGCGGCTGCGGGGGAAAAGGTGTTTGCCAAGTGCAAGTCCTGCCACAAGATCGATGGCGGCGATGCGACCGGCCCGCACCTGAATGGCGTGGTTGACCGGCCCAAGGCCTCGATCGCGGGCTTCGGGTATTCCGAGGCGCTCAAGGCCATGGCGGGTGACAGCTGGACGCCGGAAAACATGTTCCACTTCCTGCACAGCCCCAAAGAGTACGCACCGGGCACCAAGATGTCCTTCGCCGGCCTGCCCAAGGCCGAGGACCGTGCCAATGTCATCGCCTATCTGGCGACGCTGAAGTAAACCGGCCAAACCGCCGCGTGACGGGGCCGCCTTTGGGCGGCCCTTTGCCTTTGGGGCGGGGATGGGGGGCGAAAAATATTCGTACGAATATTTTTCGGGCCCGGCTTTGGCCGCTTTCACGCAATCGCAACTTGAGGCTGGGCGATGTTCCGCTAGCATGTCAGGCCAGACAGTCGGGGAGCAGGGCATGACGGTTCGGGCAGGGGTGTGGGACGGTCGGGTGGCGATGCGCTGGGCGGGGGCGGGGTTCCTGTCGCTGGCGCTGGCGGGGTTTGCCGTGGCGGCGCGGGCCGAGACGGTGATCACCAGCCATGCGATCACCACCTTTGGCGACCCGTCGAAATATGCGGCCGATTTCCAGCACCTCGATTACGTCAACCCCGATGCGCCCAAGGGCGGCGAGATTTCGATCTGGACCTCGGGCGGGTTTGATTCGATGAACCCCTATTCGGTCAAGGGGCGGTCCGCGGCGCTGGCCTCGGCGCCATACGAATCCATCCTGACGGGCACGTCGGACGAGATTGGCACCAGCTATTGCCTGCTGTGCACCACGATGGAATATCCCGAGGGCCGGTCATGGGTGATCTTCAACCTGCGGCCCGAGGTGAAGTTCGCCGACGGCTCGCCCATGACGGCGGAAGACGTGGTGTTTTCCTTTGACACCTTCCTGCAAAAGGGCCTGACCGATTTTCGCACCATTTTCGGCCAGCAGGTCGAAAAGGCCGAGGCGCTGGATGCGCATCGGGTGAAGTTCACCTTCAAGGCGGGCGTGCCGACCCGCGATTTGCCTGCATCGGTGGGCGGGCTGCCGGTGCTGTCCAAGGCGCAGTATGAGCGCGAGGGGCTGGACCTTGAGGAAAGCAGCATGAAGCCGTTCCTTGGGACGGGGCCCTACATGCTTGACAAGCTGGATATGTCGAAGTCGATCACGTGGAAGCTGAACCCCGATTACTGGGGCAAGGATTTGCCCATGAACAAGGGGCGCAACAATTTCGAGCGGATCCGGGTCGAGTATTACGGCGACTATCAGGCCGCGTTCGAGGGGTTCAAGGCGGGCAACTACACCTTCCGCAACGAGGCGTCGTCGATCACTTGGGCCACAGGATATGATTTCCCTGCCGTGGCGAGCGGGCAGGTGCAGAAGGTGGAATTGCCATCGGGCGCCAAGGCGAACGGGCAGGCGTTCCTGTTCAACCTGCGGAAAGAGAAATTCCAGGACCCGCGCGTGCGCGAAGCCATCGGGATGATGTTCAATTTCGAGTGGTCGAACAGCACCCTGTTCTATGGGCTTTATGCGCGGATCAATTCGGTTTGGGAAAACAGCGATCTGGCGGCGACCGGTGCGCCCACGCCGGAAGAGGCGGCGATCTTGCAGCCCTTGGTCGATGACGGCAGCCTGCCTGCCAGTATTCTGACCGATGCGGCGGTGGTGGCGCCGGTATCGGGCGAGCGGCAGCTAGACCGCAAGAACCTGCGTGCGGCGTCTGACATGCTGGATCAGGCGGGTTGGGCCGTGGGCGATGACGGGATGCGCCGCAACGACAAGGGCGAGGTGCTGAAGGTCGAGTTCCTGAATGACAGCCCCAGCTTTGACCGCGTGATCACGCCCTATATCGAGAACCTCAAGGCGCTGGGGATCGACGCCTATATGACGAGCGTGGATGACGCCCAGATGGAGGCGCGGACCCGCCCGCCGAGCTATGACTTTGACATTATCACCGGCAATGCGCGATCCGATTACATTCCGGGATCGGACCTGAAGCAGTATTACGGGTCGGAAACCAGCGATGTGTCGGCGTTCAACCTGATGGGGCTGAAATCGCCTGCGGTGGACAAGCTGATTGATGTGGTGATGGCGGCCGACAGCAACGACAAGCTGAAGGTTGCCACCCGCGCGCTGGACCGCGTGCTGCGGGCCGAGCGGTTCTGGGTGCCACAATGGTTCAAGAACAAATACACATTCGCCTATTACGACATGTACGAACACCCCGCGAACCTGCCGCCCTATGCCTCGGGCGAGCTTGATTTCTGGTGGTACAATGCCGAGAAGGGCGATGCGTTGAAGGCGGCGGGCGTCCTCAAGTGATTGCAAAGTAAGGCGCGTCCCGATGGGTGCCTATATCCTGCGGCGGTTTCTGCTGATCTTTCCGACGCTGTTCGGGATCATGCTGATCAACTTTGCGCTGACGCAATTCGTGCCCGGTGGCCCCATCGAACAGGTGGCGGCGCGGCTGGAAGGGCAGGGCGATGCGCTTGAAAGCGTGTCGGGCGGCGCGGGCGATGCGGGGCAGGATCAGGGGCAAGTGGCGGCGGATGAAGGTTACATCGGCGCGCGGGGCCTGCCGCCCGAGTTTCTGGCGCAGCTTGAGGTGCAGTTCGGCTTTGCCCGCATCGTCTGCGCCGAAGGGTTTACCGGCAAGCCCAGCATCACCGCGCCGGAATGCCGCAAAGAGGTGATCCCGCCGGCCGAGCGGTTCTTTATCATGATGGGCAATTACCTGCGCTTCGATTTCGGGCAAAGCTATTTCCGGTCGATCGACGTGATGGATCTGGTGATCGAAAAACTGCCCGTGTCGATTACGCTGGGGCTGTGGTCAACGCTGATCGCCTATTTCATCTCGATCCCGATGGGCATCAGGAAAGCGGTGAAGGACGGATCGAGCTTTGACACATGGACCAGTGGCGCGATCATCGTGGGCTATGCCATTCCCGGTTTCCTGTTCGCCATCCTGCTTTTGGTGCTGTTTTCGGGGGGGTCGTATTTCCGGCTGTTCCCGCTGCGGGGGCTGACGAGCGACGGGTGGGAAGACCTGTCATGGTGGGGCAAGGCCGTGGATTACCTGTGGCATATCACCCTGCCGGTGGTGGCCAGCACCATTTCCAGCTTTGCCACGCTGACCCTGCTGACCAAGAACAGCTTTCTGGAAGAGATCAAGAAACAGTATGTGATGACGGCGCGGGCCAAGGGGCTGACCGAATCCCGCGTGCTGTATGGCCATGTGTTCCGCAACGCGATGCTGATCGTGATTGCGGGTTTTCCGGCGCTGTTCGTAAGCGTGTTCTTCGGCGGCAGCCTGATCATCGAGACGATCTTTTCGCTGGATGGTTTGGGGCAGCTTGGCTTCAAGGCGGCGGTCGAGCGGGATTATCCGGTGATCTTTGGCACGCTGTTCTTTTTCGGGCTGATCGGGCTGGTGATGGGGATCATTTCGGACCTGATGTATGTCTGGGTTGATCCGCGTATCGATTTCGCGAAACGGGGGTAGGGCATGGCTTTGTCACCCCTGAACCAGCGGCGCTGGCGGAATTTCAAGGCGAACCGGCGGGCCTATTGGTCGCTTTGGCTGTTTTTGGTCCTGTATGGCATCAGCCTGTGTGCCGAGGTCATCGCCAATGACCGCCCGCTGCTGGTGAGCTATCGTGGTGAATGGCATGTGCCGTTTCTGAAGTTCTATCCCGAAACGGCCTTTGGCGGCGATTTCAAGACCGAGGCCAAATATTCCGATGTGGAAGTGCGCTGCCTGATCGTGGCGGGCGGGTCGGAAGCCTGTTGGGACGACCCCGAGGGGGTTTTGGCCGAGGCGACCGAAAAGGGCACGGCTTTGGGCCAGCCCATCGAGCAGGGTTGGATCGTCTGGCCGCCTATCCCGTACAAGTTCAACACGATCAACGATCTGGAGGGGCCTGCCCCTTCGGCGCCGGACCGCAACCACTGGCTGGGCACGGATGACACGGCGCGCGATGTGCTGGCGCGGGTGATCTATGGTTTCCGGCTGTCGGTTTCGTTCGCGTTGATCGTGACGCTGATCACAAGCGTGGTGGGTATCGCGGCGGGGGCGGTGCAGGGCTATTTCGGCGGGCTGGTCGATCTGGTGTTCCAGCGGGTGATCGAATTGTGGGGGGCGACGCCCACGCTTTATGTCATCATCATCATCGGGGCGATCTTCCAGATGAGTTTCTGGCGGTTGATCGGGTTGATGGTGCTGTTTGGCTGGACAGCGCTTGTGGGCGTGGTCAGGGCCGAATTCCTGCGGGCGCGGAATTTCGAATATGTGCGGGCGGCGCGGGCGCTGGGCGTGCCTGACCGGGTGATCATGCGGCGCCATGTGCTGCCCAACGCGATGGTGGCCACGCTGACCATGCTGCCCTTTATCATCACGGGCACCATCGGTTCGCTGGCGACGCTGGATTTTCTGGGCTTTGGTCTGCCGCAATCGGCGCCGTCACTGGGCGAGTTGACGCAGCAGGCCAAGCAGAATTTGCAGGCGCCGTGGCTGGGGTTCACGGCGTTCTTCACCTTTGCCATCATGCTGTCCTTGCTTGTCTTCGTTTTCGAAGGCGTGCGCGATGCCTTTGACCCGAGAAAGACATTCCGATGAGCGCGGTGCTTGAGGTTGCAAACCTGACCGTGCGCTTCCGGCAGGATGGCCGCGTGATCGAGGCTGTGCGCGGCGTGTCTTTCGCTGTGGGCAAGGGCGAAACGGTGGCCTTGGTGGGCGAGTCGGGATCGGGCAAGTCGGTAACGGCTTTGTCCACGGTATCGCTGTTGCCCGAGGGCACGGATGTGCAGGGATCGGTGCGCTATCTGGGCGCCGAGATGGTGGGCGCGCCCGAGCGGGAATTGCGCCGTGTGCGGGGCAATGACATCAGCTTTATCTTCCAAGAGCCGATGACAAGCCTGAACCCGCTGCACACGATCGAGCGGCAGTTGGGCGAAAGCCTTGCGCTGCATCAGGGGTTGAAGGGCGGGGCGGCGCGGGCGCGGATCATCGACCTGTTGCAAAAGGTGGGGATTGCCGAGGCGGAAAGCCGTTTGGGGGCCTATCCGCACCAGTTGTCAGGCGGGCAGCGGCAGCGGGTGATGATTGCCATGGCGCTGGCCAACGGGCCGGAACTGCTGGTGGCGGACGAGCCGACGACCGCGCTGGATGTGACCATACAGGCGCAGATACTGGACCTGCTGGCCGATCTGAAGCGGCGTGAGGGGTTGAGCCTTTTGTTCATCACCCATGATCTGGGCATCGTGCGGCGCATTGCCGACCGCGTTTGCGTGATGCAGGGGGGCGCGATCGTCGAACAGGGGCCTGCGGCGGAGATTTTCGCCAATCCGCAGCATCCCTATACGCAAAAGCTGCTGGCGGCCGAGGCGAAGGGCCTGCCCGCCCCCGTGCCCGAAGATGCGGCCGAGGTGGTGCGGACCGAACATCTGCGCGTGTGGTTCCCCATCACGGCGGGGCTGCTGCGGCGCACGGTGGGGCATGTGAAGGCGGTGAATGACGCCACGCTTTCGGTGCGCGCGGGCGAGACGCTGGGCGTGGTGGGCGAAAGCGGATCGGGCAAGACGACGCTGGCCTTGGCGATCTTGCGGCTGGTCGGGTCGGACGGGCCCGTGGTGTTCATGGGGCGCGATCTGCGGGATGCGGGGCGCGGGGCGCTGCGGGGCATCAGGCGCGATATGCAGGTGGTGTTCCAGGACCCGTTCGGCAGCCTGTCACCGCGGATGACCGCGCAAGAGATCATCGCGGAAGGACTGGGCGTCCATGGTCTGGAACCGGGGCGGAACCGGCGCGAGATGGTGGCCGACATCATGGCCGAGGTGGGCCTCGACCCAGACTGGATGACGCGCTATCCGCATGAATTTTCGGGCGGGCAGCGCCAGCGCATCGCCATTGCGCGGGCGATGATCCTGCGGCCCAAGCTGGTGGTGCTGGACGAACCGACAAGCGCGCTGGACATGACGGTGCAGGTGCAGATTGTCGAATTGCTGCGGGAATTGCAGCGCAAATGGGGGCTGGCCTATATCTTCATCAGCCATGACTTGCGCGTGGTGCGTGCCCTGTCGCACAAGGTGATGGTGATGAAATCGGGTGATGTTGTGGAAGCCGGTCCGAGTGAAGCTGTTTTTGCCAACCCGCAAAGCGCCTATACCCGCGCCCTGATGGCTGCCGCCTTCGGGGACGGGTCCTAGATGAAGATACTGCTGGTTCACCAGAATTACCCCGCCCAATTCCTGCACCTTGCGCCCGAGCTGACGCGGCGGGGCCATGAGGTGCTGGCGCTGACCGATATCGTGAACAAGCGTGAAACCGGCACCTCGACCCTGCGCTACAGGTTCGAAGCGCCGCAGGTTGACCCCGCCGCCTGCCGCCTTGGCCGCAACTATACCCAGCAAAGCGACCGCGGTGTGGTGGTTGCCCGCGCCTGCAAACGCCTGCGCGAGGAAAAGGGCTATGTGCCCGATGTGATTTTTGGCCATTCCGGCTGGGGCGAGACGCTGTTCTTGAAAGAGGTCTGGCCCGAGGCGAAACTGATCGTCTATGCCGAATTCTACTATCGCGGCACCGGCGCCGATACCGGATTTGACCCCGAGCTGAGCACGCAGGGGTTTGATCAGGTGATGATCGCGCAGGGGCGCACCGCGCATCTGGGGCAGGCGCTGCTGCATGCCGATGCGGGGCTGTCGCCGACGCGGTGGCAGGCCTCGACCTATCCGCCCGCCTTGCAGAAGATGATCCGCGTGATCTTTGACGGGGTGGATACCGATGTGATGGTGCCCAACCCCAAGGCCGAGGTGACCCTGCCCGATGGCCGCGTGCTGCGCGCGGGCGACGAGGTGCTGACCTTTGTGAACCGCAATCTGGAACCCTATCGCGGCTATCACATCTTCATGCGGGCGCTGCCTGCGATCATGGCCGCGCGGCCCGACGCGCAGGTGGTGATCGTGGGCGGCAACGAGGTGAGCTATGGCGCCCCGCCCCCCGATGGCGGCAACTGGAAGGAACGCTTCCTGTCGGAAGTGCGGGACCGGATCGACCCCGCCCGCGTGCATTTCATGGGCAAGGTGCCCTATGCGACCTTTACCTCGATCATCCAGATCGGGCGGGTGCATGCCTATCTGACCTATCCCTTCGTGCTGAGCTGGTCGATGATGGAAAGCATGTCGGCCGAGGCGCTGGTGGTCGGATCGCGCACCGCGCCGGTGCAAGAGGTGATCGAACACGGGCGGAACGGGCTGCTGGTCGATTTCTTCGATGTGGCGGGCTGGGCGGATACGCTGATCGACGCGCTGGCCCATCCGGCACGATATGCTCCGCTGCGAAAGGCGGCGCGGCAGACGGTGCTTGACCGCTATGACCTGCGCGGCGTGTGCCTGCCGCAGATGGTGGATTATGTCGAAAGTTTCGGCCCGCAAGCCTAGATCGCGGCCTAGATCGCGGCCGAATGTTGCGCCTTGGTCTGGTCATAGGCATCGAAGGCGCGGGCGACCATGCGGGTCAGCGGCTTGCCCTGCGGCAGGATGGTGAAGCCTGACGCATCAACGCGGACCATGCCGCCAAAGGTGCTGGCGGCAGCGGCGAACAACGTGTCCAGCCGCGCGGGCGTGACGGCGTGGTCGCGCAGCAATTCGGCGCGGGCTACGTGGAAATCGCACATCAGCGCCTCGATGATGCGGGCGCGAAGGATGTCTTCGCCCGCAAAGGCATGGCCGCGATGGGTGGCGAAATGGCCCGCGCGGACGGCTTTGGTATAGTCGGATGTGCCCGAGACGTTCTGCGCGTAGCCTTGCGGGAAGCGCGAGATGGAAGATGCGCCAAGCCCGATCAGGATGGGGGCGGTATCGGCGGTGTAGCCCTGGAAATTGCGGCGCAGATGGCCGCCCTGCTGGGCCACGGCCATGCTGTCATCGGGGCGGGCGAAATGGTCGATGCCGATTTCGCGGTACCCGTCCCAGACGAACAATTCGCGCGCGGTTTCGAATAGGCGCAGGCGTTCCTCGGGGGTGGGCATGGCGTCGGACGGGATCATCTGCTGGCGGCGGCTCATCCACGGGACATGGGCATAGCCGTAAAGCGCCACGCGGTCGGGCGAGAGGGTGAGCAGCTTTTGGACCGAATCAGCGATGCGCGGGCGGGTCTGGTGCGGCAGGCCATAAAGGATGTCGGCGTTGAGCGAGGTCACGCCACGGTCGCGGATCATGTCTGCCACGCGGCGGGTCAGGTCATAGGGTTGTTCGCGGCCGATGCTGCGCTGGATTTCGGGGTCGAAATCCTGCACGCCGATCGAGGCGCGGTTCATGCCGCTTGCCGCCAGCGCGTCAAGACGGGCTTCGTCCACCTCGCCGGGGTCGATCTCGACCGAGAATTCACCGTGCGGTGCCATAGGCAGAATGTTAAACACTGACCCTGCAAGATCGCGGATCTGGTCGGGCTGGAGCAGGGTGGGCGTGCCGCCGCCCCAATGCAGGCGGGCGAGCGAAACACCCTGCGGCAGATGGCGCGCCAGCAAGGCCAGTTCGGCCTTGAGCGTTGCGACATAGGCGATCACCGGTGCATCGGACGAGGTTCCCTGCGTACGACAGGCACAGAACCAGCAAAGGCGGCGGCAGAAGGGGACGTGCAGGTAAAGCGAGATCTGCGTTCCCGCAGGGATAGCTTCCACCCAATCCGAGAATGTGCCAGCCGTCACGCCACCCGCGAAATGGGGCGCCGTGGGATAGCTTGTGTAGCGGGGAACCCGTGCGTCGAATAGCCCGAGACGGGTGAGTTGCGATTCCTGTGTCATGGGGCTAGCCTAGGAGTATCGGGGTTCTTGCGCCTTGATGCAGATCAAAACCGCAGCGCCCTGCGGAAAGACGAAAGGCCAGCCATGGCACATCATGATCTGAACGTGGTTCACCAGCAATGCGGCGATTGTCCGATCCGGCACCGTGCGGTCTGTGCGCGCTGCGAAAGCGATGAATTGCAGCGTCTGGAAGAGATCAAGTACTACCGCAGCTTTCAGGCGGGGCAGACGGTCATCTGGTCGGGCGACCGGATGGACTTTGTCGCCTCGGTCGTGACCGGCATCGCCACCCTGACCCAGACCATGGAGGACGGGCGGCGGCAGATGGTGGGGTTGCTGTTACCCTCTGATTTCGTTGGCAGACCGGGGCGCGACAAGGCGGCCTATGATGTCACCGCGACCACCGATCTTGTCATGTGCTGCTTTCGCAAGAAGCCGTTCGAAGAGATGATGGGATCGACCCCGCATATCGCGCAGCGGCTGCTGGAGATGACCCTGGACGAACTCGACGCGGCGCGGGAATGGATGCTGCTTCTGGGCCGCAAGACCGCGCGGGAAAAGATCGCCTCGCTTCTGGCGATCATCGCGCGGCGGGATGCCAGCCTGAAACTGAAGTCGCAGAAAAGCGCGCTGGTGTTCGATCTGCCGCTGACGCGCGAGGAAATGGCCGATTATCTGGGCCTGACGCTTGAAACGGTCAGCCGCCAGATCAGCGCGCTGAAACGCGAAGGCGTGATCGAATTGCAGGGCAAACGCCATGTCACCATCCCCAATCTCGACCGGCTGATGGAAGAGGCGGGCGATGACAGCGACGGCGGTTTCCTGAACTGAAATATTCCCGAAACGGGAATCTTTGGCGTCTTTGCGCGATGCACATCCGATGCACGCTTTTGCACGGGCGGCTTGACCGCCCGTTAAGGTTAACGCCGCGCCTGCTGCTTCATCCTTGCCCAAATACTCGGGCCGCAACGCCACTACAGGGCGGGCCGTCACGGGGCGGGCGGGCGGCGCCCGTAGGTTGCGGCGATGCCCAGAAGAAAGGCGCAGAACCACAGCATGATGGCGATGATCTGGTCGAACACCGCCCCGACCCCGCCATTGCCCAGCCCGGCGAGCAAGGTAAGGCAGAACATCGTCAGCACGATGACCCCTGCGATGGCCCAGCCATCCTTGGCGCGGATGGCAAAGACCAGCGGCAAGGCCAGCGTGGGCAGGCCGAAAATGGCCTGCAACAGGTGCAAAAGATCAAGGGCGCTGCTGTTCATGGCGAAACCTGCGGAAAAAATGCCTGTGCGGCACCTTCGGCTGCCTGCGGGCGTCATGCAATCCGCGCGAAAGGCGGGCATGCGGTGGCATGTCCGCCTTTTGCCGGACTAATGCGCCATGAACACCGGCACCTCGGCCTGTTCCAGCATGTTGCGGGTGGCGCCGCCCAGAATCGCCTCGCGGAAGCGGGAATGGCCATAGGCGCCCATCACCAGCATATCGGCGCCAAGGTCGCGCACATGACGGGCCAGCAGGTCGGAAATGCGCGGCAGCGCGCGGGCCAGCACCGACACCTCGGCCCGCACGCCGTGGCGCACCAGCATCTGGCACAGCAAGCCGCCGGGGTCTGACCGTTCGGGGCCGTATTGCGGCGGGTCGATCACGGCGATGTTCACCCCGTCGGCCTGTTTCAGGATGGGCAGGGCCTGCCGGATTGCGGCCATCGCCTCGGCGCTTTGGTTCCAGGCCACGACCATGCGGCGGGGGGCTGCGGCATGGCCCGCGCCGGTTTCGGGCAGCACCAGCACGGGGGCGTGGCCTTCGAACAGGGCGGCTTCGGCCACGGCTTCGGATTCGGTTCCCTGACCGGCGCCATAGGGTCTGGGCAGGACGACAAGATCGGCAAAGCGCGCGCGCTGGGCCACGATCTCGGTCAGCGCGCCCAGTTGGGTTACCGCCGTCTCGACCGAGGCGCGCAAGGTGGGCGACTGTTCGCCC
The DNA here is from genome assembly GCA_027484985.1 of Rhodobacter sp. GTDB lineage: Bacteria > Pseudomonadota > Alphaproteobacteria > Rhodobacterales > Rhodobacteraceae > Paragemmobacter. The sequence continues at coordinate 19,636 of JAIXRW010000053.1, read as the reverse complement.
AAGGCGCGGGTGATCGCGCGTTCGACGGCGCGGGCATCCTCTTCGGTGCGGTCAAGGGCGGATTGCAGGACAACAGCCCCCGCCCCGAAATAGGAATAGCCGATCTGCGTGCGGTCCACCCCGAGGGCCAGCACATCCAGATGGGCATCATGCGCGAGCGCCAGCGCCGCGGCGCCGGTGATCGCGGCCTCGGCCCGTGCCGGATCTGTCACGATGGTGAACAGGGATTTATAGGCCATCCGAACCTCCTTGCGGTGTTGCAAGGCCACATTAACACAGTTTGCCGCCCCCGACTTGATGCGTGTCAACCGGCGCGTGCCGAGCTGTTGACATGGATCAAGGCGCCGTGATCGCCGCGCCTGCAAAAGGGCGACAGTCGCAAAGCGCCAATCGCGCCCGCGCCCCGGGGCCACCGGGGCCACAGTGCCAGCGGCCAGAGACGAAGGGACGAAAGATGTGGGATTACATTAAACTGGTCGTGCTGGGGGTGATTGCGGTCTGTGCCGCCATCGCCGCCAATTACGCACGCGACATTGCCTATATGGTCAATGCCATCGAGGTGATGCTGGCCGCCGTGGCGGTTCTTCTTTACACGCTGCGCCATATGGACGAGCCGCGCACGGCCAATCCGGACGAATATCTGGACAGCGTGATACGGGCGGGCGCCATCGCCACGGCGTTCTGGGGGGTGGTGGGCTTTCTGGTGGGCGTGGTCATCGCCTTTCAGCTGGCCTTTCCGTCGCTGAATTTCGAATGGCTGGAACCGTTCGGCAATTTCGGGCGGCTGCGGCCCCTGCATACAAGTGCCGTGATCTTTGCCTTTGGCGGTAACGCGCTGATCATGTCGTCCTTTTACGTCGTGCAGCGCACCAGTGCGGCGCGGCTGTTCGGCGGGAACCTTGCGTGGTTCGTGTTCTGGGGGTGGCAGCTGGTGATCGTGCTGGCGGCCACGGGTTACGTTCTGGGGGCCACGCAGGCGCAGGAATATGCCGAACCCGTCTGGTATGTGGATATCTGGCTGACCATCGTATGGGTCGCCTATCTGGTGGTTTTCGCGGGCACGCTGATGAAGCGGCGCGAGCCGCATATTTATGTGGCCAACTGGTTCTATCTGGCGATGATCCTGACGGTCGCCATGCTGCATCTGGGCAACAACCTTGCCGTGCCGGTGTCTGTTTTCGGGTCGGCCGAGGTGACGCTGTTCTCGGGCGTGCAATCGGCCATGGTGCAGTGGTGGTACGGCCATAACGCGGTGGGCTTTTTCCTGACCGCGGGCTTTCTGGGGATGATGTATTACTTTGTGCCCAAGCAGGCGGAGAAGCCGGTCTATAGCTACAAGCTGTCGATCATCCACTTCTGGGCGTTGATCTTCCTTTATATCTGGGCCGGTCCGCACCATTTGCATTACACGGCGCTTCCCGACTGGGCCTCGACCCTGGGGATGGTGTTTTCGGTCATGCTGTGGATGCCAAGCTGGGGCGGCATGATCAACGGGCTGATGACGCTGTCGGGTGCCTGGGACAAGCTGCGGACGGACCCGATCATCCGCATGATGGTGGTTTCGATCGGGTTCTACGGGATGTCCACCTTTGAAGGCCCGATGATGAGCATCAAGGCCGTCAACAGCCTGTCGCACTATACCGACTGGACCATTGGCCATGTCCATTCCGGTGCGCTGGGCTGGAACGGGATGATCACCTTTGGCGTGCTTTACTTCCTTGTGCCGCGGCTGTGGAACCGGCCTGCGCTGTATAGCCTGAAGCTGGTAAGCTGGCACTTCTGGCTCGCCACCATCGGGATCGTGCTTTACGCGTCGTCGATGTGGGTGACGGGCATCATGGAAGGGCTGATGTGGCGGGAAGTGGACGCCAACGGCTTTCTTGTGAACGCTTTCGCCGACACCGTGGCCGCGAAATTCCCGATGTATGTGGTGCGCGGCATGGGGGGCGTGATGTTCCTGACCGGTGCGCTGATCATGTGCTACAACCTGTGGATGACCGTCCGCGCCCAGCCCGCCCGGGCCGGTGCCGGCGCGGCCATTCCTGCTGAATGAGGGGGCAGGACAATGGCTTTTCTTGACAAGCACAAGGCGATTGAAACCCACGCCACACTGCTGATGGTGCTGTCGCTCTTGGTGGTGGCGATTGGCGGGATCGTGCAGATCGTGCCGCTGTTCTATCTGCAGAACACCATCGAGAATGTGGAAGGGATGCGGCCCTATACGCCCTTGGAGTTGGCAGGGCAGGCGATCTATATGCGCGAGGGCTGCTATGTCTGCCACAGCCAGATGATCCGCCCAATGCGCGACGAGGTGGAACGTTACGGCCATTACAGCCTTGCGGCCGAAAGCCAGTATGACCACCCGTTCCAATGGGGGTCAAAGCGGACGGGGCCTGACCTTGCGCGGGTGGGGGGCAAGTATTCGGATGCGTGGCATGTCGATCACCTGACCGATCCGCAATCGGTGGTGCCGGAATCGGTGATGCCGAAATATGGCTTCCTGTCGGGGGTGAAGCTGGACGGTGCCTATATCGCAGACCGGATGCGGGCCGAACGGATCGTGGGTGTGCCTTATACCGACGCGCAGATCGACAATGCGGTGGCCGATTTCGCGGTGCAGGCCGACCCGGATGCGGATTCGAGCGGGTTGCTGGAGCGCTATGGCAAGGCTGTCGTGTCGAATTTCGACGGGCAGAAAGGCGTGACCGAGATGGATGCGCTGATCGCCTATCTGCAAGTGCTGGGCACGATGGTCGATTTTTCGACCTTCACGCCCGATGCAAGCCGCTAGGGGGGGGCGTGATGGATACCTATGGCTTCCTGCGCTTTGTCGCGGACAGTTGGGCGCTGGTGGCGCTGACGGCGGTCTTTGTGGGGGTGGTGTTCTTTTCCTACCGCCCTTCGGCGCGGCCGCTGCATGACGATGCGGCCCGCCTGATCTTTCGCAATGACACGAAACCGGCCGAGGGCCTGCGCCCCGGCAAGAAGGAGGCGTGAGAGATGTGCGCCAAGCAAGTGACGAAAGCCCCCAAGGCCGAGGTCGGCACCACCGGCCATAGCTGGGACGGGATCGAGGAGTTGAACAACCCGCTGCCGCGCTGGTGGGTCTGGGTGTTCTATGCCACCATCGTCTGGGCCATCGGCTATGCCATTGCCTATCCGGCATGGCCGCTGATCAAGGGCGCGACGCCGGGGCTGCTGCATGCCTCGACCCGCGCGGATGTAGAGGCCGAGATCAAGCGCTTCGATGATGCGAATGCAGGGATCAAGGCCAAGCTGGTGGCGGCCGACCTGACGGCCATTCCCGCCGACAAGGAACTGATGGCCTATGCGGAACCTGCGGGGGCTTCGGTGTTCCGCACCAATTGCGCGCAGTGCCACGGGTCGGGTGCTGCGGGCGTGCAGGGCAAGGGATACCCGAACCTGCTGGACAATGATTGGTTGTGGGGGGGCGATATGGAGGCGATCCATACCACTATCACCCACGGGATCAGGAACACCAGCGACCCCGATGCCCGCTATTCGGAAATGCCGAAATTCGGTGTGGACGGGTTGCTGGAACCCGCGCAGATCGACGCGGTGGTCGAACATGTGCTGGCCATTTCGGGGCAAGAGCATGACGCTACGCTGGCCGCGACAGGGGCGCAGGTCTTTGCCGAGAATTGCGCCGCCTGCCATGGCGATCAGGGCAAGGGCGACCGCAATGTGGGCGCGCCGAACCTGACCGATGCGATCTGGCTTTATGGCGGGGACCGCGACACGATCAAGCATACTGTCACCTATGCCCGTTTCGGCGTGATGCCCGCATGGGCGGGGCGGCTGAGCGAGGACGAGATCCGCGCCGTGGCCGCCTATGTGCACAGCCGTGGGGGTGGCGAGTAAACGGCAACCTCTGGCGGGGCGCTTCCTTTGCGCCTGTGCCGTTCTTCCCCGACTGCGGGGCCCGTTGTGGCCCCGCTTTTTCTTTTGCACGCGTTGCAAGCGCAGGTTGCGTTGACCGAATCCGCAAAGCCCCCTAGCCTTTGTTCCGTGTAGCGGGTGGGAGCCTGTGATGGCCAATGTCTATGCGGTTTCCGCCTTCAACATGAAAACGCTGGATTTGGGCGAATTCTTCAGCCGGATGGAAAGCTATTCCTCGGCCCTGTCGGGCGAGACGTTTCCGACGACGATCCATGATGTGACCTATCTTGATTACTTCCAGTTGACCTCGTTCAATTTCGGGCTGGGGATAGGGCAGACGCTGCGGCTGGTCAGCGAGGATGATCTGGTCCAGCCCTCGGCCGGGGCGCCGTTCAACGCGGGCTTTACCGGCAGCGCGAACGGAGTGACGCTGTATGAAGGCGCGGCGGGTGAAGAACTGACCGAGCGTTGGCATATCGGCAATATCACGGTCGATCCGGCGCTGCTGCTGATGCGGTGCAGACGGCCAGCACTGCCGACGAGTTCGCCATCCTGAAGGGCGAATTCGGCGGGGCCGATCGGTTCGAGCTTTCACCGAAGGCCGATTATGTCTTTGGTTTCGGCGGGGCCGATACGATCAACGGCAATGGCGGGGCCGATACCCTGCGCGGCGGAACCGGGGCCGACCTGATGTCGGGCGGCAATGGCGAGGACGATTTCATCTTTGATGACCGCGATACCGGAAAGGGTGTGGCGGGGCGCGATGTGATTATCGATTTCCAGCGGGGGGCCGATGACCTTGACCTGCGGTTGATCGACGCAAATTCGGCGCGGGCGGGGGATCAGGCCTTTGCCTATGGCGGAACGCGGGCGGTGGCCAATGGCGTGTGGTATGGGGTTTTTTCTTTTGGTGTCGTGGTTTACGGCGACACGAACGGGGATGCGCGGGCCGATTTCGAGATTCGGCTGAACGATGTTTCGGGCCTGTTGAAGAGCGATTTCCTGCTGTAACGGCCGGCGCGGGACGGCTGGCCCTTATGTCGCAGGGATAAAGCTGCATCGCAGATGCCCGTTTGATGCATGTCAAGGAAGGCGGGGACCGAAGCCGCGATACTGGGGGCAGAAACCGACGCCCGAGGTCTGCCTTGTCATTGCCCGCCCCCGAACCCGCCAGCCTGTATGCCGCGCGCGAGCCGATCTTTCCGCGCCGCGTGAAGGGCAGTTTCCGCAGGCTGAAGTGGTGGATCATGGCGGCGACGCTAGGGATTTACTACATCACGCCATGGCTGCGCTGGGACCGCGGGCCGAACCTGCCGGATCAGGCGGTGCTGGTTGACCTTGCCAACCGGCGGTTCTTTTTCTTCATGATCGAGATCTGGCCGCACGAGTTTTACTTCGTGGCGGGGTTGCTGATCATGGCGGGGCTGGGGCTGTTTTTGTTCACATCCGCCGCGGGGCGGGTGTGGTGCGGCTATGCCTGCCCGCAGACGGTGTGGACCGATCTGTTCATTCTGGTCGAACGCTGGGTGGAAGGCGACCGTAACGCCCGCATCCGACTGCACCGGCAGGGGTGGGATGGCGAAAAGGTCAGGAAGCGGGCGGTGAAATGGGCGCTGTGGTTTCTGATCGGCTTGGCCACGGGGGGTGCCTGGGTGTTCTATTTCACCGATGCGCCGCGACTGGCGGTCGATCTGGTGACGGGGAACGCGCACCCGATTGCCTATACGACGATGCTGATCCTGACCGCGACGACCTTTGTCTTTGGCGGCTTCGCGCGCGAGCAGATTTGCATCTATGCCTGCCCGTGGCCGCGTATTCAGGCCGCGATGATGGACGAGGATACGATCACCATCGGCTACCGCGACTGGCGGGGCGAGCCGCGGGGCAAGCAGGCGGTGGAAGGCAACGGCGATTGCATCGACTGCATGGCCTGCGTGAATGTCTGCCCGATGGGGATCGATATCCGCGACGGCCAGCAGATGGCCTGCATCACCTGCGGGCTGTGCATCGATGCCTGCGACGACACGATGGACAAGATCGGCAAGCCGCGCGGGCTGGTGGGGTATCTTGCGCTGACCGACGAGGTGCGCGAACGCGCGGGCCAGCCGCCGAAATCGGTCTGGGCGCATGTGTTCCGGCCGCGCACGGTGCTTTACACCGTTTTGTGGGCGGGGGTCGGCGTGGCGCTGGTGGTGGCGCTGTTCCTGCGGTCGCCCATCGACATCAGCGTGACGCCCGTGCGGAACCCGCTTTACGTGACGCTGTCGGATGGCACGATCCGCAACACCTATGATGTGCGGTTGCGCAACAAGTCGGGCGCGGACAAGTGGTTCTGGATCACCCTGACGGCAGGCAGCCGCTATGCCGTGACGCTGGAAGGCGAGGACGGGGCCAAGGTGCTGGTGCCCGCGAACGAGACCTATCAGCAGCGCGTCTATGTCGAGGCTTTGCCCGGCAGCGAGGGGGCGACCACCGAACGCAGCGAGATACGGCTATGGGTGGCGAACGAGGACGGGACCGAGCGCGTCTCGAAAGACGTGGTCTTTAACGGAAAGGCGGAATGATGGGCGAGTTGACGGGGCGGCATGTGCTGGGGATCACGGTCGGGGCGTTCTCGGTCATCATCGCGGTGAATGTGGTGATGGCGGTCAAGGCGGTCAGCACCTTTCCGGGGCTTGAGGTCGAGAACGGCTATGTGGCGAGCCAGAGTTTTGACGCCGAGATGAAGGCGCAAAAGGCGCTGGGCTGGACGCTGGTGCATGGCTATGCGGAGGGGCGGCTGAGTATCGATATCCGCAAGGGGGCCGAGGTGGCGCCCGTGACGGGGCTGTCGGTGCTGCTGGGCCGGACGACCGAGGCGAAAGACGACATGCATCCCGATTTCGTGCGGAAGGACGGGGTCTGGGTGGCCGATGTGGCGCTGAACCCTGGCAAGTGGATGATGATGGTCGAGGCCAATGCGCCCGATGGAACGGTGTTCCGCCAGCGGCTTGACCTGTTCGTAAAGGGCTGAGCGATGACCGTGGCGCTGGATCTTGAGCCGGACCATGCCAGCCTGTCGGCCTGCCCCGCCTGCGTGGCGGCGCCGAGTGCCGGGCGGATTGCCGCGATGGCGGCGCAGGCTGATGCGCGGCTGGTGCTGTCGCTGCCCACGGCGCATTGCGCGGCCTGTATCAGCACGGTGGAACATGCGTTGGCCGATGTGGCGGGCGTGCAGTCGGCGCGGGTGAACCTGACGCTGCGGCGCGTGTCGGTCGAGGCCGAGGCGGGGGTGACGGCCGAGCGGCTGGTCGCGGCTTTGCGCGGCGTGGGATACGAGGCGCATGAGCTGGACGCGGGGCTGCTAAGCCAGACCGAGACCGACCGGCAGGGGCGCGAATTGCTGATGCGGCTGGGCGTGGCCGGTTTCAGCATGATGAACGTGATGCTGCTGTCGGTTGCCGTCTGGTCGGGGGCCGAGGATGCGACGCGCGACCTGTTTCACTGGATTTCGGCGGCGATTGCGCTGCCTACGGTGATTTTTGCGGGGCAGCCGTTTTTTCGCAGCGCATGGGCCAGCCTGCGCGTGGGGCGGCTGGGGATGGATGTGCCGATTTCGCTGGCGCTGATCCTTGCCTCGTCGATCTCGCTGTTCGAGACGTGGAAGGGCGGGCATCACGCCTATTTCGATGCAGCGGTGATGCTGTGCTTTTTCCTTCTGGCGGGGCGGTATCTGGACCATCGCACGCGGGCAGTGGCGCGGTCGGCGGCCGAGGAACTGGCGGCACTTGAGGTGCCACGGGCAACGGTGCTGCGGGACGGGGCCGAGGTGGTGCTGCCGATTGCCGAGGTGGTGCCTGGCGATCTGGTGCGCGTGCGGCCCGGCGGGCGGATGCCGGTGGATGGCGTGGTGGTCGAGGGGCAATCGGAACTGGACCGGTCGCTGCTGACGGGGGAAAGCCTGCCGGTGTTTGCGGGCGCGGGCACGGTGGTTTCGGCGGGCGAGGTGAACCTGACGGGGCCGCTGGTGCTGCGCGTGACGGCGGCGGGGCGCGAGTCGAGCCTGCACCGGATGGCCGATCTGGTGGCGGTCGCGGAAAGTGCCAAGACGCGCTACACGAGTTTGGCGGAAAGGGCGGCGCGGCTTTATTCGCCGCTGGTGCATATCCTGTCGTTCAGCGCCTTTGGTTTTTGGATGTGGAAGACGGGCGGCGATCTGCGCTTTGCCATCAACATCTCGGCGGCGGTGCTGATCATCACCTGCCCCTGTGCGCTGGGGCTGGCGGTGCCTGCGGTGGTGACGGCGGCAAGTGGCAAGCTGTTCCGCAAGGGGTTGCTGATCAAGCACGGGACCGCGCTGGAGCGGTTGGCGGAAGTGGATATGGTTGTGTTCGACAAGACCGGAACGCTGACCATGGGCGCGCCCGTGCCGACCAATCTGGCCGAGCATGCGCCGGGGGTGTTGGCGGTGGCGGTGGCTTTGGCGGGGGCATCGTCGCATCCCTTGGCCGTGGCGCTGGCGGGGGTGGCGGTGCCTGCCGATGTGACGGACCTGCGCGAGGTGCCGGGTTACGGCGTCGAAGGGCGCTGGCAGGGGCGGCGCGTGCGGCTGGGGCGGGCTGAATGGTGCGGGGCGGAACCAGTTGGTACGACCGCGACCTATCTGGACCTTGGCGACGGGGTGGTGCGGACCTTTACCTTTGCGGATTCGTTGCGCCCGGGGGCCGAGGCGGCGGTGGCATCCCTGCGGGCGCAGGGCTTGGCGGTGATGCTGGTGTCGGGCGATGCCGAGGGGGCGGTGCGCGAACTGGCCGGGCGGCTGGGCATTGCCGACTGGCGGCACGGGGCGTTGCCCGCCGAGAAGGCCGCGCTGGTGGCGCGGCTGACGGGCGAGGGGCGGCGCGTGCTGATGGTGGGGGACGGGCTGAACGATACGGGCGCGCTTGCGGCGGCGCATGTGTCGGTTTCGCCTGCCAGTGCGCTGGATGCGGCGCGGGTGGCATCGGACATCGTGCTGTTGGGGGCAGACCTTGCGCCCGTGGGCGATGCGGTCAGGATCGGGCGGCAGGCGGCGCGGCGGATCGTCGAGAATTTCGCCATTTCGGCGGGCTATAACGTGATCGCGGTGCCATTGGCGCTGATGGGGGCGGCGACACCGCTGGCGGCGGCGCTTGCCATGTCGCTGTCGTCGATTACCGTCAGCCTGAACGCGTTGCGGCTGAGGTAGGCGATGGACATTCTGGCATTCCTGATCCCGATCTCGCTGTTTCTGGGCGGGCTGGGGCTGGCCGCGTTCTTTTGGGCGATGAAAACGCGGCAGTTCGACGACCCCGAGGGGGATGCGAACCGGATCCTGACCACGGATTATGATGACCGGCCGAAGCGGTAGGGCGAAATCTGGCGCAGATTTCGCGCCGGTTTCTGACGCAGAAACCGGATGGCGGGCGTGGGCGAACCGCAACCTGACCAAGGGATGCGGGACTGCGTGCACAAAGCCTTAGGGCGAAATCTGGCGCAGATTTCGCGCCGGTTTCTGACGCAGAAACCGGACGGCGGGCGTGGGCGAACCGCAACCTGACCAAGGGATGCGGGACTGCGAGCACGAAGCCTCAGGGCGCAATCTGACGCGGATTTCGCGCCGGTTTTTGGCGCAGCAGCTGGACGGCGGACGGGGGCGCGGAGTTTGCGTCAAACTCCGCCGCGATTTCTGCGTCAGAAATCGCGGGGTCAGGCGAGGGTGATGATGGCGGGGCTGAGGCCGTCGATGGTGACGGTGCAGGTCTGGCCGCGTGCGATGGGGCCGACGCCTGCGGGGGTGCCTGTGAATATCAGGTCGCCTGCGGCGAGGGTGATATAGGTTGACAGTTCCGCGATGATTTCGGGGACCGACCAGATCATGTCGGAGAGCCGTGCGCTTTGGGTCACGCGGCCATTCACCGTGCAGGTGATCGCGCCGTCGGGCAGGGGGCCTGCATGCAGCAGGCCGATGACGGCGGAATGGTCGAAGCCTTTTGCCATATCCCACGGGCGGCGGGCGGCTTTCGCCTGTGCCTGCACATCGCGGCGGGTGAGGTCGTTTCCGGCGGCATGGCCCCAGATATGGGCGGGGGCGTCGGCGAGCGGGATGTTCGCGCCGCCTTTGCCGATGGCGACAACCAGTTCGGCTTCGTGATGCAGGTCGGATGTGCGGGGCGGATAGGGGATGGTGGCGCCTGACAGCACCACGGCATCGGCGGGTTTGGTGAAGAAGAACGGCGCCTCGCGCGTGGGGTCGCCGCCCATTTCGCGGCTGTGTTCTGCATAGTTGCGGCCCACGCAGAAGATGCGGCGCACGGGGAAGTGACCCGTCTGCCCGTGAACGGGCAGGGTGACGGGTGCGGGTGTGGCGGGCAGCATCATTCGCCGATGGTGAAGCAGGTGACGGACCGCGCCTGAAGGCGGCGGCAGGCGAGGTCTGCCTGATCCTGCGTCAGGCCGACAAAGGTGGCCTCGAACCCCTTTTTCGTCTGCATCACCTTGGGGCGCGAGGCGGAAAGCGTGGCGCTTTCGACCAGTTGCATCTTGAGCAGGGCCTTTTCCGCCTCGTAGCTGGAATTGTAGCTGCCCACGGTCACGGCCCAATGCCTGTCGCCCGAGGTCGAGAAGGACACCACTTCCTGCTGTTCGGCGGGGGCGGGGCCATTGGCGGCATCGTCATAGATCGGCACGCGGCGTTTCGGCGGGGCCATGCTGGCGGCCGAGGCGATCTGGAAGGGCAGGGGCTGGGCCGTACCGGGCAGCGTATCTGCGGGCAGTGCGTCTGCGGGCAGGTTGGCCATGGCTTCGGCCAAGGCCTCTTCGCTGGGCAGCGCATCCGAGCCATCGGTGCTGGCCGAGGCAAGTTCGACCCCGTCCACGGCCAATGCGGCGGCGGGGACGGCGGCATCGGCCACTTCGGTGGCCTGCGCGGTCAGGGTATCGGTGCCGGTCGCCTCGGCCAGCGCGCCAAGGATGCCGTCCTGCATCCCGTCCACGGCCTGCGCGGCGGCGGTCACGGTTTCGGGCGACAGCGCGGCGGGGCGGGCCTGCGGGCGGGGCGAGCTGGCCATGGCCATGGTCACACGCAGCGTCTTGCCTGCGCCGCCCTCGACCTCGGGGAGGGCGCTGTCGGTATCGGGGGCGGCTTCGGCCACCATCGCATCGGTGGCGCCGGGGGCGACTGGCGGGTTCAGCGGTGCGTTGCGGCGCGCCTTCTGGAAACCGCGATCCAGCAGCTTGGCCATTTCGGCATTGCGCCCGGCGGTGGAATTGGCGCCGAAGATCGTGGCGATCAGCCGCTTGCCATCACGTTCAGCCGAGGCGGTCAGGTTGAAACCCGCCGCCACCGTGTAGCCTGTCTTGATCCCGTCCGCACCCTTGTAGGCGTCAAGGAACTTGCGGTTGGTGCTGTTCACCGTGGCGAGGCCTGCATCGGAGGAGCGGCGCGAGAAGATGTTGTAATATTGCGGAAAATCGTAAAATAGGTGGCGGCCAAGGGTGGTCATGTCGCGGGCCGAGGACAGATGGCCCGGCATGGTCAGGCCGTTGGCGTTCTTGAAGGTGGTGTTGGTCATGCCCAGCGCCTTGGCGGTGCGGGTCATGCGGCGGGCGAAATCTTCCTGATTGCCGCCGATGAAATCGCCAAGGGCGGCGGCGGCATCATTGGCCGATTTGATGGCGGCGGCGCGGATCAGGTAGCGCACGGCGATCTTTTGCCCCGGTTTCAGACCCAGCCGCGACGGCGCCTGCGAGGCGGCGTGTTTCGTCACCGTCACCAGACTGTCTAGCGTGATCGTGCCCTTTTCCAGTTCCTGAAAGGTGATGTAGAGCGTCATCATCTTGGTCAGCGAGGCCGGATGCAGCCGCGCATCGGCGTTTTCCTCGAACAGCACCTCGCCCGAGCGGGCATCGATCACGATGGCCGCGTGGGGGGCTGCGAAAACGCCGGTCGGGGCCAGCAGCAGGGCCAGCGCCATGCACAGCGCGGCCACAAGACGATATGCGAAGTTGCGGGCAAACTGCCCTGTCAGCGATGCCACGGTCGCCTGTCCCTTGCCTGCTTGGCCCCTGATTTTTGTGGGACCGTTTTCTGCCTCGGGCATAGGTTAGCACAGGGTATCCAATGCGAAAACCCCCTTGTTTCAAAGGGTTTGGCGGGAATCCGCAGGCATAGGTATGGGTCGGGGCGCGCCCGATCCGATCGGGTGGGCCGCTAGATGTTGTGGGTGGATTGCAGTTTGCCCACAGTATCGGCCAGCAGGCCCAGATGCGCCAGTTCGATGAAGCGCGGATGGTCGCGCGGCGGATCGGCCTGTTCCAGCGCCCATGTCAGCCCGTGCGGCACATGCACGCCCCAGCCCCCCGCGGCCAGAACCGGCAGCACATCGGATTTCAGCGAATTGCCCACCATCAGCGCCCGTTCGGCGCCATCGCCATGGCGGGCGAAGATGCGCGCATAGGCGGCGGCGGTCTTGTCCGACACGATCTCGACCGCGTGGAACAGGTCGCCAAGGCCCGATTGCGCCAGTTTGCGTTCCTGGTCCAGAAGATCGCCCTTGGTGATCAGGATCACGCGGTGCGCCTTGGCCAGCGCCTCGACCGCTTGGCGCGCATGGGGCAAAAGTTCGATCGGATGGGCCAGCATCTCGCGCCCTGCGGCAAGAAGTTCGGCAATGACGGCGGCGGTGACGCGGCCTTGGGTCACCTCGATGGCGGTTTCGATCATCGACAGGGTAAAGCCCTTTACGCCGAACCCGTAATGGCCAAGGTTCCGCCGTTCGGCCGCGAGCAGGCGGTCATGCAGGTGGTCGGCTTCGGCATGGTCGCGCAGAAGGGCGGCGAACCGGTCCTGTGTCAGACGAAAGAAGGTTTCGTTCTGCCAGAGCGTGTCGTCGGCATCGAAACCGATGGTGGTGATCATGGCGCTTTCCCGCTGTTTGCCCGCCTTGATGCCGTGGCCGCTGCCGTCCTGCAAGCGGGCCCCTTTCCGCAAGGCGCAATTGGTCTATATTAGGTTTCGGACAGCCGGACCGATTCCCTGTCGCTGACGGAGCGTAACCTTGACCCGCATCCCCCTTTGCATGGCAGGCATCCCCGAGGGCCCGGGCGGCCCGGGGAATGATGCGTCGGTCCTGACCAAGACCAAGTCCAAGACCCAGCGCCCGCCGATGTACAAGGTGATGCTGCTGAATGACGATTACACCCCGATGGAATTCGTGGTGCATGTGCTGGAACGCTTTTTCGGCATGAGCCATGCGCAGGCCTTCGACATCATGCTGACGGTCCACAAGAAGGGGCTGGCGGTGGTGGGGGTGTTTTCCTTCGAGGTGGCCGAGACCAAGGTGGCGCAGGTGATGGATTTCGCGCGCCGCCACCAGCACCCGCTGCAATGCACGATGGAAAAGGAATAGCGCCCGCGCGCTGTTTCACCCTTGACCAAATACTCATCCTTGCGACGCTGACGCCTTGACCGCGCGACCGGTTCTTTGGGCCAGTTCTGCTGCGCTGCTATGGTGGCGGCGGCGGGATCGAGTATTTGGGCAAGGGTGAAAGGGAACGGGAAACGCCGCGCGGTTGTGCCGCGCGGCGTTTTTATCAGGCCCGTCTTGGGGTAGAGGTCAGAGGATTTCCGACACCTTGACAGTGCGGCCTTCGGCCACCGATTTCAGCGCGGCTTCGGCCAAGGCAAGGCCAAGGAGGCCATCTTCGCCCGAGGGGGTGGCGGGGGCCTTGCCGGCGATGGCGTTGATGAAGGTGGCGATTTCGGCGGCGTAGGCTTCGGTATAGCGGGTCATGAAAAAGTCGTGCAGCGGCGGGCGGGTATAGCCTGCGGCGGTGGCAACCTCGATCGAGACGGGGCGCTGGTTTTCGGCGGCGGCGGCGCCTTTGGACCCGTGCACCTCGATCCGCTGGTCATAGCCATAGGTGGCGCGGCGCGAGTTCGAGATGAGGGCCATCTTGCCGCTGGCGGTGCGCAGCATGACCTGCACGCTGTCGTAATCGCCCGCCTTGCCGATGGCCGGATCGACAAGGACCGAGGCCTGCGCGGACACTTCGGCCACTTCCTCGCCCAACAGGAAGCGGGCGATGTCGAAATCATGGATCGTCATGTCGCGGAAGATGCCGCCCGAACGGGCGATGTATTCGACCGGCGGCGCGCCCGGATCGCGCGAGGTGATGGTGACCATTTCCACCACGCCCAGCGTGCCCTTGGCAATTTCGGCCTTTACGGCGGCGAAATGCGGGTCGAAGCGGCGGTTGAAGCCGACCATGAGGATGGCCTTGGTGTCGCGCACGACCTGAAGGCAGGCCTTGACGCGGTCGATGTTCAGATCGATCGGCTTTTCGCAGAAAATCGCCTTGCCCGCCTTGGCGAAGGCTTCGATCAGGTCGGCATGGGTATCGGTGGGGGTGCAGATCACCACGGCGTCGATATCCTTGGCGGCGAGGATCGCGTCGATGCTGCGGATGTCGCAGCCATACTGGTCTGCGATGGCCTGTGCGGCGGCGGGCATGGCATCGGCCACCGCGACAAGGCGGGCATTGGCATCGCCGGTGATGGCTTTGGCATGCACCTTGCCGATGCGGCCTGCGCCAAGAAGTCCGAACCTGATGGTCATCTGTCTGTCTCCCCTCTTGCCCGCGCGGCATTGGCCCGTGGCGCGGGACGGATCGGTTGTGTTGCTGGAACCAATATTCCATTTTCCGGCCGCATCAACCGAAAATTCCAGCGCCTTGACGATTTCTGATGTGATGTGCTGCGGGGCATGGCCCCGCCCGCATCAGGCCGCGCCGCGGCGCACCGTTTCGATCATCAGGGCCACGTTATCGGGGTTGGCATCGGGTGTGATGCCGTGGCCGAGGTTGAAGATATGCGGCCCCTTGGCGAAGGCATCGACCACGCGGCGGGTTTCGCGCACCAGCGCCTCGCCCCCTGTCACCATATGTTCGGGGGCAAGGTTGCCCTGCACGCAGCCCGAGACCTGCACGTTTTCGGCCGCCCATTCGGGGCTGACCGAATTGTCGATAGCCACGCAATCGGCATGGGTGCGCTTGGCGAAACCGATATAGCCTGCGCCCGCCTCGCGCGGGAAGGCGATGACGGGCAGGCCGGGATGGCGTTCGCGCAGGGCGGCGATGATGCGGGCCGTGGGTTTCACGGCGAAATCGGCAAAATCCTGGCCCTTGAGCGAGCCTGCCCATGAATCGAACAGCTTGACCACCTCGGCCCCTGCCTTGACCTGTTCGGAGAGGTAATCGACGGTGGCTTCGGTGATCACGTCGATCAGGGCCGAAAAGGTTGCACGGTCGTTGTTTTTCAGGTCATGCGCCTTACCCTGGTCTTTCGATCCGTGGCCCGCGATCATGTAGGTGGCCACGGTCCATGGTGCACCGGCAAAGCCGATCAGCGTGGTTTCGCGGGGCAATTCGCGCGACAGGATGCGCAGCGTTTCATAGACCGGCGACAGGGTTTCGTGGATCAGGTCTTTCGATTTCAGCGCCTTGACCTGCGCCATGGTGGTGGTCGTCTCCATCCGCGGGCCTTCGCCGGTTTCGAACCAGAGTTTCGGCCCCAGCGCCTGCGGCAAAAGCAGGATATCGGCAAAGAGGATCGCCGCGTCGAACCCGTAGCGGCGGATCGGTTGCAGCGTCACCTCGGCCGCCAGATCGGGCGTGTAGCAAAGCGACAGGAAATCGCCCGCCTGTGCCCGTGTGGCGCGGTATTCGGGCAGGTAGCGCCCTGCCTGACGCATCATCCAGATCGGTGGGGTGGGCAGAACCTCGCCCTTCAGCGCCCTGAGGATCGTCTTTTCGGTCATCCGCCTGTCCCTTGTTGCTGTTCCCATGGGTCGGATTTGTGCAGGCGCTTGTCAAGAGTTGTCAGGCAAAGCTTACACATGTATGTCTTGGCGCATGACCCATCCGCTTCCCTCTCCCGACCGGCCGCTCAAGATCGGCACCCGTGGTTCGCCCCTCGCCCTGTGGCAGGCGCATGAGACGCGGCGCTGCCTGATGGCGGCGCTGGACCTGCCCGAAGGGGCCTTCGAGATCGTCATCATCAAGGTGACGGGCGACCAGATTTTGGACAAGCCGCTGAAAGAGATCGGCGGCAAGGGCCTGTTCACCCGCGAGATCGAAGAGGCGCTGCTGGCGGGCGCCATCGACATTGCGGTCCATTCGATGAAGGACATGCCGACGCTGCAACCCGAAGGGCTGGTGCTGGATTGCTACCTGCCGCGGGAAGATGTGCGCGACGGGTTCGTGTCGCCGCATCACGGCGGCTTGGACGATCTGCCGCAGGGGGCGGTGGTGGGGTCGTCGTCCTTGCGGCGGCGGGCACAGCTTGGCTTGCGGCGGCCGGACCTGAAGCTGGTCGAGTTCCGCGGCAATGTGCAGACGCGGATGCGAAAGCTCGACGAGGGCGTGGCAGTGGCGACCTTTCTGGCCATGGCGGGGCTGAACCGGCTGGGCATGGCGCATGTGGCGCGGACGGCGATTTCGCCGGACGAGATGCTGCCCGCCGTGGCGCAGGGCGCGATCGGGATCGAACGGCGCCTGGCCGATGCGCGGGTGGCGGCGATGCTGGACCGCATCCATGACCACGCAACAGGGCTGCGGCTGGCGGCCGAGCGGACCTTTCTGCTGACGCTGGACGGGTCTTGCGAGACGCCGATTGCGGGGCTGGCGGTGCTGGAGGGGGAAAGCCTGTGGCTGCGGGGCGAGATCCTGCGCCCCGACGGCACGCAATCGATCAGCGGCGAGCGGCGGGGGCTGGCCCGTGACGGGGCCGCGCTGGGGCGCGATCTGGCGCAGGAATTGCTGAGCCGCGCGCCGAAGGACTTTTTCGGCTGGCACTAAGCCTTTGGCCAACCGCGGACGGGGGGCTGTCTGCCCCCCGCGGGCCGCGTTCCGCGTCCCTCCCCCCCGAGGATATTTGAGGGCAGAAAATGCACATGGGCGTGGCCCATTTTCTGCCCCCAAATATCCTCAGGGGGTGAGACGCCCGCAGGGCGGCGAGGGGGCGGAACGCCCCCTTTCGTGCGGGTTCAGCGGCGGCGGTCTATCAGGATCAGGGCGGTTGCGCCGATCAGCGAGACCGCCGCGCCAAGGGCGGCGGTCAGCGCATAGCCGCCAAGCGTGGTGCCAAGGGCGAAGGCCCCTGCCGCCATCGAATCGGCCACCAGTTTTTGCACCGCCAGCATTGCGCCCGCCGTGCCGGGGCGGCCTGCGAACAGGTCCTGGTAATGGGCGATGGGCAGCGTGATGATTGCCGTGCCGCCAAGGCCTGCGAACAGCGTCAGCACCCAGACCGAGGCGTGCCCCGCCAGATGCGGCAAGAGGGCCAGGTGGATGCAGTAGAGGGCTGCGCCAAGCCCCAGCAGCACCTGACGCGGCAGGCGGCCCGCGATTCGCGGCAGAAGCAGCATGAAGGGCACCTCCCACCCTGCGACGAGGCCGACGTAAAGCGCCACGTCGCCCTGGTCGCGGAGGGGGTTGGCCTCGAAAATCAGGCCGGTGAGAACCATGTAGAGGTTCCCCGCCGAGGCGACAGCGCCAAGGCAGAGCACGCGGGCAAGGATGGCGGGGCGCGCCATTTCGGCCATCGCGCCGCGCAGGTTCAGGCCCGAGGGCTGGTCTTCCCACCGTGTCATGCCGTCCTTGGGCCAGAACATGGCGAGCAGGGCGACCATGGCGGTGGCTGCGGCCAGCGCCGAGACATAGACCGCCATCACATCGAGACCCGCGCCGAAGGCGAGTTTCCAGAACACCAGCATGAACAGGAACGAGACCGACATGGCCGAGCGCACGGTGCCGGTGATGGCGTCACGCGCGGCGCCATCCTCGCTGCGGGCAAGGCGGGCGAGGGCGAAAAGCTGGCCGTAGAGCGACGAGGCGACCGGCAGCAGCAGCCCGTGGCAAAGGATCAGTGCGGGCACGCCGGGGGACACGAGCATGAGGCCCACGCCAAGCGCCCCGCAGGCGGCCGTGGCGAGCGCGATGCGCCGCCGCCCCGACCTTTGGTCGCCCAGCACGCCCAGCAGCACCGAGGCCGTCACCGCGACGATGGAGGCCATGACGAGGACGAGGGCGAAATGCGGTTTCGACAGGCCGATCCGTTCGACCCCGATCAGCGACTGGTACGGATAGACCGAGGCGTTGAGCGCCCCCATGAGCAGCAGGGCAACCGCGATCAGCCGCAGCGTCGGGTCGCGCAGGATGGTCAGGCTGGTCAATTCGAGCCCCTTGCCGGGATGACCTTGCCGGGGTTCATCAGGTTCGCGGGGTCGAGCGCCTGTTTCACGGCGCGCATCACGTCGAGCGCCACGGGGTCTTTGCGGCGGGACATGGAGTTGAGTTTGGACAGGCCCACGCCATGTTCGGCGCTGAAGGAACCGCGGAAGGATTGCACCACATCCTCGATGGCGCTGACCACACGGTCGTGCAGGGCTTTGTCGGGGGTGGCGGGGAAGACGGTGAAATGCAGGTTGCCGTCGCCCAGATGCGCCACGGTCAGGGTTTCGGCATCGGGGGCAAGTGTGGCAAGGCGGGCGTGGATTCCGGTCAGGAAATCCTCTGCGCGGTCAAGCGGCACGGCGATGTCGGTGTCGATGAAGGGACGTTTGGCGAAGGTGATTTCGGCCGCCGCTTCGCGCCTTTGCCAAAGGGCGCGGCGTTGCTGTTCGGATTGGGCGATGACTGCGTCTTGGATGAGGCCTTCCTCCATCGCCTCGGTAAGGGCGGATTGCAGCAGGGTGGTGAGGGGCGGGATGCCCGTATCGTCGGGCGTGCAGAGGGCGGGGGCTGTGGCGCCGAGTTCGACAAGGATCGTCACGGGCGGGATGGTGGCGAAGGGAAGGCCGAGGTCGGGGCGCACCTGCGCCAAGCGGCGGCTATAGGTTTCGGGCATGAATTCGAACGCCTCGACCAGCCCGCCCGAGGCCTGTTGCAGGCGGTTGAGCAGGGTGAGGGCGGCGGGCAGGCTGTTCAGCGCCAGTGCCGCCGTGGCATGGGCGCGGGGGGCTGGGACGAGTTTCATCACCGCTGCCGTGATGATGCCGAGCGTGCCTTCGGCGCCGATGAAAAGCTGTTTCAGATCGTAGCCCGAATTGTCCTTGTGCAGTTCGGACATGAGGTCGAGCACGCGGCCATCGGGCAGGACGACCTCGAGCCCGAGGCAGAGCGCGCGGGTCGAGCCGTAGCGCAGCACGTTCGAGCCGCCTGCGTTGGTGGAAAGGACGCCCCCGATCATGGCCGAGCCGCGGGCGCCGAACCAGAGCGGGAAGTAGAGGCCGTGGTCTTCGGCGGCTTCGTGCAGGCGCGCAAGGATCACGCCCGCCTCGACCACCGCAAGGCGGGACGCGGGGCGGATGTCGCGGATGCGGTTGAGGCGTTCGAGCGAAAGGAGAAGGCCGCCTTGGGTATGGGTGCCGCCGACGAGGCCCGTATTGCCCGAGACGGGGATGACGGGGGTGCCGTGCTTGGCCGCGAGTTTCATGACGGCGGCAACCTGGGCCGTATCGGCGGGGCGCACGGCGGCGAGGGGGGTGCCCGTGTAATTGCCGGTCCAGTCCTGCGAAAGGCGGTCGGCATCTGCCCCGGTCAGCACATGGGCGGGACCGAGCAGGGCGGTGAGGTCTGCGACAAGGGACATGGCGGCGGCCTGAATTGGGTCGGGCATTGATCGGGCGGATGCGGGCGGGATGCAAGCGGATGCACCTGCCGTGCCGCAACAAAAGGG
>JAIXRW010000054.1 GCA_027484985.1 Rhodobacter sp. | reverse complement strand
GGGTTTGCCGTTGCGGATCGTCCCGGTCCGTACCGGCCTGGGGTGATGGTGATGCAGGTGTTGCGGCGTTTGCGGCGTGGTTTGGCGTTCCGGCGGGACGAGCGCGGGTCGATGACCGTCCTTGCGCTGACCTTTCTGTCACTGGCGGCGCTGCTGGGCGGGTTGGCGGTCGATGCGATGCGTTTTGAAAGCCGCCGCACGCAGGTTCAGGCTGCGCTGGATGTTTGCGTGCTGAATGCGGCGTCGTTGCAGCAATCGCTGGATGAGCGGACGCTGTTCAACGACTGTGTGCGAAAATCGGGGCTGGGCGATACGTTGACCTCGATCAACGTGGTCCGGGGCACGGCATCCAAGACCGTTTCCGCCTCGGCCGAGGAGAATGTCGATACGCTGTTTCTGGCCGCGCTGGGGATTGACCGGCTGCGGGTCAATGCGCGTTCTGCCGCGATGGAGGGTGTGACGAACCTAGAAGTGTCACTGGTGCTGGACGTGTCGGGTTCGATGATCGGGTCGCGGCTGGCGGCGCTGAAGGTGGCGGCCAAGGATTTCGTCAGCACGCTGATGCGGAACGATACGAAGCGGCGGGTGTCGATCAACCTGATCCCCTATAACGCGCAGGTCAATCTTGGCCCGGAACTGGCGGCGAAATTCGCGCTGACCAACACGCCGCCAAATCTGCCGGGCGGCCCGAACGTGGCCAATTCGCGCTGCGTCGATCTGCCGGACCAGTTGTATGGCGGGTCAACGGCGGTGTCGCGGACCGCCCCGTTCCGCACGACCCTGTTTGCCGATCATGTGTCGGGCACCAACCTTGTTTCGGATTTCGTGGGCTGGACGGATGGGAACCTTGCCCTGCCCGGCCCGCAATATGCCACCTGCCTGAACGTTCCGGCCAATCAGGTTCGGCTGGCCGATTTCAGCGCCTATGCAGGTGCTGCGGTTCCCGATACGCCAGAGCGGCGCATCCGCGAATTGCAGGGGCGGATCGACGGGTTGTGGGCTTCGGGTCAGACCGCGATCAATACGGCGATGCGGTGGGGATTGGCGTTTCTTGACCCTGCGGCGCGGCCGATCTTTGCCGAATTTGCCGCCGCAGGGCGCATGCCGCGGGAGTTTGCCGCCCGACCCTATGCCTTTGACGACCGTGACGTGATGAAGATCATCGTCGTGATGTCGGACGGAGAGAACACGCCGGTCACCATGATGCGGCCCGAATTTCAGGACGGTTTGTCACCGATCTGGCGGGGCAATGATGGCAATTATTCGATCGGTCATCCCGGTCTGCCCGCTTCGCGGCGGTTCTTTGTGCCGCATAACAACACGTTCCGCGCCACGCCATGGCGCAACGCGCGCAACACCGGCGCGGCTGCGGTGCAGTTAAGCTGGGTCGAGGTCTGGTTGCGCTGGCGGGTGGATTATGTCGCGTGGCAGTTCTATGCGCGGGCGCTTGGAGCCACGGTGGGGCAGCGCAACGACATTTTCTGGACGGTGCGTAACAGTTTCCGCACGGCGACCAATCCGCGCGGGATGGACGACCAGTTGCAGGCAGTCTGCAATGATGCGCGCAACCGCAATGTGGTGGTCTATACCGTAGCTTTCGAGGCCCCCGCCGTCGGACAGGCACAGTTGCAGCGCTGCGCCACGACGCCGTCACGCTATTACGCGGCTGACCGGATGACGATTTCGCAGGTTTTCGCCGCGATTGCAGGCAACATCACCAAGCTGCGGTTGACGCAATGAACCGCCTGGCGCGCCATTTGCGAAAGATGATCGGCAACGAGGGCGGCACTGCCGCGCTGGAATTCGTGATGATGTTTCCGGTGGTCTTTGCGCTGTTCCTGATGTCGTTCGAGCAGGGCTATATGGCGCTGCGGGTCACGATGCTGGACCGCGCGCTGGACCAGACGGTGCGCGACCTGCGGTTGGGCAATCTGCCGTCACCGACGGCTGACCAGTTGCGCAAAAGCCTGTGTGGCCGGACCGACATGTTCAAGGATTGCGCCAACTCGCTGACCATCGAACTGACGCGGGTGAATGCGACCTTTGGCAACCTGCCTGCCGCGCGCAGCCGCTGCACAAGGCGTGACGCCACCATCGTGGCGGGGACCGAAGCCGAACGGGTCGATACCGGGCAAGAGAACGAGTTGATGGTGGTGCGCGCCTGTGTGGTGGTCGATGCGATGTTTCCGACCGCCTTTTTCGGGATGAAATCCGTGCCAACGTCAAAGGACGGCACCTATGCGCTGGTGGCGACATCGGCCTTTGTGAACGAGCCGAACTGACATGCCGCGCCCGGTGATCTGGTTTGCGCGTCTGTTCGGCCGGTTCGCGCGTGATGCCCGCGGTTCGGTGGTGATCGAATCGCTGGTGGCCGTGCTGATCCTGAGCCTTGGGGCCTCGGCCTTCTTTACCTTTTGGGATGCGTATCAAAGCAAGTATCGCACGCAAAAGGCGGCCTATACGATCACCGACCTGATCTCGCGCCAGCGGGGGGCGAGTTTGTCGCGGCCCTTTCTGGACGGGATGGCCCAGACGGCGACGTTTCTGATGAGGTCGGACCGCAGCGCGGCGCTGCGGGTCAGCCAGGTGCGGCGCATCGCGGGGCAGGCCACCGATACGACCGGATTGGTGGTGGACTGGTCCTATTCGCCCTGTGGCAAGTCTGCCCTGCTGCAAACCGCGACGGTGGGGTCGGTGCGTAACAAGCTGCCGCTGATCGACCTTGGTTCGGCGCTGATACTGGTCGAGTTGGAAGTGGCTTATGATGCGCGGATGCCCTCGATCGGTTTTGGCAAGATCACGCATCGCGCCTATCTGTCATCGCTGCCGCGGTTCGAGCAGCAATTCCTGCTGACCGGCACGGGCGCGACGGCCTGCCGGTAAGGCGGGGGCTGTTCTTGGGATGCGCGGGGAAAGCTGTGTGATTACTGGGGTGGGCGGGCCCTAGACCCTGCGCCGCTGCGCTGCGGGCGGCAAAAGGGGATGATGTGACGGTTGCGGAAACCGGTCTTGGCCGCCCGCGTTTTTGCCGGTTATGCGCCGCGATAGGCGGGTTCGGGTGACAGGGCAGGGCGCGGACGGGCGGCGAGTTCGACGGCCGCATTGGCGCCAATGCCTGTCATGCACAAAAGGCGCACGATGATCTGGTCCGAGGCGCTGGCGGGCAGTTGGCCCGTGGTGATGGCAAGGCTGGCCCCGATCAGGGCGTGGGTGGTCAGACGCCAGACCAGTTCGGCATTCGACACCTCGAACCGGCCCGCCTGCGAGGCAAGCCGCAGGTCGCGGATGGCAAAGGGGCCCATGCGGTGGAACATGGCATCGGCAATCACCTCGGACCGGTTGAGCATTTGCGCCCAACGCACATCGCCGGTGGCCGTATCAAGCACGGTGCGGATGCCGAAAGCATAGACCTGTGCGGGGTCTTCGAAGGTGTTGGTCACCTGTTCGATGCGAAGGGCAAGATCGTGCATCAGGGTTTCCAGCACGGCGATGGCCAGATCATCCTTTGACCGGAAGTAGTTATAGACCGTGCCTGCACCCATGTCGGCGCGTTCGGCGATTTCCAGCATGGTCGCGCCCTCGACCCCCTTTTCGGTCATGATGTCGCGCGCGGCGGCGATCAGCGCATCGCGGTTGCGGCGCTGGCGTCGGGCGACGCGGCCTTCGGCGGGTTCGGTCATGGGCGCAATCCTGCGGTGGGTTCAGGGGCGAATCATATTCAGTTTTGGTGTGACACTCAATCACCGAGGGGCGGAGGCGGGGGGCGGGGCGGGCCTACCTTTGGAATCAGGGGGTTGCGGGATTTTCGATGTGATTCATCATCAAACTTGACGAACGTTCATTTTTGGCGAACAGTCAGTAAAGATTGCGCGTCACCTATGCGAGTGCGCGCCACAGCGGGAGGGTTGCCATGCAGCAGGCGTCGGGGGTCGGGGAATTTGATGCGGATGTCGCCGTGGTGGGGGCGGGGCCCGTGGGCACGCTTTTGGCGATCTTGCTGGCACGGCGGGGCCGGAAGGTCACGCTGGTGGAACGCTGGACCAACCACTACGCCTTGCCGCGTGCCGTGACCTATGACCACGAAATCGCCCGTATTCTGGCCACGCTGGGGATCGATTCCGAAAACGACCCCGCGATCAGCTATCATGACGAGCTGTATTACTGGAAGAACAAGGACCGCCAGAACCTGCAGATCGTCGATTGGCAAAGCCAGTCGGCCAGCGGCTGGCGGGTGCGCTACTGGTTCAACCAGCCGATGATGGAAAAACGGCTTTTGGCGATTGCCGCGACGCTGCCGGGGATTACGCTGTTGCGCGGCTGGCAGGGGATCGGGCTTGAGCAGGACGAAGCGGGGGTGACGCTGTCGCTGCAACGCAACCCCGAAGAGGTTGGCCCCAATGGCGCGCGTCTGTCGCTGCGGGCGCAGTTTGTTGCGGGGACCGATGGCGCCAACAGTTTCGTGCGCGAGGCGCTGGGCATCGAGAACGAGGACAAGGGCTATTTCTTCGACTGGCTGATCCTCGATATGATTCCGACGTTCGACTATGTGGCGCGGCAGGGGGACGAACCCGCGCAATGGCAATTGTGCGACCCCAAGCGCCCGACCACCATCGTGCCGGGTGGTCCCGGCCCCGTGGCGGGGGGGCCCGCCCGGCGGCGGTGGGAGTTCATGGTGCTGCCGGGCGAGCAGGCGCATGATCTGCAAAAGCCGGAACGTGCCTGGGAGTTGCTGGCGCCGTGGGGGCTGACGCCCGACACTGCCGAACTGGAACGCAGCGCCGTTTACCGCTTTCAGGCGCGTTGGGCGAAGCAGTGGAACAAGGGCCGCTGCTTGATCGGCGGGGATGCGGCCCATCTGATGCCGCCCTTTGCGGGCGAGGGGATGTGCGCGGGCGTGCGTGACGCGGTGGCGATGGCGTGGCGGCTGAACGGGATTCTTGAGGGGCGGTTCGGTGCGGGCGTGCTGGACAGCTATACGACCGAGCGGATTGCCCATGCGCGGCATTACATCGATTTCAGTCAGGAACTGGGCCAGATCATCTGTATCGCGGATGAAGAGGTGGCGGCGGCGCGGGATGCGCGGATGATGGCGGATCTGGCGGCGCGGGGCGGCACGCCGGTGCCCACCGACATTTGCCGCCTTGGCCCCGGTGCATGGTGCGATGACAGCGCCCATGCGGGCGAACTGTCGGTGCAGGGGATCGTCGAGGCGGGAGGCAAGCGCGACCGGTTCGATCAGGTCGTCGGGCAGGGCTGGGTGCTTTTGGGCCATGACGTCGATCCGCTGTCTGCCCTGACTGCGGCGCAGCGCGCCGAGTTTGCGGCCTTGGGCGGGGTGGCCGTACGGTTGGCCCCTGCGGGCGGCGCGGGCGATGCGGTGGATGCCGAAGGCACGATCGGCGCCTGGCTGGAACGGTCGGGCGCGCGCTATGTGCTGATCCGGCCCGACTTTTACGTGGCCGTCACCGCCGATACGCCCGAGCGGCTGCAAGCGCGTTTCGCGCGGGTGATGCAGGCGCTGCATCTACGGGCACCGCAGGCCCTGGCGGCCGAGTGAGTGCCCGTCAGGCGCGCAGAGTGACCCCGCATTGCCCGAAATAACATAACCAAAGGGCATATAGCGGCGGGGTGATGCGATTAAACCTGTCGGGATGGCATCGTAGCATCCCCGCAATCAAAAACTTCGGACCCGTCCGCAGAAGGCGGGGCCGGCACGCGATCATCGCGAAAGACCAGACTATCAAGGGAGGAGAGGACATGATTACTCGTCGCACATTGCTGAAATCCGGCGCGGCCTTTACGGCGGCGGCGGCCACATCGTCGGGGCTGGCATTGCCCGCTTTGGCGCAGACCAAGAAACTGAAGATCGGCTATGTCAGCCCGCAGACCGGGCCGCTTTCGGCCTTTTCGGCGGCCGACAGTTTCATGGTCGAGAAATTCCTCGCCTCGGCCCCGGGTTTGGGGCTGGATGTCGAGGTGATCGTGAAGGACAGCCAGTCGAACCCGAACCGCGCGGCGGAAGTGGCCAAGGAACTGATCAGCCGTGACGGGGTGAACCTGATCCTTGTCGCATCGACCCCCGAGACGACGAACCCCGTCTGCTCGATTGCCGAGCAGGAAGAAATTCCGGTGATTTCGACGGTCGCGCCGTGGCAGCCGTGGTTCATCGGACAGCAGGGCAACCCCGCCGATCCGGCAAGCTGGCAGGCCTTTGACTACGTCTATCACTTCTTCTGGGGACTTGAGGACAATATCGCCACATTCATGAATATGTGGAATTCGGTCGATACGAACAAGAAAGTGGCTGCGCTTTGGCCCAATGACGGGGATGGCAACGCCTGGGCCTCGCCCGAGGTGGGCATGCCGCCCGCGCTGGCTGCGCAGGGCTATGAACTGACCGATCCGGGCCGCTACCAGAACCTGACGGATGATTTCAGCGCCCAGATCAACGCCTTCAAACAGGCGGGCTGCGAGATCATGACGGGTATCCCGATTCCGCCCGATTTCACCACCTTCTGGACGCAGGCCAAGCAACAGGGCTTCAACCCCAAGCTGGTTTCGGTGGCCAAGGCGCTGCTGTTCCCCGAAAGCGTGGCGGCGCTGGGCGAGCTGGGCCACAACCTGACGGCCGAAGTGTGGTGGTCGCCGAACCATCCGTTCAAATCGTCGCTGACGGGCGAAAGCGCGGCTGACCTGGCCAAGGCCTTTGAGGCGGCGGCAAAGCGGCAGTGGACGATGCCCGTGGGCTTTGTCCATGCGCTGTTCGAAGTAGCGGCGGATGCGATCAGCCGGGTCGATGACCCGACCGATGGCGACGCGCTGGCGGCGGCGATCGGATCGACCAATCTGGATACGGTGGTGGGCAAGGTCCAGTGGGGCCGCGACAACGTGCCGGAATTTGCGCGCAAGAACATTTCCAAGACGCCGCTGGTGGGCGGCCAATGGCGGCGCAAGGAGGATGACACCTTTGATCTGGTGATCGTCGAGAATGCGGGCGCGCCCGAGATTCCGCTGGGCGGCACGCTGGAAACGCTGTCCTGACCCCCTTTGCCCCGGCGCGCAGGTGCCGGGGCACTCCTACAAGCAAGGGCGATCCATGCCGATCCTGTCGCTGCAATCCGTGTCCCGATCCTTCGGTGCGCTTAAGGTCACCGATGATGTCAGCTTCGATCTGGAAGCGGGCGAGGCGCTGGGCATCATCGGGCCGAACGGGGCCGGAAAGTCCACGCTGTTCAATCTGATCACCGGCAATATCGCCCCCGATACCGGCCGCGTGCTGCTGGACGGTCGCGATGTGACGCGCGCGCCGCCGATGGAGCGGGTGAAGGCGGGCATCGGGCGGTCGTTCCAGATACCGCAACCCTTTGGCGGGTTGTCGGTTTATGAAAACCTGCTGGTCGCCGCCCGGTTCGGCGGCGGCGTGTCGGCTGCGGATGCGCCCGATTTCTGCATGGACATCCTGTCGCGCACGGGGCTGGGGGCGGTGGCTGCGAAACCGGCGGGCGGCCTGCCGCTGTTGCAGCGCAAGCGGCTGGAATTGGCGCGGGCCATGGCGACAAAGCCGCGGGTGATCCTGCTGGATGAAATCGCGGGCGGGTTGACTGATGCCGAATGTGTGGAACTGGTCGGCACGATCCGCGCGATCCACGCCGAAGGCACGGCGATCATCTGGATCGAACATGTGCTGCACGCACTCAATTCGGTGGTCGAGCGGCTGATGGTGCTGAATTTCGGGCGGATGCTGATGATCGGGCAGCCCGATCAGGTGATGGCATCGGCCGAGGTGCGCGAGATTTATCTGGGGATCGAGGCATGAGCGCGCTGTTGGAGATTGCGGGCCTGACGGCGCATTACGGGGATTTTCAGGCGCTGTTCGGCGTGGACCTGACGCTTGAGGAAGGCGCGACGGTGGCCATCATCGGCGCCAATGGCGCAGGCAAGACCACGCTGATGCGGGCCGTGACGGGTGTGGCGCGGGTCAGTGCCGGAAGCGTGACGCTGGCGGGCGAACCGATCACAAGGCTGGCCGCGCCCGGCATCTTGACCCGTGGCATCGCCATGGTGCCCGAAGGGCGGCGGCTGTTCCCGTCGCTGACGGTCGAGGAAAACCTGTTGATCGGCGCGCATGCCCGGCGTGGCAACGGGTTCTGGACGCTGGAACGGGTGCAGGCGCTGTTTCCCATATTGAAAGAGCGCCGCCACAGTCCGGGAACGGCACTGTCGGGCGGGCAACAACAGATGGTGGCCATCGGGCGCGCGCTGATGAGCAATCCGCGCGTGTTGCTGTGCGACGAGCTGAGCCTTGGGCTTGCGCCGGTGGTCATCAAGGAAATCTACGCCGCCTTTCCGCAGATCAAGGACAGCGGGACCGCGATCATCGTGGTCGAGCAGGATATCGGGCAGGCGCTGCGGGTGGCCGATCATGTGCATTGCATGATGGAGGGACGGATCACCCTGTCGGGGCGTCCGGCCGAATTGTCGCGCGATGCCATCCATGACGCCTATTTCGGAGTGAGCCACGCATGATGCTGATCGACACCCTTGCCCAAGGGCTGCTGCTTGGCGGGCTATATGCCCTGTTTGCGGCGGGGCTTTCGCTGGTTTTCGGGATCATGCGGCTGGTGAACCTTGCCCATGGCGACCTGATCATTCTGGGCGCCTATCTGATCCTGACCCTTGCCACGGTGACGGGGCTGCATCCGTTCGTGGCGGTGGTGCTGGCTGCGCCGCTGATGTTCGGGCTGGGCTGGCTGTTGCAGACGCATCTTTTGAACCGGGTGCTGGGCGAGGATATCCTGCCGCCGCTTCTGGTTACCTTTGGCCTGTCGGTGGTGATCCAAAACGGCCTGCTTTCGGCGTTCACCGCCGACAGCCGGAAACTGACCGCAGGCCCGATCGAGGCGGCGTCGGTCGATCTGGGGATCGTGACGCTGGGCGTCATGCCGGTGCTGACCTTTGCCTCGGCGGTGGCTGTGGTTTTTGCGCTGAACCGCCTGTTCTATCGCACGGCGCTGGGGCGCGCCTTTCGGGCCACATCGGACGATCAGACCACCGCGCAGTTGATGGGGATTGAACCCAAACGCATCTTTGCCATGGCGACGGGGATCGCGCTGGTGGTGGCCACAATCGCCGCGCTGTTCTTGGGCACGCGCGCCAATTTCGATCCGTCGATCGGCCCCGCGCGACTGCTTTACGCATTCGAGGCGGTGATCATCGGCGGGTTGGGCAGCCTATGGGGCACGCTGGCGGGGGGGATCGTGATCGGAATGGCGCAGGCGGTGGGGGCGTCGATCAACCCCGAATGGCAGATTTTGTCGGGGCATATCGCCTTTGTGATCGTGCTGTTGCTGAAACCGCGCGGGCTGTTCCCGCGGGCGAATGACTGAGGTGTGACGATGACGATCAACCGCAACCTCGGGCTTGGCCTTGCCTTTGTGGCGCTGGCGCTGCTTTACGCGCTGCCCGCCCTGGCCCCGCGGGCCGTGGTGCAAGACCTGTTCGGGATTCTGACGCTGCTGGTGCTGGCGATGAACTGGAACATGCTGGCGGGGTTCGCTGGGCTGGTTTCGGTGGGGCAACAGGCCTTTGTCGGGATCGGGGCCTATGCGATGTTTGCCGCGATCATCCTTTTGGGGCTTGATCCGCTGGTCGGCGTGCTGATCGGGGGCGTTGCGGCGGCAGTTTTTGCCGTGCCGATGGCCTTTTTCGCCTTTCGCCTGAATGGGGCCTATTTCGCGATCGGCACATGGGTGGTGGCCGATATCGCCCGTCTGGGCATCAGCCAGTGGAAGGCGCTGGGCGGCGGGACCGGCACGTCGCTGCCCAAGGGCACGGCCAAGGAGATGGCCTTTGTTGACCAGATCAAGGCGATGCTGGATGTGTCGAGTGCGGCGGCGGCGGATGCGCTGACCTATTGGCTGATGCTGTCGCTGGCCGTGGCCATGCTGGTGGCGAGCTATGTCTTTTTGCGGTCGCGCATGGGGCTGGGCTTGCAGGCGATCCGCGACAATGAAAACGCGGCGCGGTCGGTGGGGGTGGACCCTGTGCGGCTGAAGGCGCTGGTGTTCCTGCTGTGTGCTTTTGGCACGGGGCTATGCGGGGCGCTGGCCTTTATCCAGATCACGCGGGTGACGCCGGACGCGGCCTTTTCGGTGATCGACTGGACGGCCTTTGTCATCTTCATCACCGTTATCGGCGGGATCGGCACGTTGCCGGGGCCGATCATCGGGGTGGTTGTCTTTTATGCCCTGCAACGTCTGCTGGCCGATTACGGCACGATCTATCTGATCGTGCTGGGCTGCCTTGGCATCGCGGTGATGCTGTTTGCCCGTCGTGGATTGTGGGGAATGTTCACTGACCGCACCGGCATTGACCTGCTACCGCTTGGCCACCGACCGCCGCAGGGCGGGCGCGTCACATCCCCCACCCGCCGCACGGCATGATCCAAGCCCTTGAGGACTGACCCATGACACAAAGCTATTTTTCCGAAGAACGCTCGGTCGAGACGGTCAATGACCGCATGGGCGCCGATGTGACCCCGCGCATGGCCGAGGTGATGCGTTGTCTGGTCAAGCATCTGCACGGCTTTGCCAAGGAGATCCACCTGACGCAGGCCGAATGGGAAACGGGGATCGCCTTTCTGACCCGCACGGGCCAGATGTGTGATGGCAACCGGCAGGAGTTTATCCTGCTGTCGGATGTGCTGGGCCTTTCGATGCTGGTCGATGCGATCAACAACCGCCGCCCCGAGGGGGCCACGGAAAACACGGTCTTTGGCCCTTTCCATGTGGAAGACGCGCCGATCCGTGCCATGGGCGACACGATCAGTCTGGATGGCAAGGGCGAGCCCTGCCTGTTCGAGGGGCGGGTAACGGATCTGGACGGAAACCCCGTCGAAGGGGCCTGTGTCGATGTGTGGTCGGACAATGCGGACGGCTATTACGATGTGCAGCAACCCGGCATCCAGCCGCGCTGGAACAATCGCGGGCGCTTTTTCACCGGCGCGGACGGGGCCTATGCGTTTCGCGGGATCAAGCCGACTTCATACCCCATTCCCGATGACGGGCCGGTGGGCAAGATGCTGGCCCTGATGGGGCGCCACCCCTATCGTCCGGCGCATATGCATTTTCTGGTCACGGCGCCCGGTTTCCAGCGGTTGGTCACGCATACCTTCGTGGGCGATGACCGCTATCTGGACAGTGACGCGGTGTTCGGCGTGAAGCAGACGCTGGTTGCCCCGTTCGAGCGGACCACGCAGGGCGATGTCAGCTGGCGGTCGGTGTTCGATTTTGTCCTGACCCCGGCCTAGGGGGCCGCCCATGCCGAATGTGAAGATTTTTGTCGAGGAACGGCTTTACCCGGTGGTGCGCGAGCCGCTTGCCAAGGCGCTGGGGCCGGTTCGCGAAATGCTGTGCGCCGAGTTGGCGGTGGATGTGCCGGCCTGCCAGTTTGCCGTTATGCCGGTCGGAGCCATGGCCGATCTGCCGCTGGTGAATGTGGAAATGGCGATCCTGCCGCGCCCCGAGCGCACGCGCGACCGCGTTCTTGCCGTGTGCGGGTTGCTGCGTGACATGATCGGCAGCGCAACCGGAACCCATGTTGCGGTGCGTGTGACGGCGCTGGACCCTGAAACCTATGTCGCGCTGAAATAGCGGCGCGGCGCGGGTGACCTAACCGCGCCGCTGCGTTACCTGGCCTTCGTGCTGGATGCGGGCTTCGAGCAGGGCGAATTCATCCATCAGAAAGCCCGCGAACAGCCGCAGCGACGGCGGCGGCGAGGCTGCGTTGAAGCTGAGCATCCCGAGTTGGCGGTCGGGATGATCAACCCTGAGCCGCAGGGCATCGACGCCTGCCATTTTTCGCATCAGGAACACGACCGAATAGGGCAGGACGGTCAAGGCGTCCGATCCGGCAAGGATCGACAGGATCGAGGCCAGCGTGCCGCCCGAGAAACTGACGCGGAAATCCTCTTTCCCGATGGATTTCAGCGCGCGTTGCAGGTCGCGATAGAGCGGGCTGTCGGCGGGCGGGGCGATCCATGGATAGGGGTCGATATCGGCCAAGGTGATGGTGCTGCGCCGCATCAGCGGGTGGCCCGACCGCGCGGCGATGACGTTGCGCCCCGCCAGAAGCGGCACAAAGGACATGTCGGCGGGCACGCTGCCCTGATGCAGCGGCACAATGGCCATATCGAGCGTGCCGTTCCGCAGGCTGGCGGCCAGCCCGTCAAAATAGCCGTAGGACTGGACGATCTGCACCTCGGGGTGGCGGGTCTGGAAATCTGCGATCAGGGTCGAGACGACCCCGTCGATGAAGATGGGGGTGCCCGCGATCCGCAGACGGCCGGCATGGCCCTTGCGGTAGTTCTGGACCAGACGGCTGGCTTCGGCGTTCAGGGCGTGGATGCGTGCGCCCAGACGGGCGAGGTTTTCGCCCAGTTCGGTGGGCCGCAGCGGGCGCTTGCCGGGTTCGAACAGCGGTGCGCCGATCCGGTCCTCGAGCAGTGCCATGGTGCGCGACACCGAGGGTTGCGATTTGCCAAGCGCATCGGCCCCTTCGGTGAGGCCGCCCTTTTCGACGATCAGCGCAAGGATTTCGAGATGCTCGCTGTCAATTTTCATAACGAAAGATTATATTATCAATTCCTGTTACGATCAATATCGCGCCGCATCTTGGCTAATCTGCCTCTGCACGCAGCAGATAAGGCGCCGTCATGTCGTTGTTTCAGGAAAGCTTCACCACCACCTTGCCCCCTGTCCGGGTGCGTTTCGGCGCCGGTGTGCGCCATACGCTGGGGGAAGAGATGGCGGCGCTGGGGCTGAGCCGGGCGCTGATTCTGACCACGCCGCAACAGGCCGAAACCGGCGCGCAATTCGCGGACCTTCTGGGGGAACGGGCGGCGGGCCTGTATTCGCGGGCCGCGATGCACACCCCCGTGGCCATCAGCGAGGAAGCCGTTGCGCGGGCGCTTGAGGTGGGGGCCGATTGCGTGGTCGCCGTGGGGGGCGGATCGACGACAGGCCTTGGCAAGGCGATCGCCCTGCGGACCGATCTGCCGCAAATCGTGGTGCCCACCACCTATGCCGGTTCGGAAGCGACCGGGATTCTGGGCCAGACCGAAGGCGGACGGAAAACCACGATCACAACGCCCAAGGTGCAGCCCGAGGTCATCTTGTATGATGCCGAGCTTGTTCGCAGCCTGCCGGTGGGCATGACGGTGACATCGGCGCTGAATGCGATGGCCCATGCCGCCGAAGGGCTTTACGCGCAGAACCGGTCGCCGGTTTCGACATTGATGGCGCTGGAAGGGATGCGCGCTTTCCGCGATGCTCTGCCCCGTGTGATGGACAACCCCGACGACCTGTCGGCGCGTGGCGAAACGCTGTATGGCGCATGGCTGTGCGGGATGGTGCTGGGCACGGTTGGCATGGCGCTGCATCACAAGCTGTGCCACACGTTGGGTGGCAGTTTCGATCTGCCCCATGCCGAGACGCATTCGGTGATCTTGCCCCATGCCATTGCCTATAACGAGGCGGCGGCGGCCCGCGAACTCGCCCCCGTGGCCGAGATGTTCGGCGGCCCGACCGCGGGGCAGGCGCTGCACGACTTTGCCATCCGCATGAAGGCGCCGCTGGCGTTGCGCGATCTTGGGATGAAGGAAGCGGACCTTGACCGCGCCACCGAGATTGCCACGCAAAACCCCTATTGGAACCCACGCCCCGTCGAGGCGGGCGCGGTGCGGCGGCTGTTGCAGGCGGCATGGGACGGCACGGCGCCCGCGGCATAAGCGGCACGAAATTCAGGGAGGACAGAATGGCTGACATCACCACCGAGGTGCTTATCATCGGGACCGGACCCAGCGGTTCGGCCACGGCGGCGCTTTTATCGAGCTATGGCATCCAGAACATGGCGGTGAACCGCTATCGCTGGCTTGCCAATACGCCGCGCGCCCATATCACCAACCAGCGCACGATGGAGGTGCTGCGCGATCTTGGCCGCGAGGTCGAGGACGAGGCCTATCTGTTTGCCACCGGGCAAGACCTGATGGGCGAGAACATCTTTTGCGAAAGCCTTGCGGGCGAAGAAATCGGGCGGATGAAATCATGGGGGAACCATCCGCTGTCGCGGGCGGAACATCTGATGTCATCGCCCGGCCGGATGAACGACCTGCCGCAGACATTCATGGAGCCGTTGCTGTTCAGGACCGCCTGTTCGCGTGGCACGCAGGCGCGGATGTCCACCGAATATGTCAGCCACACGCAGGATGCCGAAGGCGTCACCACGCTTTGCCGCGACCGGCTGACGGGCAAAGACCTGACGATCCGGTCGAAATACCTGATCGGCGCGGATGGCGGTAAATCTCTGGTGGCCGAACATGCGGGCCTGCCCTTTGAGGGCAAGATGGGTGTGGGCGGGTCGATGAACATCTTGTTCAGGGCCGACCTGTCCAAATATGTCGCGCACCGCCCCAGCGTTCTTTACTGGGTCATGCAGCCCGGCGCGGATGTGGGCGGGATCGGCATGGGCCTTGTGCGGATGGTGCGCCCGTGGAACGAATGGCTGATCGTCTGGGGCTATGACATCAACGGACCCGAACCCGAGGTGACGCCCGAATTCGCCACCGGCGTGGCGCGGCAACTGGTGGGCGACCCGAACCTTGAGATCGAGCTTTTGTCGGCCAGTGTGTGGACGGTGAACAACCGCTATGCCACGCGCACCACGAATGGCCGGGTGTTCTGCATGGGCGATGCGATCCACCGGCATCCGCCGTCGAACGGGCTTGGGTCGAACACCTCGATCCAGGATGCGTTCAATCTGGCGTGGAAGCTGGCCCTTGTGCTGAAGGGGCAGGCGGGCGAACGGCTGCTGGACAGCTATAACGACGAACGCGCCCCCATCGCCAAGCAGATCGTGACGCGCGCCAACCAGTCGATCGCCGAGTTCGGCCCGATCTTTGAGGCGTTGGGCATGGGCGAAGGCGTCGATCCGGTGCAGATGCAAAAGAACCTGAACGCCCGCAGCGAAGGCACCGAGGCGGCCGAACGCCAGCGCGAGGCGATCCGCAAGGCGATTGCCTTCAAGAAATACGAGTTCGATGCCCATGGGATCGAGATGAACCAGCGCTACCGGTCATCGGCCATCGTGACGGATGGCCAGATCGAGCCTGCCTTTGCGCTGGATGCCGACCTGCATTACCAGCCCACCACATGGCCCGGCGCACGGTTGCCGCATGCATGGGTGTACCGGCGCGATACGGGGGCCGAGGTGTCAACGCTTGATCTATGCGGCAAGGGGCGGTTCACGCTGCTGACGGGTCTGGGGGGAGAGGCCTGGGTTGAAGCGGCCGAAGCGGTGGCGGCGGAACTGGGGATCGAGATTGCCACCCATGTGATCGGGCCGCGCCAGACCTATATCGACCACAGCGGCGACTGGGCGCGGGCCAGCGAGATCCGCGACAGCGGCTGCCTGATCGTTCGCCCCGACCACCATGTCTGCTGGCGGTCCGAGACGATTTCGCCCTCGGCGCGGGCCGATTTGCTACGGGTGATGCGCGCTGTTCTGGCGCGCTGACCCGTGCAAGGGGCGCCGCGCCATGGCGGGCGCCCCTTGGCATTCCGGCTGTGGCGGCGGGTCAGATACTGTGGCGGAAAATCAGGGTCGGTTCGATTTCGAGATGTTCCGCGACATTCCGGCCGTTGATGCGGCTGAACAGGGCCTCGGCCGCGATACGGCCAAGGCGCGGGCCGTCTTGGTCTATCGAGCTTAGATTGACCATGGGCAAGGCGGCCACGGGCGAGTTGTCATAGCCGATGATTGACAGGTCGTCGGGCACGCGGATGCCAAGGCTGTAAGCCGCGCCAAGGATGGGAACGGCGTCGAGGTCGGACCAACAGACAAGCGCGCGCGGACGGTCGGGCGCGATAAGCAGCGCCTTGATCCGCTCGTCGCGCTGCGCACTGTGCTGGGGCAGGATGATGACGCGGATCTGATCGGCCAGTCCGGCGCCGGTCATGGCGGCGCGGTAGCCGATTTCGCGCTGGGGTGCGACATCGGCAAGATGGTCGGCCTGATCGGCCTGTGTGATGAAGGCGATATCGGTGTAGCCTTTTTCAAGGAAGGCCTGCACCGCGAGGCGCGCGCCCCTTTGGTCATTGTTGTTGATCGTGTCATAGCCTTGCGCGGCCGGTTCGTGATGGCCCACGACGACGATGGGGATCTGGCGGGCATAGTGTTCCAGCATCTCGCCCGAGATCTGGCTGGCGACGAGGATCAGCCCGTCCATCCGGTTGTCGATCATCTGTTCGATCAACTGCGCTTCGGTGCGGGCCCGTGCGGCGCCGACGCCGACCATGATCTTGTAGCCCGCCTGTTCGGTGACGGTTTCGATGCCCTGATAGATGCCGGGCAGGAAGGGGTTGTCGATCCCCACCAGCAGGACGCCCAGCGTAAAGGTGCGCCCGCGCATCCCCCGCGCGGCGACCGAGGGGCGGTAGCCCAGTTTTTCAATGCTGGCTTCGACCCTGAGGCGCAGGGCATCCGACACGCCATAGGCGTTTCGCATGACCTTTGAGACCGCCGCGACGGACACACCCGCATCCGCCGCGACGGTCCGGATCGTTACGCGTGAACCGCTGTCGCCGTCTGCCATCCGTCCATCCTTTGCGGCCAACTTATCAAAAAAACGTTGCAAGGCAAATCGGCTTGTAGAATGATTTACGTAGAACGATGCACGAATCTGGCCAAAGTCCGATTCGGCCGTAGGGGAGGTTGACGGAATGGGCCTTGAGGGGCAGGTGCGGGCTGGTTCCGCAGTCGATAAGCTGTTGCCAAAAAACGGCTTTTCCGCCGAAATGATCGCTCCGGCCTTTGATGCGGGCACGGGCGGGCCGGGCAGCTTTGTCGCGCGGGACTTCGACATCGCGCAGGCAGGCGAGGGGGCGGTGCTGCATCTGTCGGCGCAGGGGCTGTACCGGGCTTTCCTGAATGGCGCGCGGGTGGGCGATGATCTGCTGACGCCGGGCTGGACCTGCTATGACGACCGCATCGCCTATCAGAGCTATGACGTTTCGGCCTTGTTGAAGCCGGGCCGGAACCGGCTGGAAATCTGGCTGGGGGATGGCTGGTTCCGGTCGCGGCTGATGTGGGCGCTTAACCCCATTCCCAATACATGGGGCGACCGGATCGGGGCCTTTGCGGAACTGGTGGCGGGCGGGCAGGTGCTGGTGAAAACCGATGCATCGTGGCGGTCGGGGCTGACCCCCGTTACCGGCAACGGAATTTATCACGGCGAGGATTATGACGCCCGGATCGATATTGCCGATACGCATGGGGTCGAGGTTCTGCCCTTCGATCACGCGCTGCTGGTGCCGCACGAGACGGGCGCGGTAAAGGAGATGGCCCCTGTCGCGGCGGTTGAAAGCTGGGCTGACGGGGCGACCACGGTCTTTGACTTCGGGCAGAATTGCGGGGCCTATGCGCGGATTGCGGTGCAGGGACCGGCCGGGGCAAAGGTTCGGATCGAGTTTTCCGAGGTGCTGGGTCCGGGACGGGTGTTTGACAACCGCAATTTCCGTTCGGCCCGGGCCGAGCAACACTATACGCTTCGCGGCGCGGGGATCGAGGTTTATGCGCCGCTGTTCACATTTTTCGGGTTCCGCTATGCGCGGGTGACGCTGACAGGCGGGGCGAAGCTGGTCGATATGCACCAGATCCCCGTCACCTCGGTTCCGGTGCAGGCAGGCGGATTTCGCTGCGCGGTGCCCGAGGTGAACCGGCTGGTGCTGAACACCATCTGGTCGCAGCGGTCGAATTTCATCGAGATTCCGACCGATTGCCCGCAGCGCGACGAGCGGCTGGGTTGGACTGGCGATGCGCAGGTCTTTGCGGGCACGGCCTGCTGGCTGGCCGATTGCGAAAGTTTCCTGAAGAAATACCTGCGGGACGTGCGGCACGACCAGCGCGCGGACGGGGGCGTTCCGCATTTCTCGCCCGATCCGACGCGGCTGCATCCGATCGACGGGCGCGGCGATTGGGCGGGATCGACGGGGTGGGGCGATGCCATCGTGATCATCCCGTGGCAGCTTTACCTGCATTATGGCGACAAGGGCGTTCTGGTCGAGAATTTCCCCGCCATGGTCCGGTGGCTGGATTATGTCTGGGCCATTTCGGACGGGCCGCTGGTGCGACCGCCCGCCGAATGGGGCGCGCGGGGGTTCACCTTCGGGGACTGGATCCAGCCTGTGGGTGACAACCGCAAGCCAAGGCCGACCATTGCGGATGATTGCGCGGCGACGATCTATCATTTCATCTCGACCGATCTAGCCGCGCGCATCGCCGGGCTGATCGGAGAGACGGGTCAGGAAACGGCGCTGCGCCAGCGGGCCGAGGCCATCCGCACGGCGTTCCGGCACGAGTTCTTTTCGCCATCGGGGCGGATCGCGCATAATGACCAGACGTCATGGAGCCTTGCCTTTCTGTATGGTCTGGTGCCGCCGGAACATTACGAGGCGGGCAAGGCCTATTTCCGCCGCGTGGTCGAAGATGCCGACGGCCTGATCGGAACCGGCTTCATCGGCACGCCCGCCATTCTGCCGGCGCTGACGATGCATGGCATGGCCGATCTGGCCGAAAAGATCTTCCTGAACCGCAGGGTGCCGGGGTGGCTTTATCAGGTCGAGCGGGGTG
This sequence comes from Rhodobacter sp., assembly GCA_027484985.1. GTDB lineage: Bacteria > Pseudomonadota > Alphaproteobacteria > Rhodobacterales > Rhodobacteraceae > Paragemmobacter. Next base: position 68,794 of record JAIXRW010000054.1, on the reverse strand, counting down.
CGACGAGTATCTGGGAACGCTGGGACGCGCTGGGCGAGGACGGCACCATCTATGACCCCGACATGAACAGCTACAACCATTATGCCTATGGCGCGGTGTGCCAGTGGCTGTTCGAGGGCGTGGCCGGGGTGGCCCCGGTTGCCGAGCGCCCGGGTTTTGACGAGGTCACGCTGAACCCGCTGATCCTGCCCGCGCTTTCGCCTGTCGAGGCGTGGCACGACTGCCGCCACGGGCGCATCGAAGCGGGTTGGGCGCTGGAGGGCACGCGCGTCACCTATCGGGTGACCCTGCCGCAGGGTTGCGCGGGGCGGCTGCTTCCTGCCGCGCAACGCCGCGGGCTGACGCTGGATGGCCGACCGGTCGATATGCCCGCCGACGGGCTGGCGCTGGGGGCCGGGCGGCACGAGATCACTTTCGACCTGACGACCTGACTGACAAGAAACTCTGGGAGGAGAACACGGATGAAGACCTTTACTTACAGTGCAGCCCTTGCCGGGGCGATCACGCTGGCGGCAGGCATGGCGCAAGCGGAAGTCACGCTTTCGGTGCTGATCGACAACAACCCTGAAACGGTCGCCTCGATGGAGGCGCTGACGGCGGCCTATACGGCGGCCAATTCCGATGTCACCTTTGATATCGAACAGCGCAATGGCGGCGCTGACGGGGATAACATCGTCAAGACCCGGCTTGCGACAGGCGAGATGGCGGACATTTTCAACTACAATTCGGGGTCGCTGTTTCAGGCGCTCAAACCGCAGGAAACGCTGGCGGACCTGACGGCGATCGACGGTCAGGCCAATGTGCTTGACAGCTTCAAGCAGGTGGTCACAGCGCCGGACGGCACGGTGCGCGGCGTGCCCTTTGGTCCGGCGATGGGCGGCGGCATCTTCTATAACCGCAAGATCTATGCCGATCTTGGCCTGACGGTGCCCAAGACATGGGACGAGTTCATGGCCAACAACGCCAAGGTGGCCGAGGCGGGCAAGGTGCCGGTCATCACCACCTTTGGCGACACATGGACCAGCCAGTTGTTCGTGCTGGCCGATTATTACAACGTGCAGGCCGAAGTGCCGAATTTCGCCGCCGACTACACGGCGAACAAGGCGAAATATGCCACCACTCCGGCGGCGATGCGCGGGTTCGAACATCTGGAGGCGGTGTTCAAGGCGGGATACATGAACCCCGATTTCGGCGTGGCAAAATTCGAGGACGGCATGCGGATGGTCGCCACCGGCGAGGGCGCGCATTACCCGATGCTGACCTTCGGGATCGGCACGGTCAAGCAGAACAACCCCGACAATCTTGGCGATCTGGGCTTTTTCGCGCAGCCCGGGCCGGATGCTGGCAAGAACGGGCTGACGGTTTGGATGCCCGCCGCGCTGTATGTGCCCGAGGCAAGCGAGCACAAGGACGAGGCGATCAAGTTCCTGAACTACGTCGCCTCGGTCGAGGGATGCAACACGATGATCGGTGCGGCGGGCGCCTCGGGGCCCTATCTGATCAAGGGCTGCGAATTGCCTGCCGATGTGCCGCCTGCCGTGTCTGACATGCTGCCCTATTTCCAGACCGACGGGATGACCGCCCCCGCGCTGGAATTCCTGTCGCCTGTCAAGGGGCCCGCGCTTGAGCAGATCACGGTCGAGGTCGGGTCGGGCATCCGGCCTGCGGCGGATGCAGCGGCGCTTTATGACCAGGATGTCGAGAAGCAGGCCAAGCAACTGGGACTGCCGAACTGGTAACCTCCCACCACGGGCGGTCCTGCCCCTGCCGCCGACCTGCGGCAGGGGCGCTTTCGGGCGAGGACACGGATGAAACGGCGATCACCCTATCCCTATTGGTTCGTTCTTCCGGCGGCGGTGGTGTTCGTCACGCTTTTCCTGTTGCCGACGGTGGCAAGTTTCTGGTTCAGCCTGACGCGCTGGGACCTGTTTGATGCCGAATTCATCGGCTGGGACAATTATCGCCAGTTCTTCCGCGAGCCGTTTTTGGTGCAGGGGCTGGTGAATACGCTGATCTATGCTTTCGTCACCTCGGGCGCCAAGACGGTGCTGGGGCTTTTGCTGGCCGTGCTGCTGACGGGCGGAATCTGGATGCAGGGTTTTCTGCGGTCGGTCGTGTTCTTTCCGGTTCTGGTTTCGACCATCGGGGTGGGCATCACCTTTGCCGCGCTGATGCATCCGACAAAAGGGGTGATCAACCTTGGGCTTGGTCTTGTCGGGTTGCACGGGCCTGCATGGCTTTCCGATCCGGCGCTGGCGCTGTATTCGGTCGCGCTGATCGACATCTGGAAGGGTGTGGGGCTGGCCACGCTGATCTATATCGCCGGGCTCGCCGCGATTTCGTCCGAGTATTACGAGGCAAGCCGGATCGACGGGGCGACACGGTGGCAACAGTTCTGGCGCGTGACGGTGCCGCTGGTGCGCCCGGCGACAGTGACGGTGGTGACGCTGTCGCTGATCAGCGGCTTGCGGTCGTTCGACGTGATCTGGGCCACCACGCGGGGCGGGCCGGGGTTTTCATCGGATGTGCTGGCCAGCGTGATCTACAAGCAATACCAGGCGGGGTTCTACGGTCTGGCCACGGCCGGAAACGTGATCTTGTTCCTGCTGATCACGATCATCATCCTGCCTTTGACATGGTGGTTCAACAAGCGGGAGATCGACCTGTGAGCCTGCGCCGCAACATGGCCCGCCAGCGCAATATCGGGATCGTTGCGCTGATCTTTGCCTCGGTGATCTTTATCCTGCCCTTTGTGTATATCTTTCTGATGGCGGTTAAGACCAAGCAGGAAGCGGCGCTGTTCTTGTTCAGCTGGCCGCAGCAATGGCAGTTCTGGCAAAACCTTGTCGATGTGGTGAAAACCCGCAACTATATGCTTTTGCTTGCCTATTTCAACTCGACTGTCATCACTGTCGGGGCGGTGGCAATGCTGGTGATCTTTGGCGCCATGGTGGGCTATGTGCTGCAACGGCGCCCGTCGGGCTGGAACCGGGTGATCTATGGCTGCATCCTGATCGGCCTGATGGTGCCGCCCGCCGTGGTGCCGACCATCTGGGTGTTGCAGGGGCTTGGCCTGTTCAAAAGCATTTACGGCATGATCCTCATTCAGGTCGCCTATGGGCTGGCCTTTTCGGTGCTGCTGTATCGCAGTTTCATCTCGACCATTCCGCGGGATCTGGACGAAGCGGCGATCATTGACGGGGCGACGCCTTGGCAGGTGTTCTTCCGCGTGATCCTGCCGCTGTTGAAGCCGGTGACGGTGACGCTGATCGTGGTGCAGTCCATCGCCATCTTCAACGATTTCACCAACCCGCTCTATTACCTGCCGGGCAAGGAAAACGTGACGGTGCAACTGACGCTGTTCAATTTCCAGAGCCAGTTCCAAAGCCAGTTCAACCTGTTGTTCATGAACATCCTGCTGGTGACGATTCCGCCGCTGCTGGTGTTCATCTTCTTCAACCGCCAGATCGTGGCCGGCATGACAGCCGGTGCGGTGAAAGGTTAGGTCATGGTCCAATCCACCGCTTCTGTCATCCTGCGCGACATCCGCAAAAGCTTTGGCGCGATGGAGGTGATCAAGGGCATCGATCTTGTGGTCGAGGCTGGCGAGTTCTGTGTTTTCGTGGGCCCGTCGGGCTGTGGAAAATCAACCTTGTTGCGACTTATCTCGGGGCTGGAAGAAACGACATCCGGGGTGATCGAGATCGGGGGCCGCGATGTGACGGATGCCGAGCCTTCAGCACGCGGGATCGCGATGGTGTTCCAAAGCTATGCGCTTTATCCCCATCTGACCGTGCGCGACAATATCGGCTTTGGCCTGTCGCTGGCCAAGCTGCCGAAAGACACGATCCGCGCCAAGGTCGCCGCTGCCGCCGAAGCCTTGCAGTTGACACCGCTTCTGGACCGCAAGCCCAAGGCGCTGTCGGGCGGGCAGCGCCAGCGGGTTGCCATCGGGCGGGCCATCGTGCGCGATCCGCAGGTGTTCCTGTTCGACGAACCGCTGTCGAACCTTGATGCCGCCTTGCGCGCGCAGATGCGGATCGAACTGAGCGACCTGCACCGCAAGCTGGGCGCGACGATGATCTATGTGACCCATGATCAGGTCGAGGCGATGACCATGGCCGACAAGATCGTGGTGCTGAACGGGGGCCGGATCGAGCAGGTGGGCAGTCCGATGGAATTATACAATGCGCCTGTGTCGCCCTTTGTGGCGGGGTTCATCGGCAGCCCGAAGATGAACCTGTATGATGGCAAGGCGGCGGGCGAGGCCTGCGCGACCTACGGCATCCGGCCCGAACATCTGCGGCTGACGGCAGACAGCCCGCGCTGGACCGGCACGGTGCGCCATGTCGAACGGTTGGGTGCGGATACGATCGTCTATCTGGATGTGCCCGGTCTGGGCGAAATGGTGGTGCGGGCGGATGGCGAACAATTCCCCCGTGTCGGGTCAAGCTGCGGGGTGGCGCCCTTGCCGGGGCGGGAGTTCCGCTTCGGACCTGCCGCCTGACCTTGGGTCATCGATCGGCATGGGCCATTGACAGGGCGCACCGGCGGGCAGACGGTGGCGCCGAACCACGCCAAGGGGGGCCCCGAGGGGGCATCGACATGCATCACCGTTCCATCGCCGTTTATGACCGTTTTCTAGGCGCGCTGTCGCGCATCCTGACCAAGGCCGAGGCCCATTGCGCCGCCAAGAACATCAAGCCCGAGGCCCTGCTGGAGTTCCGGCTGTTCCCCGACATGTTCCCGCTGGTCAAGCAGGTGCAGCTGTCTTGTGATTTCGCGGCGCGTGCCGCAGCGCGGCTGGCTGGGGAAGACCCCAAAAGCTTTCCCGATACCGAGACGAGCTTTGCCGAATTGCAGGGCCGCATTGCCGCCGCGCGTGGCTATCTGGCCGGGTTCGAGACCAGCCGCTATGTGGGCGCCGAGGCACGGACGATCACTATCAAGATCCGCGGCGCCGACATGACGATGACCGGCGAGGATTTCGTCAACATCTACTCGTTGCCGCAGTTCTATTTCCACCTGACCACGGCCTATAACATCCTGCGTCATAACGGGGTCGAGCTTGGCAAGGGCGACTATATGGGGGCGTGATGCTGTCGGGCGGTGACGGGGTTAGGCCGGAACCGCCCGCGTTCCATCGGCTGCGCGGGTGCGGGTCGCGAACAGCGCCACGATGACAAGAAGCAGCGACAGCGTGCCATAGGTGAAGCGGAAGCCCACATGTTCGGCGACAAATCCGATGGTCGAGGGCGCGACAAGGATGCCGCAATAACCCATCATCGTCACGGCAGCGATACCCGCCCCTGCGGGCAGGCCGGGGTGGTTTCCGGCAGCCGAGAACAGGATCGGCACCATATTGGCCACGCCAAGACCCGACAGGGTAAAGCTGGCGATGGCCACCACATCGTTCGGGGCAAGCGCCCCCCCCATCATGCCCGCCGCCGCCAGCAGGCCCGAGGCGCGCAGCGTCAGCACCGCGCCGAAGCGGTTCCTGACCCCGTCGCCGGCAAAGCGCATCACCGCCATCGCACCCGAGAAGAAGGCGAAGGCAAGGCCCGAACGGGCCAGATCGGCACCCAGTTCGGTGGAAAGATACAGCGCCGCCCAGTCCAGCACCGCGCCCTCGGGCACCATGGAAAACAGCGCCAGCAGGCCAAGAAGCCAGATCGACGGATCGCGCGGCAACAGCCCCGCGCGGGGATGCGCGGCGGTTTCGGCCTTTTCTGCGCTGGTTTCGCCCATCAGAAAGGGCATGGCAGCCAGCACCAGGATAGCCGCGACCGCAGCCGCCCAGAGCGCCTGCACCTCGGCGCCCCAATGCTGGATGATCCAGCTGCCCGCCGCCCCGCCGATGAACCCGCCAAGGCTCCAGAACCCGTGCGAGGACGACATGATCGCGCGGCCAAGACGGCGTTCCACATCCACCGCATTGGCATTCATCGCCACATCCATGCAGCCGATCAGCGCGCCAAGGGTGGCCATGAACAGCGCCAGCAGCGGCACATCGGGGGCAAAGACCACGGCAGGCAGGACCGGCACGATCGACAGCGCAAAGACCCGCAGCACGCGGCGATTGCCGTAGCGGGCGATCAGCTTGCCCGAAAACAGCATCGACACCACGGCGCCAAGGCCCAGCACAAGGATCAACAGGCCAAGGGTGAATTCCGATATGTCATGGCGCGGCAAAAGCAGCGGAATCTGCGGCGCCCATGCCCCCATGGTGAAGCCGTTGGCAAGGAACATTGCCGCCACTGCCCAGCGGCCGCGCCGCGCTTTCGTCATTTCGTCCATTGCCTGCCCCCGTTCGATCTTGGGTTGTCCATAATCTGAAACGTTTACGGAGTGAAGCCTGCACGCATGACAGAACGTTTCAGACGGTTTCGCGCTGCCTGCCTTGCCCTTCACCTTTGCCCAAATACTCCGGGGTCCGGGGCTGGCCCCGGGGGCGGGCGCAGGGCGTGCCGGTGTCAGGTTCCGCGCGGTTTCGCCCGCAGGGTGGGTTCGGCGATGGTCGGGTCTTCGGGCCACGGGTGGCGGGGATATTGGCCGCGCATGTCTTTCCGAACATCGGCATAGGATTTGGCCCAGAAGCCGGGCAGGTCCATCGTCACCTGAACGGGGCGCTGGCCGGGCGACAGCAAGGTGATGCGCAGCGGCAGGCGGTTCGCGCCCACGGTGGGGTGGGTGGTCAACCCGAACAGTTCCTGCAAGCGAACCTCGATCGACGGGGCGTCGCCGTCATAGTCGATGGGCACGCGGCGGCCGAGCGGGGTTTCGAAATGGGCCGGGGCGAGGCGGTCGATGATCTGCGTCTGGTCCCATGACAGCAAACCACGCAGGGGTTCCGTCAGGTCGAGCGCGCGCAGGTCGGCCTCGGTGCGGGGGGATTTCAGATGCGGAAGCAGCCAGTCCTCGAGGCTGGCAAGAAGGGCCTCGTCCGACAGGTCTGGCCAGCCTGTGCCGCTGCCTGCGGCAAGGCGGATGCGGGCGCGCAGGCGCGTGGCGGGGGCCGACCACGGCAAGCCCGTCTGGCGGATGCCGTCGAGCGCGGCGCGGGCAAGGGCTTCGGGCGGGGCGTCGGGCCATGTCTGGTCGGCAAGGACAAGGGCGCCGAAACGTTCCTGTTTTCGGGCCAGCACGCGGCCTTCGCGGCGGGACCATTCGCACAGGTTTTGCCATGCGATCCGGTCGGCATAAAGCGCGCGCAATTCGGCTTCGGTCAGGGCGATGGCTTGGCGGATCGTCGCCTCGCGCTGGTCGCCATCAAGATCGGTCGCCACGATCAGCCGCGCGCCCGATAGCGGCAGGCCTGCGGCCATCGCTGCCCCCTTGCCGCCCGACAGCACCCAGCGCGGGGCATCGCCCTTGCGGCGCAGGCCGATACGGTCGGGATAGGCCAGTGCTGCCATCTGGGCGGGCGACAGGTCGCGGCGTGTGGCGGGGGCCAGTTTCGCTAGCCGGCGCGATTCGTCGCGGATGCGGTCGATCGTGGGGCGGTGGGCATAGGGCGGCGTGCGGTCGATGGCTTTCAGCCGCGCGGTCAGGTCGGGCGGCTCGCCGCGCAGCGGGTCACGTTCGGCCAGCAGGGCGGCCAGCGGGGCGGCGGCGGGGCCGGACAAAGCCAGCATATGGCCAAGGCGCGGGTGCAGCGGCAGGGCGGCGAGCAGGCGGCCATGGGCGGTGATGCGGCCCGAATCACCGAGCGCGCCAAGGTCGGCAAGCAGGCTGCGCGCCTCGGCCAGCACGCCGGGATGGGGCGGGGTCAGGAAGGGCAGGTCGTTGCTGCCCCAAAGGGCCAGTTCCAGCGCAAGCGGGGTGAGGTCTGCCGCATCGATCTCGGCAGGGGGGAAGGGGGCAAGGCCGCCTTCCTCGCCCTTCGTCCACAGGCGGTAGCAGACGCCTGTCGCCACGCGGCCCGCGCGGCCACGGCGCTGTTCGGCCTCGGCCCGCGTCACGCGTTCGGTGACAAGGCGCGACATGCCCGAGGGTGCATCAAAGCGGGCACGGCGGGCGCGGCCGCCATCGACCACCACGCGGATATCGGGCAGGGTCAGCGAGGTTTCGGCAATGGATGTAGCAAGCACGATCTTGCGCCCCGAAACGGGGGCAAGCGCGGCGCGCTGGGCTGCGAAATCCATCGCGCCGAACAGGGGGCGGATGACGGTGTTGGCGGGCAGACGGGGGGCAAGCTGCGCCTCGACCCTGCGGATCTCTCCCTCGCCCGGCAGAAAGACAAGGACGCCGCCCCCTTCGGTTTCGCCAAGCGCCTGAAGGATCAGGTTCGCGACCGCCGCTTCGAACCGCAACGAGGCATCGGGCAGGCGCGGCAGCCAGCGGGTTTCGACCGGAAAGGCGCGGCCGGCCGAGGTGACAAGGGGCGCATCGCCCATAAGGGCTGCCACGGGGGCGGCATCCAGCGTGGCCGACATTACCAGCAGCATCAGATCGGGGCGCAGGGCCCCGCGCACCTCGAGGCAAAGGGCAAGGCCCAGATCGGCGTTGAGGCTGCGTTCGTGGAATTCGTCGAAGATCACGGCACCGATGCCCGCAAGTTCGGGGTCGGATTGCAGCATACGGGTCAGGATGCCTTCGGTCACAACCTCGATCCGGGTGGCCGGGGACACCTTTGCCTCGCCCCGGATGCGGTAGCCGACGGTCTGGCCCACGGATTGGCCCAGCGTTTCGGCCATGCGTTCGGCTGCGGCCCGGGCGGCAAGGCGGCGGGGTTCGAGCATGACGATCCGGCCGGTGACGAGGCCCGAGGCCAGCAGGTCGAGCGGCACGCGGGTGGTTTTCCCCGCGCCGGGGGGGGCCTGCAACACGGCCATGCCGCGTGACGCGATGGCGCGGCGCAGGTCGGGCAGGGCGTCGTCGATGGGCAGTGCGGAAGATTCGGACATGGACCTGTTATGGCGGGGACGGGCGGGCAGGGGAATTGCCCTTTGCGCCCGTTGCCATGCGTTGCCAAACGGAGCGGCGTGCCGCCGCAAGCCTGCCCCCTCGCGCGGGGCGCGAGGGGAGGGGGGGGGTGTGCCGCCCCCGTCGCGGCGGGGCCGCGACTCCCCCTGCAGGATATTTGGGCGAGCGTGAAAGGGCAGGGTGCTGCGCGGGGTCTGGCATAAGCGGCTTCGGGGTGGCAAGAAGTGGAAAGGGGCGCAGGGGCGCGCCCGAGCTGGGGAGGGCGCATGGCCGGAACAGGGCGGAACCTCGATCTGGCGGCGGGAATCGCGGCGGGCGACCGCAGGGCGCTGGCGCGGGGGATCACGCTGGTCGAAAGCGGGCGGGCCGATCATCGGACCGAGGCGCTGGCGCTGCTGGAAGCGTTGAAGGCGGCGGGCCAGCCCGCGGCGGGGCGCGAGGCGCTGCGCATCGGGCTTTCCGGCACGCCGGGGGTGGGTAAATCGACCTTCATCGAAAGCTTCGGGCTGATGCTGGTGGCGCAGGGCATGCGCGTGGCGGTGCTTGCGGTCGATCCGTCATCGGCACGGTCGGGCGGGTCTATTTTGGGCGATAAGACGCGGATGGAACGGCTAAGCCGCGAGCCGCGGGCCTTTATCCGCCCCTCGCCCAGTCAGGCGCAGTTGGGCGGCGTGGCGCGGCGCACGCGCGAGGCGGTGGCGCTGTGCGAGGCGGCGGGCTTCGATGTTGTGCTGATCGAGACGGTCGGCGTGGGCCAGTCGGAAACTGTGGTGTCCGAACTGTGCGATATCTTCGTGCTGCTGCTCGCCCCTGCGGGTGGCGACGAGTTGCAGGGCGTCAAACGCGGCATCATGGAGATGGCGGACCTGATCCTTGTGAACAAGGCCGACGGGGCGCTGAAGCCTGCCGCGATGCGGACCATGGCCGATTACGCGGGCGCGCTGGGCCTGCTGCGGCGGCGGGCACAGGACCCTGCGGGATATCCCTGTGCCATGTCCGTGTCGGCCGAAACCGGTGACGGGCTGGCCAGCGCGTGGGAGAAGATGCAGGCGCTGGTCGCATGGCGGCGCGAGGGCGGACATTGGCAGGGGCGGCGGGCCGGACAGGCGCAGCACTGGTTCGAAGAAGAGGTGCGGCAGGGGCTGCTGGCGGTTCTGGCGCATGAGCCTGCGCGGGGCCAGCTGGCGCGCTTTGGCGATGCCGTGGCGCAGGGACTGATGACCCCCGAGGTCGCAGCGGCCCGGATGCTGGATACCTTGGGCTGAGGCATTTTCTGCCCCCAAATATCCCGGGGGGAATCGCCTGCAAGGCGATGGGGGGCTGGCCCCCCCTTGCGGCGGCGGGGGAAGGCGTGGCCTGTGGCGGAAGCGCAATCTTTTTCAGACAGATCGGCCTTGCCCCCCATGTCAGCCGCGAAAAATCGGTGTTGGGGGGGCTGGCTGCCCCAAGCTCGGCTTGACGCGCCCTCCCTTTCGCCTTACTAGCCCCCAATCGAATTCGGACGCCTTGGGGAGACTCGGGGGCTTGTCCCGTTTACACACGAAGGATCACGACCATGTCGCGCGTCTGCGAACTGACGGGCAAGGGCCCGATGTCCGGTAACACGGTCAGCCACGCCAACAACAAATCGCGTCGGCGCTTCTTGCCGAACCTGAATGATGTCACGCTGATCTCGGACGTGCTGGGCCAGTCGTTCAAGCTGCGCGTTTCGGCCGCCGGTCTGCGAACCGTTGACCACCGTGGCGGGCTGGACGCCTTCCTTGCCAAGGCCAAGGATGACGAACTGTCCACGCGCGCCCTCGCGATCAAGAAAGAAATCGCGAAGGTTCAGGCCACCGCCTGATCAACGCGTCTTTCGCAGGTTGTGCCCCGCCCGGCCAGTCCGAGGCGGGGCTTTCGCTTGTGCGGGCCGGGGCGCGCGGATTTGTCCCCTTTCACCGGCACGCGATCTTGGCTAGGGCTGACCTGTCATGTTGCGCCTGATCTGCGGTCTTTTCCTTGCGTTTGCGCTGTCGGCCACATCGGTCACGGCAGCGGTGATGCGTGGGCAGATGGCGGGGGCGAGCGAGCTTGTCATCTGTTCGGGCGGGGCGATGGCCTCGGTCGTGCTGGATGCCACGGGGCGCAAGGTGGATGCGCCGCACCATTGCCCGCTTTGCGTTGCGGCCGGTGGCGCGGCTTTGCCGGTCTGGCAGACCGTGACGCGCCCTGTCACCCGGTCTGTGACGGTCTGGCCTGCTTTGGCGGTTGGTCCTGTGGGTGGCATCGCCAGCGGATTTGCGGCGCGGGGGCCGCCACGGGGGGCTTGACCAGTCACCCCTAATCCAATGATATATAGGAGCGCGCAAGATGCGTTTGCCCAGCTTTGTTACCGCAGGTCTTTTCGCCCTGCTTCCCTTTTCCGCGATGGCGCAGGACCACCCCGAAGCGATTCATGTCCACGATGCCTATGCGCGGCTTTCGGCGCAGTCGGGCGCGGTGTTCTTCATGATCCACAACAACACCGAGGCCGATATCACGCTGGTCGGGGCCCATACCGACCTTGCCGATAAGGCCGAGTTGCATACCCACAGCGAAGGCGCGGATGGCGTGATGACGATGGGCAAGATCGAGGGCGGGGTGCCGCTCGCCTCGGGCGAGATGCACGAATTCGCCCGTGGCGGCGATCATGTCATGCTGATGGGGCTGACCCGCAAACTGGCCGATGGCGACCATTTCGATCTGGTGCTGGACTTTGCCGATGGCCAGACGGTGACTGTGAATGTTGTCGTGGACAGCAAGCACGGCGATGGCGTGGATATGGACGGCATGGAAGGCATGGACCACGGCAAGATGCACGGGGCCATGCATGGCAGCGGTGGCGCGGCGACCGAGTCAAACTGACGGCGGGCGGGTCTGACCCGCCCCCTTTGCCCGATCAGCCCGCGCAATAGGCCTCGGCCGTTTCGCCGAAGTTCTTGTAGCGTTCCCAGAAGGCATCGTCGGAATTGCGCTTTGACATTAGCGTATCTTGCGCCTTGTCGGGGTTGCGGAAGAAAACGGCGGCCTTGCGCTGGTCCGATCCGCGCAGGGTCATGTCGGCCACCTGCTGGATACAGGCACAGACCGAGCGGTTCGCCGCATCGCGGCCCGAGGACAGGCAGGCCCGTTCGATGGGGCCTGCGGCGGCCACCGATGCGAAAAGGGGAATTGCCAGTGCGGCCACGGCCGCGGAAATCGTGTAACGGGTCATTCTGTCTTTGCCTCTTGCCGATGCGGACCTACCGGACCGGTCATTTTTGTGGCGGCATTTATGCCGATTTGAAGCAGAATTTTCAATTGCTGCCGCCGTTTGCGCGACATTTCGCGCATATCGCCGCGGTTTTTGTGGGCTTGGCCGAGCCGCCCACAACATATGCGCAATCCGACAAGGCCGCTTCGTGACGAGTGGCTTGGCGCGGCTGTCCGTGGCCTTGCCGGAGTGACGTTTCAAGAGAGGAGAACAGTGCAATGTACGAGTTTACCGAGGATGCCGGAATGAAAAGGGTGGATCGCCCGCCGTGGATGGCCGAGATTTTTGCCGCGAACATGGCCTATCGGCCCAAGAGCAAGCCGAATTTCGCGGATGACCGGCGCCACGATGTGCACGACATCATGCTGGCCGCCCGTGGTGACACGATCCCCTTCTGGGCGGGGGCGGCGGGCCGGCGCTACCTGCAGGCGGCGCGGCTTCTTGACCGCATGGATGACCCCATCGCGGACAGCCTTCAGGCCATCGGGCAATTTGACAGCAGACCGCTGGCCTTGGCGCATGATTACCTTGCTGCATATTGGCGCGCCGTGGCGTTGGACGCGTTTCTTGCGCGGAAGGGCCTTTTCATCGATGCGAGCGATACCTGCCTGCCCTTGCTGCCCAAGGGCAAATCCGTTCTGCGCTGTTCCTATTCGGCCATCCTTGCCGCCTTCCGGCACTTTCTGTCGATGATGGTGGATTACGATTCCGAGGTCGCGCCAAAGCTGGTCCGCCAGATTTGTTTGGTGATGGTGCGGCAGAACAGTTCGCAGGGGGTGGCGGCCGCGATCGACCTTCTTGAACTTGTCCGGACGCGCTATCGGTTGCCCTCAAAGACCCCTAGCTAGCCAAGGCGCGACACGTTATATGGCGCGCCATGACCCAGCTTGATCTCATCCGCAATTTCTCGATCGTGGCCCATATCGACCACGGGAAATCCACCCTTGCCGACCGTCTGATCCAGATGACGGGGACCGTGGCCGCACGGGACATGAAGGCCCAGATGCTGGATAGCATGGATATCGAGCGGGAACGCGGGATCACGATCAAGGCCAACACCGTGCGGATCGAATATCCGGCCAAGGATGGCAAGACCTATATCCTGAACCTGATCGACACCCCCGGCCATGTGGACTTTGCCTATGAGGTGAGCCGGTCGATGCGCGCCGTCGAAGGCTCGCTTCTGGTGGTAGACGCAAGCCAAGGGGTCGAGGCGCAGACGCTGGCCAACGTCTATCAGGCGCTGGATGCGGGGCACGAGATCGTGCCCGTGCTGAACAAGATCGACCTGCCCGCCGCCGAACCCGAGCGGGTGAAGCAGAACATCGAGGATGTGATCGGGCTGGATGCCTCCGACGCCATTGCCATTTCCGCGAAATCGGGCCTTGGCATTCCCGAAGTGCTGGAAGCCATCGTGACGCGCCTGCCCGCGCCCAAGGGCGACCGCGACGCGCCGCTCAAGGCGATGCTGGTCGATAGCTGGTATGATGCCTATTTGGGCGTGGTCGTGATGATCCGCGTGATGGACGGCGTGGTCAAAAAGGGCGACCGCGTGCGGATGATGCAGACCAATGCGGTTTACGGCATCGACAAGCTGGCCGTGCTGAAGCCGCAGATGGTGGATATCGCCGAACTCGGGCCGGGCGAGATCGGCATTTTCACCGCCTCGATCAAGCAGGTGCGCGATACACGGGTGGGCGACACGATCACCCATGAAAAGCGCGGCTGCGATGCGCCGCTTCCGGGGTTCAAACCCGCGCAGCCCGTGGTGTTCTGCGGCCTGTTCCCGGTGGATGCCAATGATTTCGAGGCGCTGCGCGACGCGATCGAAAAGCTGTCGCTGAACGATGCATCCTTCAGTTCGGAAATGGAAACCAGCGCCGCGCTGGGTTTCGGCTTCCGCTGCGGTTTCCTCGGGCTTCTGCACCTTGAAGTCATCCGCGACCGGCTGGAGCGGGAATATGACCTTGACCTGATCACCACCGCGCCGAGCGTGGTGTTCAAGCTGCATATGAAGGATGGCGAGGTGCGCGATCTGCACAACCCCGCCGACATGCCCGACCTGACCTATATCGACCATATCGAAGAGCCGCGCATCAAGGCCACGATCATGGTGCCCGACGACTATCTGGGCGATATCCTGAAACTGTGCCAGGACCGCCGCGGCATCCAGCTTGACCTGAGCTATGCCGGCAACCGCGCCATGGTGGTCTATGACCTGCCGCTGGCCGAGGTGGTGTTCGACTTTTACGACCGCCTGAAATCGGTGACCAAGGGCTATGCCAGTTTCGACTACCAGATCAGCGAATACCGCGAGGATTTTCTGGTCAAGATGTCGATCCTTGTGAACGAGGAACCGGTGGACGCGCTGTCGATGATGGTCCACCGCGACCGCGCCGAGGCGCGGGGGCGGGCCATGGTGGAAAAGCTGAAAGAGCTGATCCCCCGCCACATGTTCAAGATCCCGATCCAGGCCGCCATCGGCAGCCGCGTTATCGCCCGCGAAACCCTGAGCGCCATGCGCAAGGACGTGACCGCCAAGTGCTATGGCGGCGACGCGACGCGCAAGCGCAAGCTCTTGGACAAGCAGAAGGCCGGCAAGAAGAAGATGCGCCAGTTCGGGAAGGTGGAGATCCCGCAGGAGGCGTTCATCTCGGCTTTGAAGATGGATACGTAAACCCGAAGTCGGGTTTACTTGGCCTTGACGTGTTTTACCGCCCGCTTCCCGCCGAGGTTATGAGCGCGAGTTTGACGGGCTTTGTATTGCTGAGAAAGTACGGATGCGGCCAAGGACTTCATGCCGCCCGATCGAACGTCGCCATCCGCGACCTTTGCCGAAGCGATATGGTCTTGCGCGTGTCGTTGCGCCATTTCGATCTTGCGGCGGCTGCGGACGAGGTTGATCTGGCTCGCTACCGCGAGGCAGAGGCCGAGAAGGCCAAAGGCAATGATTGATACGTAACTCATAACCTTAGCCCTTCATCTGGTTGAGGCTATTGCTTCCCACCATGAAGAAGATGGTGGCGAACGTCGCTGTCAGCAAGAACAGGATGGGGTCGAGCACCGGTTTTTGTTGGATTATATTCGTAATGACCCCAGTGATGACAGTTGCTGCGGAGAGATTGTAGAGGAAAGCGGCGGCCGCCTTGCACTTTTCGTTATGGACAACCGTTAGGCGCGCGATTTCGACTGAATCGGGTTCGGTGGCCGAACTTGGGGTCATGGTGGGACACTCGTGAAACAACCTTCGGCTGTTATGCTTGCCCATTCGTGGTGTTGTGGCAAGTGCCCCGCGCGCCCCTCAGGCAAGGCAGTTAACTGGAAGTGGTGCGCGCCTAAACGCGCACCTTGGCCCTTACGGGTTCTGTTGGGCCTCGACACTTTCCTGCTGCAACGTCTCTCCGGTGTTTTCCACATCCCGCCCGAGGCCCTGCATGGTTTCGCAGGCGGTCAGGGTCATCAGGGTGGCGATCAGGATCAGGGTTTTCATCGGGGCTCTCTGGCTGTTGGTTGCGGCGGGGCAACGCGGGGCGGGTTGGGGTGGTTCCTTGGCGTAAGTCGCGCAAAAACCGGTGGACGGGGCGCGGCGGTCTGCTAGCTTTCCGGACACTGAAGCCCTTGTGAACGGGAGTATGTAATGGGCAAGACGGTTCTGATCGCGGCTTTGGCAGCGATGACTTTTGGGGGCGCGTCGCAGGCGCAGACGCTGGATATCGCCACGGTAACCTGCACCGATGTGGCCCAGATGCCGAGTGACGCGCTGGCCAAGATGCTGTTCTGGATTGACGGCTATATGGGCGGCGCTGCGCAGGACAGCGGCTATGATGAGGCGCGGTTGCAGGCAAATATCGATGCGGCCGTGGGCATGTGTGCCGAAACCCCCGATGCGACGCTGATGGATGTGCTCGATAAGGCCGAGAACGGCTGAGGGCTGACCCGAGGTTGGTCTTGCACGGGTCCGGGGGGCAGCCCACGGACCTGTGCGTTTGAATAGCGCCTGAAAAAGGCGCGGGCTTAGCCCGGTTTTTTCAGAATCAGCACCCAGCCTGCATAGGCACCCGCCGCGCCGAACAGTGTGGCCCAGCCCGGATTACCCAAGTAAAACTCGACCCCGCCCCAGCCCAGTGGCAAAAGCGTGGTCAGCCAGCGCACCCAAGCGTGGCGGAACATCGGGTGGTCGGGGTCGAGGAATTTTCTGCTTGCCATGATCTTCCTGTTCAGCGGCCGCGCCGTTTGGTGCCGCCGCGTTGTCCAGCCCGCCCGGCCGTGGACCGGCCTGATGATTTGACGGCCGTTTCCGCCGCTTCCTCGATCACCGATTGCCGCGCGAGCGGATCGTCGGCAATGGCCAGTTCGACGGCTTCCAGACGCTTCACCTCATCCCGCAGGCGGGCGGCTTCTTCGAATTCGAGGTTTTCGGCGGCCTTGCGCATTTGCAGGCGCAGCGCGTCAAGATGGGCGGCAAGGTTCGACCCGACCATGGGTTTGTCCACCTTGGCGGTGACGCGGGCCATATCGGTATCGCCCTGCCACAGGCCTTGCAGCACATCGTCCACATTCTTGCGGATGGTTTGCGGCGTGATGCCGTGTTTGGTGTTGTAGGCGATCTGTTTTTCGCGGCGGCGGTTGGTTTCGGCCATGGCGCGTTCCATGCTGCCGGTGATGCGGTCGGCATACATGATGACGCGGCCTTCGGAATTGCGCGCCGCGCGCCCGATCGTCTGGATGAGCGAGGTTTCCGAGCGCAGGAAGCCCTCTTTATCCGCGTCCAGAATGGCGACAAGGCCACATTCGGGAATGTCGAGCCCTTCGCGCAGCAGGTTGATGCCGACCAGAACGTCGAACGCGCCAAGGCGCAGGTCGCGCAGGATCTCGATCCGTTCGATGGTGTCGATGTCGGAGTGCATATAGCGGATGCGGATGCCCTGTTCGTGGAAGTATTCGGTCAGGTCTTCGGCCATGCGCTTGGTCAGGGTGGTGACAAGGACGCGCAAGCCACGGGCGGCGACGCGGCGGATTTCCTCCAGCAGGTCATCGACCTGCATATCGACGGGGCGGATTTCGACCTGCGGGTCGATCAGGCCGGTGGGGCGGATCACCTGTTCGGTAAAGACGCCGCCAGTCTGTTCCAGTTCCCACGCGGCGGGGGTGGCGGACACGAAAACCGATTGCGGGCGCATGGCATCCCATTCCTCAAACTTGAGGGGGCGGTTGTCCATGCAGGAGGGCAGGCGGAAGCCGTGTTCGGCCAACGTGAATTTGCGCCGGAAGTCGCCCTTGTACATGCCGCCGATCTGGGGGACCGACACGTGGGATTCGTCGGCAAAGACGATGGCATTGTCGGGGATGAATTCGAACAGGGTGGGCGGCGGCTCGCCCGGGGCGCGGCCGGTCAGGTAGCGCGAGTAGTTTTCGATGCCGTTGCAGACGCCGGTGGCTTCCAGCATTTCAAGATCGAACTGGGTGCGCTGTTCCAGCCGTTGCGCTTCCAGCAGTTTGCCTTCGCCGGTGAGTTGCTTCAGGCGGTGGAAAAGCTCGTCCTTG
This sequence comes from Rhodobacter sp., assembly GCA_027484985.1. Classification (GTDB taxonomy): domain Bacteria; phylum Pseudomonadota; class Alphaproteobacteria; order Rhodobacterales; family Rhodobacteraceae; genus Paragemmobacter. The sequence continues at coordinate 51,054 of JAIXRW010000054.1, read as the reverse complement.
ATGCCCTTGATCGCCTGCGCCATCGTGGGGCGCGGGGTCACGTAGTGGCTGTTGGCGTAGATGCGGATCTGTTTGAAGCTGTCGGATTTCGCGCCTGTCAGCGGATCGAATTCGACGATGGATTCAAGCTCTTCGCCAAAGAAGGAAAAACGCCATGCGCGGTCTTCAAGGTGGGCAGGCCAGACCTCGAGGCTGTCGCCGCGCACGCGGAAGCTGCCACGGGCAAAGGCCTGATCGTTGCGGCGGTATTGCTGGGCGACAAGTTCGGCCATCATCTGGCGCTGGTCATACATCTGCCCGACGATCAAATCCTGTGTCATGGCCGAATAGGTTTCGACTGACCCGATGCCGTAGATGCAACTGACGGACGCCACGATGATCACATCGTCACGTTCCAGCAGCGCGCGGGTGGCCGAGTGGCGCATCCGGTCGATCTGTTCGTTGATCTGGCTTTCTTTTTCGATGTAGGTGTCCGACCGCGGCACATAGGCCTCGGGCTGGTAGTAGTCGTAGTAGGAAACGAAGTATTCCACCGCATTGTCGGGGAAGAAGCCCTTGAATTCGCCGTATAGCTGGGCGGCAAGGGTCTTGTTCGGCGCAAGAATGATCGCGGGGCGCTGGGTTTCCTCGATGATCTTGGCCATGGTAAAGGTCTTGCCGGTGCCAGTGGCGCCCAAGAGAACCTGATCGCGTTCGCCCGCCAGAACACCTGCCGAAAGCTCGGCTATTGCGGTGGGCTGGTCGCCCGCAGGCTGGAATTGCGACGCCAGAACGAATCGCTTGCCGCCTTCCAGTTTGGGGCGGGTCAGGACGTCGGGGCGTTCGGTGACGGCATTGCTGTTGTTGTGGGGCATGATTCCCTCCGGCCCCTAATTTGGGCCGTTCGCCGCCCCCCGCAAGGCTGAACCGTGCCGTCTTTTGCGCGGGTCGGGCGGTATGCGGGCGCGTATTTACAATTTTAGGATATTTTTCTGCGAATTTCTGCATCTTTGAGTTGTGCTTCGCCCCGCTTGGCGGCATGGTGCACTGGCAAGCAGCAAGCTGCCGGTTGGTCGCACCACACACCCCACCCACACTCCCCGTGGCCAGCCGGCAGTCCCTTTGCGGGATGAACCTGCCGCTTGCACTTTTCCCCCGGTTTCGGCCATAACGGCACCGAGATTTCAGGAGAACGCCCATGCCCGCACGGATTTTCCAACCCGCCAAGACCGCCATGCAATCGGGCACGGCCAAGGCCAAGGGCTGGGTGCTGGAATTCGCGCCGGCGACGGAACGCGGGGTTGACCCCCTGATGGGGTGGACGTCGAGCGATGACACTCAGGCGCAGGTGCGGCTGCGCTTTGACACACGCGAGGCGGCCGAGGCTTATGCCGCCGCCAAGGGCATCGCCTATGAGATTGTCGAACCGAAATCGCGCAAGCCGGTGATCCGCCCGCGCGGCTATGGCGAGAATTTCGCGACGGATCGCAAAGGCGCGTGGACGCATTGATCACGATCACCGAGGAAAGCCCGCTGGGGGCCGATCTGGGGTTGTTGTTCCAGCGCCACACGGCCGACATGCATGCCGATACGCCGCCCGAAAGCATCCACATGATGGACCGCGGACAATTGGCCGTGCCGCATATCCGGTTCTTCGTGCTGCGCGATGGCGGGGTGCCGGTGGGGATGGGGGCGATCAAGCGGATCGACGCCAACCATGGCGAGATCAAGTCGATGCATGTGCTGGCCGAGAATCGGGGGCGCGGGCTGTCGAAGCGGATGCTGGACCATCTGGTTGCCGAGGCGCGGGCGCAGGGCTTGCGGCGGCTGAGCCTGGAAACCGGCGTGCAGCCCACCTTCATCGCGGCGCGGGCGCTTTATGCCAAGGCGGGTTTTGTGGAATGTCCGCCCTTCGAGGGCTATAGACCCGACCCCAACAGCGTTTTCATGACGCTGGCCTTTACCTGACCGCTTGCGCGGCCACGGCGCTTGGCCCAAAAGAACAGCACGGTTCCGTAGCTCAGCTGGATAGAGCAGCCGCCTTCTAAGCGGCGGGTCGAGGGTTCGAGTCCTTCCGGAATCGCCATTTTTGCGGGGTGCCGAAGCCGGTGGCCCATAGCCCCGCGCGCAGCACAAGGCGGTGTCGAAGGCTTTGGCGCCTGACCACGAACCGGGGTCGGACGGTGCCGCCGAAGCCGGTGTAGAACACGCGGTTGCCGCGTGTCAGCAATCCGTCGAAATCGAAGACCAAGCCCTGTGCGGCGGCGTGGCGGATGGCATCCCAAAGCAGAAGGCTGGTCGCGCCATTTTCGGCCCCGCGGTCGCGCATCGACAAAAGGTAATAGCAGACCTTGGCATCCCAGACGCAGAAGATGGCCGCGCTGATCATGCCTTCGGGGGTAAGGGCGGCAAGAAGGCGGCCCCGGTCGCGGGCAAGGGCGGCATCGGTGATGCGGGTGATTGCGTCAGGGTGGTAATAGCAGGCCGTGCCCGTTGCGGCGGCGTTTTCGGCATAAAAGGCAGCAAAGGCGGCAGCGGTCAGGCAGTCGGTCACGCGGTAGCGGTCTTCGGCGCGGCGGACGATGTTGCGGGTCTTGTCGCGCATGGCGGCCCACAGCCTGTCTGGCGGGGCGGGGCTGATTTCAAAGGTGAACTGGGCAAGGGTGTGAAAGCCCTCTTCGGCAAAGATCATGACATCGGGCGTGTCGCGGTGCATGCGCTGGTGGAACAGGCCGTGCGGTGGCAGTGCGGTGATCAGGTCGCGGATGATCTGGTCGCGGCGCAGGGCGCGGTTGGCGGGCGCCCCTGTGCCCGCATCGACGGCGGGGCCAAGGAAATGGCAGAAGTCGGGCATCAGGCAGGCATCGCCGCCAAGTCGGGCGGGGCGCAGCAGATAGGGCAGACGGCCCACCACCTTTCCCCCGGCGCGGACGGTGGTTTCACCCCAGCCGCCGGGGGCTGCGGCATCGAGCCACCATGTTTCGTGAAAGATCGTGGGCGCAAGCGGATCGGATGCCAAAGCGGCGATTGGGGCGGCGATGGGGGCGAGGGGATCGGTCAGGCAGGGGGAAGCGGGCTGCGGCGGGTGGATGACGGGCAACGATACGGGCACATAGGGCATGTCGGGCTTCCTAAAGCATTGGCCCGTTCGGGGCCTTGCGCCTGCCAACCCTGACGGGGCGCGGATGTTCCTGCCCTTGCGCCCCGTCTTTTCCAACCAGTGCTTGCCCGTCAGTCCTTGTCCGTTAGTCCTTGGTGGATGGCGCCCCGCCTTCGAAGCGGTTGCCGTTGGAATAGTCGCAGGGGGCTTCTTGCATCTGCAAGTGCAGAAGGTTGCCGGTATAGGGATGGGCGCGGGCGACATCTTCGTCGAACTCGATGCCAAGACCGGGTGCTTCGGGCGGGATGATATAGCCGCCTTCCCATTTGATCGTGTTCTTGATCAGCTTGAGGTGGAAGGCACCGCCGGTTTCGATGGTCTCCGCGATCAAGAGGTTGGGGATCGAGGCCGCAAGATGAACGTTGGCTGCCCATTCCACGGGGCCCGCGTAAAGGTGCGGGGCCATTTCGGCGTTGAAGATTTCGGCCATGGCGGCGATCTTTTTCGCCTCCCATATGCCGCCCACGCGGCCAAGGGCGGGTTGCAGGATCTTGACCCCGCCATGGCGCAGAAGCGCGCCGAATTCGTATTTGGTGGTCAGCCTTTCGCCGGTAGCGAGGGGGACGCGTACGGATTTCGCCACTTCGGCAAATTCCAGCAGGTTGTCGGGCGGGATCGGCTCTTCATACCAGAGCGGATTATAGGGTTCGAGCGCCATGCCCATGCGGATGGCGCCGGGGGTGGTGAACTGACCATGGGTGCCGAAGAGAAGATCGACACGGTCGCCCACCGCGTCGCGGATCGCCTTGCAGAAGGCGACCGAGCGGGTGATGTCGGACATGGCGGGTTCATGGCCGCCACGGATGGTGTAGGGGCCTGCCGGGTCGAACTTGACCGCCGTGAAGCCTAGGTCGGCAAAGCGCAGGGCGGCGGCGGCGGCGGCGTCGGGGTCAACCCAGAATTCGGCCGATTCCTTGCCGGGTTCGGGGTAAAGGTAGGTATAGCTGCGGATACGGTCATTGATCTTGCCGCCCAAGAGCGCCCAGACAGGGCGGTTGCGGGCCTTGCCCAAGATATCCCAGCAGGCGATTTCGAGGCCCGAGAAGGCGCCCATCACCGTGGGGTCCGGCCGCTGCGTGAAGCCCGAGGAATAGGCGCGGCGGAACATCCATTCGATGTTTTCAGGCGACTGGCCCTGCATGTGGCGTTCAAAGACATCCTCGATCACCGCGCGCATCGCCTTTGGCCCCACGGTCGAGGCGTAGCATTCGCCGTAACCCGTGATGCCGTTGTCGGTGGTGAGCTTGGTGAAGATCCAGTAGCGCCCGCCCCAGCCCGGATAGGGCGGTGCGACGGTGAAGATTTCGAGGTCCTTGAGTTTCATGGTCGCCCTCCCGCTGGCTTTTGCCGCAGGAGCGGGGGTTTTGCACCCCCGCACCCCCGCAGAGTATTTCTGCCAAGGTGAAGGGGCAAAAGGCACGAGGCGTTGCGGTTTACGACGCCGTCGTGACGGTTTTGGGCTTTGCCGTGTGCAGAAGGTAGGCCAGCACCATCAGGGCCGAGGCCAGCAGGAAGGGCGCACCGGGGGCAAAGACCGGCGCGCCGGGATGGGTGAAGGCGGAAAAGACCGATGTCATCACAAGCGGCGCGGTGATCATGGCGATGGCGTTGAGCGAGGAAAGCACGCCCTGCAATTCGCCCTGCGCATCGGCGGGGGCGCTGCGGCTGGCCAGCGCCTGAAGCGCAGGGGTGACGGCACCGCCAAGCGCGGTGATGGGGGTGATGACCAGCGCGGCGGTGCCCGAGGTGACAAGGCCGAGGGCCGCGAGCGTGGTGATATCGACCCACATGCCATATTGCGCGGCGCGGTGTTCGCCGAAGCGGCGGATCATCGGGCCGACAAGCAGGGCTTGGCCGACCGCGAAGGACACGCCGTAAAGCGCCAGCGACAGGCCGACCATGCGGCTGTCCCAGCCGAAGCGGGCCTGGCCGAAATAGGCCCAGATCGCGGGATAGACGTTCATCGCGATGCCAAGGATCAGGAAGGTCGCCAGCACGCGGCGCACCCCCGGCAGGCGCGACACGGCCCGCAACGCGCCAAGCGGGTTGGCGCGGGCCAGTGAAAACGGGCGGCGCGTGGCATCGGTTACGGTTTCGGGAAGGACGAAGAACCCGAGCGCGAGATTGGCAAAGGCCAGTGCGGCGGCGGCGTAGAAGGGGGCGTGCAGATGCAGGGTTGACAGCAGGCCACCCAACAGCGGGCCCAGCACGAAGCCCACGCCGAAACAGGCCCCGATCAGGCCGAAGCGGCGGCCGCGTTCTTCGGGCGGGGTGATGTCGGCGATATAGGCGGTGGCGGTGGCATAGGTCGCCGCCGCGATGCCCGCAACGATGCGGCCGAGCAGCAGCAGCCAGATCGTGGGGGCCATGGCAAGCACGATGTAATCAAGCCCCATCACCAGAAGCGAGACCAGCAGCACGGGACGGCGGCCAAAGCGGTCGGACAATGAGCCGATCACGGGGCCGAACAGGAATTGCATCACCGCGAACGAGGTCGAAAGGATGCCGCCCCAGATCGCGGCCTGTGACAGGTCGCCATGGGTGACGCTGCGGATCAGGTCGGGCATGACGGGAAAGATCAGGCCGATTCCGATGGCATCGAGGGTGACGGTGATCAGGATGAAGGTCAGGGCGAGGCGGTTTTGCATGGGCGGGACGCTAGCCCTTCTGGCGGCCGGGCGACAGGGTGCGCGTGGCGATTTCGTGCAGCCGTTGCGCAAGCGCTTCGGGCGCGGAGAGAAAGGGCGAATGGCCCGTGGGCAGGTCGGTCAGGGGCAGGCCTTGTGCCATGGTGGTCTGATAGTCGGGCGGGATGGTGCGGTCGGCGGTGCAGCGGATGTAATGGCGGGGCAGCGCCATGGCGCGCGCTACTGAAGGTAGCGCGGCTTCTTGCGGGGCCAGCGGCTGCGGGGTCAGGCGGGCAAGGGCTTTGGCGGTGCGGTCGGGCGGGCAGTCGTGGAAAAAGCGGTCGGCGGCGATGGCGGGATCGAAGGCAAAGGCGCTGCGGTCGGCTGTCAGCCGGAAGCTGCCCGCAAGCGGTTGGGCGGGGCCTGCGCGGCGCATGTCGGCAAGGGTGCATCCGGCGCGGGGGACATAGGCGCAAAGGTAGATCAGGGCGGCGATGTTCTGCGGGTCATGTTCGGCGGCGGCGGTGATCGCGTAGCCGCCTGCCGAATGGCCGACAAGCAGGGTGGGGCGGTCGAGTGCGGCGGTGATGGCGCGGGCGCAGGCAGTTAGCGTGGCCTGCGCGGCGGGCGTGGCATCGGCCCCGCAGCCCGGCAGGTCGATGGCGCGGGCATGGTGGCCAAGGCTGGCGAGCGCAGGGATCACATGGTCCCACGCCCAGGCCCCATGGGCGGCGCCGTGGATCAGCAAAAACTCAGCCATGGCCGATATCGGACAGGAATTGCCCGATCAGGGCGGCGTATTCGGCGGGTTTCTCGACCGGGGGCATATGGCCCGTGCCGCGCATCAGGGCAAAGCGGTGGCCGGGGATCAGATCAGCCGTTTCGCGCACAAGGTCGGGCGGGGTCGATCCGTCATTGGCCCCGGCGATGGCAAGGGTGGGCAGGCGCAGGGTGGCGGTGGTCTGGTAGAAATCGGTGCCCGAAATGGCGGCGGCGCAACCGCACCACCCCTGCGGGCGGGCTTTGGCAAGCAGGGCGCGCAGGCGCGGTTCGGCGCTGTGGCTGCGCCAGTTGCGGCCCAGCCAGCGTTCCAGCGTGCTGTCCGTGACCCCCGCCATGCCGCCCGCCGTAACGGTGGCGATGCGGTCGGCCCAGTGTTCGGGGCGGCCGATCTTGGCCGCCGTGTTCGACAGGATCAGCGCGCGGACCAGATCGAGCCGCTTGACCGCAAGACCCTGCGCGATCAGCCCGCCGATGGACAGGCCCAGCACCACGGCATCCTTCAGACCGAAATGGTCCATCGCGCGTTCCACATCGCGCACCAGCGCGCCCATGGCATAGGGCGGGGGCGGGGTGTCGGATGCGCCATGGCCGCGCAGGTCGAGGCGCAGGATGCGCAGCGTGTCGGGCAAGAGGGGAAGCAGGTCATCCCAGATCGAAATGTCGGTGCCGAGCGCGTGGAAAAGGACCAGCGGCGCGCCATGGGCGGGGCCGGTCAGTTCGGCATTCAGGCGCAGGTCGGGCAGGAAGATATGGGGCATCGGCAGGGTTTCGGGCGCTATTGGCGGAGTGAAAGTTCGAATTGGTCAGGCGAAGCGGTCAAGGGCAAGGCGGTGGGTGGCAGGGTCCACATTCCCGCCCGAGGCGGTGACGATCACCGTGTCGGGTAGGTCTGGCGAGAACAGCGCGGCGGCAAGGGCAACCGCGCCCCCCGGTTCCAGCACGATCCGCAGATGGGTGAAGGCCAGCGCCATGGCGTGCAGGGCCTGATCGTCGGTCACGACAAGCCCGCCTTTGGCAAGATGGTGCAGGATGGGGAAGGTCAGTTTGCCGGGGGCGGGCGTCAGGATTGCGTCGCAGATTGAGCCGGTGGGTTGCGGGTTCGTCTGCGGGGTGCCTGTGGCCAGCGATCGCGCCATATCGTCAAAGCCCGCCGGTTCAGCGGTATGAAGGCGGAAGCCGATATGGGGTTCGAGGGCGAGCGCAATGCCCGCCGACAGCCCGCCCCCGCCACAGCAGGCGATGACGGCGGCGTCATGGATGCCAAGGGCTGCGGCTTGGGCGGCGATTTCCAGACCTATGGTGCCTTGGCCCGCGATGACCTGTGCATCGTCATAGGGGCGGATCAGGGTAAGGTTGCGTTGGGCGGTCAGCCGTTCGCCGATAGCGTCGCGGTCTTGGGTGCTGCGGTCATACAGCACCACCTCGGCCCCGTAGGCGCGGGTATTGGCGATCTTTACGGTGGGCGCATCGGCGGGCATGACGACCACCGCCGCGATGCCGTGCATGCGTGCGGCAAGGGCCACGCCTTGGGCATGGTTGCCTGACGAAAAAGCCAGCACGCCCTTGGCGCGGGTTTCGGGCGGCAGGGCCGATATGGCCGACCACGCGCCACGGAACTTGAACGATCCGGTCAGTTGCAGGTTTTCCGCTTTGACCAAGATGCGGCGGCCAAAGGCGGCGTCGAGCAGGGGCGCGTTCAGCAGCGGCGTTACGCGGGCATGGCCCGACAGGCGGTCGGCGGCGGCCGTGATCAGCGCAAGCGAGGTCATGCGGCGCAGGCTTTCAGGAAGGCGCCGATGGCGGCAAGCGCCTCGGGTTCATCGAGGAAAGGGATATGGGCGCGGTCGGGGACGTTCGCGACGATAAGGTCGGGGCGGCGGCGCTGCATCGCGGCGGTGGTTTCGGGGGAAAGCAGGTCGGAATTCGCGCCACGGATCAGCGCGAGCGGCAGGCCCACGCAGGCATCGAACAGGGGCCAGGCATCGGCGGCGGGGCCTGAAAGGCTGGCCACGAAACCATCGCGCAGGGCGGGATCGTAAGTGATGCGCAGGCCGTCCGGCGTTTCGGTATAGTGCTTTTCGGCCTCTTGCCGCCAGCGAGACAGGGGGACATTGGCAAAGCCCGGCATCGAACGGGGATAGGCTTCGGCCAAGGCGGCAAGGGTTTTGGGCGCGGGGTTGCGTCCAAGGTAATCGCCGATGCGGACCAGCCCGTCGCGTTCGATCACGGGGCCGATATCGTTCAGGCACAGCCCGATCAGGCGCTGTTTCGCCGTGACGGCAAGGAACATACCGATCAGCCCCCCGCGCGAGGTGCCAAGGATCGCGGTGCGTTCCAGCCCCAGATGGTCGAGCAGGGCCAAGGCATCGGCCGCCTCTTGCGGGATGGTATAGGTGGCGCCCCCCGTCCAGTCGCTGGCCCCGCGGCCGCGATAATCCATGCGGATCAGACGCAGGGGGGGCAGATGCGGGGCGAGATAGTCGAAATCGGCCATCGTGCGCGTCAGGCCAGCGAGGCACAGCAGGGGCAGGCCGGTCCCTTTGTCGGAATAGGCAATGCGGGCGCCATCGGGGGCGTGGAAGAAGCGCGTCATTGCAGCAGGCGGGCCAGATGGGTGAGGTCGGGGATGATATGGGCGGGGGCTTGGGGAAGGCGGTCCACCGGATCGCCCGCGCGGTTTACCCATGCGGTCACGAATCCGAAATGCGCGGCCCCCGCGATATCCCACCCGTTGGATGACACGAAAAGGCAGTTCTGCGGGCGCGCGCCAGTCGCCGCCTCGACCCGCGCATAGACCTGATGGGCGGGTTTGTAGAGGCGGACGGGATCGACGGACAGGACCGCTTCGAACCGGTCGCGCAGGCCTGCGGCCCCGATCATCGCCCTAAGCCATGCGGGGTTACCGTTGGACAGGATCACCAGCCGGTAACCCGAAGCCGCAAGATTGCCGAGAACGGCGTCTGCTTCGGGAAAGGCGGTCAATTCTTCGTAATGAGACAACAGGCGCGCCCGCAGGGCGGGGTCGGTCAGGTCATGCCGGTCAAGCGCCCAGTCAAGTGCATCGGCCGTGACGGTGTCGAAGGGGGCATATTCCCCGACCATGGTGCGAAGCCATGTGTATTCAAGCTGCTTGCGCCGCCAATCGCCCGCGAAGCTGTGCCACTTGGTCGAAAGCGCCGGAAAGTCACCGCTTTCCGCCGAACGGCGGGCGGGCGAGGTGACATCGAACAGGGTGCCGTAGGCATCGAAGACAAGGGTGGTGATCATGGGGCCTCCGCCTGCCATGGTGGCATGGCGGGACGGCAGGCGATAGAGGGCGCGACATCGGCGGTGCTTGTCCCCAACGGCGGGGATGCTAAACCCTGCGCAGCGTTTAGCACAGGAAACGATATGGCCCGCGACGACAAGATCATCGACCGCCCCGCATCAAAACGGGTGGGGGCCCTGCGCGGGCTGGCGCCGTTCATGCGGCCCTATCGGGGGATGACCGTGCTGGCCCTGCTGGCGCTGGTCGTGACGGCCGGGATGAGCCTTGTGCTGCCCATCGCGGTGCGGCGGGTGGTGGACGGGTTCAACAAGGATGTGGGGTTGCTGGACCAGTATTTCGGTGCGGCGCTGGTGATCGCGGCCTTGCTCGCGCTGGGCACGGGGGTGCGATACTATTTCGTCACCAAGCTGGGCGAACGGGTGGTGGCCGATATCCGCCGTGCCCTGTTTGACCGGGTGATGGGCATGAGCCCCGCCTTTTACGAACGCCTGCTGACCGGCGAGGTGCTGAGCCGGATCACCACCGACACCACCTTGATCCTGTCCTTGATCGGGTCTTCGGTTTCGGTTGCGCTGCGTAACCTGCTGATGCTGGCGGGGGGGCTGGTGCTGCTGATGCTGACCTCGGCCAAGCTGACGGGGCTGGTGCTGCTGATCGTGCCGGCCATCGTGGTGCCCATCGTGATCTTGGGCCGCCGCCTGCGGGCGCTGAGCCGCGAGAACCAGGACTGGATCGCGGCATCCAGCGGATCGGCATCCGAGGCGCTGTCGGCGGTGCAGACGGTGCAGGCCTTTACCCATGAGGGGCAGACGCGGGCGGCTTTTGCCGAGGTTACGGAAAAGGCTTACCGTTCGGCGCAGACGCGGGTGAAGGTGCGGTCGCTGATGACGGTGATCGTGATCTTCCTGACCTTTACGGGCATCGTGGGGGTGCTGTGGATCGGCGCGCGCGATGTGCGGGCGGGCGGGATGACACCGGGCGAATTGGTGCAATTCGTGATCTATGCGGTTCTGGTGGCGGGTGCTGTGGGGGCGCTTTCCGAGATTTGGGGCGAGGTGCAGCGGGCCGCAGGCGCGACCGAGCGGCTGGTCGAGATGCTGGCAGCCGAGGATTCGGTGAACGATCCCGCCGCGCCCAAGGCCCTGCCCCGCCCCGTGCGGGGCGAGATCGTGTTTGACGCCGTGACCTTCCGCTACCCCGCGCGGCCCGAGGTTTCGGCGCTGGACGGCGTTAGCCTGACGGTACGGCCGGGCGAAACCGTGGCGCTGGTCGGCCCGTCGGGGGCGGGCAAGACCACGATCCTGCAATTGCTGATGCGGTTCTACGATCCGCAATCGGGCGCGATCCGCTTTGACGGGATTGACCTGCGCGAGATGGAGCGTGCCGATTTCCGCCGCGCCGTGGCGCTGGTGCCGCAAGACCCCGTCATCTTTGCCGCATCCGCGCGCGACAACATCCGCTTTGGCCGCCCCGAAGCGACCGATGCCGAGGTCGAGGCCGCGGCGCGTGCGGCGGCGGCGCATGGCTTTTTGACCGAATTGCCGCAGGGCTATGACAGCTGGCTGGGCGAACGGGGTGTCATGCTTTCGGGCGGGCAAAAGCAGCGCATTGCCATTGCGCGGGCGATCCTGCGCGATGCCAAGGTGCTGTTGCTGGACGAAGCGACCAGCGCGCTGGATGCCGAAAGCGAGCGGGCGGTGCAGGCGGCGGTGGAAAGCCTGTCGGAAGGGCGAACCACGCTGGTCGTGGCGCACCGTCTGGCCACGGTCAAGCGGGCCGACCGGATCGTGGTATTCGATCACGGCAAGATCGTTGCCACCGGCACGCATGAGGCGCTGGTGGCCGAAGGCGGGCTTTACGCCCGTCTGGCGCGGTTGCAGTTCACCGACGGGCAGGCGTGACGCGGCGTCTGTGACGGCGCAGCCTTGCGGGATGCGGTGTTTGCACCCATGTTCCTTGTCGCGGCACCTTCGGGAACATGAAGGGCCACAGCGCGGGAGGGGAACATGACGACATTCGCCAATCTGGCGGACCTGAAGGCCATCGAGTCCGAGATGCCGTGGGAGGACCGCGACATGTCGCGGACCATGCATGGCTTTCTGTCCCGCGCGGCGGCGGCCCACGGGGCGCGTCCGGCGGTGAGTTTCCAGATATTTGCTGGACCGAAAGACAAATCGGCCACGCTGACATGGAGCGAGTTACTGGCCCAAACGCGGGCGGCGGCCAATTTGTTCCGCAGCCTTGGGGTTGGGGAACGCGATGTGGTGGCCTATGTGCTGCCCAATTGCCTTGAAACGGCGGTCGTGCTGCTGGGCGGGGCGGTGGCGGGGATCGTGAACCCGATCAACCCCTTGCTGGAACCGGCCCAGATCAGCGCCATTCTGCGCGAGACGGGGGCCAAGGTCGTTGTCACGCTGAAGGCCTTTCCCAAGACCGACGTGGCGCAAAAGGTGGCCGAGGCCGTGCGCCATGCCCCCGGCGTGACCACTGTGCTGGAAGTGGACCTGCTGCGCTATCTGACGCCGCCGAAAAGCTGGATCGTGCCCTTGGTGCGGCCGAAAAACCCCGTGGCCCATACCGCCGTGGTCAAGGATTTCGCGCATGAACTGGCGCGGCACCGGTCGGATGCGCTTGATTTCGAAGACCGGCAGGATGACCGCGTGGCCGCCTATTTCCATACCGGCGGCACCACGGGGATGCCCAAGGTGGCCCAGCACAAGGTTTCGGGCATGGTCTATAACGGCTGGCTTGGGGCGCGGCTGCTGTTCCGCCCAGAAGATGTGGTGATGTGCCCCCTGCCGCTGTTCCATGTGTTTGCGGCCTATCCGATCCTGATGTCGATGATCGCATCGGGCGCGCATGTGGTGTTTCCGACGCCTGCGGGCTATCGCGGGCCGGGGGTGATGGACAATCTGTGGAAGCTGGTCGAACGCTGGCGCTGCACCTATCTGATCACGGTTCCCACCGCGCTGGCCGCGCTGATGCAGCGGCCCATCGATGCCGATATTTCCAGCCTGAAGAACGCTTTTTCGGGGTCTGCCGCGCTGCCGGTCGAGCTTTATGCCCGCTTCAAAAAGGCGACGGGGATCGAGATCGTGGAAGGCTATGGGCTTACGGAATGCACCTGTCTGGTCGCCGTGAACCCGCCGGGGGGAACGAAGAAGATCGGGTCGGTGGGCCTGCCCTTCCCCTATACCCATCTGAGAATCCTGCAAAAACAGGGGGATGCCTTCCGCGAATGTGGCGTGGACGAGGTGGGCGAGATCTGCGTGGCCAACCCCGGCGTGTTCGAGGGTTCGACCTACACGGAAGTGGACAAGAACCGCGATCTCTTCGCCGAAGGGCGGTTTTTGCGGACGGGCGATCTGGGCCGGGTCGATGCGGAGGGGTATCTGTTCATCACCGGACGGGCGAAAGACCTCATCATCCGCGGCGGGCATAACATCGACCCCGCGACGATCGAGGAAGCCCTGATGAAGCACGAGGCTGTGGCGGTGGTCGGCGCCATCGGCCAGCCCGATGCCCATTCGGGCGAGCTGCCCTGCGCCTATGTCGAACTGGTCAAGGGGCGCGAGGTGGCCGTGGCCGAATTGATGGACTTTGCCGCAGCCCATATTCCCGAACGGGCGGCGGTGCCCAAGCATATCGAACTGCTGCCCGAATTGCCGAAAACGGCGGTGGGCAAGGTGTTCAAGCCCGACCTGCGGCGGCTGGCGGTGAAGCGCGTCTATGATGCGGCGCTGGCCGAGGCGGGGATTTCGGGCCACGTGGCCGAGGTGATCGAGGACAAGAAACGCGGGCTGGTGGCGCGTGTGGCGGGTGTGCCGAAGGGTGACGAGGCGAAGCTGGCCACGATTCTGGGCGGTTTTACAACGGCTTGGGAGAAGGCCTAAAGCTCGACCCAGATTGTGACGGGGCCGTCGTTTACAAGGGCGACGGCCATATCTGCCCCGAAGATGCCGTTGGCGGTGGGGATGCCCTCATCCTGCATCGCGCGCGTGAAGAACTCGTAAAGCCTGCGGCCTTCGTCGGGCGGGGCGGCGGTGGAAAAGCCGGGGCGGTTGCCGCGCAGGTCGGCGGCGAGGGTGAATTGCGAGACGATCAGCGCAGAGCCCTGCACATCGCGGAGCGAGAGGTTCATCTTGCCCGCGTCATCCTTGAAGATGCGCATCTTGGCGATTTTCGCGGCCATCTGGCGGGCCTGCGCGTCGGTATCGCCCTGCATGGCGCAGATCAGAATGAGCAGGCCATGGCCGATCTCGCCGGTCACGGCGCCATCGACCGTGACCGAAGCGTGGCTGACGCGTTGAAGGACTGCCCTCACAATTCGTGGCGCCAAGGCGGGTTGGCGCCAGCGCGGGAAACGGTAATGGCGGCGGCGCGGGTGCCAAGGGTCAGGGCGGCATCCAGCGTGTCGTCGGACAGCGTAACAAGCGCGGATTTGGTCAGTGCCCCCGCCTCGTGCAGGGCGCAAAGGGCGCCCGCGTTGAACGTGTCGCCCGCGCCGACCGTATCGGCCACGGTCACGCGGGTGGCCGCGACGAAGCGGTTTTGCGTGGCGGTAATGGCGCGGGCTCCTGCGGCGCCTTCGGTGATGAAAACGATTTTTGGCCCCTTTTCAAGGATTTGGCGGGCGAGGGACGACACGTCGCCTGTTCCCATCAGCCAGTGCAGGTCTTCGTCCGACAGTTTCACGATATCGGCGCGGGCGATCATGCGTTCGATGCGGGCGCGGTATTGCGCCTCTTTACCTGCGATGAAACCGGGGCGGATGTTGGGGTCTATCATGGTGACGCGGGTGGCGGATTCGCGGGCCTGAAGCGCCTCATAGGTGCTGGCGGCGGGGTCGTTCACAAGGCTGATGCCGCCGAAAAACAGGGTGCCCAGGCTGGCGGGAAGGGCGGGAAGCTCGCTTTCCGCCAAAAGGCGACCGGCGGTGTTTTCATCGTAAAAGGCATAGGTGGCCTGCCCATCGACCAGCTTGACGAAGGCCACGGTGGTGGGCCGGTCGGACCGGGCCGTTAACGAAGTGTCAACCTTTGACGCCTCAAGCGTTTCGGTCAGGATCTGGCCCAGCATGTCATTGGAAATGCCGGAAAAAAACGCCGATGGCGCGCCAAGGCGGCCCAATGCGATGGCGGTGTTGAACACCGCGCCGCCCGCATAAGGCGAAAATGCGGGTTCGCCCAGTGTGGTGGTGCGGGGCAACATGTCGATCAGGGCTTCGCCACAGCTGAGAATCATCTCTAACACTCCTTGGATTGCGGCGACCTTAACGGATCGGGCGGTGTTAGCGCAAACAGTCAGCGGCTGAAATAGGGCGCCAGATTGGCGCGCACGCGGTCGAGCGGGGTCGCGCCCGTGGTATCGGGGACGAAGGGTTGGCCGGTGATCGCCTGATATGCGTCGATATAGACTTGTGCGGTCTTGGCGATCATCTCGGCGGGAATGACAGGAATTTCATCGACATAGGGGTCGCAGCGGGCGGCGACCCAGGCGCGGATCACGTCCTTGTCAAAGCTTGGCGGGCGGGTGCCGGCGGCAAAGGCCGCCTCATAGCCATCGGCCAGCCAGTAGCGGCTGGAATCGGGGGTGTGGATTTCGTCGGCGATCAGGATATTGCCCGCCTCATCCGTGCCGAATTCATATTTGGTATCGACAAGGATCAGGCCGCGTTCGGCGGCCATTTTCTGGCCGCGGGCGAACAGGGCAAGGGCTTTCGAGGATACCTCGGCCCATTGCGCCTGGGTCAAAAGCCCTTGCGAAACAATGTCTTGGGCTGTCAGCGGTTCGTCATGGCCGCCGTCGAAGGCCTTGGATGTGGGGGTGATGATCGGGGCGGGCAGGGGCTGGTTGTCGCGCATGCCGTCGGGCAGGATGTGGCCATACATCGCCCGCTGGCCCTGTTTGTACAGCGTCAGCACCGAGGTTCCCGTCGTGCCCGCCAGATAGCCGCGCACCACGATCTCGACCGGCAGGATCGTCAGCCGCTTGCCGATGACCACATTGGCATCGGGGTAGGAAAGCACATGGTTGGCGCAGATGTCGGCGGTCGCCTCGAACCAGAATTTCGCTGTTTGCGTAAGGACTTGGCCCTTGAACGGAATGGCGGCAAGGATGCGGTCGAAGGCCGAGATACGGTCGGACGAGATAAGGATGCGGGTGTTGTCGGGCAGATCGTAACAGTCGCGCACCTTGCCGAAATAGGGGTTCGGCAGTTCGGGGATGCGGGCTTGGGTCAAGACGCGGGAAAGGTCGATCATGGGGATGCCCTGCTGTCACATTGCCTGCCTGATGCGGCGGCGGGGGGGCCGTGTCAAGCGTGACAGGGATGAAACGGGAATGCACAGGCAATGCAGACGCGCGAAACGCTGGCTTTACGCTTTCTTCATCGTTGCCGCCTGCTCCGGTCGCCCGTTTTCTGATCGTCGCGGCGGCGCGGAAAGCGGGCAGAGATCCCCGCTTGCGCGGGGATGAACAGGGGCGGGGGCATGGCAGCCATTGCCGAGGGGGCGGCCATGCTGTCTTACCCCTTCACCTTTGCCCAAATACTCTCGGGGGGTGAGCCGCCGTCAGGCGGCGAGGGGGGCAGACAGCCCCCCTTGCGCGGTCAGCGGTTTTGCAGCACGGCGAAGGCCGCGCCTGCGATGGCCAGTGCCAGCAGCACGGCGAAGAAGATCTTCCACTTGCTGTAGGGGCGTTCGCCCTGCACCTTGCCGGTCTGGCCGTTCACCACGAAGCGGTAACTTTTGCCGCCGTATTTGTAGGCGGCCATCCAGACGGGCAGCAGGATGTGTTTGAAGGTTTCGTCCGACCAGTCGGTATCGACATCGTCGATGCGCTGTTCGTCGCCGCCGATATCGACGCGGACATCCTGACGGATCACGCCTTCCATCACCTCGCGTCCGATGGCGTGGCCATCGGCGAGGGGGACGGTATAGCCTTCGGCGGTGAAACCGGCGAGGTAATCGGGCGTATAGGGTTGCAGCGCCGACAGGTCCCACGGGGCGAGGGCGTCGGTATAGCTGCGCGGCAGGGATTGGCTGGCCAGCACCAGCACATCGTCGAAATCGCGGGCCACGCGGCCCGAGGCGGCGCGCCAGCGGGTGTGGCGCACCTGACGGGTGCGGGTCTGGCCGTTTTCGGTATAGGTTTCGGTGGTGTAGTAGTAATCGCCCCGCGCCCCGCTATAGCGCGAGCGGGTGGCGGCGTCGAAGGTCCAGTAGGGCACGTAAAGACCCGCCAGCGCGCGGCCCTTGCGGGCATATTCCTGCAACCCGTTCGGGGCGAACCACAGGCGGCCCAGCCAGTCGGTCATCGCCTGCCGCGCCTGACCTTCGGACAGGACGAAGGGCAGCACGGCCTGCGGCT
This sequence comes from Rhodobacter sp., assembly GCA_027484985.1. GTDB lineage: Bacteria > Pseudomonadota > Alphaproteobacteria > Rhodobacterales > Rhodobacteraceae > Paragemmobacter. The sequence goes on along the minus strand of JAIXRW010000054.1, from coordinate 33,866 downwards.
TGATCTTGCGCGTCTCGTCGGTTTCGGTGACGACCGGCGTGGCGCAGAAGGGGCATTCGGTGGCGTGTTCGGCACCCTTGAATTCGACCAGCGCGCCGCAATTCGGGCAGGCGGTCGATTGCACCGTGACGGTTTGCGCAGGCGTCAGGTCATCGGCAAGGCCACGGGCCAGATCGATTTCGCCCAAGGCGCGGCTGCGGCGGGCGGGCTGGTCGGGGATGGGCTGGACATGGCCGCAATGGGCGCATTTCAGTTCGGTCGCACCCGGCACGAAACGCAGGTCGGCCCCGCATTCGGCGCAGGGCCAGGTCTGACGGGCCATGGTTTACGCTCCGGGCGGGGGCGGGGGCGGGGTGGTGCGGAACAGACGCGCGAGGTCGGTTTCGGCGGCGGGTTTCCAGCCCTCCATCCCCTCGGACCAGACGGTGCTGGCGCGTGTCAGGGTGCCTGCCGTCACCATGGCGGCAAGGTCGGCTTCGGCAAAGGGGCCGGTGGTGGCGCCGTTGGCGGCGATATGCCATGCGCGGGCGGCGGGGGGCGGGGGGGGCGGGGGCGGTGCGCCCGCCGATTGCGGGGCAGCCCCCCAGGGGCCGGTATTCGGGTTCATGCTTTGGGCCATGTTCTGGGCCATCTGCATGCCCATGGCAGCCCCGATGCCTGCGGTCATCGCATCGCCGCCCGAACCGCCCTTGCCCATCGCCTCGGCCGCCGAGAATTGCATGTATTTGTTCAAGTCGCCTGCGATGCCGACCGAGGTGCGTTTGTCGAGCGCCTTTTCCACCTCTTCGGGAAGCGAGATGTTCTCGATGTAGAATTCGGGCAGGGTCAGGCCATAGCCCGCGATGGTGGGGTTGATCGCGGTGGCGACCAGCTTGCCAAGGTCGCCGGTATTGCCCGCCATATCGAGCACGGGGATGCCCGCCTTGGCGATGATCTGGCTGAACTGCTGGGCGATGACGTTGCGGATCTGGTCCGACACCTCATCGGCGGTGAATTCGCCATCGGTGCCGACGATTTCCTTGAGGAACAGCGCCGGATCGGAAACGCGCATCGAATAGGTGCCGAAGGCGCGCAGGCGCACGGGGCCAAATTCGGGGTCGCGGCACATGATGGGGTTCTTGGTGCCCCATTTCTGGTCGTTGAAGCGGGTGGTCGAGATGAAGTAAATCTCGGATTTGAAGGGCGAGCTGAAGCCGTGATCCCAGTGTTGCAGCGTGGTCAGGATCGGCAGGTTGTTGGTTTCAAGCTGGTAGAGGCCGGGGCCGAAAGTATCGGCAAGCTGGCCTTCGTGGATGAAAACGGCGGCTTGGCCTTCGCGGACGGTCAGCTTGGCGCCGTATTTGATTGCGTTGCCCTGACGTTCGAAGCGCCAGACCATGGTGTCGCGGGTGTCATCGGTCCAGTCGATGACATCGATGAATTCGCCGCGCAGGAAGCCGAAAACCATATAACCGCCCCGTTCTTTCGAGTGTTCGCCCGGCCGGAAGCATACAGGAGGATGGCCGCAAAACACCATATCGCAGCGGGGGGCCTGCGAAAATTCTTGCAGGCCCCTGCGGAGCCAATGCGGGGCCGTTGCCGAGGGGTCAGCTTTCGCCGCCGATCAGGCGCGCGGCGAGGGTGGCGATGATGGGGCGGGCCTGATCTTCGGTCATGCCGGGGGTGAGGGCGGGGTTGTAAAGGATTTTCAGCATCAGTTCGTCCTGCCGGGTGAGCAGGGCAAATTCCTCGTCATCGTTGAAGATCGAGGGGCGGGCCGAGGGGCTGTCATTGGCAAGGCCAAGACCCTGGGCGATTTCTTCATGCATGCAGGACAGGCGCAGAAGATCGGGATGTTCGGCGCGGATCACGGCGAAGGCGCGGGTATAGCTGGAGCTGGCGCCATCGGACATGGCATAGACAAGGCAATAGGTGGAGCGGTCCATCTGGGTGATCGCGCCCACTTCGGACGGCGAAAGACCGGGCAGGCTGGCGCGGATCTGCGGGCCGAGCGCCTGACGTTCGTCTTCGGACACGATATAGACAAGGAAGTTGGGATTGGTGTCGGACAGGCCGATGGCATGGCCGGTCAGCCGCGAGAGCCGCGCAAGGAACGAGGCGATGCGCGCGGTATCGGCGGCGCGGCGGTCGGGCGGGACCGAGACGCCGAAGCGCAGCCCGAGGCGGACGGGCACATCCCATTTGCGGATGCGGCTGGCGGTGGTGCGCTGGACGGGGCCGCCCGAGGTGCGGGTGTATTCGTCGTAAAGCGCCACGCGGATGAAGTTTTCGGCCAGCATCCGGTCGGTAAAGGGGGTGTCGGGGCCGCCGCCATCGGTGCGGAGCAGCCCCTGCGCCAGCAGCATCGTCTGCACGCGGGCGTAATGCTGGCGCGCGGCAAGGCTGGCTTCGGTTTCCGTCGGCGCTACGGCGGGGGCGGTGGCGGGGCTTTGGTCCGGCACGGCGCTGCCCGCCTGTGGCGGGGCCGGTGGCATGGGGCCACAGGCGGCGAGCGCCGACAGGCACAGGCCCGTCAGGACAGAGCGGAAGCGGGGCGAAAGCGTGTGCAGGACGGTTTTCCTTGGCAAGCGTCAGGGGGCTGCGGGGTTGGGCGCGGCAGGATCGGGGGCGGGGCCGACAGGTTTGGCGCGGGCGGATGCCAGCGTGTCGCGCAGGTCTGTTTCAAGCTTTTGCAAGTCGGTCTCGGCGGCGGCGCGGCGGGTCTTGCCTTCGTCGGCGATGCGAAGGCTGTCCTCGATGGTGGCGATGAGGGTGGCGTTGGCGGCCTTGACGGCCTCGATATCGAAAACGCCGCGTTCCATTTCCTCGCGCACGACGCGGTTGGCCTGTTGCAGGTTTTCGGCATTGGCCTTGAGCAATTCATTCGTCAGATCATTGGCATCGCGCACCGCTTCGGCGGCATCCTTGCTGCGCTGGATGGTGACGGCCTGCGCGAGCTGGGTTTCCCACAGCGGCACGGTGTTGACCAGTGTCGAGTTGATCTTGGCCACAAGGCTTTTGTCGTTTTCCTGCACGAGGCGGATCGAGGGCAGCGATTGCATCGTCACCTGACGGGTCAGGCGCAGGTCATGCACGCGGCGGTCGAGATCGTCGCGGGCGGCGCGCAGGTCGCGCAGTTCCTGTGCCAGTTTCACCTGATCGGCTTCGGGGGCGGCGGCCACTGCGGCCTCTTTGGCGGGGATGGCGGTCTGGTCGGCCTCGGCTATCTTGGCTTGGCCTGCGGCGATGTAGAGCGCCAGTTCGTCATAGAAGGCGAGCGTCTTGGCATAAAGGATATCAAGCGCCTTGATGTCCTTGAGCAGGGTATGTTCGTGCATCAGCAGGTTTTCGGTGATGCGGTCGATCTGGCCCTGCACCTGTTCGTATTGCGCGACGAATTTCGCCACCGGCTTGGCGCGGCCCACCAGTTTTTCCCACCAGCTTTGATCGCGGCCCAGGTCGAGTTCGCTGGCGGAAAAGCCGCGGATGGTGGTGACAATCTCGCGCAGGCTGTCGCCTGCGGGGCCGACATCCTTGTTGCGGACGCCCGACAGCATTTCCTGGCTGATCACCTGCAATTCGGCCTGTGCAGACGAGCCGAAGGACAAGATCGACTGGGCATCGGACAGGTCAACCTCGGCCATGCGTTTGCGGATTTCTTCGGCCTGCGGGGCGGGGGCGGCGGACAGGGGCACCACTTCGGCCACGGGTTCGGGCAGCAGGGCCTTGGTCACGGCTTCCACTTCGGTCAGGGCGGTGGCGGCGGCGTCGCGGATGGTTTCGGGCATGGCGGGAACCTTTACAGATGCGAAGAACGGGCGCGGAGGGGTGGGGCGGGATGCGGGGCCTAGCCCTCGCGTTGCAGTCTTTCGCGCAGGACGCCGATTTCGACATCGAGATCGCTGCGGTTGTTGGACAGAAGGGCCTTGGTCCGGCTGGCGAAATTGGTTTCCAGATCGTCGAGCAGGCCAAGATAATCGGCCCGCGCGGTGGCATCGCGCGAGGTGGCGTAAAAATCGGCAAACTTGACCGTCGCGTCGCGGGCGCCGGAAAGATAGACCGAGAGGAATTTGCGCGCGGCGGTCAGATCGCCGGGATCGCCCTCGACCGTGCGAAAAAGTGTGCGGGCGGTGGTGGTGAAGGCATCAACCCGCGCTTCGAGCGCGCGGTCGCCGGCGCGGCGGATGGCATCGCGCATGTCTGACAGGAAGCGTTCGCCTTCGTCCACGGCGCGGGCGACGCGGTCGGTCTGGAATTCGTCAAGGCCGGTTGCGCCCTTGGATCGCAGGGGATCGAGGCCAAAGGCGGCCAGATGGGCGGCGGCACCGGCCAGCGCGAAGGCAAGCGGGTAAAGGCCGGGCTGGGTGATGGTCGCGCCAAGGCCGAGGGCGGCGCCGGTCAGCACGGCGGCAAATATCTTGCGCGGGATGGCCGGGCGGCGGGCGATGGTGCGGGCGTTGAAGGCGTCTTCGGCCACCAGCCCCTCACGCGTGAGCCAGACGGCGGCGAGGCAGAGCGCGGTGGCCCCGACCGAGCGCAACAGGACATCGGGGCCGCCATGCAGGACGGCGGGGACCAGCAGGGCGAAGGAGGCCACGAAGAACAGGTTGGTCCGGCCCCGTGCGGGCAGCGGGCGCTTGCCGTCGAAGCGGTTTGCGACGGGCGGGGTATCTGGCGGGGTGCCTGCCGCATCGGGGGTGGGGGCAGGGGTGGGGCTGTATTTGCCGCCGAAACGCTGTGCCATGTCATTGCCCCCCGGACGCGCCGACATAGAGGATGAGGGCCAGAAGCAGGAAGTAGGAGAGGCTGCGAAAGGTATCGCCTGTCATGCTTGCGCCCGTTCCCCGTCTGGCCTTGGTCGGGGTGGACTATAGGCGAAGGGTCGGGTCCATGCCAGTCCTGCGGGCGGGATCGGCTGCGAAAGGTGGTGGCGGCAAATCCCTAAGGCTGGCGGGGTTTGCGGGGCCCGCCGGTCGGTGCGGGGCGCGGTTTGGACGGGGGCCGCGCCGCAGCACCCGTGCCGCTGCGGCCTGCGGGCGAATCGCCCGCGGGTTGTGGTTTGGCCCGGGGCGCGGGTTTGGCGGTGGCTTTGCCGGCGGCGGGGCCTGCTTTGGCGGCGCCCGGTTTGGCTGCGCCCGGTTTGGTGGCAGCGGTGCCGAAGCGGCGGGGCGCGTCGCCTGCGGGGGCGGGGGCGCCTGCGGGGCCGCGGCGGGCTGCGCCGCCTTCGGGGCGGGGCGGTCTGGATTTGGGCGCGGCGGGGGCGCGCTTGGCGGGATCGGAGGCGTCAAGGTCGCGCGGGCGGGGGCCCGAGGGTTTGCGCGCCGCACCGCGCGAGACGGTCTTGACGGCCGGTTTCGGCGCGGCGGGGGCGAAATCATCCGACGCCTCGCCCGTCAGGCCAAGCTGGTCGCGCAGGATGCGGGGGCGGACCTCTTCCACCGCGCCGGGTTGCAATTCGTTCAGGCGGAAGGGGCCATAGCTGATGCGGATCAGGCGGTTCACGATCATGCCGAGCGCGTTGATGGCGCGGCGGATTTCGCGGTTCTTGCCTTCGCGCAGGCCGATGGTGAGCCAGGCATTGGCGCCCTGATGGCGGTCAAGCACCACGGTCATCGGCTGGAATTTCTCGCCATCGACGACGATCCCCTTGCGCAGGGGTTCGAGGTCGGGATCGGTGGGGTTGCCCTTGACGCGCACACGGTATTTCCGCAGCCAGCCGGTCGAGGGGAGTTCGAGCCGCCGCTTGAGTTCGCCGTCATTGGTGAGCAGCAGCAGCCCTTCGGAATTGAGGTCGAGCCGCCCGATCGACATGACGCGGGGCATGTCTTCGGGCAGGTGCTGGAACACCGTGTCGCGGCCCTTTTCATCGGAGGCCGAGGTCACGAGGCCTTCGGGTTTGTAATAGAGCCAGAGGCGGGCGGGTTCGGGCTGGCCCACGGGCTGGCCAGAAACCGTGATGCGGTCGGCGGGGCCGACATTCAGCGCGGGGCTGTCGATCACCTTGCCGTTCACCGCGACCTCGCCCGCCGCGATCAGGCGCTCGGCCTCGCGCCGCGAGGCGATGCCGGCGCGGGACAGCACCTTGGCGATGCGGTCACCGGTCGGGGCGCCTGCGGGGGGCGTGGCGGGGGCAGGCTTGGCGGTGGGGGCTTTGGTCATGGTGTCCTCGTGGGCAAGGGGTGGTGATAGCGGAAAGGGCGGGGGTTTTCCACCCCCGCCCCCCGCGCGCCCGCGATGCGGCGGGAAGGCGTGTTGCCAGATGCGCGGGGCTGGGGCAGGAAGGGGCATGGAGTTCCGGTCTTTCATGCAGATCGCGCTGGACGAGGCGCGGGCGGCGGCCGCGCGGGGCGAGGTTCCCGTGGGGGCCGTGGTCGTGCAGGCGGGCGTGGTGGTGGCGCGCGCGGGCAACCGCACGCGCGAGCTGGCCGATCCGACCGCCCATGCCGAGATGCTGGCGATCCGCGCCGCCTGCGCTGCGGCAGGGACCGAGCGGCTGGGCGGGCATGATCTTTATGTCACGCTGGAACCCTGTGCGATGTGCGCGGGCGCGATTGCCGCCGCGCGGATCGGGCGGCTGTATTACGCGGCGGCAGACCCGAAATCGGGCGGGGTGAGCGTGGGGGCACGGGTGTTTTCGCACGCCCAGTGCCACCATGTGCCCGAGATTTACGACGGTATCGGCGCGACCGAGGCCGAGGCGCTGTTGAAGGGCTTTTTCGCGGGGCGCCGTTAGGCGGGCAGGACCGGGGCGCTGCGATACAGGCAGGACCGGGGCGCTGCCACACGGGCAGGACCGGGGCGCTGCCACACGGGCAGGACCGGGGCGCTGCCCCGGACCCCGGAGTATTTCGGGCAAGGGTGAGGGGGGCTGTGTATGGGACTTGGCCTTTGGGGAGCGGGGGGGCATGGGGCAGGACCGGGGCGCTGCCCCGGACCCCGGAGTATTTCGGGCAAGGGTGAGGGGGGCTGTGCGTGGGGCTTGGCCTTTGGGGAGCGGGGGGGGCATGGGGCAGGACCGGGGCGCTGCCCCGGACCCCGGAGTATTTTTGCAAAGATGAAGGGGTGGGGCAGGGAAGGTGCGGGCGGTGGGTGTTCGCTTTGTGGTGGGGTGGAGCGGGCCCTCGGGTCGGGGGGGGGGCGGTTGTGGGGTGTTCGGGCGGGGCGTTGGGGGGCGGGCGCGGCGTGGGTGGTTCTGGGGCGGTTCTGGGGCGGTTCGGGGGCGGTCAGGTGGTTTCGACGATCACATCGGGCACGATGCCCGAGCGGGTGATGAAGGGGGCTACGGGGAGGCCGCGGAACAGGCCGTGGCGGGTGACGAGGACCGTGCCGCAGCCTGCCGCGGCACCGCCCAGAATGTCGGTGTGCAGCGTATCGCCCACCATGGCGAGCCGGTGGGGGGCGTGGCCCGCGCGGGCGATGGCATCGGCAAAGGCATCGGGAAAGGGTTTGCCGAAATAGTGGCAGTCAAGGCCCAGCGCATCGGTCAGGGCATGGGCGAACAGGCCCGGTTCGGCGGAAAGGTCAGCCTCGCGCGGGGCGACGAGGTCGGGATTGGCGATGACCACGGGGCGCGGATTGCGGGCCAGCGCGGCGGCGAGGCGGGTCTGGAGCGCGGGCGTCCAGCGGGCCGAGGAGAGGAACAGGATCGCATCGGCGGTGTCGAAGGTGGCGGGATCTTCAACGGCGTCGAGCATGGTGGCGGGAAGGTCGGCAAAACTGTCGCCGCTTTGGCTGATCGCGGCCCAGCGGGCGCGGGGGGCGATGGCGTTCAGGCGGGCGGCGGCGATATCGCGCGAGGAGACCACCTCGGGTTCGGTGAAGTCAAAGCCGAGGCGGTGGTATTTCGCCAAGAGCTGCGCCTTGGTGTAGCTGGCCGCATTGGTGAGGACCGTCAGGCTTTTGCCGCGCGCGCGCAGTTCGGCCATGCGGGCCACCGCGCCGGGGATGGCGGTTTCGCCCACATTCAGCACGCCGAAGGCATCGAGCAGGAAACCGTCATAGAGATCGGCCGCCTGCGAGAGCGTGTCGCAGTGCCGCGCGCGGGCGGGAAAGCGGGCGGCGGGCAGGCGGGGGCGGATGGCTTCGTAGCGGCGGAAGGCGGTTTCGGCATCTTGCGGGGCGGGGGACATGGGGCGGGTCCGGTCGGGGGACGGGGGCGGGGGCGGTCGGGTCATTCGAGATTGGTGTGGCGGGCGCGCATGGCGGCGGAATCGGCGCCGAGGTGGTCGCGCAGGGCAAGGACGAGGAGTTCGAAGGTCAGATATTGCGCGCCTTCGAACAGCGACCCCATGGGCAGGACCGAGGTGGCCATGGCGCCCTGATCGGAGGCCATGGTCTGGGCGGGGATGGTCAGCACAAGGTCTGCGGCAGAGGCCGTGCTGCCCGTGGGCCGGGCGGTGATGCACGCGACCCGCGCCCCTGCGCCCTGCGCGATGCCAAGCAGGCTGTCGATGGTGGCAAAGCCGCCCGGTCCGGCCGAGACGAGGAGCAGGTCGCCCCTGCCCACCGGCGGGGTGGACATGTCGCCCCAGACATGGGCGTCGAGCCCGAGATGGTAGAGCCGCATGACCAGTGCGCGCATCATCAGCCCTTCGCGCCCGAGGCCATGGGCGACGATGCGTTTGGCGCTGGCCAGTTCGGTGACGAGCGCGGCCAGTTCGGCCGGATCGACCGCTGCCGTGGCATCGCGGATTTCGGCGGCGGCGCGGGTGGCGAGGGCGGTGAGGTCTGGCATGGCTGGGGTCCGGCGTGGAGCAGGTTCGGGGGCAGCTTGGACTGTGGCGGGGCGGTTGGAAAGGGGGGGCGATCTGCGCGCGCCGTTCTTTCGGCCTGTTGCCGTGGGAGGTCAGGGTTCGGGTGCATCCGGTGTGTCAGGGGATGGCGGCCGGGGCGGCGCTGGTGGTGGATTGGCGCGGTGTGTTGCGATGCGCCTGCCTGTCGTCTGGCGGCGGAAGGTGCGCTTGCTGGGGCGCGCTGTTGGCTTGGGCGGATTGGGGGGCGGTCTGGTGAGGGGGCGCGTTTTGGGTTTGGACGGCGGGCGCGCAGGGTTTTGCGGCATGGCGTTTGGCGGTGCGAAACCCGCTGGGGCATGGGCGGTGGGGTATTGTCTTTGCGATGTCGGCATGATGCGCGGGGCAAGGGGGGCTGCCCGCGGTTGTCTGTCAGGGCGCGGATGGCGGTGCGGCACGGCGCGGACCGGCGGGCTTTTTCCATCAGTGCCCGATTTGCGGCAGGGAAGGATGTTTTTGGCAGGGCTTCGCCCCGCTGCGCGACCGGATGCGGGGGCCGAAGAATAGCCCGCCGGTCGGGTTTGCAGCGGCGGGGGCCGGTTGGTCAGGACGGGGGAAGGGCTGCCGCGATGGCCTGTTCCAGAAGGCCGGTTTCGTCGAGCAGGTCGAGCACGGTATAGCGGCTGCGCAGGAAGCGGGCATTGCGCGTGGTGCGTTCCAGGGCGGCGCGGTCCACGCCGATTTCGGCGGCGTCCGACGGGGCACCTGCCGCATGGAGGGCGGCGCGCATTTCGGCGGCGGGCATGAGCTGGGCGCGCAGGCGGGCGGCAAGGTCGGGCCAGATGCGGCGCAGGGTTTCGATCCGGTCACGATGGGCCGCACGGTCGATATGCTTGGCGCGGGTTTCCTCGGCCGCGCGGGCGGCGATTTCGCCGGGGCCGAAGGCGGCGGTGATGGCGGCGAACTTGGCGTCAAGGTCGGGTGCACGGTCGGCATGGGACGGGTCAAGCCGCGTCAGATCCTGCGCCAGAAGCCAGTCATAAAGCCGCAGCGTCATCGAACAGCCCACCGCCACGCAGGCGCCGTGGCTGACACGCGCGCCCCCTTGCGAAAGATCCTCCATTTCCCACAGATGGGCGATCTGGTGGTCGGCACCCGAGGCGGGGCGGGACGAGCCGTGCAGCTCCATCGCGAGGCCGACAAGGGTAAGACCCCGAAACAGCCCGCTGATGGCGGCGGGATCGCCCGCCGCGATGGCGGCGGGGTTGGCAAGCCAGCCGCGCAATCCGCCCTGCACAAGCGGCCACGCGACGGTGTCGATCGCTTCGAGCCCGAGCGCATCGGCGATGATCCAGTCGGCGCCCGCGGGCACCTTTCCGGCAAGGTCGCCGTAACCCCAGCCGGTCATGGCGCGGGGTGCGCGGGCGATGATGTCGAGATCGCCCAGCACGGCGCGGGCAGGGCGGCAGGGGATGGTTTTCTTGAACCCCTTTTCCGACAGCGGCGCACCGGCCGAGGTATAGCCATCCATCGAGGCGGCGGTGCCGATGCACAGATAGGGCCGGTCGAGGCGGAAGGCCGCGTGCTTGGTCACATCGTTCAGCACGCCCGAGCCGATGGAAACCGGCGTCTCGCCCGGCGCCAGCATGTGGCGCAGGCTGTCGGCCAGTTCGACGGTGGGTTTGGGGCGGGGCGGGATGGCAAGGATGTGGCGGCGGGTGGCGATGCCCGCGGCGTTCAGCGCCGCCTCGGCCTGCGGACCGGCGGCGGCCCATGAGGCATCGTCGGCGATCAGGCAGGCGGGACCGGTGAAATGGCGGCGGTATAGCGCGCCCGCCTGCGCGATGGCCCCCGGGGCGATCAGCACCTCGGCCACCGAGGCCGATTGCGCCACGGCGCGGGCAAGGGGGTCTGCGGCGGAATCGGTCGGCATCGGGCGTTCCCCTGACTGCGGCATGCGGCCATACGGGCAGAAGTGGTGCCCCCTGCGGGCGGCAAGTGCAAGGCCGACGACGGGGGCGGTGTCCGGTGGGCAGGGCTTTGGTCGCTTTTGCAGGCAGGGATGGGCAGGGATGGGCAGGGGGCGGCGGGGCAAGGCGGCTTACGGGCTTGATCTTTGCGTGGCCAGCGGCAAAGCATCCTGCACGCGACCCGCCGCAACGCGCCAGAGGTGACGGATGATGATGCCACGCCCGCCCGTCCCGACCCGCCCCGACATGCGGACGCGCCGCCATCCGCGGCGCTGCACCTGCCAGAGGGCGCGATGATGCTGATCGGGGTGGATCTGGGCACGTCGGGCATCAAGGCGGTGCTGATCGAGGAGATGCGCCGCGTCGTGGCAACCGCGTCCGAGACGGTGCCCGTGTCGCGCCCGGCGGTGGGGCATAGCGAACAGGACCCCGATCTGTGGGTGGCGGCGGTGCTGGCCTGCCTTGACCGTCTGGCGGCCGAAGCCCCGCGCGAGATGGCGGCGGTGCGCGGCATCGGCCTGTCGGGGCAGATGCTGGCGGGGCTATTCCTTGATGCCGACCTGCGCCCCGTCCGGCCCGCGATCCTGTGGAACGACCAGCGGTCGCTTGCGGAATGTGCCGAACTTTTGGCCCGCATGCCCGATATCGGACGGCGCACCAACGGCACGCCCGACCCCGGCATCACCGCGCCCAAGATCCTGTGGCTGCGCAAACACGAACCCGCCGTGCTGGACCGCGCGCGGATGCTGCTGCTGACCAAGGATTATGTGCGCCTTGCCCTGACCGGCGAGGTGGCGACCGAACCGTCCGATGCGGGCGGCACGCAACTGATGGATTGCGCGACGGGGCGATGGGATGGCGCGCTTTGCGCGGCGGTGGGATGGGACATGGCCCATCTGCCGCCCGTGCTGGACAGCTGGGCCGAAGCGGGGGTGCTGCGGCGCGATCTGGCGGCGCGCTGGGGCATGGGGCGCGTCTCGGTCGCGGCGGGGGCGGGCGACAATATGGGCTCGACCCTTGGCGCGGGGGGCGCAAGGCCGGGGGATGCGGTGCTGACGGTGGGCACCTCGGGCGTGGCCTGCATCGTGGATGCGGGTTTCCATCCGGGGCCGGAACAGGCGATCCTGACCTCGGCCCATGTGGTGCCCGACACCTTCCTGTCGATGGGCGTGGTGATGAGCGCGACAGCCTCGCTCGACTGGATGGGGTCGGTGACGGGGCGGGGGGCGGCGGAACTGGCGGCACTGGCCGAAGGCTTTGCGGCGGGCGGCAGCCTGGCCGATGCGCCGGTCTTTCTGCCCTGCCTGACGGGGGTGCGCACGCCGCTCAACCGCCCCGATGCGCTGGGCCGGATCGAGGGGCTGCATCCGGGCGTGACACCGGCCATGCTGGGCTATGCGACGCTGGAAGGGGTGGCCTTGCAGATGGCCGATTGCGTGGCGGCACAGGGCGCGGTGGGGGTGATGGCGGACCGCTTCACCGTGGTGGGCGGCGGCACGCGCAGCAGGCTGTGGCTGCACCTAATCGCCTCGGCGCTGGGCAAGCCCGTCTCGGTGCCGGCACGGTCCGATCTGGCAGGGCCGATGGGCGCGGCCCGGCTGGCCGCGGTCGCGGCCGGGGCCGGAATGTCGGTGCTGACCGAACGCCCCGCGCGGGAACACGAGATCCCCCCCGATCCATATCTGGCCGAGGCGCTGGCCACGCGGCGCCGGCGCTTTGATGCCGCCATGGCACGCATCTGACGCCGGGAAAGGGGGCATTCTGCCCCCTCGGCCTGCGGCCTCACCCCCTGAGGATATTTGGAGGCAGAAAATGCGCGCCGCCTTCATTTTCTGCCCTGAAATATCCTCAGGGGTGAATTGGCGCGGCACGCGCCAAGAGGGGCGCGAGCGCCCCTGACGCGCCCGCGCTTTGCGCGGGCTTCCGGCGTGCGGGCGGAACGCCCGCTCCGCTTGGTCAGTAGGTCAGGGGGACCAGCACTTCGGGTTCGGTCACCTGCACGCCGGGCAGGCCATCGCGCATGATGTCGGCGTTTTGCGCCAAGGCGCCAAAGGTGCGGTAGTGGCAGGGGATCACGGTCTTGAAGTTGAAATAGCGTTTGGCGGCATAGGTGGCGCGGGCCATGTCCATCGTGTAATGGCCACCTGCCGACAGGATGCCGATATCGGGTTTGTGATAGTCGCCCATCCATTCCATATCGGCCATGATGTCGGTATCGCCCGAGACATAGATCGTGTGCCCCTCGCCCGCGATCATGAAGCCGCATTCGCTGCCCACCGGCACATCGCCAAGGGTCGAGGAATGGCAGGCATTGACCAGCGTGACCTTGGCCCCGTTCAGGTCGACCGTGCCGCCCTTGTTGAAGCCGATGATCTTGACGCCGTCGGTTTTCTGGAAATGGCCGGCAAGGTCGTAGATGGCGACCAGCGGGATATCGAGCTCTTTGGCAATGGCGGCGGCATCGCCGGAATGGTCGGAATGGGCATGGGTGAGCAGCAGGTGGGTCGCGCCCGCAATCGCCTCGGCCCGGCGGTCGGCGGGGAACATGGGGTTGCCCGTCAGCCACGGATCGACGAGCAGGGTCGCCCCTTCGATTTCGATGCGGAAGGCGGAATGGCCGAGCCAGATGATCTGCATGGGGAAGTCTCCGATTTCTGTCGCACCTCAGCTAGCGTGGCGCGGCGCAAAGAAAATGCCCCCCCTGCCACGGGCGCGGGGCTTGCGGGGTGGCGGGGCGGGGGCTAAACGGGCGGAAGCAAAATCAGGGAGCATTGCCCCATGTCGATCGACATCGAGACTGCACGGCGGGTGGCCAAACTGGCCCGTATCCGCGTCGAGGCGCCTGACCTGCCCAAACTGGCAGGGCAGCTCAATGACATCGTAAGCTTCATGGAGCAGTTGAACGAGGTGGATGTGACCGGCATCGAGCCGATGACATCGGTCACGCCGATGCGGCTGAAGCGCCGCGCCGATGTGGTGACGGATGGCAATATCCAGGGCCAGATCCTGAAGAACGCGCCCGATGCGCGCGAGGGGTTCTTTGCGGTGCCGAAGGTGGTGGAATGAGCGCGAATACATGGACCATCGCCGCCGCGCGGGATGCGCTGCGCAAGGGCGAGATTTCGGCGGTCGATCTGACCATGTCCTGTCTGACCGCGATAGATGCGGCGGATGATCTTGGCGCTTTTGTCCACAAGACGCCGGATATCGCGCTGGATCAGGCGCGCGCCGCCGATGCGCGGCTGAAGGCGGGGGATGCGCCCGATCTGTGCGGGATTCCGCTTGGCATCAAGGACCTCTTCTGCACCAAGGGCGTGCCGTCACAGGCCGCGTCGAACATTTTGCGCGGGTTCCGCCCCGAATATGAATCGACCGTCACCAGCAAGCTGTTCGATGCGGGCGCGGTGATGCTGGGCAAGCTGAACATGGACGAGTTTGCCATGGGGTCCAGCAACGAGACGTCCTGCTATGGCAATGCGGTCAACCCGTGGAAGATCGACGACCGCAAGCTGACGCCGGGCGGGTCAAGCGGCGGGTCGGCGGCGGCGGTGGCGGCGGATCTGTGCCTTGGGGCCACGGGAACCGATACGGGCGGGTCGATCCGCCAGCCAGCGGCGTTCACCGGCATCGTGGGGATCAAGCCGACTTACGGCCGCGTGTCGCGCTGGGGGGTGGTGGCCTTTGCCTCGTCACTCGATCAGGCGGGGCCGATGACCAAAAGCGTGCGCGATGCGGCGATCTTCCTGTCGGCCATGTCGGGGCATGATGCCAAGGACAGCACCAGCGCCGACCTGCCCGTGCCGGATTTCGAGGCGGCGCTGACCGGTGACATCCGTGGCAAGAAGATCGGTATTCCCAAGGAATACCGCATGGACGGGATGCCTGCCGAGATCGAGGCGCTGTGGGCCAAGGGTGCCGACATGCTGCGCGATGCGGGGGCCGAGATTGTCGATATTTCGCTGCCGCATACGAAATATGCGCTGCCTGCCTATTATGTCATCGCGCCTGCGGAAGCCTCGTCCAACCTCGCCCGTTATGACGGCGTGCGCTATGGGCACCGCGCTGAGTTGCAGGCGGGTGATGGCATCACCGAGATGTATGAAAAGACCCGCGCCGAAGGTTTTGGCCCCGAGGTGCAGCGCCGGATCATGGTGGGCACCTATGTGCTGTCGGCGGGGTTCTATGACGCCTATTACAACCGTGCGCGCAAGGTGCGGGCGCTGATCAAGCGCGATTTCGATCTGGCCTTTGCGGCCGGTGTCGATGCGATTTTGACGCCTGCCACGCCCAGCAGCGCCTTTGGCCTTGGCGAGATGGCGAGTGCCGATCCGGTCGAGATGTATCTGAACGATGTGTTTACCGTGACGGTGAACCTTGCGGGGCTGCCGGGGGTTTCGGTTCCGGTGGGCCTGGATGCCAAGGGCCTGCCCTTGGGGTTGCAGCTGATCGGGCGGCCGTGGGAAGAGGGCGACCTGCTTAATCACGCCTATGTGCTGGAGCGGGCGGCCGGTTTTGTAGCGAAGCCGGGTAAATGGTGGTAAGGGCGCAAGCCGAATACGAAACGCAGCGGGGCGGAACCATGCGGACCCAAGTTTTCCTGAGCCTGACTGTCGCGGCCCTGTCCTTGGCGGCATGCAGCCCGCCGGTGCCGGATTCGGCGCAGGGCGTGGGGTTCAGCGATTACAACAGCTATCTGCGCGAGCAGGCGGCATCAGGCGCCCGCCAGCCGGTGGCGCCGGTGGCACAGGCGCCGGCCGGATTTTCGCCCGAGGCGGCGGCGGCGGCGATTGACCGCGCCACGGGGCTGCCCGATCCGAACCAGCCGGTTTTCGGCAATGGCGCGGCGGGGTTCGAGCCGGTGAACACGCCGCTGACGACAACGCCGCTTGCGACCTATCCGCAGGCGGGGGCGGGCCAGACGCTTGACCCTGCCACGCTTGACCCTGCCACGCTTGACCCGAACCGCCCGCGCGGGGATGCGCCGAGCAACATCAAGGTCGAATCGGGCGAGATGGTGCATAACAATACCGGCATCTCGGACGAGCAGGATTTCAGCGCGGTTTCCAGCCGCGAGACGATTGAAAGCGACAAGGAGCGGCTGGCGCGGAACCGCGCGCAGTATCAGGTCGTGCAACCGACCGCCGTGCCGCAGCGCACCGAGACGGGGCCGAATATCGTGGAATTCGCGCTGGCGACCACCCATGCCCCCGGCACGCAGATGTATAGCCGTTCGGCCCTGCGGCTGACCGACCCGATGGTGGCCTGTGCGCGCTTTGCCTCGCCCGATCTGGCGCAGCAGGCGTTCCTTGAGGCGGGCGGTCCGAAGCGGGACCGCAAGGGGCTGGACCCTGACGGGGACGGTTTTGCCTGTTCATGGGATCCGCGCCCCTTCCGGCAGTGAGCGGGTTTCCGTCGCCCAACCATTCCGAGCGGCGCGGGGGCGCGCTGCCGGATATGGTGGTGCTGCATTACACCGCGATGGCCAGTTGCGCCGAGGCGCGGGCGCGGCTGTGCGACCCCGTGGCCGAAGTTTCGGCGCATTGGCTGATTTCCGAGACGGGCGAGGTCGAGGCGCTGGTGCCCGAGCAGCGGCGGGCATGGCATGCGGGGGCAGGGCGCTGGGGCGCTGTGGCGGACGTCAATTCGCGGTCCATCGGGATCGAACTGGCCAATGACGGGCGCATGCCCTTTGCCGAGGCGCAGATGGCCGCGCTGGAGCGGGTGCTGGCGGGCATCATGGCGCGCTGGGGCATCGCGCCCGAGCGGGTGATCGGCCATTCGGACATGGCGCCTGACCGCAAGGCCGACCCGGGGCCGCGGTTCGACTGGCGGCGGCTGGCGCTGGGGGGGCTGTCGGTCTGGCCTGCGGCGGGTGTGGCGGATGTGGCGGAATTTGCCCCTGCCGCGCGGGCCTTTGGCTACGCCGTGGCGGATGAGGGCCTGTTGCTGCGGGCCTTCCGGCTGCGGTTCCGGCCCTGGGCCACGGGGCCACTGGACCCGAGGGATGCGGGCATGGCGGTTGATCTGGCGCGGCGCTTTGGCGTTGACGCAGGCAGGGCGGGGGCGTAAGCCCTGCCTCGCGCGGATGGCTGGATGACCGCGGGGCGCAAGCTTCGAGGAAAGTCCGGACTCCATGAAGCAAGGGTGCCGGGTAACGCCCGGCGGGGGCAACCCCAGGGAAAGCGCCACAGAGAAGAGACTACCCCGCATGCGGGGAAAAGGTGAAACGGTGGGGTAAGAGCCCACCGCGGACTTGGCAACAAGGACGGCAAGGCAAGCCCCACCCGGAGCAATGCCGAATAGGGGCCTCGTGCGGAAAGGTCTGCCGGTGGCAGAGACCTCCGCAGGGACGCTTCAGCCCAGAGGCCCGGGTTGGCAGCTTGACCGCCGTGGTGACACGTGCGGCAGAGGAATGGTCATCCAAGGGGCGCGATCGCAAGATCGGGCCTTGGGACAGAATCCGGCTTATAGGCCATCCGCGCAACCGATCTGCCGCCATGTGTTGCGGGCGGTGGGGCCTGTGGTTAGGCTTTGGTATCGGTGACGGACGGGTGTGTGCATGTCGGTAAAGGTGGCGCGGAAGCTGAACCCTGCATGGCGGCGGTTCATGGCGGATCGCATGGTGACGGTGGCGCCTGCGCCGGTGGTGGGGCGGCTGGACCGGTTCTTCCTGATGGGAAGCTGCTTTGCCGAGGAGATCCGCCTTGCGCTGGAGCGGGAACTGGGGCCGGGCCATGTGGTGCCCGATTACCGCGGCCTTGTCTTTGACAAGGCGGTGGCGCAGGTGGACGAACTGCCCGAGCGCAACCATCTGAACACCTATAACGCCTTTTCCGTCTTGCAGGAGGTCGAGCGCATCCTTGGCCTGTGGACGCCCGCGCCCGATGACTGGTGGCAGGTCGAGGGGCGGTTGCAATGCCCCTACCGGCGGCTGGTCTTTGCGCGGTCGCCCGAGGTGTTTGCCCAAGTGACGGCGGGGCTGGATGCGGTGCTGCGCGACGGCTTTGCGCAGGCGGACCATTTCGTGTTCACCTTCGGGATGACCGAGGTGTTCATCAACCGCGCCTCGGGCAAGGTGGCCAACCAGAAGCCCGGCTATGGCGCGGGCGGCGGAGTGGACGAGACGACCTATCACCGCGCGGGCTTTGCCGAGAACCTGGCGGTGATGCAGCGGCTGGTCGATCTGATCGGGGCGGCAAAACCGGCGGCGAAGATTTTCGTGACCGTATCGCCCGTGCCGCTGAAGCGCACCTTTTCGGGCGAGGACATTTTTGCCGCCAACATGCTGTCGAAAAGCACGCTGCGGGCGGCGCTGGGCGAATTGGCGGCGACGCGGGCGAATGTGGTCTATTTCCCGTCCTACGAGGCGGTGATGGCCGAGGGCGCCGAGGCGTGGGAAGAGGATGGGCGCCATGTGCGGCGCGCGCTGGTCGAGGCGATTACGGCGGCTTTCGTGGCAACGAGCTTTCACGATTAGCGGGCCTGCGGGCGGGGGGCAAATAAGGCGCCAAATCCCGCCAAAGGCTGTTGACTCTGGCCACGTCTGACGTAAAAGGCGGGCTTCAAGAGATTTCGCGGGGGCCCTAGCGTTTCCCCGATGCAGGAGAGACGACCATGGCGAAACCGGCGACGATCAAGATCCGTCTGAACTCGACGGCGGGGACCGGGCACTTCTATGTGACCAAGAAGAATGCCCGGACCATGACCGAAAAGATGACGGTGCGGAAATACGACCCCGTCAAGCGCGAGCATGTCGAATACAAGGAAGGCAAGATCAAGTAAGATCTGCCCGACCTGCCAGAAAGCGAAAGGCCGCCCCGAGGGGCGGCCTTTTTGCTTTGCCGGATCGGGGCGGGGGCGGGGGGCGACGGTCAGACCGTCGCCGTTGCCTCGCGTTCGTAGTTATAGACGGTGACGGCGGCGATATCCTCGATCATGCAGGGGAACTGCTTTTGCAGGGTGGTGATGATGTCGGGACGCCGCGACTGGATGCGGATGAAATCATCCTGGCTGTCGAAGCGGGCGATGGCCTGCACGACACCCTCCTTGCGCAACAGGACGGTGAGGCCAGAGATATTCAGCTCGCCCACCAGACCGCCCATGCCGTCAGAGATGTAGCTGGCGGCGTGGCGCGCGTCGTTCAGGCTTTGGAAGCGCAGATTGTAGATCTTGGCAAGCATGTCAGGCACCGACGAGGTTGAGAAGGTCGGACATCAGGGCATCGGAATCAAGCACGGTGCGTTTGGCGGCAAAGCCCGCGGGCGCAAGGCCGAGGCGCGATTGCAGGTTGCGCCCGAGCGCGGTCAGCAGCGCCTCGCCCGTGGGGCCGGATTCGACAAGGCCCGAGGCGGCGAGGTGGCGCAGGTCATCGGCACCACCGGGGATGCCTTCGCACAGGCGCAGGAAGCGGGTGGCGGCATCGGTGGTTTCCAGCCCCGGCTGGGCGGATAGCTGGCCCAGCACGCGGGCGCAGCGGCGGGCGGCGGCTTCGCGCAGTTCCACCTGCGTTTCGATGGCAAGGGTCAGTTCGGCGGCCACGCGGCGCATCAGGTCGATCTGGGCTTCCGACAGTTCGCGCGGATCATAGGCGGCGGCGCAAAGCGTGCCGAGGATATGCCCCTCGACAGTGGTCAGCGGAAAGGCCGCCCATGCGACGAAATGCGGTTCGCCCACCACAAGGGGATGCACCTTGAGCTTTGGATGCACGCGCATGTCGGCCACGATATAGGGCTGCGGCGACAGCATGGCGAACTGGCACAGGGTCTGGCTGCGCGGCACTTCGGGCACTTGCAGACATTCGGGGAAGTTGTGGGACAGGAAATACTGGCGCGCTTCGTCGATCAGGCCGCAATAGGCAACCGGAAAGCCCGAGATGCGGCGCATGAGATCGGTGTAGAGATCGAAGCGGTCAGAATGTTCGCTGTCCATCAACCCGCTGCGATGGACCGAGCGCAGGCGGGCAGTTTCGTTCGCGGGTTTCCGCTCGGGGGAAAAATTTGTCAACGTCGCACCTTTCAGGAAATTGCTGAGCAGGCCGAAGAGCCTGACCGCAATGACGGATGAAAGGGTGGAAGGTTTAGGGCAGGACGGAAAAAAGCGGGACAGATTTTGGTTTTTAATCAGACATTTAGTCGCAGATGCTGCAAATGCGAAGGGCCGGCGTGATGCCGGCCCCGTGCCCCGTCATGCGATGCGTTCAGTCGCGGTTCTGGCCAAGGAACTGAAGCAGGAACATGAAAATGTTGATAAAGTTCATGTACAGGTTCAGTGCGCCCATCACGGCCGATTTGCCCAGCCATTCGGCATCGCCCATTTCGGCATGTGCGATATAGTCGGTCTTGATGCGCTGGGTGTCATAGGCGGTCAGGCCCGCAAAGATCAGCAAGCCGATCACCGAGATGGCGAAGGCCAGCGCCGAGGACGCCACGAAGATATTGATGATCGACGCGACGATCAGGCCGACCAGACCCATGATCAGGAAGGTGCCGAAGCCCGACAGATCACGCTTGGTGGTGTAGCCGTAAAGCGACAGCGACGCGAAGGCGATCGAGGTGACAAGGAAGGTCTGCGCGATCGACACGCCGGTAAAGGCCTTGAAGATCCAGGCCAGCGACAGGCCCATCACCGCCGCGAAGGCGTAGAAAAACAGCTGCGCCGCCGAATAGGACAGGCGCGAGATCGCGGCCCCGAAGGCAAAGACCATCAGCAGCGGCGCGAACATCACGGCCCAGCCAAGGATATTGGGTTGCAGCGTCATCGGATCGCGGAAGATGCCCAGCAGCGCATCCGAGGTGCCCACGGCCCATGCCACGCCACCCGTCAGGGCCATGCCCACCGACATCAGGCCGTACACCTTGTTCATATGGGCGCGAAGCCCTTCGTCGATCGCAGCCGAGCGGGTTCCGGCCACGCCCGCGCGGATCGTTTGATATTCAACCATCTCAGCCTCCGATATTGACCCCGGGCTGCGGATTATGTCCCCGCAGTCCCCATGGCGGGAATATCGGTATCGCGGGATCACATTTCAAGAACCTGACCGGCAGGTTGCGATACGTGTTGGCAAAGGCGGCACGGGGGCGCGGGGCGGGGCTGGAAACGGCCTGCAACCTGACGCGGAACACTACCCTTGGCGCGTGTCCCGAGGGGCGGGATCGCAGGTCTTGGCTGAAAAATACCGCATTTTCTTTGCTTTTTGCAAAGATTTCACTGTGATAATCGCATTTTGCACCGCATTTTGAAAAACATCTTTAGGATGTGCTTTAGATGTTTCGAAACCGCACAGGATGTTGTCGTTCTTTAGGATAGGGTTTCTTCATCACCTGTATAATTGCACATGTCCAAAAAGACAGGTTTGGCGGGCTTGGTCGATTTATTTCTGGTTGCGCCCCGCTTCGGCTGGTTTGGCATGGAATATGCTTATAGGATTGCAAGGACTGGTATGCAGGAGCTTGAACCATGAAACACCCGGTTGACGCACATGTCGGCAAGCGCATCCGCCATCGTCGCTGGATGGTGGGGATGACGCAACAGCAACTGGCCGACAAGGTCGGGATCAAGTTCCAGCAAATCCAGAAATACGAGACCGGCATGAACCGCGTCTCGGCATCGCGCCTGTGGGATGTGGCGGATGCGCTGGGTGTGACGATCGGCTTCTTCTTCGAAGGGCTGGATGACGCCCGCGAGGCGGCCCGCGCGAGCGAGGGCGATTTCATGGCCGACAAGGAGGCGCTGGAACTGGTGCGGTCCTATTACGCGATCCCCGAGGCGCAGCGCCGCCGCCTGTTCGATCTGGCCCGCGTGCTGAGCGACGCGGCCTGACAGAGGCGGGGGGCCAGCCCCCCGCACCCCCCGGAGTATTTGGGCAAAGGTGAAGCAGGGCGCGGCTTAGGCTGCGCCTTTTCGCTGTGCGCGGCAGGGCGGCGCGGTGGCGCTTGACCCTTGCGCCCGGCCCGCTTAGGCCAAGGAAAAGGCTGGGGGTGCTGCATGGAACGGATTTCGGCAAGCGAGGCGGAAGATATCATCGCAACCGCCGCCGAACTGGCGGAGGCCGCGCGCGAGGCGACGCTGGCGCATTTCCGCCGCGCCGACCTGACGGCGGAAACCAAGGAGAGCGCGCGGTTCGACCCTGTCACGGTGGCGGACCGGCTGTCGGAAGAGCGGATGCGCGCGATCCTTGCGCGGCGGCGGCCGCAGGACGGGATATTGGGCGAGGAATTCGGGTCGCTTCAGGGGACAAGCGGGCTGACCTGGGTGCTCGATCCGATTGACGGCACGCGGGGGTACCTTTCGGGCACGCCGACCTGGGGGGTGCTGATCTCGGTCCGGGATGCGGCGGGGGTGGTTTATGGGCTGATCGACCAGCCCTATATCCGCGAGCGGTTTGAGGGTGGCTTGGGCCGGGCGCTGGTGACGGGGCCGTCGGGGGTGGCGGGCCTGCGCTGCCGCGGGGCGCGGCCTTTGTCGGAAGCGATCCTGTTCTCCACCTTTCCCGAGGTGGGCACGGATGAGGAGGGTGCCGCCTTCCGGCGGGTGGCGGGCAAGGCGAAACTGGTGCGCTATGGCACGGATTGTTACGGCTATGCGCTGGTCGCGGCGGGGATGGTCGATCTGGTGATCGAGGCAGGCTTGCAGGCCTATGACGTGCAGGCCCCCATCGCCGTGATCGAGGCGGCGGGCGGTATCATGACCGACTGGCAGGGGCGGCCCTGCCTTGACGGGGGCCGCGTGATCGCGGCGGCAAATGCGGCGATCCATGCCGAGGCGCTGGCCCTGCTGAACGGCTGACCGGACGGGGCGGGCGTTCCGCCCGCACGCTCCGCCCGCTCGTCACGAGCGCCTTGCAGGCGCGCAGCAGGGGGCATTCTGCCCCCTCGGCCTTGCGGCCTCACCCCCTGAGGATATTTGAAGGCAGAAAATGCAGGGCGCCGTTCCATTTTCTGCCGTCAAATATCCTCGGGGGGAGGGGCGCGGGAACCGCGACCCGTGGGGGGCAGACAGCCCCCCTGCGCGGGCGCGGGCACGCGCAGGCGTTGAGCGTTTCGCGGGCTTGCGTTAGGGAAGGGTGAACCGTGGCGAGTCCTTTCCCCTTCTGTCGTCGCGGGCTGGCCGGTGTGGCGTTCACCGAAGGGCAGGGAGAACGGCATGGGCGAGGTTCTGATCCGCGGCGCGGCTGCGGTTGTCACCATGGATGGCGCGCGGCGCGAGATTGCGGGGGGCGATGTGCTGCTGCGCGGCGGGGTGATCGCGGCGGTGGGCGCAGGGCTGGCGACCACTGGCGAGGTGGTCGAGGCGCGGGGCTGCGTGGTGACGCCGGGATTGGTGAACACGCACCATCACCTGTACCAGACGCTGACGCGGGCGGTGCCGGGGGGGCAGGATGCGCTGCTGTTCGGCTGGCTCAAGACGCTTTACCCGATCTGGTCGCGCTTCGGGCCCGACGAGATGTTCACATCGGCGCAGGTCGGCTTGGCGGAACTGGCGCTTTCGGGCTGTTCGCTGACATCGGACCATCTGTACCTCTACCCCAACGGGGCGCGGCTGGAGGATACGATCCATGCGGCCGCCGAGGTGGGCTTGCGCTTTCACCCCACGCGGGGCGCGATGAGCATTGGCGAGTCGGATGGCGGTTTGCCGCCCGATGCCCTTGTCGAGCGCGAGGCGGATATCTTGCGCGATATGGAGCGGGTGGTGGATGCCTTTCACGACCCCGCCGAAGGGGCGATGGTGCGGGTGGGGCTGGCGCCCTGTTCGCCGTTTTCGGTCAGCCGTGACCTGATGCGCGAAGCGGCGGTGCTGGCCCGCGACAAGGGCGTGATGCTGCACACCCATCTGGCCGAGAATGACGAGGATATCGCCTATTCCCTGTCCAAGTTCGGCTGCCGTCCGGGGCAATATGCCGAAGATCTGGGCTGGACGGGTGATGACGTCTGGCATGCCCATTGCGTCAAGCTGGATGCGGGCGAGATTTCGCTGTTTGCGCGCACGGGCACGGGGGTGGCGCATTGCCCGTGCAGCAATTGCCGTCTGGGGTCTGGCATCGCGCCGGTGCGGGCGATGCGGGATGCGGGGGTGAAGGTGGGGCTGGGCGTGGACGGGTCGGCCAGCAATGATGCGGGCAACCTGATGGCCGAGGCGCGGCAGACCATGCTGCTCCAGCGCGTGGCGCTGGGGGCCGATGCGATGGGCGCGCGCGAGGCGCTGGAGATTGCCACCCTTGGCGGGGCGCGGGTGCTGGGGCGGCATGATTGCGGATCGCTGGAAGCGGGCAAGCGGGCCGATATCGCCATCTGGGACATATCGGGCGTCGAGGCGGCCGGATCGTGGGACCCGGTGGCCGCGCTGGTGTTTTGCGGGCCGATGCGGGTGCGCGACCTGTTCGTCGAAGGGCGCCGCGTGGTAAGCGGGGGCATGATGGCGACGGTCGATCTGCGCCGTATCGTCGAGACGCAGAACAGGCTCGCCGCAAGGCTGATGGGATAAATCATGGCGATACAGCACAATTACGAAGCGCAGCGGCGCGAGACCTTTGCCAGTTTCAAGGGGGTGAAGAACCTGCCCGCAACGGCTGTGGTCGAATATGTCTTCTTTCTGGAAGAAACCGATGCCAACTGGGCCGGACTGGAAAAGGAACTGAAAGCCAAGGGGTTCAAGACCGCGCGCGAAGAGGACGGCATTTCGCTGGTTGCAAGCATCGGGCCCATTCCCGTCACGCCCGAGGCGATCTGGGAAAAAGAGCGGCTTTCGACGGAAATCGCGCTGCGGTACGACTTTTATCCCGATGGCTGGGATCTGGCGGACTAAGCGGCTTTCATACTCGTCCAAATATCCTCAGGGGGGAGGCACGCGCCCTTGCGCGGGCCGCTGGGGGCGGAACGCCCCCTCAGCCTTGCCACCCCATTGGGGGGGCAAGGGCATGGGAATGCCGCGGCACGCGGCGCAATGGGATCACCGTTGCTGCGGTTTGCCACCCATCCAGACGGCGCGGATGGCGCGGTCGTCGCCCATCATGATGGTCGGGAACAGGTGCTGCCAGATGGTTTCGGCCCGCCGTGTGGCCTGTTCGATCGCGGGGGTCGAGGCGAGGTTCAGGATGGTCAGGTCGGCCTCGAGCCCCGGCGCGATGTTGCCGATGCGGGAGTCGGCGTGCAGGGCGCGGGCGCTGCCGACGGTGGCAAGCCAGATCAGTTGTGCGGGGTGCAGTGCCTGGCCGCGCAGCTGGGCGATTTCATAGGCGGCGGCCATGGTGCGGAGCATCGAAAAGCTTGATCCCCCGCCCGTGTCGGTAGCCAGCCCCACGCGCATCGTCCGGGCAAGGCCCATGTCGAACAGGCCTGACCCGATGAAGGTGTTCGAGGTCGGACAATGGACAAGCGATGCCCCCGCCTCGGCCAGACGGGCCCTTTCGCGGTCGGTCAGGTGGATGGCATGGCCATAGACCGCGCCTTCGCGCAGCAGGCCCTGGGCTTCGTAGGTGTCGAGATAGTCGCGCGACTGGGGGAACAGGTCGCGCACCCATGCGATTTCGTCCACCTGTTCCGAAAGGTGGGTCTGCATCAGGCAGTCGGGATATTCGGCCCACAGCGCGCCAAGGGCGGCAAGCTGTTCGGGGGTCGAGGTGGGCGAGAAGCGGGGGGTGATGACGTAACCCAGCCGGTCAACCCCGTGCCATTTCTGCAAAAGGCGTTTCGAATCGTCATAGGCCGATTGCGCGGTGTCGCGCAGCCCTTCGGGCGCGTTGCGGTCCATGCAGGTCTTGCCCGCGTAAAGCCGCATGCCGCGAACTCGCGCGGCGGAAAAGATGGCATCCACGCTTTCGGGATGGATGGTGGCATAGGTGCAGACGGTGGTGGTGCCATGGGCGGTGACCAGATCGAGGTAGCGGTCGGCCACGGCGGCGGCGTAACCCGCATCGGCAAAGCGCATTTCCTCGGGGAAGGTATAGCTGTTGAGCCAGTCGATCAGCCGCTTGCCCCATGAGGCGATGATGGCGGTCTGGGGGTAATGGACATGGGCATCGATGAAGCCGGCGGTGATCAGCGATTGGCCGTAATCATGCACGCGGGCCTGCGGGTGGTCGCGCAACAGGGCCGTGGCGGGGCCCGTGGCCGCGATGCGCCCGTCTTTCACCAGAACGGCGCCCTGCGTGTCGATCATTGCTGCGGCTTCGCCATGCGTGAACGGATCGGCGGCAAAGCGCAGAACCTGTCCCAAAAGCAGATCGGCCATGGCGGTTATTCCCTTTCTTCACGGGGCTTTGTCAAAACCCTGTCAGGCCCCGCTTGCCAAGCTAGGCGCATTTGGCGCATGGGTAAATTCCCACCGGTCGCGGTTCGGCTGAAACAGCTTTCGCCACGAGGGGGGTAATCGCACAAACGGGCTGGGCGGGAACATGGCGGAACTTGATTCGAGCGTCGAAGAGGTCGAACTGGACGAAGCCCGGATCGAGGCGATCCGCGCCGCGGTCGAGCGTGCGGATCGCGGCGAGATCAGCCGCCTGCTGGAACCGCTGCATGCGGCCGATATCGCGGACTTGCTGGAACAGGTCAGCGCGTCCGAGCGGCGCGAGCTTTTGGCGCTGTGGTCGGGCGAGATCGACGGCGACGTGCTGTCGGAACTGGACGAGTCGATCCGCGAGGAGGTGATCGACAGCCTGCCGCCCGAAGTGGTGGCCGAAGCGGTGCGCGAGTTGGACACCGATGACGTGGTGGACATTCTTGAGGATCTGGAGGCCCCCGCGCAGGGCAAGATCCTCGATGCGCTGGAACTGGTGGACCGCGTCGCCGTCGAACAGGCGATGAGCTTTCCCGAAGGGTCGGCCGGACGCCTGATGCAGCGCGAGGTGGTGGTGGCGCCCGAACACTGGACGGTGGGCGATGCCATCGACCATCTGCGCGGGTCAGACCATCTGCCCGACCAGTTCTATCATGTCATCCTTGTCGATCCGCGTATGAAGCCGCTGGGCTATGTGACGCTGGGGCGGGTCTTGTCGTCGCGGCGCGAGGTGCGGCTGAAGGATATCGTCGAGGACAGTTTCCGCACCGTACAGGCGACCGAGGAAGAATCGGAGATTGCCTATATCTTCAACCAGTATCACCTGATTTCCTGCCCCGTGGTCGATGCCAATGACCGGCTGGTCGGGGTGATCACCATCGATGACGCGATGAACGTGCTGGACGAGCAGCACGAGGAGGAGATGCTGCGGCTGGCCGGTGTGGGCGACGAGGCGAGCGTGCTTGACGGGCCGATCGAGACGGTGCGGCAGCGCCTGCCCTGGCTGGTGGTGAACCTGTTCACGGCGTCGATCTCGGCCTTTGTCATCTCGCGCTTCGAGGCGACGATTGCGGCCTTGGTGGCGCTGGCGGCGGTGATGCCCATCGTCGCCTCGACGGGCGGGATTGCGGGGACGCAATCGCTGGCGGTGGCGGTGCGGGCGCTGGCGACGCGCGACCTGACCAGCAGCAATGCCAAGCGGGTGGTGTTGCGCGAACTGGCGGCGGGGGCGATCAACGGGATGGCGCTGGCGCTGATTCTGGGGGTGGTGGGCACGCTGGTGCTGGGCGATCCGTGGATGGGGCTGGTGCTGGCGCTGGCGATGATCACCAACCAGATCGTGGCGGCCTTTGGCGGGGTGATGGTGCCGCTGACGCTGGAACGGTTCGGGCTTGATCCGGCGCTGGCATCGGGCACCTTTGTGACGACCCTGACCGATGTGATGGGGTATCTGGCCTTTCTGGGGCTGGCGACGGTGGTGCTGTTATGAGCGTGGAGACGCGCAAGGCCGAGGCGCGCAAGGCCTGTTTCGCGGCGCGGGCGGTGGCCTTTGCCAAGGGGCAGGGGCAGGCGGCCGAGATTCTGGCCGATTTTCTGGCGCCCCGTCGGGGCAGGGCGCTGGCGGGATATATGGCGATGCGGACCGAAGCCGACCCGATGGCCGCAATGGCGGCGCATCAGGGTGCCGTGGGTGTGCCGGTGATCGAGGCGGCGGGCCAGCCCTTGCGGTTTCGCGAATGGTCGCCCGGTTGCGCGCTGGTGGAAGGCGCCTTCCGCGCGATGATTCCGGCCGAGGGCGCGTGGGTCGAGCCCGAGGTCGTGATCGTGCCCTTGGTGGGGTTCGATGCGCGCGGCTACCGCTTGGGCTATGGCGGGGGGTTTTATGACCGCACGCTGGCGATGCTGCGGGCCAGACGGCCGACCCTGGCGGTGGGTTTTGCCTTTGCCGCGCAGGAAGTGGCCGAGGTGCCGATCGACGCCTATGACCAGAAGCTGGATGCCATCGTGACCGAGCAGGGCCTGCGCCTGTTCTGAGCCAAGATTTTTCTCCGAAAAATCGCGCCCTGCCACAGGGGGCGCGGGGGGCCAGCCCCCATCGGCCTTGCGGCCGATTCCCCCGGAGTATTTGGCGCAAAGGTGAAGAGGAAAGCGGGCTGTTTCACCCTTGCCCAAATACTCGTCTTGCGACGGTTGGCCCAAAGCCGCCCCGTGGCGCAGGGCGGGATGTTTTGCGGGCAGACCGGGGGCGGGCTATTTGGCGATCACCTCGTCGCGGACGAACATGTTGTCCCAGGCGCGGTCGATCAGGGCGGGGGTCATCTGGTAGGGGATGCCTTCGAAATCGCAGATCGAGATCATCTGGTCGATCAGATAGGTGGGCTGGTAGTTGGCATAGCGGTTGTCGATGGTGGGATATTTCACCCGCAAGAGGTGGACGAGGGCGGCTTCATCCAGCGGAATCTTTTTCTTGCGGGCGACGAGGGCGAAGATTTTCAGGAAGTTTTCCTGATCGGGGCCGTCGATCTTGATCTTGAAGAAGATGCGCCGCAGGGCCGCGCCGTCGAAGATTTCGTTGGGGTGGAAGTTCGTCGAGAAGATCACCAGCGTGTCGAAGGGGACGGTGAATTTCTCGCCCGATTGCAGCGCGAGGATGTCGCGGCTTTCCTCGAGCGGGACGATCCAGCGGTTGACCAGCTTTTGCGGCGGATCGGCCTGACGGCCGAGATCGTCAACGATGAAGATGCCGCCCGAGGCCTTGAGTTGCAGTGGCGCGGTATAGGTGCGGGCGACGGCGTTGAACTTGAGGTCGAGCATGTCGAGTGTCAGTTCGCCCCCCGTCACGACGGTGGGGCGGTCGCACAGCACATAGCGGGGATCGAAGCGGTTGGCGTTGCGGCGCAGGGCGGGGGCGGAGTCTTCGGTGCCGTCGCGGGCGGCGGTGTGGATGATCGGGTCATAGACGGTGATCACCTGCCCCGCATATTCGATGGCGCGGGGCACATAGATGCGGTCGCCGATCGCATCGCGGATGCCGTTCGAGATCGAGGATTTGCCGTTGCCGGGGGGGCCATACATCAGGATCGAGCGGCCCGAGCTGATGGCGGGGCCCAGATTGTCGATCAGGCCCGAGGGCAGCACGAGATGGCCCATGGCGCGTTGCAGATCGGCGCGGCCGAGCGAGATGTTGCGGATCGACTGGCGGCGGACCTGTTCGCGATAGAGCGCGAGCGGGACAGGAACCGCGCCGTAATATTCCGATTGCGAAAGCGCATCGAGGGCGCGGGATTTGCCCGCATCGGTGAGCTGGTAGCCCATTTCGCCGCCCGAAGTGGCATGCAGGGTGCCGGTCGCCTCGATCAGGCGGTTGGTGCGGGCGGCATCGACCAGTTCCTGCACCAGCGTGACGGGCAGGCAGCAGATGCGGGCAAGGACCGAGATCTGTTCGGCATTGGTGCGGAACATGGTCTTGAGCAGGATGTCGCGCAGCATGACGGGGCTGAGGCCGGTTTCGGCCAGACTGCGGGGCATTTGCGGCGGCTGGATGGCCGGGGCCGGGGCGGCGGTTTCGGCGGATTCGGCGGCGAGCGGCTGGGTCTGGGCGTTCATGGCTTTGTCCGGTTGGGGCGATGCGGGGATCAGCCCTACAACCGGATCGTGTAAAAATTCAGGCAGAGAAAAGGAGAGCGATAAAAAAATAAAAGGCCAGCGTTCCGGTGAGCGCGAGGCCCATGGGGAAATCCTTGTTGGTCCAGCTTTCCCATGTGGCGGTGGCGCTGCGGAAGGCGGGGATGGCGCGGAACAGGCGGTGGGTGGCAAAGGCGGCCAGAAGGCAGCCTGCGAAAAGGCCAAGGACCACCCGCGCATCGCCGCCCGCGAAGAAGGGGGCCATGGCGGCGGCGAATTTGCTGTCGCCCGCGCCCACAAGGTTGAGCGACGAGACGACAAAGCCCACCACCAGCACCCCCGCCCCGAGCGCCCAGCCCCAGAGATAGAGATCGAGCGGCAGGGCGATGGGGCCGGTCAGAAGATAGATGGCGGCAAGGGTGAGCACGGCCTTGTTGGGGATTTTCATGAATTTGAGGTCGGACCATGCGACCCAGAGGCAGACGGGCAGCACGGGCAAAAGGAACCAGATCGCGGTCCAGAACGGGGGAAGGCTGGTCATTGCCATCGCGGTCAGCCCCCCAGCGCCTGAAGGCTGCGTTCGGCGGCCTCGAAATACTGCGGATTGGTGTCGATGGCATCTTGCAACAGGCCCTTGCCCACGGTGACATCGCCCTGTTTGATCGCGGTGAGCGCGAGGGTGTAGAGAAGTTCTGACCGTTCGGTCTGGGACATGGCGATGACGGGCAGGTCGTATTTGCGCTGCGCCCCGCGGGCGAGGACAAGGTTGTTCTTGGCGGTGAACAGGCTGCTGTCGAAGGTCAGCGCCTCGATGAACAGGCGTTCGGCGCCGGCGTAATCCTTGCGGGCGAGTTTGGAGAAGCCCCAGTTGTTCAGCACGCCTGCGGGTTTGGTGGTCATGCCGCTGGCGATTTCGTAAAAGCTGTCGGCCTTTTTCCAGTCTTTGCGGCTGTCGGCCACCATCGCCTCGAGCCGGTAGCGATCATAGGTTTCGTAGGTCGGGGGGATGGCGTCGAGCTGGGCCTTGGCGCCGGTCCAGTCATTGTTGCGGATCAGGGCATCGGCAAGGGTGACGCGGTCTTCGGCAGTGGCGGCGGGGGTGGCGGTGAGGGCAGCGAGGAGGGTTGCGGCCTCGTCCGGTTTGCCGGCGCGGATGAGCGATTTGGCAAGGGCGCGTTTGAGCGCGGGATCATCGGGTTTTGAGGCGACGGCCTTGGTGAAATAAGCCACGGCTTCTTCGGGGTCGGCCATGGTGAGCATGATCTGGTCGATATTGGCCTGATCGACTTCATCAATGCTGGCCAGCGCCTTTTTCGAGGCGGTATCTGCCGAGGGCTGGCAGGCGGCCAGACCAAGCGTGCCGGACAGGCACAGAACCATCAACACCGGGTGGCGGCGCATCGCGGGCGTCCCTTTACTCTTTACTGCTCGTATCCCGTTCCGGCCCTAGAGCTGCGACAGAAGGACATATTCGCCTTCACCGCGCCGCACGAGGGAATAGGCGGGCTTTTCTTTGTTAGGATCATAGACCGAGGATTCGCTTTGCGCGATAGCCAGACGCAGATTTTCGCGGATGGCGTCGGAATCGCCACTGTCGAGCGCGAAAGCCTGTTGAAAGACCACCCGCGCCTCGCCGGGTTGGCGCTTTTCCATCAGCACGACGCCCAGATTGTTGAGGGCCGGCACAAAGGCGGGGTCTTCGGCCACCGCGCGGCGCAACAGCTGTTCGGCCTGACCCAGACGCCCGAGCCTGAGGTTGGCCGAGCCGAGGGCGGACAGGATATCGACCGTCATGCCGCGTGCGGCGGCGGCGCGGTAATAGGCGCGCAAGGCCAGTTCGTATTCGCCCGAGGCCATGAGCCGGTGCCCGACGGTCAGGCCATCGGCGCCCTGCTGGCGGGTGTCGATGCCGGGGGCAAAGCCGGTGGCGCCGGTATCGCTGGCAAGGCCGTTGCCGCGCGAGAGCAGGGACTGCGCCTGCGATGCGGCATCGCCGCCTGCGGAACAGGCGGCGAGCAGAAGGGCCAGAACGACTGTCGGCCAAGGGCCGGCATGGGCAGGAGGCACCGCGAGCACACCTTCAGAACGAATGCGAGATGCCGTAAAGCGACGGACCGATCAGGATGACCAGCAGCGGCGGCACCGTGAACATCATTGTGCCCAGCGTCAGTTTCGTGGGCAAGGTGTTTGCCTTTTCTTCCGCACGCATCACGCGTTTATCGCGCATTTCGGCAGAATAGACGCGCAGCGCATCCGAGATCGAGGTGCCGAAGGTGGCTGACTGGATCATCGTGGTGGCAAAGGAGGTGATGTCGATCAAGCCGATGCGTTCGGACATGTCGCGCAGCACCACCACCCGTTCCTTGCCGGCGCGGGTTTCCTGCGCCACGATTTCAAACTCTTCGGCCAAGGCGGGGTAGGCGCTGCCCAGTTCCTTGGCGACGCGGCTGATGGATTGGTCGAGCGACTGGCCCGCCTCGACGCAGACAAGCATCATGTCGAGCGCGTCGGGGAAGCCTTCGATGATTTCCTTTTGGCGCGACTGGATGCGGCGGACGATCCAGTAGGCGGGCAGGTAATAACCTGCGGCGGCGGGGATGATCGTCCAGAGCACCATGGTCTTGAGATCGACGGGCGCGATCTGGTTCAGGGCGATGGTGTAAAGGCAGCCCAGAAGCAGCGCGCCGATGCCAAGGACGAATTGCCATGCGTGAAAGACGCGCACGGCGTTCTTGGAGCGGTAGCCCGCGCGCATCATCTTGAGCCGCGCGGCCGACATCTGCTGCTGGTCCTGCGGTTCAAGGAAATGGGCGAAGCGTTCCAGCTTGTCGGCGTTGATATTGCCGCCGCGCCGCAGGGTGGCGGCATCGGGTTTGGCCGCGCGGGGGTTGGCCGCAGGCTTGGCGGGTTTGAGCTTGTTGAAGGGGTCGGCTTCCTTGCGGATCAGGAAGGGCAGGGTGCCCATGACCAGAAGCAGGCCCATGCCGCCCAGGGCCAGAAGCGGGCCCATCGGGCCGAAGCTGGCGGTCAGGCTGTCGGAAAGACCGGAGAAAAGGGACATTGGCGCAGACCTATACCTTGATATTGACCATCATCCGCATGAACAGCACGTTCACGCCAAGAAAGACGCCCACGAACAGGGCCGCCGGCACGTAGTATTCGGTGTCTTTCACATTGTCGTAGAAGTCGGGTTTCCAGATCTGGATGATGGCCAGCACCAGAAGCGGGAAGGCCGAAAGGAACATGCCGGAAAACTTGGCCTCGGCCGTGATGGCGTGGACACGGCGGAACAGTTTGAAGCGCGAGCGGATCACCTTGGCCAGACCGTCGAGGATTTCGGCCAGATTGCCGCCCGATTGCTGCTGGATCGACACGGCGACCGCAAGGAAGTGCAAATCCTGGTTGCCCATGCGGCGGGCAAAGGCGCGCAGGCTTTCGGCCACGTCGCGGCCATAGGCGGCTTCGTCTGCGATCAGGCCGAATTCGGAACCGAGCGGATCGGAGACTTCCTTGGCCACGATGCCGATGGCCGACGAGAAGGGATGCCCCACGCGCAGCGACCGCACCATGAGTTCGACGGCATCGGGAAGCTGTTCTTCCAGCAGCGCCATGCGCTTTTTCGCCTTGCGGTTGATCCAGAAATAGACGCCGCCCACCCCGATCGCCACGGCCGCGACGATGCGGACGCTGAAGGGGGCGGCGGTGCCGAAGGTCAGGCCGACAAAGGCAAAGACCGACACAAGGCCCATGATGCCGATGATCTGGCGCGGCGAGAAGGCGATGTTGGCCTTTTGCGCCTTTGAGGCGAGCATCTGGTAAAGCGGGATGCCGCGGGCGTTCATGTGCTGGGTCATCTCCTTGCGGAGTTGTTCGAGCACGAGTTCGCGGCTTTGGTTCTTTTCCAGAAGCGCCAGCCGGCGGCTGACGCGGTTGTTCAGGCTGATCGATTTGCCGAACACCGTGAGATAGAGCCCTTCGACAAGGACCACCACGGCGACAAAGATCAGGATATAGATGATCGGGGCGGCGCTGATTTCCATGGCACTCACAGGATGGGTTCGTAGATCGAGGCGGGCAGGTCATAGCCCCATTGGCGGAAGCGGTCAGAGTAATGCGAACGGACGCCGGTGGCGTTGAAGCGGCCGATGATCTTGCCGTTGGGATCGACGCCAAGCCGTTCGAAGCGGAAGATTTCCTGCATCGAGATGACCTCGCCCTCCATGCCGGTGATTTCGGTGATGCTGACCATGCGGCGCGAGCCGTCTTGCAGGCGCGAGGCCTGCACGATCAGGTT
>JAIXRW010000006.1 GCA_027484985.1 Rhodobacter sp. | reverse complement strand
ATTCATCCGCTCGGCATAGGGGCGTGCAGCCTCGGCAGCATCCTGGGCCCGGCGGAGTTTGGCCGCCGAAACCATCTGCATCGCCTTGGTGATCTTGCGCGTGTTCTTCACGCTCGCGATCTTGTTTTTCAGGTCCTTAAGGCTGGGCATCGTTTATCTCCCTGCCCCGCCCTCAGGCGAAGTCTTTCGCGAACTTGTCCAGCTCGGCACGGATCGCCTTTTCAAGATCACCGGCAACCTTGCGGTCCTTGGTGGTGATATCGTCCAGCAATGCCTTGCCCGGCCCACGCAGGTGCTTCAGCAGGCCCGCTTCGAACCGGCCCACATCCTTGACCGCGATCTTGTCCAGATAGCCGTTGGTGCCCGCAAAGATCACGCAAACGATCTCGGCATTGGTCATCGGCGAATACTGGTTCTGCTTCATCAGCTCGGTCAGACGCGCGCCACGGTTCAGCAATTGCTGGGTCGAGGCGTCAAGGTCAGACCCGAACTGCGCGAAAGCCGCCATTTCGCGGTATTGCGCCAGCTCCAGCTTCACCTTGCCCGCAACCGACTTCATCGCATTCGTCTGCGCCGAAGACCCCACGCGCGACACCGACAGACCGGTGTTCACGGCCGGACGGATGCCCTGATAGAACAGTTCGGTTTCAAGGAAGATCTGCCCGTCGGTGATCGAAATCACGTTCGTCGGAATAAAGGCCGACACGTCACCGCCTTGGGTTTCGATGATCGGCAGCGCGGTCAGCGAACCGGCGCCGAAATCCTCGTTCAGCTTGGCCGAACGCTCCAGCAGGCGCGAGTGCAGATAGAACACGTCGCCCGGATAGGCTTCACGCCCCGGCGGACGGCGCAGCAGCAGCGACATCTGGCGGTAAGCCACGGCCTGCTTCGACAGATCATCATAGATGATCAGCGCATGGCGGCCATTGTCGCGGAAAAACTCGGCCATCGCGGTTGCCGAATAGGGCGCCAGGAACTGCATCGGCGCGGGGTCCGAAGCGGTCGCCGCCACGACGATGGTGTAATCGATGGCGCCGGTTTCTTCCAGCTTTTTCACCAGCTGTGCCACGGTCGAACGCTTCTGCCCGATTGCGACATAGATGCAATACAGCTTCTTGCTCTCATCGTCGCCAGCCGCTTCGTTATACGACTTCTGGTTCAGAATGGTGTCCAGCGCCACGGCGGTCTTGCCGGTCTGGCGGTCACCGATGATCAGTTCGCGCTGGCCACGGCCAACGGGGATCATCGCGTCCACGGCCTTCAGGCCGGTCGCCATGGGTTCATGCACCGATTTGCGCGGAATGATGCCCGGCGCTTTCACGTCGGCCACACGGCGCTCGGTCGCCGCAATCGGGCCCTTGCCATCAATCGGGTTGCCAAGGCCGTCAACCACGCGGCCCAGCAGCGCGTTGCCGGCGGGCACGTCCACGATGGACTTGGTGCGCTTGACGGTATCGCCTTCCTTGATGTCCTGGTCGGAACCAAAGATCACGACGCCGACGTTATCGACTTCAAGGTTCAGCGCCATCCCGCGGATGCCACCGGGGAATTCCACCATTTCACCGGCCTGAACATTGTCCAGCCCGTGCACGCGGGCGATCCCGTCACCCACCGAAAGAACGCGGCCCACTTCGGCCACTTCGGCATCCTTGCCGAAGTTCTTGATCTGCTCTTTCAGGATCGCAGAGATCTCAGCAGCCTGAATTCCCATCACCCAACCTCTTTCATTGCATTCTGGAGAGCCGCGAGCTTCGAGCGCACCGAAGTGTCGATCATGGTCGAGCCCAGCTTGACGACAAGACCACCGATGAGGCTTTCATCGACGGCGGTTTTCAATTTGACATCCTTGCCCACCCGCGCCTTCAGCGTGGCAGACAGCGCGGCCGCCTGTTCGGCGCTCAGCGCGGCGGCGCTGGTCACTTCGGCGGTCACTTCGCCCTTTTCGGCGGCGATGCGGGCCAACAGGTCGTTCACCAGTTGCGGCAGAACGAACAGGCGCCGCTTCTGCGCCATCAGCGCCAGCGTATTCGCGGTCAGCGTCGAAAGGCCCATCTTCGCCGCGATAGCGTTGATAGCACCCAACTGATCCTCGCGCGACACGACGGGCGAGCCGATCATCGAGACGAATTCGGGGCTTGCGGCCAAAGCGGCCCCAAGCGCGTCGGCATCCGCCTCAAGCGCCTTGAGGCCGCCTTCTTCCTTAGCAAGGTCGAAAAGCGCCGTAGCGTAGCGTGCGGCGATGCCGGAGGAGATCGAAGCTGGTTCGGACACGTCAACCCTTCCGCTGTTTTCGCCCCCGTCGCGCAGACCTGCGGACAAAGGCATCCCATGGCGCACGCTGTTGCGCGCGTCGGTGATAATTTGGCGCGTCATTAGCAGAGGTCCAGTAACCCCGCAACCGCTTAGGTCACGCCACGGTGAAGGATTAACCCAAGTTTTACAAAGCCCGACGGAACCCGCCCCGCGCCTGCGACGCTTTGCTGCAATCCACCCGCAGAATCAGCGCCCCGTTACCGCCGAAAGGCGCAAGCCGCAAACTTTGGCGTGGAAATCAACGCTTTTTTGTGCGTGCAGCCGCCCTCACCCGCCCCCTCAACCTGCGCCAAGGGTCTTTCCCCTTCCGCCCGGCCTTGTCACTTCCCGCCCCCCCCACCCCGCGCAGTTGCCCCTTGCGCCAAAGGGGGGAACCGATACACGTTTTGATTGCAGCACGTGCTTTGGGTGCCGTGACGATGGAACTTATCCCCCTGCTTTTTCCCCTCCTCGGCGCGGGCGCCGTCATGTCGGCCCTGATGCCCGACGATGACCCCACGCCCGACACCCCCGCCGATGGCGCGAACCCTGCAACCCCCGCCCCCACGGGCACACCCGACGACAATACCCTTTCGGTCGATGGCGATCACGCCTTTCACGGCCTGTCCGGCGATGACACCCTCACCGCCGCCAGCGATACCCCCGCCCATGGTGATACCGGCAACGACAACCTCACGCTCGGGGGCCAAAGGACCGCCTCGGAAAGGTCCGCTTGCCGCCAAGGCGACAAGGCGGCAAGGGCTTATCTGCCATCCAACCCACCAGGCACGGGCAACGCTTCCCCATCCGCCGCTCTCCGCGCGGGTCACGCGCCCCGCGCGACTGAAGGGGCGCACCGCACACGCAGCCCACACCCTGTCATCCCCGCAAAGGCGGGGATCTCCCGCCGCCCCCGCCGCTATGCGTCGATCACAGCCAACCCTACCCCTCGCCCCGCATCGCCGGTTCCGGCACGCCCTTGCCCACGCCTTCCAGCACCTTCAGCGGCCGCCGCACCACCGCGCCAAGGCCTCCCCGCGTCGGGGCGTAAACCTGCTTTGACGCCTCGACCATCAGCACGCCGCCCGCCAGCCACGGCCCGAACTTGCGCCCGAATCCTTCCCAGAAATCCGCCGTCCGCAGCCAGAACCGTCCTTGGGCGGGCGGCGCGAAAAGTGCTGCGCAAGACCGCTCTGGCGTAAAGCCATGGCGCTTCAACTGCGTCTCAAGCTGGCTCATCGAATAGGGGCGGCCAAAACCGAATGGCGTGCCATCCCGCCGCGCCCACAGCCCCGACCGGTTCGGCACGATGAACAGCGCCCGCCCCCCCGGCCCCAGCACGCGATGCGCCTCTTGCAGCACCTCGGTCGGGTGTTCCGATGTCTCCAGCCCGTGCATCAGCACCAGCCGGTCCACGAACCCCGTGGAAAGCGGCCAGCGTTCCTCTTCGCACAGCACAGACACATTCTCTAACCCCGCAGGCCAGGGCATCACCCCCTGCGGCCCCGGCATCAACCCGATCACCCGCCGCGCCTCGGTCATATAGGGGCGCAGCAGCGGCACGGCAAAGCCGAACCCCGCCACCGTCTGCCCCGCCTGCACCGGCCACAACCGCACCACCTGATCGCGGATCGCCCGCTGCGCCACGCGCCCCAACTGGGTGCGATAGTAAAAGTTGCGAAGGTCCAGCACATCCAGATGCATTGCAGGCCAGCCCGATCCCGATCACACTCGCACCGATCATATCCTGACCAGAGCCAAGCGCCATGCCAGAAACACCCCACCCTTCGGGCCAAACGGCGCAGATCGGCCCGCCTGCCACACCGGGGCCGGACCGGATCGCCACCTGCGAATGTGGCGCACTCACCCTTCGCGTCACGGTCCAGCCCGTGCATATCCACGGCTGCACCTGCACCAAATGCCAGCGCAGTTCGGGCAGCGTCATGTCGCTGTCGGCATGGTTCCCCGAAAGCGGCGTCACCATCGACGGCCCCTATACCTCATGGTTCTTCACCAAAACGCCCGACCCCGCGCTTGTCTCCTGCTTCTGCCCCACCTGCGGCGGCGGCCGCTTCTTCCGCACGGGCGATTATCTGCGCGGCACGATCGGCATCCCCGTCGGCAGTTTCGCCGACCCCGATTTCCCGCCCCCCGACCACATCCACTGGTGGCCCGACCGCCCGCGCTGGCTGTCAGCCCCGCACGGCCCCGACCTGCTGGAAGGCAACTGACATGACCCTGACCCTCGTCACCATTCCCTGCCTCAGGGACAATTACGCCTACCTCGTCCACGATCCCGCCACAGGCGCCACCGCCGTGATCGACGTGCCCGAAACTGCCCCCGTGCTGGCCGAACTGCAACGCCGCAACTGGCGGCTTTCCGATATCTGGATCACCCACCACCACGGCGACCATCTCGACGGCATCCCCGCCCTTGTCGCGGCCACCGGTGCGAAAACCCACGGCAACGCCGCCGATGCCCACCGCCTGCCGCCGCTCGACCACGCCCTGACCGGCGGTTTCACCTTTGCAGGCCAACCCGTGCAGGTGATCGACGTGCCCGGCCATACCCTGGGCCACATCGCCTTCCACCTGCCCGCCGCAAAGCTCGCCTTCACCGGCGACAGCCTCATGTCCGCAGGCTGCGGCCGCCTGTTCGAAGGCACGCCCGCGCAAATGCATGACAGCCTGCAACGCCTTGCCGCCCTGCCGCCCGAAACCACAATCTGCTCGGGCCACGAATACACCGCCAGCAACATCCGCTTCGCGCTGACCCTTGAACCCGCCAATACCGCGCTTATCTTGCGGTCAGAGCGGGTGGCAAACCTTCGCGCAAGCGGCAAACCCACCGTCCCCGTCGCGCTTTCCGTCGAACTGGAAACCAACCCCTTCCTCCGCACCCGCAGCGCGGAAATCAGGGCCAGCCTAAACCTTGGCACCGCGCCCGATGCCACGGTCTTCGCCGAAATCCGGTCCCGCAAGGACAGCTTCTAGGCACTCACCGCCCCCGACCGTTCACTTTTTGTGGCCCTTCGGCGGCAAAGCGAAAATCGGGCCAAATAGTCCTTGAAGTGCGGCCAAGAAAGCCGAAGTCTAGGAACATGAGGCCACGGTTGGTGCGGGTCTTGCAGACCCTCCCCGACCCGCAGGACAGGAGCACCCAACGTGCCGTCATTTTCGACCACACTCGAGCAAGCCATCCACGGCGCCCTTGCACTGGCCAATGCGCGCCGCCACGAACTCGCCACGCTGGAACATCTCCTGCTGGCCCTGATCGACGAACCCGATGCCGCCCGCGTCATGAAGGCGTGCTCGGTCAATCTCGACGATCTGCGTAAAACCCTCGTCGAATTTATCGACGACGACCTTTCCACCCTCGTCACCGATGTCGAAGGGTCCGAAGCCGTTCCCACCGCCGCCTTCCAGCGCGTCATCCAGCGCGCCGCGATCCACGTCCAGTCCTCGGGCCGGACCGAGGTGACGGGCGCCAACGTGCTGGTGGCGATCTTCGCCGAACGCGAATCCAACGCCGCCTATTTCCTGCAAGAACAGGACATGACGCGCTATGACGCGGTCAACTTCATCGCCCATGGCGTGGCCAAAGACCCGTCCTATGGCGAATCCCGCCCCGTTTCGGGCGCCGACGAAGAACGTCAGGAAACCCCCAAGGCCGAAGCGGGCGAGGCCAAGGAATCCGCCCTGTCGAAATACTGCGTCGATCTCAACGTCAAAGCCCGCAAGGGCGATGTTGACCCCCTCATCGGCCGCGATGCCGAGGTTGAGCGCGCCATCCAGGTCCTCTGCCGCCGCCGCAAGAACAACCCGCTTCTCGTGGGCGATCCGGGCGTCGGCAAAACCGCCATCGCCGAAGGCCTCGCCTGGAAGATCGTCAAGAAAGAAGTGCCCGAGGTGCTGGCCCACGCCACCATCTACAGCCTTGACATGGGCGCGCTTCTGGCCGGAACCCGCTACCGTGGCGATTTCGAAGAACGCCTCAAGGCGGTCGTCAAAGAGATGGAGGATCACCCCGACGCGATCCTGTTCATCGACGAAATTCACACCGTCATCGGCGCGGGCGCCACATCCGGCGGCGCGATGGATGCCAGCAACCTGCTGAAACCCGCGCTTCAGGGCGGCAAACTGCGCTGCATGGGATCGACCACGTATAAGGAATTCCGCCAGCACTTCGAAAAAGACCGCGCCCTGTCGCGCCGCTTCCAGAAGATCGACGTGAACGAACCCTCGGTCCCCGATGCCATCAAGATCCTGATGGGCCTCAAACCGCATTTCGAAGAACATCACGACCTGCGCTACACCTCGGATGCCATCAAATCGGCGGTGGAACTGGCCGCGCGCTACATCAATGACCGCAAACTTCCCGATAGCGCGATCGATGTGATCGACGAGGCGGGCGCGGCCCAGCACCTGCTGCCCGAAGGCAAAAAGCGCAAAACCCTCGGCACCAAAGAGATCGAGGCTGTCGTGGCAAAGATCGCCCGCATCCCCCCGAAAAACGTCTCGAAAGACGATGCCGAGGTTCTGCGCGATCTGGAAAAAACGCTCAAGCGCGTGGTGTTCGGTCAGGACAAGGCGGTCGAGGCGCTCTGCTCCTCGATCAAACTCGCCCGCGCGGGCCTGCGCGAACCCGAAAAGCCCATCGGCAACTACCTGTTTGCCGGCCCCACCGGCGTGGGCAAGACCGAGGTTGCCAAGCAACTGGCAAGCTCGCTCGGTGTGGAACTCCTGCGTTTCGACATGTCGGAATATATGGAGAAACACGCGGTCTCGCGCCTCATCGGTGCGCCCCCCGGCTATGTCGGCTTTGATCAGGGCGGCATGCTTACCGATGGCGTTGACCAGCACCCCCATTGCGTCCTTCTTCTGGACGAAATGGAAAAGGCCCACCCCGATGTCTATAACATCCTCTTGCAGGTGATGGACCACGGCAAGCTGACCGACCATAACGGCCGCACCGTCGATTTCCGCAACGTGATCCTGATCATGACCTCGAACGCAGGCGCGCAGGAAATGTCGAAATCGGCCATCGGCTTCGGGCGCGAACGGCGCACGGGCGAAGATACCGCCGCCATCGAACGGACCTTCACCCCCGAATTCCGCAACCGCCTTGACGCGGTGATCTCTTTCGCCCCCTTGGGCAAGGAAATCATCCTGCAAGTGGTCGAGAAATTCGTGCTGCAACTCGAAGCGCAGCTTATGGATCGGGGCGTGCATATCGAACTTACCCCCGAAGCCGCGCAATGGCTGGGCGACAAGGGCTATGATGACAAGATGGGCGCGCGTCCGCTGGGCCGCGTGATCCAGGAACACATCAAAAAGCCGCTGGCCGAAGAACTGCTGTTCGGCAAACTGGTCAAGGGCGGCGTGGTCAAGGTTCTGGTCAAGGATGACGATATCGTCCTGAACATCGAAGAACCGGCCAAGCCGCGCCTGACGGGGCAAAAGCCGCCGCTCCTTACGGCGGAATGATCCTCAGGCTGGCCCTTCTGTCATTGGCCCTCGCCCCCGCGGCGGGGGCCTTTGAACTGGAACTGCCGGTCGATTGCACCTTGGGCGAAACCTGCTTCGTCCAGAACTATTTCGACCATGACCCCACCGCCGCAACGGCCGACCCGTTCTGCGGCCCCCTCACCTATGACGGGCATGATGGCACCGATATCGCCATCCCCACCCTTGCCGACATGGCCGCAGGCGTCACCGTCCGCGCCGCAGCCGCAGGCACCGTCCGCGCCACCCGTGACGGCCTGCCCGACAATGCCCGCTTTCCCGCGGGGCAAGATTGCGGCAACGGCCTTGCCATCACCCACCCTGACGGCTGGGAAACCCAGTATTGCCACCTCAAACAGGGCAGCATCCTTGTGACCCAAGGGCAAACCGTCGCGGCAGGCGACCCGCTCGGCCAGATCGGCCTGTCGGGCAATACCGAATTTCCCCACCTGCACCTTTCGGTCCGCAAGGGCGGCGCAGAACTCGACCCCTTCGCCCCCGACGCCACCGCCACATGCGGCACCGCAGGCCCCGACCTGTGGCAGCCCGACATCGCCTATCTTGCGGGCGGCATCGCGGGCATCGGCCTTTCCCCCGCCATCCCCGCCTTTGACGCGATCAAGGCAGGCACCACCGCCCCCGTCACCCCCGCATCACCTGCCATGGTCGTCTGGGCGCATCTCTTCGGCGCGCGACAGGGCGACGAAATCACCCTGTCCATCACCGGCCCGCAGGGCGGCGTCATCGCCGATACCGTGATGATCGACCGCACACAGGCCCGGTCCTTCCGCGCCATTGGCAAAAAGGCGCGGGGCGCATGGCCCGCAGGCGGCTATTCCGCCACCGCCCTTCTGATGCGCGGCGGCGTCGAACTTGATCGCGCCACCCTGACCGTCACCCTGCCCTGACGGGCGCAATCACCAATGAACCGTTAATCGCGCATGTTTCGCGTCTGCATCCCCTGTGCATCCCTTGACGAATACACCCGCCACGCCGGATTCCGCAAAGAATTGACCAATCGCTAAGCCAGCGATTCAATCGTCTGCATGCCCTGTGCATCCCGATCCGACCCGTTCACCGCTCGGTCAGCTTCAACTCGATCCGCCGGTTCTGCGCGCGTGACGCCTCGTCATCGCCCGCCGCCACGGGGCGGTATTCGCCAAATCCGGTCGCCGCCAACCGCTGGGGCGGAAAGCCCAAAGCGTCCTGCATATAGCGCACAACCGACAGCGCCCTTGCCTGCGAAAGCTCCCAGTTGTCGCGGAAAAGCCCCGCGCCAGACAGCGGGATATTGTCGGTATGCCCGTCCACGCGGATGATCCAGTCAATCTCGGGCGGGATTTGATCCTTGATTTCATTCAGGATTTTGACAACCCCCGCAATCTGCGCCTGCCCCTCGGGCGACAGGTCCGCCGCCCCCGGCTGGAACAGCACCTCGGACGAAAACACGAAACGGTCGCCCACTACCCGCACGCCCTGCCGCCCGTCCAGCAGGGCCGACAGCTTGCCAAAGAACTCTGACCGGTATTTCGCAAGGTCCGCATTCTCGGCCTGCAAGCGCAGCTTTTCCGCCTCTTCCAGTTCCGCCCTCTTGCGCTGCTCCGAAGCCACCTGCGCCAAAGCCGCATTCAACTGCGACCCAAGGTTTTCCAGCTGCACCTTCGCCGCCGCATCCTTGTCTGCCGCCTCGTTCAGCACCGCTTGCAGGCTGGCCAACTGCCCCCGCAAACTGGCGATCTGCTCGTTCAGCAGCGCCATTTTCCGCTGTGCTTCCAACGACTTGGATTGCTCGGCACTCAGCGCCTCACGCGCCGCCGCCAGCGCCGCATCCTTGCCCGTCAACCCCTCGGCCTGCCGCGCCGCCTCGGTCTTGGCGGCTGCCAGCAGGGTCAGCGTATCCTCGGCCTCTTTGCGCTTTTCCTCCAGCGCCAAGGTCATCGCCGTGATCTCGTCATCCGAGGTTTTCAGCTTGTTCCTCAACTCTTCCAAGGCCTTGGCATCCACCAGCCGCGCCGCTTCCGCATCCGATAGCTGCGCGGTCGCCTCGGCCGATTGCCGCCGCAACGTCTCGACCAGCGCCGCCATCGCCTCGCGCCGCGCCGCCGCCAGCCGCGCCTCTTCCGCCTGTTTGTCAATCTCCGACCGCGCCTGCGCCAGCGCCACCTGTGCGGCCTCTTGCTCGGTCAGCAATTTATCTCTTGCGGTTTCAAGCTCTTGCACCGAAGCCGCCAGCGTTTTCTTCTCGGCCAGCAGTGACGCCACCTGCGCCTCGAAGCTGGCAATCTTTCCCTGCGCCGCCGTCAGATCGCCCTTTGCCGTGGCCAACTGCCCCGAAAGCGCGGCGATCAGCGATGCCTGTTTCTCCCCCTCCGCCTTCGCCGCCGTCAGCGACGCATCAAGGCTTTCCACCTGCTTGCCAAGGTCCGCCGCCTTCTGCCGCTCCAACCCCAGCGCATCGGCCAGTTGGGCAATCTGCTCGGTCAGGCT
This sequence comes from Rhodobacter sp., assembly GCA_027484985.1. GTDB lineage: Bacteria > Pseudomonadota > Alphaproteobacteria > Rhodobacterales > Rhodobacteraceae > Paragemmobacter. The sequence continues at coordinate 37,357 of JAIXRW010000006.1, read as the reverse complement.
ATCCAGCTGATTTGACTGGGTATTGATCTCGTCCCGCAGCACCATCTGCATGATCGTGAAAATGGTCAGAACGAACATCATCACCATCAGCAGGGTCGTGACCGCATCCACGAAACCCGGCCAGATCATCGCTGAATCGCGGCGGGATCGCAGGCCCATGGCTTACCCCCGCCCGACCGTGCCGCGCGACAGCGTGCGTATCGCCGCCGTCAGCGCCGACAGATCGCCGCGCAGTTCGGCAATGCTTTCCTGCCGTCCGGCCGACATTTCCTCAAGGATTCTCAGCAGTTGCACATCGATCGACCGCAGCCGCATCCGGCTTTCGGCATCTGCCCCACCCTCGCCCGCCGTCAAGGCCGCGATCATCCGCTCTTGCCCCTCGGCAATCCGTGCCAGCGCCGCCGCCTGCCCCGCCTCACCCTCCATCCGCTCGGCCAACCGGGTGATCGCGCGCGACAGATCGTCGATCTTGTCCTCGACCATGACCCGCGTGATGTCGGACTGGGTATAAAGCGTTTGCAGCGCATCCATCTGCGCGCCCATCTGGTCCAGCACCGCCGCCATGGCGCTGCTGTCCCCGCCCTCGCCCTCGGTCGCCAGACTGACACGGGTGATCGACGACAGCCATTCTTCCAACTCGCGGTAAAACCGGTTCTGCCCGTGGCCCGCGAACAGTTCCAGCAACCCCACCACCAGCGACCCCGCCAAGCCCAACAGAGATGACGAAAACGCCGTCCCCATCCCGCCCAACTGGTTTTCAAGCCCGCCCATCAGCTTGGTGAAAACCTGTATCCCCGTCTCGCCCTCTTTCGGGGCCAGCGACCGGATCGTTTCCACCACCGCAGGAACCGTGGTCGCAAGCCCGTAGAACGTGCCCAGAAGGCCAAGGAAAATCAAAAGGTTGGTCAGATAGCGCGTGATATCCCGCGCTTCGTCGATGCGCGTTGCCACCGATTCAAGGATCGACCGTGACGAGGCGTTGGAAATCTGCATCTTCTTCGCCCGCGACCGCAGCAACGAAGCCAAGGGCGCCAGCAGCCGCGGCGGGCGGGTCATTTCATGCCCCGGAATGTGGCGCACGAAATCCTCGATCCAGCTGACCGACTGCATCAGGATGAAAACCTGCCAGAAACAGGTCAGCACCCCCAGAAAGAACACGGTCGCGATAAAGCCGTTCAGCAACGGATTGGTGCGGAAGATGCCCGCGATCTGCCCGCCGATCACCCAGGCCCCGGCCGCCACCAGCACAACCACCACCAGCATGGTGACAAGCTGCCGGATCGGCTGGCTAAAGGTCGTGGCAGGTTCGGCCCGAAACTTGTCCATCAGGTGCTATCCACAGGGTTTTTCCGCCGCACACCATAACAGCACGGCGCACCGTGCCAAGGGGAAGCCCGCTATGTCGCAAGCTGCCGCACCCGCCGTGCCAGCCAGTCCAGATCCCCGTCCGCAATGCCAAGCGCGGCCAGATGTTCCGCCGTCGAAAACAGGTAATCGCGGTTCGGCCCCCGCCCGCCGGTCGCCGTGGCGATGATGCCTGCCTGTTCTTCCAGCGGCAGGCCACCGCAATACTGGCCATGCGCCGGATCGATCACGTAACACAGGGCCGTCACGCGGCGGCCATCGGCCAAACCCACCTCAAGCCATTCCTCGATATAGGCCGACGACACCAGTTCACGTTCGCGCAGCGTGGCCAGTGTCGCCGCCTCGGCCCCTTGGGCCACGCGAAAGGCCACGCCGTCGCAATGCGCCCCCTCGGCCCGGTCCAGCGCCAGCACCAGCCCGGGGTCGGCCACCGTGCCGCGATGGTGGATCGACCGCATGCAGAAACTGCGGTGCCAGCCCGCCAGCCGCGCGACATGCCGCTCGGCCACCGGAAAATCGGGGTGCCAGATCAGCGACCCATAGCCGAAGACCCATAGTGCGGCGCCCATGCGCTGGCCCTCCCTTTCAGGCCCTTGTAGAAACCCTTGGAACAAAGGGAAAGGGTCAGGGATGCGGGCGCTTCTTTTGGCAATTCTGGCTGTGGCGGTTCTGTGGGCGGGCTATTGGGTGGTGGGATCGCGCGCGATGAACCACACGGTTTCCGCATGGTTCGCAGCCCCCGGCCCGGGCATCACCGCCAGCCAGACCGACATTTCGGTCAGCGGCTTTCCCAACCGCTTCGACCTGACGGTGACAGCCCCCGCAATCGCCCTGCCCGAACAGGGCTGGTCGTGGAGCGCACCCTTCGCCCAAGTGTTCATGATGACATGGAAGCCTTGGCACCTGATCGCCGCCTTGCCGCAAAGCCAGACAATCGCCACCCCCTTCGGCACCTATGCGCTGGCCTCGACCCAACTCGAAGCCAGCATGATCCTGATCCCCGGCACGGCGCTTGCCCTCGATCGGACCGTGATCGCGGGCGAAGGGCTTGCGCTTTCGGGTGGTGACGGCTGGGAAATCTCGGCCACCAAGGCCACGCTGGCCACGCGGCTGATGCCCGATGACGCACGGGCGCATGAAATCGGGCTCGACGCGGCCACGCTGACCCCCGATGCCGCCTTTCGCATGGCGCTTGCACCGCTGTCATCCCTGCCCGAACAGATCGACCAGCTTCGGCTTGACGCGGTGGCCAGCCTGACCGCCCCGCTGGACCGGTTCGCCGCCACCAGCCAACCCCGCCTGTCCGGTCTGCGCGTGAAACAGGGCCTGCTGCGCTGGGGCGCCTTGGTCATTTCGGCGCAGGGCCAGATTTCCCCCGCCGCCGATGGCACCGCCGAAGGCCGCATCGACCTTCGCGTTGAAAACTGGCGCGAACTCGTCCCCGTCCTTGTCGCCTCGGGCCTTGTCACGCCCGAGGTTGCCCCCACCGTCACACGGGCAATGGAACTGCTGGCCGAACAGGGCGCAGACCCAAAGGTGCTGAACCTGCCGCTCGTGCTTTCTTCGGGCCGGATGAGCCTCGGCCCCCTGCCGCTTGGCCCCGCGCCGCGCTTTCAGCGGCAATAGGGCCCGCTGCGATAGGCCGCCGTGTCAAAGTGCAGATGGTTTTCGTGATAGCCATCCGAACCGGGGCCCAGCGTGGTGCCAAAGATGCCGCAAGCCGCCTTGTGCGCCTTTCTGACCTGCCGGTTGTAATCGTTCAGCACCGTCCATGAACTGCCATCGGCAAAGACAAAGGCCGCAATATCCACCGCCTTGCCGCGCCCGTGTTCGCTGATCTTGTTGCCACGCACGTTGTTGCGCGGGCGGCAGACATAGCTTGCCGCAATCTGCAATTCGACCACCTCCTTGGCAAAGGCGGGCCGCATCCCTTTGTCGATCCAGGTCTTGAGCGCCTTGGCCGTGCCGCAATCGATGGTCGCCCCGCCACGCAGCCGCACCCCGTCAACCGATGTCACGCGCACAGGCTCGGCGATGCCGCATCCCTTGGTGCGTGACAGGATCGGCGCAAGCTCGTCCCCGCGAATGTCGGGATCGCCGCACACATAGCCATCCGTCACCACAGGTTTCTTGCCCGCCCCCTTTCCGAACAAGGCCGCCAGACCGCCCCGCTTGGGCGCATCGCCCTCGGGCATCTGCATCCCGTTCGGTCGCGGCTTGGGGCGGGGGGCATCGGGCGCTGCCGGTGAAACCGCTGCGTCAGCGGGCGCGGCTTCGGCCACCACAATCCCGGCAGGGCGCGGCATCGGCCGCACGACCGTATCTGCCTGCACCGGCAGCACGGGCGCGGTATCGGCAGGTTCGGAACGGGCAGGCGCCAGCGCGGGACGGGGCCTTGGCCGCACGATCCCGGCACCCTCAACCGGCGCGGCACTGCCGGCATCCAGACCGGCCGGCCGCGGCACGGGCCGGGGCGAACTGGTCATGTCTGCCCGCGCCATACCCGCCATCGCCACAAGGGCGACAGCAAGGGCAAACCGCAGCACCTAGCCGTCCTTCTTCACCGCAACGCGCCCGAAATCGGGGGCAGCGGTATCCTGACCGGCCTCGATGATCCCGCGGCGGATCGCGCGGGTGCGGGTGAAATAGGCATGCAACTCGTCCCCATCCCCCATGCGGATAGCCCGCTGAAGTACAAACAATTCCTCGGTAAACCGGCCAAGGATATCCAGCACCGCATCCTTGTTGGTCAGGAACACATCGCGCCACATCGTCGGGTCGGATGCGGCGATACGGGTAAAATCGCGGAACCCCGAAGCGGAATATTTGATCACTTCCGAATTTGACACGCGCCGCAAATGGTCGGCCACGCCCACCATCGTATAGGCAATCAGATGTGGCGTATGCGACACCACGGCCAGCACCAGATCATGGTGCGCCGCGTCCATTTCATCGACATTGGCACCCATGCCTTCCCACAGCGCGCGCAGGCGTGCGGTGGCATCGGGGGTCGAGGCTTCGGTCGGGGTCAAAAGGCACCAGCGGTTCTGGAACAGCGTGGCAAAACCCGAACGCGGGCCCGAATGTTCCGTCCCCGCCAAGGGATGCGCCGGAACAAAGGCCACACCGGCGGGAATATGCGGGGCAACCGCATCGATCACCGCCTGCTTGACCGATCCCACATCCGTCACACAGGCGCCCGGCTTCAGATGCGGCGCCATCGCGGCGGCAATCTCGCCCATCGCGCCCACGGGCACGCACAGGACCACCAGATCGGCACCTTCGACCGCTTCGCCCACCGTATCGCAAACGCGGTCGCACAACGCGATCTCCAGCGCGACCGCCCGCGTTTCGGCCGATTTCGCATGGCCCGTAATCTCGCGCGCCAGCCCCTGCGCACGGATCGCCAGCGCCATCGATGATGCGATCAGCCCCAGCCCGACAAAGGCCACACGGTCATAGACAGGTGCCGTCATTTCACACCCTTGAACTGCGCCACGGCATGGGCGACGCGGCGGCAGGCGGCCTCGTCCCCGATGGTGATCCGCAGGCAATGCGGCAGCTTGTAGCCCGACACCCGCCGCACGATCAGCCCCTGTTCCTGCAAAAAGGCATCGCAGGCCCCCGCCTCTTCGTCCGATGCGAACCGCGCCAGCACGAAATTCGCCATCGACGTATCCGAAGGCACGCCCAGATCCGACAGCGTTTCCGAAAGCCAGTGCCGCAGGCGGGCATTTTCGGCCCTGCATTTCTCGACGAAATCCTGATCGCGCACCGCCGCCTCTGCCGTTTCCAGCTGCGTGGACGACAGGTTGAACGGCCCGCGAATACGGTTCAGCACATCGACGATGGCCCGCGGCCCGTAACCCCAGCCGACGCGCAGCCCGCCCAGCCCGTAAATCTTGGAAAAGGTCCGCGTCATGAACACGTTCGACCGGCTTTCGATCAGCCGCAACCCGCCGTCATAACCATCGACATATTCGGCATAGGCCCCGTCCAGCACCAGCAGCGCCTGCTTGGGCAGACCGGCGGCCAGCCGCTCGACCTCGGCCAGCGAAATCATCGTGCCGGTGGGGTTGTTGGGGTTGGCGATGAACACGATCTTGGTCTTGCGCGTACAGGCCGCCAGAATGGCATCCACATCCGTGGTCCGCTCACGCTCGGGCACCTCGACCGGGGTGGCCCCCACGGCAAGCGCCGAAATGCGATACATCAGAAAGCCGTGTTCGGTAAACACCACCTCGTCCTTGGGCCCGGCATAGGCCTGGCACAGAAAGGTGATAATCTCGTCCGACCCGACCCCGCAGATCACCCGCTCGGGGTCAAGCCCATGCACATCGGCAATCGCGGCGCGCAGGGACGCATGGTCGGTATTGGGGTAACGGTGCAGGCTGTGCACGGTGCGTCCAAACGCCTCTTTCGCCTTGTCCGACGGCCCGAAGGGGTTTTCGTTCGACGACAGCTTGACCGCGTTCTGCACCCCCGCCACATGCGCCTTGCCCCCCTGATACAGCGCGATGTCAAGGATGCCGGGTTGCGGTTTGATAGCGTCGGTCATGGAACTCCCCCTGTCCCGCGGCTTCTAACCGCCATGCGGCCCCAAGGCCAGTGGGTTTCGGGTCACGGCCTGCTATTTGGCCTTCGATTGCAGCCAGTCCATCAGCGCCATCAGCACCCCCGACACCACAAAGGTCAGATGGATGATGGTCAGCCACATCAGCGTGCGGTCATCGGCAGCGGGGCTTGTGCTATCCCCGATCTCCATGAACCGCTTGAGCAGATGGATCCCCGAAATCGCCACGATCGAGGCGATCAGCTTCATCTTCAGCCCGCCGAAATCGACCTTGCCCATCCATTCCGGCCGGTCCGCGCCGGCATCGAAATCGAATTTCGAAACGAAATTCTCGTATCCCGAAAACAGCACGATCAACAGCAGGTTGGCCGCCAATGTCAGGTCGATCAGCGTCAGCACGACCAGAATCGTCTTTTCCGGCGACAGGGTCAGGATCTGCGGCGCGTAGTAGGCTAATTCGCGCAGAAAGATCACCGTCAGCATGCCCAGGGCCACGACAAGCCCCAGATACATCGGCGCCATCAACCAGCGCGATGCGAACAGCCCACGTTCGAAACGGTCTTCAATATCGTTTTTCATGCTCCCGAAGATGAAGCGAAGCGCGCAAAAAGCAAGAGGCCCGCCAAAAGGCGGGCCCCCCTGATACCGTATCGCGACAGGATCAGTTCTTGGCGTAGTATTCGACAACCAGGTTCGGTTCCATCTGCACCGGATAGGGCACATCGCCCAGGCCCGGCGTGCGGACGAACTTGGCCACCATCTTGGAATGGTCAACTTCGATGTAATCCGGAACGTCACGCTCGGTCAGCGCCACGGCTTCCAGAACCAGCGCCATCTGCTTCGACTTCTGGCGCACCTCGATCACATCGCCTTCCTTCACGCGGTAGGACGCGATGTTCACGCGCTGGCCGTTCACGGTCACATGGCCGTGGTTCACGAACTGGCGGGCGGCAAAGATCGTCGGAACGAACTTGGCGCGGTACACAACCGCATCCAGACGGCGCTCCAGCAGGCCAACCAGCATCTCGCCGGTATCCCCCTTCACGCGTTCCGCTTCGCCGTAAATCTTGCGGAACTGCTTTTCGGTCAGGTCGCCGTAATAGCCCTTCAGCTTTTGCTTGGCGCGCAGCTGGGTGCCGAAATCCGACAGCTTGTTCTTGCGGCGCTGGCCGTGCTGGCCGGGGCCGTATTCGCGCTTGTTCACCGGGGACTTCGGGCGCCCCCAGATGTTTTCGCCCATGCGGCGGTCAATCTTGTGCTTGGCAGAGGTGCGTTTGGTCACCGCTGATCTCCTTCGTTTTTACGGCGTTCGGCTTGTCCGAAAACCGGTTTCCACTTTTCGGGCCTCGGCCCGTGCGAAGGGCGTTGTCCTTTCCCCTTGCGGGGCGACAGGTTCCCCCTTGCGGGGTCCGCCAACACCAAAGAAAAACCCCGGCCTTGCGACCGGGATTGCGCGGCTTATACAGCCCGAACCCCCAGAGTCAACAGCCTCCGCGTTCAGGCCGCGATGCTGTGGCGCAGGATCGTCGCCTCCGATGCCGAAAGGTTGCGACGGGCATAATCGCCATAGATTTGCGGATTGACCGCGATCTGCGGCATCATTTCAAGCAGCCCTTCGCGCTGGTCGGGGTCGATCGTGTCCAGCGCGGTGTTTGACGGATGGAAGCTTTCGGTTTCCAGCCCGTTGGCAAACACCACATTGTGCCGTTCCAGCAGAATATGGACATAGGTCACTTCGCGCAGGGCATAATCGACCGTCACGGTCAGATCGTTCAGCAGGTCTTGCGCCCTGACCAGAACCTCGGGCGTGTTGAACAGGTCTTGCGCCGCAGGCCCGCGCAACAGCATCCGGTGCTGCGGCGATACCAGCAGGTCCGGCTCCGGCCGCCCCACACCAAAGGCCCCGCTGCGAAACCGCACGGGGCGCAGATGCGGCATGGCATAAAGCCGTGCCCCCGTCATGCGGCGGCTGCCCGTCCACAAAATCTCTTGCGGGCCATTATCCTTGGTCAGCACCCGGTCCCCCGCCCGCAACGACCGGATCAACCGCGGCCCGGCGGGCGTGGCGATCAGCGTTTCGGGCGTAAAGCAGATCACACCGCCCGCTTCGGCATTGCCCGCCGCGGTATGGGTGCGGTCTATCTGCGTCCGCACGACCCACAGGTCACGGTCGGGTGGCGGCACGTCGCAAAAGAACATCAACAGCCGCGCGCCCGTATCCGGCACCTCGATCACCGAGATGGAAAAGCTCTGATGCCCGTCCGTCACGATAAAACATTGGTCGGGCCGATCATCATCGTCCTCGGCCGTCACCGTGCTTGCAACCTGGTCGCGGTCCAGCGCCGCGCCCACAAGGCGGCGCACCATCCGCGCCGCACGTTTCTGCATGTCCGCCTTGCCTTCGGGTGATTCAAGAAGCAAGGCATGCTGGGGGCGGTCCACACGAACGGCTTCGCCGCTCCACCGCCAGGCCACACCGACCGTCAACGCATCAAGCGCCGCACCGGCCACACCATCTACTTCCGTCTGCACCCAAGAAATGACGAACGTGCCACGAGAGCCCGTTTTCATTGCCTGTTACTGCCTGCTCGTTTTTTTCTTTTGTTCCACAAGCGTAACAGGAAGCCAGACTTCTGGCTATGTCACATTGGCAACAGTTTGAAACGAAATCGTCAGAATTTCAGCCGCAGGTTCAGCGACCCCACGACCTGGCTGTCGGGTTGGGTGGTGAATTCCTTGCCCAGCCATGTCAGGCCATAGAACATCTCGGATCTTGCCCCCTGCCAGTGAATCCCCGCCCGCACACGGCTGCGCGTGTCGCGCGCCTGCGCCAGATCGCCGGGGCGGAAATAGTGGCTGTCGAACACGCGCGCCACATCGCCGCCCACCGTAAAGCTGAACCCTTCGGTCCGGCTGGCGGCCACCGCGCGATAGCGCTGCCCGCTCGGCCCGTCGCGCAGCATCAGCGCCCCGCGCGTGAAGCCGCCGAAATATAGGTCGGCCCCGACCCGGATCAGGTTTTCCACCCCCGCCTGCGCGGCAAGGAACGGGCGCACCGTCGCCGCCCCGAACGGCAGCACGCGGCCAAGTTCGGCCGAAACGGTGGGATAAAGCGCATCAGGTATCTGGCTGCCCAGAACCGTCGGCGCGGGCAGCCCCAGAAGATCGTGGATACGTGCCTGCAAGTTGCTGGCACCGGTCTGCGGGCCGGTGGCCACAAGATCGACCCCAAGGCTGGTTTCAAACCCCTGCCAGTCGAAATGGCTGTGCAGCCCGAAACTCAGCGATCCGACATACCGCCGGTCTGCCGGATCGGTCACGGTCAGATCAGCGGGCGCGATCGTCTCGCCCACAATGCGGAACTCCAGCAGCGCACCGGGCACGGTCGGCAAGGTTCCGTCCCAAGACGCCCCGCGCACACGCGACAAAGTGTAGGATCCCGTGCGCCAGCGGTCGCGCGTATCGCCAAAGACATCGTTGGTGAACAGCCGCCCCCAACCCAGCGTCACCCGCTCTTGCGATACCGCCGGTCCCGCGCCCGCACACAGCGCAACCCCCAGCAAAAGCGCGAAAAACCTGTTCATCACCAACACCCTGACCGGACCGATACACCTGCATCCCCCTTCTATCCGCCCTGTAGCCCCGCGCATAGCCCTTCGGCACCATCGCGGAATCAGCGCGCCCGAAGCGGCGGAACAGCGCCCCAAAATGTCGAATTCGACGACAAATTCGTCAAATTCGATGTCGATTCCGTCATCTGACGAAACTGCATTTCGACCAAAAAGATGCAGTTTCGACATTTTCGTCAGGAAATTGCGCAAATCGTCCGACTCGCGAAAGGCTCGTCATTTTCGCATTTCCATACCTATGAACGTAGGGTCATAACCAATGCACCGTCGTCGACCACTGTTTGTGATTGTGTATGAGTGGCGTAACGAGTGTTCGGTTTCCTGTGCGTGGTGTGTGTAACCAGTGCCGGTCGATGACGGTCAATTCAATGCGTCCATGGCTTTCTCTGCCCGCGCCCCGTTTCGTGCGGCATTGGCCCCGCCAACCTGCCTAACAGGCCCGCAGGCGGAGAAAGTTCCGCATCCCGCGCCGCCCCTACAGCGCCGCCTTTGATGCCGTTTCCCAACTGGGCAGAACCGACGGGGCCGCAAAGAAATAGCCTTGCAGGCAATCCACCCCCAGCGCGGCTAGCCAACCCGCATCATCCGCCTGTTCCACACCCTGCGCCACGCACACCATGTCGAACTGCCGTGCAATGGCCAGAAAGGCCGCCATCAACACCTGATTGTCGGCATCCCCCGCGATCCCGCGGGTGAACTGGGCATCCACCTTCATGATGTCGAACGAAAATTCGCGGAAATGCCGCAGCGCCGTCTGACCCGCGCCAAACCCGTCCAACGCAAAGGAAATTCCCCTGCCCCGCAGTTCGGCCATAAAGCCTGCCACCACCTCGGGCACGGTCATCGCACTCGATTCGGTGATCTCGAGGATCAGCCGCGCCCCGATTCCGGGTGTGGTCTGCAACCCGTTCTGCAAAATCCGCATCCAGCGCGGCCAGCCGATCGACCGCGCCGACATGTTGACCGAAAGCCGCAACTCGCCATGGCGGCGCAGCGCGTCCAGCCCCATGGCCAGCGCCGCGCAATCGATCTCGCGCCCCAGTTCCTGCGATTCGACCACCCCCATGAAGTCGCGCGCCGGAATCACCCGCCCCGACGGGTCCAGCACCCGGATCAGACATTCGTGAAACCCGGTCCGGCCCGGATTGGCCGCCACCACCACCGGCTGATAGGCCAGCCGCAGCCGCCGCTCGCGCACCGCATCGGCCACCATCGCCAGAACCTGCCGGTCATTCTCGGCCACCGCAAAGGAAAGCGGGCTTTCCCCCGCCATGCCGCCTGCCCGATCCATCTTCATGCTGCCACCCCCATGACGCCTTCAGGTGACAAGCTTGGACCCAAGCCGTAAAGGCGGGGTAAAGCGGGGAAAGAGAAATGGAAGAACGCTGCCCATGGTGCGGGACCGACCCGCTTTACATCGCCTATCACGATGAAGAATGGGGCATCCCCCGGCGCGACCCACGCGCCCTGTGGGAATGCCTGATGCTCGAAGGGTTTCAGGCCGGACTGTCGTGGATCACCATCTTGCGCCGCCGCGAAACCTTTCGCGCGGCCTTTGCCGGGTTCGACCCCGCCACGATCGCCACATGGGGCGACCCCGAGGTGACGCGCCTTCTGGCCGATCCCGGCATCATCCGCCATCGCGGCAAGATCGAGGCCACGATCCGCGCCGCCCGCCTCTGGCTCACCATCGAAGCGGGCGAAGGCTTCGCGCCCTATATCTGGAAACATGTGGACGGCCGCCCGCAGCAGAACCGCCGCAGCCGTTCATCCGACATTCCCGCCGCCACCCCCGCCTCGACCGCGCTGTCAAAACAGCTCCGCAAGGACGGGTTCAACTTCTGCGGCCCGACCATCACCTATGCCTTCATGCAGGCGACAGGCCTTGTGAATGACCATCTGGTGACCTGCCCCGCCCATGACCGCGTGGCAGCCCTCGCCTGATCCCTTTCACCTTTGCCCAAATACTCCGGGGGGGCGCGGGGGGCTGGCCCCCCGCATCTCTCCCCGCGCCTAGTTCCCCGCCATCAGCGCCGCCAGAATCGCCTTGGCATTGTCGCTGTCCCAAGGCGCGTCCCCGATCAGCCGCGCAACCTCGTCCCCCTCAGGGTTCAGGATCACCGTCACCGGCAGCGCCATCACCCCCGCCGCCCGCGCAAGATCCGATTTCGGATCGCGCAAGACCGGCAGATGCGTCACCCCCGCCTCGTCATAGAACCGCGCGATCCCGTCCACCGAATTGCGCCCCGTCGCCACCGGCAACACCGCCAGATCGGGCATCGCCGCCTGCAACCGGTCCAGCATCGGCATTTCCTCGCGGCAGGGCGCGCACCATGTGGCCCAGAAATTCAGCACCACCCATTTGCCCTGCCACTGCGCCAGCGGCTGTTCGCCATCCGCCGCATCCAGAAACACCGCCTCGGGCAGATCGACCGGCGCCTCGTGCAGCGCCAGCTTTTTCATCTCGCCCTCGCGCAGCGCCGCCACATCCGCCGCCGCCGGATTTGCACCAAGCGCCAAGGCCGTATAAAGCACCGCAATCAGTTTCGCCCGCATCGCTTACTTACCCCGCAAAGGCTGCATCATGTCCGACACCGCGAAAACCAAAGCCGCCAACCAGATGTGGGGCGGGCGCTTCGCCGAAGGTCCGGACGCGATCATGACGGCCATCAACGCCTCGATCGGGTTCGACAAACGGCTTTACGCGCAAGATATCGCAGGGTCGCGCGCCCATGCCGCGATGCTCGCGGCACAAGGCATCCTGACCAATAAGGACGCCGAGGCGATCGGGGAAGGGCTTCTCACGGTCTTGTCAGAAATCGAAGGCGGCAATTTCCCCTTCCGCACCGATCTCGAAGACATCCACATGAACGTGGAAGCGCGCCTGAAAGAGGTCATCGGCGAACCCGCAGGCCGCCTGCACACCGCCCGCTCGCGCAACGATCAGGTCGCGGTGGATTTCCGCCTCTGGGTCCGCGACCAGTGCGATGCCGCGATCACGGGGCTCGAGGCGCTGATGCGCGCCTTCCTCGCACAGGCCGAGGCCGGGGCCGACTGGGTCATGCCGGGCTTCACCCATCTGCAAACCGCCCAGCCCGTCACATGGGGCCACCATATGATGGCCTATGTCGAAATGCTCGCCCGCGACCGGTCGCGCTTTGCCGATGCCCGCGCCCGCATGAACGAATGTCCCTTGGGCGCCGCCGCCCTTGCCGGAACCTCCTTCCCCATCGACCGCCACGCCACGGCGCGGGCCTTGGGCTTCGACCGCCCCACTGCCAATTCGCTCGACTCGGTCTCCGACCGCGACTTCGCGCTCGAATTCCTTTCCGCAAGCAGCATCTGCGCCATGCACCTGTCGCGCTTTGCCGAAGAACTGGTGATCTGGTCCAGCGCCCAATTCCGCTTCGTCCGCCTGTCCGACAAATGGACAACCGGATCGTCGATCATGCCGCAGAAGAAAAACCCCGATGCCGCCGAACTCCTGCGCGCCAAACTCGGCCGCATCCTCGGCGCGACCGTGGCGCTTTTCACCATCATGAAGGGCCTGCCGCTCACCTATTCCAAGGACATGCAGGAAGATAAGGAACAGGTTTTCGACGCCGCCGATACGCTGATGCTGGCCCTTGCCGCCATGACCGGCATGGTATCGGACATGACCGCCAACCGCGCCGTTCTGGCATCCGCCGCCGCCTCGGGCTTCTCCACCGCGACCGACCTTGCCGATTGGCTGGTGCGCGCCCTCGGCCTGCCCTTCCGCGATGCCCACCACGTCACCGGCACCCTCGTCGCCATGGCCGAAGCCAAAGGCTGCGACCTGCCCGACCTCACGCTTGCCGACATGCAATCCGTCCACCCCGCCATCCGGCCCGAGGTGTTCGACGTGCTCGGCGTCGAAAACTCGGTCCGCTCGCGCCAATCCTACGGCGGCACCGCCCCCGATCAGGTCCGCGCACAGGTGGCCCGCTGGCAGGCAGCACTGGCCTGACCGCCACCCCCGCGCTAGGCTCGGGCGACATACCGGAAAGGACCGACCATGAACCGCCTCTCCCTCCTCGCCCTCGCCGTCCTCCTCACCGCCTGCGGCGCGGCAGGCCCCCCCGAACGCCCCGCCGCCAAACCGGGGCTAACCATCACCGGCGAAGCCCGCGCCGGCATCATCGGCACGAACTGACCCCCTCTTTCACACTGGCTCAAATATCCTCGGGGGGAGCCCGAAGGGCGCGGGGGGCAGACAGCCCCCCGGCAACGGTGGCCCCAAAAGCCCCGCCCCCCGTTTGCGCCCCCCGCCCCTTCTGCTATAGCACCGCCACGGGCAGCAGCAGGGCGGGTGCGATGGATCATTTCCTTTACAAGAACGGCACCCTTCACGCCGAAGACGTGCCCCTGACCGACATCGCCGCACAGGTCGGCACGCCCTTCTATGTCTATTCCACCGCCACCCTGACCCGGCACTACCACCTCTTCACCGAGGCGCTCTCGCCCCTGCCCCACATGGTCTGCTTCGCCATCAAATCGCTGTCCAACGTGGCGGTGCTGAAACTCTTGGGCGATCTGGGCGCGGGTATGGATGTGGTCTCGGGCGGCGAATACCGCCGCGCCAAGGCAGCAGGCGTTCCGGGCGACCGCATCGTCTTTTCCGGCGTCGGCAAAACGCGCGATGAAATGCGCCTCGCCCTGACCGGCGGCATCCGCCAGTTCAACGTCGAAAGCGAACCCGAACTCCGCGCCCTGTCCGAAGTGGCGACCAGCCTTGGCCTTACCGCCCCCATCACCATCCGCGTCAACCCCGATGTTGACGCCAAGACCCACGCGAAAATCGCCACCGGCAAATCCGAAAACAAATTCGGCATCCCCATCGCCAAGGCCCGCAATGTCTATGCCGAAGCCGCATCCCTGCCCGGCATCGACGTGATCGGCGTCGATGTGCATATCGGCAGCCAGCTTACCGACCTCGCCCCGTTCGAGGCCGCCTATAACAAGGTGGCCGACCTCACCCGTGCCCTGCGCGCCGATGGGCACAATATCCGCAGACTCGACCTTGGCGGCGGCTTGGGCATCCCCTACACCCGCTCGAACGAGGCGCCGCCTTTGCCGATGGATTACGGCGCCCTCATCAAGCGCACCGTGGGCGATCTGGGCTGCGAGATCGAAATCGAACCGGGTCGCCTCATCTCGGGCAATGCAGGCCTCCTCGTATCTTCCGTCATCTATGTGAAGAACGGCGAAGGCCGCGATTTCCTGATCCTCGACGCCGCGATGAACGACCTTGTTCGCCCGTCCATGTATGACGCGCATCACGATATCGTCCCCGTCATCGAACCCGCCCCCGCCACCGAACCCGCCGCCTTCGATGTGGTCGGCCCCGTCTGCGAAACCGGCGATACCTTTGCAAAGGCCCGCCCCCTTGCGCCGCTATCCGAAGGCGATCTTGTCGCCTTCCGGTCCGCTGGGGCCTATGGCGCGGTGATGGCGTCGGAATACAACACGCGGCCCTTGGTGCCGGAAGTTCTGGTGAAAGGGGATCACTTCGCCGTCATCCGCCAAAGACCGACCTTTGACGAAATCCTGAACCGCGATACCATCCCTTCATGGTTGTGAACCGGCTGCCCCCCGCAAAGGGCCGCCCAAGCGGCGGAGGCCGATGACAGAAGACGCCGAAGCCACGCTCAAGACCATCGCCCGCCCGTTGCAGCTAACCCTGCTCGGCTTGTGGGCCGAACGGCTTGTGCGTTGTTTCTGGCCGCTCTGGACCGTGCTGATCGCCACCCTCTCCGCGCTCGCCTTCGGCCTGCAAGATGCTCTGCCCATCGAAATTGCCTGGCCCGCGCTGATTCTGTCGGCGCTTGCGGCTTTGGGCCTTTTGCTGCGTGGCATGCGCCTCTTCCGCCGCCCCACGCGGGCCGAGGTTATGGTGCGCCTTGACCAGCGGCTTCCGGGTCGCCCCTTGGCCGCGCTGAGCGATACGCAGGCCGTGGGCAGCAACGACCCCGCCTCGCTTGCCGTATGGCAGGCCCACCGCGCCCGCATGGCCGCCCGCGCCGCCCGCGCCACGGCTGTCGAACCCGACCTGCGCCTTGCGTCGCGCGACCCCTTCGCCCTGCGCTATGTGGCGCTGACCGCCTTTGTGATGGCCATGCTCTTCGGCTCGCTCTGGCGCGTCACCTCGGTCGAGGCGCTCGCCCCCGGATCGGCGGCCAACATCGCCGCAGGCCCCACATGGGAAGGCTGGGCCCAGCCCCCCGCCTATACCGGCAAACCCACGATCTACCTGAACGAACTCGACCAGACCGCGCTTGATCTGCCCATCGGCACCCGCCTGCAATTCCGCCTGTATGGCGAAGTGGGCGCCCTGACCCTGTCGGAAACCGTGTCGCAGCGCACCACGGTTCCGCCCGCCTCGGAAGCGGTGCATGACTTCACCCTGCGCCAGTCGGGCAAGGTGTCGGTTGATGGCACGAGTGGCCGCGCATGGACCTTCAACGCCATTCCCGATGCCCTGCCCGTCGTCCAACCCGCCGCCAAGATCGAGCGCGAGGCGGATGGCAAGCTCAAGCAGGAATTCACCGCCCGCGATGATTACGGCATCGTGGCCGGTCAGGTGACGATCACGCTCGATCTGGCGGCCGTGCAGCGCAACTACGGGCTGACCATCGCGCCCGAACCGCGCGATCCGGCCATTCTCGACCTGCCCCTTCCGGTCAACGGCAGCCGCGCCGATTTCACCCAGACCCTTGTTGACGACCTGTCCAAACACCCCTTCGCCAATCTGCCGGTGACGATGCAGTATCAGGTCACCGATGCCGCCAACCAGACCGGCACCGCCGCCCCCCTGCATGTCGTCCTGCCCGGCAAACGCTTTTTCGATCCCTTCGCCGCCGCGCTTGTCGAAATGCGCCGCGATCTTTTGTGGAACCGCGCCAATGCCCCGCAGGTGGCGCAAATCCTCAAGGCCGTCACCTACCGCCCCGAAGGTTTCATCCGCAACCCGCGCGCCTTGCTGCGCCTGCGCCCCGTCATGCGCGCGCTGGATGCCCAATCCGCCAGCCTTACCCCCGAATCCCGCGACAAGATCGCCGAGGAATTGTGGCAGATCGCCCTCATGGTCGATGAAGGCAACCTCGCCTCGGCCCTCGAAAACCTGCGCCGCGCGCAGGACCGTCTCGACGAGGCCATCAAGAACGGCGCCGACAAATCGGAAATCGACCAGCTGATGCGCGAATTGCGTCAGGCCATGAACGACTACATGCGCCAGCTTGCCCAAGAGTCCGAAAAGAACCCCGACCAGCAGGCCCAGAACCTTGACGGCATGCAGATGTCGGCCGACCAGCTGCAAAAGATGCTCGACGAACTGCAAAAGCTGATGGAGGAAGGCAAGACCGCCGAAGCCCAGCAGCTGATGGAACTGCTGCGCCAGATGATGGAAAACATGCAGGTGGTGCAGGGCCAAGGTCAGGGTCAGGGCCAGGGCCAAGGTCAGGGCCAACAGGCCATGCGCGGGCTGCAAGAAACCCTGCGCGGCCAGCAAAACCTGTCCGACGATGCCTTCCGCGATCTCCAGAACGGCCAGGAAGGCCAAGACGGCCAGAATGGCGAAGGCCAGAACGGTGAAAATCCGAACGGCGAAGGGCAAAACGGCGACGGGCAGGATGGCAAAGGCCTTGCCGACCGCCAGCGCGAATTACGCGACCGGCTTGACCAGCTGGGCAACGGCCAGCTTCCGGGCGATGGCACCGACAAGGGCGAAGAAGGCCGCCGCCAGCTTGACCGCGCCGGCCGCGCCATGGACGAAGCCGAAGATGCCCTGCGCGACGGCGATCTTGCCCGCGCCCTCGACCGTCAGGCCGAAGCCATGGAGGCCATGCGCGACGGCATGCAAAACTTTGGCGAGGCGATGGCCGAAAGCGGCAACCCCGCCACCGAAGAAGGCGATGGCGGCGATGAATACGCCGATGCCGCCCCCAACGGCCCGCGCGACCCGCTTGGCCGCGCCCCGGGCAATTCGGCGCGCATCGGCTCTGACAAGAACATGCTGCAAGGCGAAAATGTCTATCGCCGCGCGCAGGATCTGCTCGATGAAATCCGCCGCCGCTCGGGCGAACAGCTTCGCCCCGAAGGTGAACGCGATTACCTGCGCCGCCTTCTCGACCTGTTCTAGCCGTCAGCCACCTTGGGCCGATGTCATCTCGCGGATCGACTCGGTCGCCCGCCGCAGCGCCGCATCCAGCCACAGCCGCCCCTGATCCACCGATTGCACATAGCCATCCAGAACGGAGCCCGCCTGCGGGAACTGCTGGGCCAGACGCGGCGCCGTGGCATAGACCGCAGCCCCCACCCCCGCCAGCAGCAGCGAAAACAGGAACCCGCTGCGGAAACCGCCGCGCCGGGGGGGCAGGGCCTCGTCCGTCACCACACCATCGGCCCCCGCCGTCCGCAGGCTGGAATTGATCTCTTCGATATCGGGCAGCAATTCCCGCCGCGATCCCGCGCGCACAGGCGCGGGTTCAGGCTCGGCGGGTTGTCCCTTCAGCCGGGCAATCCGGCGCAGCGCCTCGGACGGGGCGGCCAGCGGCATCTCGGTCTGGGTCTCGATCGGAGCCTGCTCGGCGCGGCGCGCGGCGGCTTCCCGCTCGGCCTCTTCGCGCAGCACGGCCATCAGGTTCTCGTCCAGCGCCCGCCGCGCAAGCGGGGCAGGCTCGGGCTGCGGCGCGATAAACTCGGCCGCACCGGGCTCGCCCTCTCGGGTTTCGGGCGCCCGGGTTTGGGGCACAGGGGGCGGCGCCGTCACCGGCTCGGCCCGACCGAACAGCGCCTCTTCCTCGGCCAGATCGCTTTCCACGGCCGGCGGCATCTGGAACCACGCATGACCGCAATTGGAACATTGCACATCCCGTCCGCCATCGGGGATGGCAGAGTCGTCCACCTCGTATTCCGCATCGCAATTCGGACAGATAAGGCGCATTCCGTCTTGGTTCCCCACATGTCGGGCGGGCGCCATTGGCACCTTGACCCGACCACCCCCGTTTTACATACCCCACGGCGACAACCGGTCCCACCCGATTGCAACCATCACCACCTTGGGCAATGCTGCGCCCGCTAGCAAGGGCAGAAGAGGTATCCGTGATCGCGTTTGACAATGTCGCCTACAACTATGGCGGGGGCGAGCTTTTGTCCGAGGTCAGCTTGCGCCTTGCTCCGGGATCGTTCCACTTCCTGACCGGCCCATCCGGCGCGGGCAAGACGACCCTGCTGAAACTCGCCTATGCCGATCTTTTGCCAACGGCGGGCCATGTCACCATCTTCGGCAACGATGTCCGCAGCCTTGGCCGCAACGATGTGGCCATGACGCGCCGCAGGATCGGCGTGGTGCATCAGGATGTGCAATTCCTCGATCACCTGCCGCTGGCCGCCAATATCTCGCTCCCGCTCACCGTGTCGGGCCGCAGTGGCAATCCCCGCGATCTGACCGACCTGCTGCAATGGGTGGGCCTTGGCAAACTGGCCGATGCCCTGCCACCCTCGCTGTCGGGGGGCGAACGGCAAAGGGCCGCGCTCGCCCGTGCCGTCATCATGGGCCCCGATGTCATTCTGGCCGACGAACCGACCGGCAACCTCGACTGGGACATGTCGCTGCGCCTTTTGACCCTGCTGACCGAACTGAACCGCATGGGAAAGACCATCCTTGTCGCCACCCATGACCTCAACCTTATCCGTCAGGCGAAAAGTCTGGTCGCCGCCCGCGTGCTGCGTATCCGCAACCGCCGCATCCAGCTTGCGGGGGCCGACCTGTGACCGCCCTTCTCGCCCAACTGCTCGCCACCGACCGGCAGGCCGACCGCGTGGTTCCGCCCACCGGCCATACCGCATGGCTGACCACCTTCACCGCAGGCGCCATGACCTTTCTCGCCGTCTTTGCCCTTGCGCTGTCGCTGGCGACAGGCCGCCTTGCCGCCCGCTGGTCCGAGGCGCTGGCCAACACCGCCACCATCCGCATCTCGGCCCCGCCCGAACAGATGCAACAGCAGACCGATACCGTGCTGGCCCTTCTCGCCACGACACCCGGCATCGCCTCGTCCCGCGCGCTGACGGATGACGAACAGAAAACCCTGCTCGCCCCGTGGTTCGGCCCCGATCTTCCGGTCGAAGCCTTGCCCCTGCCCCGCCTGATCGAAGTGACCGAGACTGGCGAAGGCTATGACAGCGAAGGCCTGCGCCAGCGCCTCGCGGCCGAGGCTCCGGGCGCCGTGCTGGACGATCACACCCGCTGGCGCCGCCCGCTGGCCACCGCCGCCGCGCGGTTGAACCTGCTGGCGGGCCTGTCGATCCTGCTGATCGGCGCCGCCATGGCCGCCATGATCACACTGGCCGCCAACGCAGCACTGGCAGCCAACGCGCAGGTGATCCGCGTCCTGCGGCTGGTCGGCGCGCAAGATGACTATATCGCCGCCGCCTTCGTGCGCCGCTTCACGCTGCGCGCGCTGGCCGGCGCGGCGGCGGGGGCGGCGGCGGGCATGATCGGCATCAGCCTTCTGCCCGCCGTTGACGAGGCGGGGGGCTTTCTGACAGGCCTCGGCTTTCAGGGCGCGGGCTGGCTCTTGCCGCTCGCGCTTCCCCCCGTCGCGGGGCTGGTGGCCCTGTTCGCCACCCGCGCCGCCGCGTTCCGCAAATTGCGAGAGGTTCAATGACCAACCCGTTCCGCTGGCTTCTGTCGCTGCTGTTCATCATCCAGATGTATCTGGCCATGGTGGTTCTGGCAGCGGCCTATCTGGTCCCCGCCATCCTGTCGCGCAACGGGGCCTGGGCAGGCATCCACGCATTTTGCCGCTGGGTGCGCTTTTCCGCGGCGGTTCTGGTCGGCCTGCGGTCCGAAATCCGCGGCCCCGTCCCGCAGGGCGAGGTGCTGATCGCCGCCAAACACCAAAGCTTCTTCGACATCATCCTGATCTGCTCGGCCGTCGCCCGTCCGAAATTCATCATGAAGAAAGAACTGAAATGGGCCCCGCTCCTCGGCTGGTATGCGCTGCGGATCGGCTGCATTCCGGTTGACCGCGGCAAGAAGGGCCGCGCCATCGCCGCAATGAAACAGGCCGTGGCCGAAGGCGCCAAGCTGCCGGGCCAGCTGATCATCTACCCCCAGGGCACCCGCGCCGCCCCCGGCGCCACCCTGCCCTACAAGGTGGGCACCGGCATCATCTACGCCCAGATGGACAAGCCCTGCATCCCCGCCGCCACCAATGTGGGCGTGTTCTGGCCGCGCCACGGCATCCTGCGCAAACCGGGTCTGGCGGTGGTCGAATTCCTGCCCGCCATCGCCCCCGGCAAATCCGTGGCCGAATTCATGGCCGAAATAGAAGCCGTGATCGAACCCGCCTCGGACCGCCTGATGGCCGAGGCAGGCTTCCCCCGCCCCTGACCCGCTGCCACCCCGGATACTTGCGAAAAATCCCGCCCTTCCGTCCCACGTTGCGCCTGCGTCAGCCGTGGCAAGATGAGTATTTGTGCAAAGGTGAAGCTGCATCGCTTTCACACTGGTCCAAATATCCCGGGGGGAAATCGGCCAAGGGCCGATTTGGGGGCTGGCCCCCCTCTTGCCTTCCGCCGGGCGTAAAGCGCGAAGTGTCGCAAATAGCCGGGATAGGCACTAAGCCTCGAACCGCGTGGCACCACGGCGCTTTTCGTCCACGGGTTGCGACAGCACCACCGCCTGATGCGCGCGCTGGTCGCAGCCCGACCGTGGGCAGATGCGGCAGTTGATGCCAACTTCCGTCATGGCAGCCCCGCCCAGCGCGAACTGTTCGGCATAGCCGATGGCAGGGGCATGTTCGACCGCGCAGCCCATCGCCACGGCCAGCCGGTTATCCTGCCGGTGCCGCGCCCAAGTGGGGCGGTCCACCGTGCGCGAAAACACGAAAAACTGTGACCGGTCCGGCATTTCCACAAACTGCGGCACAATCCGCCCCGGCGTGCGAAAGCTTGTATGTACGTCCAGCCGCGGGCAGGCCCCGCCATGTTCGGCCAGATGGAAGCCCGTCGCGTTGAACCGCTTGGTCACGTTCCCGCCTTTGTCGATCCGCATGAAAAAGAACGGCACCCCCTGCGCCCCTTCGCGCTGCAAGGTCGTCGCCCTGTGGCAGGCCTGTTCGAAACTGACCCCGAACCGCGTGGCGATATGGTCCAGATCGTATTTCGTGGCCCGCGCCTCGGCCAGAAAGGCGCCGTAAGGCATCAGCACCGCAGCGGCGAAATAGTTCGCCAGTTCCACCCGCAGCCGCGCCTTGCCGCGCGGATCGGCAATGCCCGACCGCGCCACCAGCAGATCCAGCAGCGCCCGCTGTTCCAGCAGCCCCGCCATATGCACCAGTTGAAAGGTGCGGTTGGTATGGTCCAGCGCCTCTGACAGCAGTATCTCGTGCCGCCCCTCGTCATATTGCCGCAGCGTTCCGGGCAGGTCTTCCACCCGCACCAGCCGCACCACCACCCCCACCTTTTCCCGCAACCGCCGCTTGAGCGTGACGTAAATCTCGTCCGGCTCGACCGCCTCGCCCGCCCAGAACCCCTCGGCCGCCTCTTCCAGCTCGCGGAAATGGTTCTTGTGGCGGCGGAATTCGTTATGCACCGCCGCCTCGGGCGATGCGGCCAGCATCGGCGCCTCACCTTCCGACAGTGACAAAAGCTGATCCGTCGCCGCCAGATAGGCCCGATGCAGCCGCAGGAACGATGCCGCAAGCGCCGGCGCATGCACCAGCGAGGCGCGCAATTGCGCCAGATCGGGCCGGTCATCGGCAAACAGCGGGTCCTGCATCGCGGCGCGCAGGTCGGCCAGCTGGCTGGTGCCATCCTCATCCGCCAGATCGCGCCAATCGACGCCGTAAACCTCGAACATCCGCAGCATCACCGCAACGGAAACCGAGCGTTCGTTGTTTTCCAGCAGGTTGACATAGGACGCGCTGATCCCCAGCGCCCGCGCCATCTGTTGCTGCGTCTCGCCCCGTTCCTGCCGCAGGCGGCGCAGATGTGGCCCGATGAAAGTCTTTTGCATACCACCGCACACAATGCAGGTTTCGTCATGTTTACAATATTACAAATTTACGTATCTGTAAATATTCGCACTTACAGCGAAACCCGCTTTCATTTTGCACAACCGCACAAGGGTGCCACAAGCACGCCAACAGCGGAGGAACGCCATGAAAACCGGAACCCAGCATCTTTACATCCCCGGCCCGACCAACGTGCCGGAAGCCGTGCGCCAAGCCATGAACGTGCCGATGCAGGACCATCGCGCCCCCGATTTCGGCGATCTGACCATGGGCCTGTTCAGCGACCTGAAAAAGGTGTTCCGCACCGAAACCGGCCGCGTCATGCTGTTCCCCGGTTCGGGCACCGGCTGCTGGGAAGCGGCGATCACCAACACCCTGAACCCCGGCGACCGCGTGCTGATGGCCCGCCACGGCCAGTTCAGCCATCTGTGGATCGAGATGGCCAAGAAACTCGGCCTCGATGTCGAAGTGGTCGATGTCGCATGGGGCGCGGGCGTTCCGGTCAACGAATTTGCCCGCATCCTTGGAAATGACCGCCACGGCACCATCAAGGCCGTGTTCGTCACCCATAACGAAACCGCAACCGGCGTCACCTCGGACGTCGCCCTTGTCCGCCGCGCGCTGGACGAGGCGTTCCACGATGCCCTTCTCTTCGTCGATGGCGTATCGTCCATCGCCTGCATCGACTTCCGCATGGATGAATGGGGCGTCGATCTGGCCGTCACCGGCACGCAAAAGGGCTTCATGCTGCCCGCGGGCCTCGGCATGCTGGGCGTCAGCCCCAAGGCCATGGCGGCGGCACAAAAGAACACCATGCGCCGCTGCTTCTTTGACTTTGCCGATATGGCCCGCATGAACGACACGGGCTATTTCCCCTATACCCCGCCGACGCAACTGCTGCACGGCCTGCGTAAGGCGCTGGACCGGATGATCGACGAAGGGCTCGACAACGTCATCGCCCGCCACCGCCGCCTTGCCACCGGCGTGCGCAGCGCGGTTGCGGCCTGGGGCCTCGATGTCTGCGCCGAACACCCCTCGCTCTACTCCGACACCGTCACCGCGATCAAAACCCCCGCAGGCGTCGATGCCCGCGATGTCATCAAGACCGCCTATGACCGCTACAACTGCTCGCTCGGTTCGGGCCTTGGCCCGTTGAACGGCAAGGTGTTCCGCATCGGCCATCTTGGCGACCTGAACGAAGGCATGTGCCTGACCGCGATCTCGATTGCCGAAATGGCCCTTGCCGCCGCTGGCGCACAGGTGCGCTTCGGGTCGGGTGTTGCCGCCGCGCAAACGGTCTATGCCGAACCCGTCGCCCGTGCGGTGCAGCGCCCGCTCGCCGCCCGCATCGCTGCCGAATAAGCCGAACCAACAGGAATAAAATGTCCCACACTTTGCACCCGCTGCGGCGTCAACGCCTGCAGCGATCGGAACTCGCTGTCCCGTCGTCCAACCCCGCGATGATCGACAAGGCCGCGAACGGCCCCGCCGATTACGTCTTTCTCGACCTGGAAGATGCCGTTGCCCCGCCCGAAAAGGAACAGGCCCGCAAGAACTGCATCCAGGCCCTGAACGACATCGACTGGGCCGCCAAGGGCAAGACCGTCTCGGTCCGCATCAACGGGCTTGATACGCATTACATGTACCGCGATGTGGTCGATGTGATGGAACAGGCCGGCAGCAAGGTGCATACCCTGCTGGTGCCCAAGGTCGGCGTGCGCGATGATCTTTACATGGTCGAAGCCATGGTCAACCAGATCGAGATGGCCAAGGGCTACA
The DNA here is from genome assembly GCA_027484985.1 of Rhodobacter sp. Lineage (GTDB taxonomy): Bacteria > Pseudomonadota > Alphaproteobacteria > Rhodobacterales > Rhodobacteraceae > Paragemmobacter. Next base: position 12,974 of record JAIXRW010000006.1, on the reverse strand, counting down.
CCACCCGCGTCGGGCTTGAGGCGCTGATCGAAACCGCGCTCGGCATGGCCAATGTCGAATCCATCGCGCAATTCGGTGGCCGGCTTGAGGCGATGCATTTCGGCGTGGCCGATTACGCGGCCTCCATGCGGGCCCGCACCACCAATATCGGCGGCCTGAACCCGCATTACCCCGGCGACCAGTGGCACGCCGCCATCAGCCGCATGGTCATCGCCTGCCGCGCTTACGGCCTGCGCGCCATCGACGGCCCCTTCGGTGATTTCTCCGATCCCGAAGGCTACAAGGACGGCGCACGCCGCGCCGCTGCCTTGGGCTGCGAAGGCAAATGGGCCATCCATCCGTCGCAGGTTGAAATGGCCAATGACGTCTTTAGCCCGACCGAGGCCGAAGTGACCAAGGCCCGCCGCATCATCGAGGAACTCAAGATCGCGGAAAGCCAGGGCAAAGGCGCGGCAAGCCTTGACGGCAAGATGATCGACGCCGCTTCGGAAAAGATGGCCCGCAACGTGCTGGTCGTCGCCGAAGCCATCGCAAACCGCTCGTAACGGAGTTTCCGAATGGATATTCACGAATACCAAGCCAAGGAAATCCTCGCCCGCTTCGGCGTGCCCGTCCCGCGTGGCGGCCTTGCCTACAGCCCCGAACAGGCGGGCTACCGCGCCCGCGAACTGGGCGGCAACGCGTGGGTTGTGAAAGCGCAAATCCACTCGGGCGGCCGTGGTGCCGCAGGGGGCGTCAAGCTCTGCAAATCGGAAGCCGAGGTGCAATCCTTCGCCGCCACCCTGTTCGGCAAGCAGCTTGTCACCAAGCAGACCGATGCCAATGGCAAGGGCGTCTATCGCCTCTGGGTAGAAGGTGCGTCCGACATTGCCAAGGAAATGTATCTGGGCTTCGTGCTCGACCGCAAATCCGAACGCATCATGATCGTCGCCTCCGCCCATGGCGGGATGGAGATCGAAGACCTCGCGCATGAAGACCCCGACAGCCTGCAACGCATGACGATCGACCCCGCCGTGGGCCTGTCGGAATTTCAGGCCCGCGAACTCGCCTTCAAACTCGGCCTCAAGGGCGGGCAGATCGCGCAGATGGTGACAATCCTGAAAGCCTGCTATCGCGCCTACCGCGACCTTGACGCCGTGATGGTCGAAATCAACCCCCTCGTCATCACCGGCGCAGGCGACCTCGTGGCGCTTGACGCAAAAATGTCCTTCGACACCAACGCCCTGTTCCGCCGCCCCGAAATCGCCGAACTGCGCGACCGGTCACAGGAAGACCCCCGCGAAAGCGCCGCGGGCGATTACGGCCTTGCCTATGTCGGCCTTGATGGCGATATCGGCTGCATCATCAACGGCGCCGGTCTGGCCATGGCCACCATGGACATGATCAAGCTTGCCGGAGGAGAACCCGCCAATTTCCTTGATATTGGCGGCGGTGCCAGCCCCGAGCGGGTGGTGCGGGCTTTCCGCACGGTGCTGGCCGACCGCAATGTCAGCGTGATCCTTGTGAACATTTTCGCAGGCATCAACCGCTGCGACTGGGTGGCCGAAGGCGTGGTCCAAGCCTACCGCGAGGTGGGCATGACCATTCCCGTCGTCGTCCGCTTGGCCGGCACGAATGTCGAGGAAGGCAAGCGCATCCTGTCGCAATCGGGCCTGCCGCTCATCACCGCCGACACACTGGCCGAGGCTGCCGAAAAGGCCGTCGCGACCCGTCTGAAATCCGCAGCTTAAAGAGGTCATCATGGCGATTCTCATCACCGAAAAGACCCGTGTCATCGTGCAGGGTATGTCCGGCCGCATCGGCCAGTTCCACGCGCAGGACATGATCAAGCACGGCACCAATGTCGTGGGCGGCGTCACCCCCGGCCGCGGCGGCGAAACCCTGCTGGGCCTGCCGCTCTTCAACACCGTGCGCGAGGCGGTCGAGGCGACGGGCGCCGAAGCATCCCTCGTCTTCGTCCCCCCGCCCTTTGCCGCCGATGCAATCATGGAAGCGGCCGATGCAGGCATCAAAACCGCCGTCTGCGTGACCGATGGCATCCCCAGCCAAGACATGATGAAGGTCAAGCGCTTCCTCAAACGCTACCCCGCCGACCGCAAACTGCGCCTGATCGGGCCCAACTGCGCGGGCATCATCTCGCCCGGCCGCGGCTTCATGGGCATCATGCCGCCGCATATCTACATGCCGGGCCGCGTGGGCATCGTCGGCCGCTCGGGCACGCTCGGCTATGAAGCCGCCAGCCAGATGAAGGCGCTCGGCATCGGCGTTTCCACCTCGGTCGGCATCGGTGGCGACCCGATCAACGGCTCCAGCTTCCGCGACATCCTCGAACTGTTCGAAGCCGATCCCGAAACCGATGCCATGATGATGATCGGCGAAATCGGCGGCCCGCAGGAAGCCGAAGCCGCGATCTATGCCCGCGACCACATGAAGAAACCGGTCGTCGCCTATATCGCCGGCCTGTCCGCCCCCAAGGGCCGCAAGATGGGCCATGCCGGTGCCATCATCAGCGCCTTTGGCGAAAGCGCGCAGGAAAAGGTCGAGATTCTGTCGGCCGCAGGCATCACCATCGCGCCGAACCCTTCGGCCATGGGCGAAACCATGGCCTCGGTGCTGACGCGCCGCGCCGCCGCCTGAAACGAAAACGCCCCCCGCCATCGGCAGGGGGCGTTGTTCCTGTCCAAAGACCGGCCTTCAGGCCGCCAGACCCTTTGATCCCATCTCGATGAACTTCTGCCGCCGGTCGCGGATCAGCGCCTCGCGCTTCTTGCCCGACAGCTCTTTCAGCATCGTCTCGATGCCCTTGCCCACCGCTTCGATCGTTTCCTTCTGGCCGCGCTGTGCGCCGCCCAAGGGTTCCTTGATGATCCGGTCGATCACGCCCAGCTTCTGCAAATCCTGCGCGGTCAGGCGCAGGGCTTCCGCCGCCTCGCGCATCTTTTCTGCATCCTTCCACAGAATCGACGCGCATCCCTCGGGGCTGATCACCGAATAGACCGAATGTTCCAGCATCGCCACACGGTTCGCCGTGGCAAAGGCCACCGCCCCGCCCGATCCGCCCTCGCCGATCACCACCGAAACCAGCGGCACGCCGATTTGCAGGCACTTCTCGGTTGACCGCGCAATCGCCTCGGCCTGCCCACGCTCTTCCGCGCCCTTGCCCGGATATGCGCCGGGCGTATCCACCAGCGTGATCACCGGCATATGGAACCGGTCGGCCATGTCCATCAGGCGAATGGCCTTGCGATAGCCCTCGGGCCGCGCCATGCCGAAATTCCGCTCGATCCGGCTTTTGGTGTCATTGCCCTTTTCATGGCCGATAATCACCACGGGCTGGTCGTTGAACCGCGCGATCCCGCCCATCACCGCATGGTCATCGGCAAAGTTCCGGTCCCCCGCCAGCGGCGTGAATTCGGAAAACAGCGCGTCAATGTAATCCTTGCAATGCGGCCGGTCGGGATGGCGCGCCACCTGACATTTCCGCCAAGGGTTCAGGTCCCTGTACAGGTCCTTCAACATCGCCTCGGCCTTGCGGTCCAGCGCCTCGGCTTCCTTGGTCACGTCCATGCCGGAATTGGACCGCGCCAAGGCGCGCAATTCTTCCGCCTTGCCCTCGATCTCGGCCAGCGGCTTTTCGAATTCCAGATAGTTCATCGGGCACTCCCACGCGGATCGCCCCTATATGGCCAAGCAGGGGCCAAGATGCAACTCGCGCGGCAGGCCGGCGCGCTATCCTTTCGCGGTGCCCGCCTCAAGCGCCTGCAGATGCGCCACATGATCCACCCCGCAAGACAGCTTTTGCGCGATCTTGCGGTCGGGCATCACCACGCGCCAGAACGGCACCACAGCCTCCAGCGGCTTGCCTTGGGCCAGATCGTCCAGCGCCACCTCGGCGACCACGCGCAGATAAATCGCCGCCGTCACCGGGCACATCGCATCGGCCCCCGCCTTGCGCGCCAATTCGTTCCGCAGCCGGTCCATCGTCCGCGTCTCGCCCTGCGGGATACGCGCGAGGTAATTCGCAATCTCGCCGGGCGAAGAGATCAGCATCGTATTCCCCGCCTTCACCCCCGCAAAATCGCTGTGCAGCATCACCACATGCGGCGCCTTCGCCGCGCCAAACCGCTTGCGCCAATCGGTCGGCTTCTTCTTCCGCTCGGCCATCCCTCACCCCTCCACCCGCGCCCTGAGTGCCGCCAGATACATGGTGGCAAAAGCCTCGGGATCAAAGAACAGCCGCGCCAGAATCCGGCCCGGCAACGATGGTATCTCGGCCCGCTCCACCACCGCGATCCGCGTGCCCCCGGCGTCTGGTGACAGTTCTGCCTCCCACACCCCGCTATATCCGGCGTCCGAGGCAAAGCGCAGCCGGATGCGCGCCTCGCCCATGACCTCCGTCACGAAAGAAATCCGCTCACCCCGCGCCGTCACCTCGACCCAGCCCTCAGCCGTCCGCTCGACAGCCAAAATCCCCTGCCGCCACTCGGTCTGCGCCTCCACATCGGCAATCACCGCCAAAATCCGCGCCGGCGCCGCCGCAATCACAACCTCGGCCCGCCCCTCCCGCACTGCAGGCAAGGCCAACCCGACCGCCACCACCAGCCCCGCCAGCAACAAAAGCCCCGCACCGGACCAGATCACTATCCGCATATGATACCCCCTGAAATGCCCCTCCCTGCCCTAGCAAATCCGGCATCCCCGCTGAAGTATCCCGATATTCATCACGTTATAACAATGGGATAGCCGAAAACCGCGCCCTCTCGCATTTTCTGCCTTCAAATATCCCACGGGGGTGCGGGGGTGTGAAACCCCCGCTCCGACGCCCGTCAGGAACCCCACCCCGCAAACAGCAACGCCCCGCAGCAATGCCACGGGGCGCGCGTCCTCCCGTTTGCTGCGAGGGGCCTCCTCTCCCCTTGGTCGCAGCACGGGTGTTCTTTGCAAACTGCCTTGTTTTCGGCCTTTGGTCGCAAAACTCTGCGCGGGGCCAGGGCAATCTGTCAACGATTCCGACGGATAGGTCAGCCCCCGATCAACTCGGCCTGCCGCACGATCACCTCGGCCTGTTTGATCGAGGCGATATCGACCAGACGCCCCTTGTAAACCGTGGCCCCCTCGCCCCGCGCCTTGGCATCCTCCATCGCGGCCAGAATCTCGCGCGCTTCGGCCACCGCCGCCTCGGACGGGGTGAACACCTCGTTGGCCAGCGCCACCTGCTTGGGGTGGATCGCCCATTTCCCCACCATGCCCAGCGTGGCCGACCGCCGCGCCTGCGCGCGGAACCCCTCGTCATCGGAAAAATCACCAAACGGCCCGTCCACCGGCAAAATCCCGTGCGTCCGGCAGGCCGCCACGATGGCCGCCTGCGCCCAATGCCACGGGTCCGACCAATGCTTCACGCCGCTTTGCAGCATGTAGTAATTCTCCTGCGTCCCGCCGATGCCCGTGGTCTGCATCCCCATGCTGGCCGCAAAATCGGCCGCCCCAAGGCTCATGGCCTGCAAACGGGGGGAAGATGCCGCAATCGCCTCGACATGCGCTATCCCCGCGGCGGATTCGATGATCACCTCGAAACTGATCGGCTTTTTGCGCCCCTTGGCGCGCTCTACCGCCGTGACCAGCGCGTCCACCGCATAGACATCTTCCGCGCAGCCCACCTTCGGAATCATGATCATATCCAGCCGGTCGCCCGCCTGTTCCAGCAGGTCCACCACATCGCGGTACCACCACGGCGTATCCAGCCCGTTGATCCGCACTGACAGCGTTTTTTGGCCCCAATCCACATCCGACACCGCCGCGATGATATTGGCCCGCGCCGCCGCCTTGTCGGTCGGGGCCACCGAATCCTCAAGATCAAGGTTGATCACATCCGCCGCACTCGCCGCCATCTTCGCAAACAATGCGGGCCGCGATCCGGGGCCGAACAACTGGCAGCGGTTCGGGCGGGCGGGCGCGGGGGGTTGCAACCGAAAGCTCATATGCGTCTCGCAAGTTTGTTTCAATGTGGGCCTGCCCAACCGCTATAATCTTGCGCACCCCTTCGCAAGCGCCATTTCGCACCCGCAGCATCGCCCCCGCTTGACAGCACCGCCCCCAAACCCAACCCTGCGCGGGCAGGAGCCACCCATGATCACCGCCACCACCCATACCTTCCGCCTCGCGCAGGTTTTCACCATCTCGCGCGGGTCCAAGACCGAGGCGCGGGTGATCACCGCCGCCGTCACCCGTGGCGGCATCACGGGCCACGGCGAATGCGTGCCCTATGCCCGCTACGGCGAAACCCCCGAAAGCGTGCTGTCCCAGATCGCCACCCTTCCCCCAAAGATTGACCGCACCGCCCTGCAACAGGCGCTGCCCGCTGGCGCGGCCCGCAACGCGGTTGATTGCGCGCTGTGGGACTGGCAGGCGAAAGCCTCGGGCAAACGTGTCTGGCAACTGGCAAACCTTCCCGCGCCCCGCCCCTGCCTGACCGCCTTTACCCTGTCGCTCGACACGCCCGATGCAATGCGCGCCGCAGCACAGGCCAATGCCCACCGCCCGATCCTGAAAATCAAACTCGGCACCCCCGACGACATGCCGCGGCTTGAAGCCGTCCGCCAAGGCGCACCGAAATCGCGCATCCTCATCGACGCGAACGAAGGCTGGACCGCCGAAATTTACGCCGACCTCGCCCCCCACCTTGTCCGCCTTGGCGTGGCGCTGGTCGAACAACCCCTGCCCGCAGGGGCCGATGACAGCTTGGCCGAAATCGCCCGCCCCCTGCCCGTCTGCGCCGACGAATCCTGCCATGACCGCGCCAGCCTGCCCGCCCTGCGCGGCAAGTACGATGTGGTCAACATCAAGCTCGACAAGACGGGTGGCCTGACCGAAGCCCTCGCCCTGCGCGATGCCGCCCGCGCCGCAGGCTTCGGCATCATGGTGGGCTGCATGGTCGGCTCATCCCTCGCCATGGCCCCCGCCACCCTTGTCGCACAGGGCGCCGACCATGTTGATCTTGACGGCCCGCTGCTTCTGGCAGAAGACCGCCCGCATCCGATGTTTTACAACGCGGACGGCATCCATGCCCCGTCACGCGATCTTTGGGGGTAACGACCATGAGCCGCACCGTATTCGTGAACGGAGACTACCTGCCCGAAGCCGAAGCCAAGGTCTCGGTCTTTGACCGCGGCTTCCTGATGGCCGATGGCGTGTACGAGGTCACTTCCGTCCTCGACGGTAAGCTGATCGACTTTGCCGGCCATATCAAACGCCTGCACCGCTCGCTCTCGGAACTCGACATGGCCGCACCGTGCAGCGATGACGACCTGCTCGCCATGCACCGCGAACTGGTGGCCCTGAACGGCATCGACCAAGGCATGATCTACCTTCAGGTCACGCGCGGCAATCCGGGCGACCGCAGCTTTGTGTTCCCAGACGCCTCGGTAAAACCCACCATCGTCGCCTTCACCCAGAACATCCCCAACCTTGCCGATGCCCCCGCCGCCAAGACCGGCTTCAAGGTCATCTCCATCCCCGACCTGCGTTGGAGCCGCCGCGACATCAAGACCGTGCAACTCCTCTACCCGTCCATGGGCAAGATGATGGCCAAGAAGGCCGGCGTTGACGATTCGTGGTTCGTCGAAGACGGCGCCGTGACCGAAGGCACCTCGAACAACGCCTATATCGTCAAGGGCAACAAGATCATCACCCGACAGCTGACCAGCGATATCCTGCACGGCATCACCCGCGCCTCGGTCCTGCGCTTCGCCGCCGAAGCGCAGTTCGAGGTTGAAGAACGCCCCTTCACCATTGCCGAAGCCCAGGCCGCGGATGAGGCCTTCTCGACCGCCGCATCGATCTTCGTCATGCCCGTGGTCGAAATTGACGGCCACGCCATCGGCACCGGCAAACCCGGCCCCGTCGCCACCCGCCTGCGCGAAATCTACCTGGATGAAATGCGAAAGGCCGCGCTTTAGAACGGCGCGACCGTTCCGGTATAGGCTGGGCTTTCGGCAAAACCGAAATCGGCGGCGTCCAGATCGTCCAGCTTGGTGTTGTTCAGCACGAACAACGGGCTGCCCGCGCCCGTATCGCCCTGTTCTGTCAGAAAGCCCACCACGTTCTCGCCCCGCTGCGACAGGGTCAGCACGAATTTCGCGCCGTTGGTGGCATTGTCGATCGTCACCAGCATCCGGTCATCGCCGGGGGCAAAATCCGCCACCGACAGCGATCCTGCCTGCGCCTGCGGCAGGCCCGCGAAATCGAAACGCCCGTTGAACAGATCGTCGCCCTGCCCGCCGTCCAGCGTATCAAGGCCGCTACCGATCAGCTGGTCATTGCCCGCGCCCCCCGTCACCGAATCGCGCCCGTCCGCCAAGGCGTCCAGCGTGTCATTCCCGATCCCGCCCGACAGCGTGTCATTGCCGCCACCGCCGGTCAGCGCATCATTGCCATCGCCGCCTTCGATCGAATCTTCCCCGCGACCGGCGCGAATGTCATCGGCCCCGCCATCGCCCAGCAGCGTGTCATTGCCCGCACCGGCCAGCACCGAATCGGCCCCGTCACCGCCGCGCACCTCCATGCCGCCCAAAGCGGTCGCCCCAAAGAACGAATCATTCCCCGCCCCCAGCAGCACCGTATCCCCGCGCGAATCGGCAAAGGCACGCACAAGGTCATCGCCGTCACCGCCAAACAGGCTGTCCTCGCCAAAGCCGCCGGTCATGGTGTCATTGCCAAGGCCCCCGCGCAGAATGTCGGTCCCCTTGCCACCGGCCAGAAAATCGCCCCCGGTCCCGCCATCCGCCTCGTCGCGGCCATCGCCCCCGAACAGGCTGTCGGCCCCGCCGCCGCCCAGCAGGCTATCGGCCCCCCGCGCGCCCGTCACCGTGTCATTGCCCAGACCGGCATCGATGGTGTCATTGCCCGACAGCCCGAACAGAAACTCGCCCGAATCCGAACCCGAAAGCGAATCAGCCCCCGCCGTCCCGCCTTCGGTCTTTTCCGCTGCGGCAAGGGTGCTATCCGGCCCGTCGCCAGACCCGTCACCACTGAAAAGGCCTGTCACAGCCTGAAGCGCCGGAACGGCAAGCAAAAGCAGCAGAAATTCCATGGGGCACCATCTAAACGCACAGACTTTAGTTTGGGGATTTTGCGACGAACGGTCAAATTTTATCCATGCCGCTGCCAAACTTGGCCACCGATGCGGAAACAATCCGCCCCGCAATGCCGCTTGGACGCATCAGGTGCGAACAACGCGCAACCGCGCGCTGATTCTACCGTTCCCCCTGCGGGCCGGGATCATGCGCCTTGATCGCCTGTTCAAAGGCGGCTTTCTGGCCCGCGCTGGCGTCGGACTGGTGCCGTTGCTTCCACTCCTCATAGGGCATGCCGTAAACCAGCGTTTTCGCGCCCTCCTTGTCCAGCGCAACCCCCGCCTCGACCGCCGCCTCGTGCATCCAGCGCGACAGGCAGTTGCGGCAGAACCCGGCTAGGTTCATCAGGTCGATGTTCTGCACATCGGCACGGTCGCGCAGATGGTCGCGCAAACGGCGGAACGCGGCGGCTTCAAGCGCCTGCATCGTGGCGGGGTCAAGCTCGGTCATGGTCGGTCTCCTTGCTGGGCGGCAGTGTGGCGGATGGGCACAAAAAGGGCCAGCCCGCCCCTGTGCCCGCCCCTGTGCGCGCCTCAGGGATCGACAGCACCCAGCGCATCCCGCAGCACCGGTGCCAGCAGCAGCGCCCATGCCGCCTGCCCCGCCTCATCGCGGATCAGGTCATTCCTGACCTCGACCAAGGTGTTCAACCGCCCCTGCCGCAGCGCATGGCGGTCAATGGCATCACCGGGCAGATGGCCGGCATAGGGTTCGTTATCCCCGACGCACAGGCCCGTATTGGCGCGCAACCGGTCAATCAGCGCACGGCTCAACCGCTCGTCCAGATGCGAATGCAAAATCCCCACCTGCCACGGGCGCGGGGCCCGCCCCTTCAGACAGGGCGTAAAGGAATGAACCGCCACAATCACCGTATCGGGCCGCCGCCCCGCCACCTCCGCCAAAGCCGCATGATAGGGCCGATACAGCCGGTCCAGCCGCTCTTCCACCTCGGCCGCGCCCACATGGCGGTTGGCCGGAATGATCGTGCCGTCATACAGCTTCATCACCAGCGTCGGGTCATCCTCGCCCCGGTTGGGGTCGATCACAAGGCGCGAGAAATCCGAAAGGATGCACGGGCTATCCAACGCCTCGGCCAGCCGCAGGGCCAGACCCGCCGCACCCACATCATAGGCGATATGCCGCGCCATATCTTCGGGCCCGATACCCAGCGACCCAGCCCCAACCCAATCGGGCACACGGTTCGACGCATGGTCGCAGGTCACCAGCCAGCGGCCCCCCCGGTCACTTCCGATGATCTGATAGGCATCCATCCCGCACGCGCCCCGCTGTCATCCAGAATTCATCATTTATTCTGAACAATTGGCCAGCGCCAGTTGCCCCCTATGGCAGTTTGGGCCATAAGACCGGCGGCCCACCACCCACGACTGACGGTTAACTGCATAAGGATCGAGGCATATGAGACGCCTTCGGAATGTGAAGATCGTGGCCACGCTGGGCCCGGCCTCGAGTGATTACGCCACCATCCGCGCCCTGTTCGAAGCCGGGGCCGACGTGTTCCGCCTGAACATGTCGCACGGCACCCATGACGACATTCGCGCCCGCCATGTCATCATCCGGCAGGTCGAGGCCGATACCGGCCGCCCCATCGCCATTCTGGCCGACCTTCAGGGCCCGAAACTCCGCGTCGGCAGCTTTGCCAATCCCGCGGGCGAAGAACTGGTCGAAGGCGCCGCCTTCCGCATGGACCTTGACGCCGCCCCCGGCGATGCCACCCGCGTCCAGCTTCCCCACCCCGAAATTTTTGCCGCCCTCGAACCCGGTTCCTCCCTGCTGGTGAACGATGGCAAGATCCGCCTTCGCGTCGAAACCTGCGGCAAGGATTTCGCCAATTGCACCGTCACCGTGGGCGGCACCATCTCGAACCGCAAGGGCGTGAACGTCCCCGACGTGCTGCTTCCGCTGGCCGCTTTGTCCGACAAAGACCGCAAGGATCTCGAATTTGCCTGCGAACTGGGCGTTGACTGGCTGGCCCTGTCCTTCGTCCAGCGCCCCGAAGACGTGATCGAGGCCCGCAGCCTTGCCAAGGGCCGCGCCGCGATCCTGTCCAAGATCGAAAAACCCGCCGCGGTCAAAGCCTATGACGCCATCCTTGCGGTGTCCGACGGCATCATGGTGGCCCGTGGCGATCTTGGCGTCGAACTGCCCGTCTATTCCGTCCCGCCGATCCAGAAACGTCTGGTGCGCGGCGCCCGCGCCGCCGCCAAGCCGGTGATCGTGGCAACCCAGATGCTGGAATCGATGATCGAATCGCCCATGCCCACCCGGGCCGAGGTGTCGGACGTCGCCACCGCCATCTACGAAGGCGCCGATGCGATCATGCTGTCGGCCGAATCCGCCGCAGGCCGCTATCCGATCGAAGCCGTCACCACCATGAACAACGTGGCAATCAGCGTCGAAAGCGATGTGACCTACCGTCAGGTGATCGAGGCCAGCCGCAGCGTCAACCGCTCGACCGTGGCCGATGCCATCGTCGCCGCCGCGCGCGAGATTGCGGAAGCCGCCGATATCAAGGCCATCTGCTGCTTCTCGCAATCGGGCACCACGGTCAGCCTCGTTGCCCGCGAACGGCCCCGCGTGCCGATCCTTGCCCTGACCCCGCTGATGGAAACCGCCCGCCGCATGTGCCTGACATGGGGGGCGCATTGCGTCATCACCGAAGAACAGGACCGCTTCAAGGGCGCCGTCATCTCGGCCGTCCGCGCCGCGCGCACCTACGGCTTTGCCGAAGAAAAAGACCAGATCGTGCTGACCGCAGGCGTGCCATTCAACGTGCAGGGCACCACCAACATCCTGCGCGTCGCCCCCTGCGACGAACGGCTGATCTTCAAGGCCGATCCCGAATAGGGGTCGCGCCCTGCCCGTCGGTCGTGGCATGATGCCGCGACCGGTTCCTGTTCAAAGGTGGCATGATGGCCTTCGACCCCGACCTTGCCTTCGTTGTCGGTCTTGGTCTCGTGCTGCTGTCGTTGCTCTCGTTTGCCGCCGCTTGGGTTGACCGCCGCCGCCCGTGGCTGGGCGCCGTGGTCTGCGCGGCAGGCCTTGGTCTGGTGGCGCTGGCCTTTGCGCGCAGCCCCGTTCCCTATGACCTGCGCGCCCTTCCCATGGTCATCTTCACCGTGCTCGGCCGCTACGTCATTTGACCGAATTTCCCCTTGCACCGCTCTCCGGCCCTGCCTATACGGCACATCTTGCGATACCTGCGCGGCCGGCCAACGTGGCATGCCGAGTCGCGCCTGCAACCACGGAGATGGAAATGCCCAAGATGAAGACCAAGTCGGCCGCCAAGAAGCGTTTCAGCTTCACCGCGTCCGGTCGTGTGAAAGCCGGCGTCGCCGGCAAACGCCACGGCATGATCAAACGCACGACGAAATTCATCCGCGACGCGTCCGGGACCATGATCCTGAACCCGTCCGACGCGAAGATCGTCAAGAAATACATGCCCTACGACCGGTAAGGAGAGCGACAGATGTCCCGCGTTAAATCAGGCGTCGTCACGCACGCCCGCCACCGCAAGGTAATCAAAAAGGCCAAGGGCTACTACGCCGCCCGCAGCACCAATTTCCGCACGGCCACGCAGGCCGTTGACAAGGCCCAGCAGTACGCGACCCGCGACCGTATGGTCCGCAAGCGCAACTTCCGCGCCCTGTGGATCCAGCGCATCAACGCCGCTGTCCGCCTGTTCGATATCGAAATGACCTATTCGCGCTTCATCAACGGTCTGGCCAAAGCCGGGATCGAGGTTGACCGCAAGGTTCTGGCCGACCTCGCCGTGCACGAGCCCGAGGCGTTCAACGCCATCGCGGCGCAGGCCAAGGCCGCCCT
>JAIXRW010000047.1 GCA_027484985.1 Rhodobacter sp. | reverse complement strand
GGCCAGAAACGCCTCGACCCCCGCCCGCCCCGCCACCGGCCCGCCGCTGACCGCATAGCGCGACCCGCGATCCCGCAGCACCTCGGCTATCTGCAACATCGCCGCCCCCATTGCACGCCTTTGCCAGCGCGGACGATGCCTGACACAAAGCGCACATCCGCGCCAGCGGCGCCGCCCTCGGACTACAGTCGTTCACGCCGCCTGCCGCGCGCGGCCCGTGATGTCATCGCGCATCAGATCATCGATGAACAGCGACAGCAACTGCGGGCGCCCTGTCACCCCCGCCTTGCGATAGATCGCATTCGTCTGCGCCTTGACGGTGCCTTCCGATGTCTCGCGCAGCACGGCAATCTCGGCGGTTGACATGCCTTTGATGGCAAACAACGCCACGTCCTTTTCGGCGGGCGTCAGGTTCCATTCCGCGAACCGTTCTTCAAGCACATCCATGAACGCCCCCGAGGCGCGGCGCAGCCTTTCGCGGGCCTGATTGCGTTCGCGCAGGGTCCAGACCAGCACCACCGCGCCCAGCACCAGCCCCAGCACAAGGCCCAGCGCCGCGCCCATCTCCATCAACTCGCGCAATTCCCAGCTTACCGGATGCACATAAATGCCCACCACCGATGAAAGGATATCCGACACGAAGAACACGGCGCACAGCGCCTGAACCAGCAAGATCACCGCGATCAGGATTTGTCGCGTCACGATGCACGCACCCCGCACGCCCCCGGTCCGCACCGGTGCCTGCCGCGCGGGCGGTCAGTCGTCGTCGCCGTCGTCACCGCCGCCATCCGATCCCCCGCCACCCGATCCGCCGCCGCCGCCCGAACCTCCGCTGCCCGAGTTTCCGCCCCCCGAACTGTCATCATCCGACCCGTCATCGCCGCCCGAATGGTCATCCGACGAATCGTCGCCCTTATCATCGCCCGACTTGTCATCGCCCGTGTCATCGTCCGACTTGTCATCGTCCGACGTGTCATCGTTCTTGTCGTCCGATTTGTCGTCACCCTTGTCGTCGTCTCCCTTGTCGTCACCGACGATGCGGCCATCCTTGCCCCGGGCCGCCGAACCGTCGGTCAGCAACCAAAGATCGCGCAAGATCTCGCCGGTGCGCGGGTTCAGGATGATCTCGCGCGTGCCATTCGCATCGGTCGCCACGATGCGCACACGGCCCAGCCAAGTGGTTTCGGTGGCAATCCGCGCATAGCCCTGCGCCTGCAACTCGGCCACGATCTGTTGGGCATAATCGGCGGCAAAGCCGGGCGCTGCCGCCCCCAGCCAGAACAGGCAGGCCGAAACCGCCATCCATCTTTTCATAGGCATCTCCTTTTCCGAGAGCCGCGATCCCGCTGACTATCGGTGAAGTCGAACGCCCCGGCAAGACCGGGGCGCACGCATAAGTTCACAACAACGGGCGCAAGAGGGCGCTTCAGTCGTCTTCGCCGCCATGGTCATCGTCGCCACCATGGTCGTCGTCGCCGCCATTGTCGTCGTCGCCATTGTCGTCGGCACCATTGTCGTCGGCACCGTTGTCATCAGCACCATTGTCGTCGGCACCGTTGTCGTCGGCACCATTGTCGTCGGCACCGTTGTCGTCGGCACCGTTATCATCCGCGCCATTGTCATCGGCACCATTGTCATCGGCACCATTGTCGTCCGCGCCGTGATCGTCGCCATGGTCGTCGTTCTGGTCATCGCCATGGTCATCGCCGTGATCGTCGCCCTGATCCTCGGACTTGTCTTCTTCGTCCTTGGCGCGATCTTCGGTCTTGTCCTCCTCGTCCTTGGCGGCGTCGCCCTGGTCGTCATCCTCTTCCGACCGGTCCTCGACAAAGGTCTTGGTCACGCTCTTGACCTCAAGCCCCGCCTTGCCAAGGTCGCCGTCATCGGCCACGGCGGTTTCCGATTTCAGCAGGATCAGGTTGCCATCCGCATCGACCCCATAGACAGCCTCGATCTTCTGCCCGTCGGGGGTGACGGTCTCGACCTTGATCTGCCCCGCGCCGAACTTCACCTCGGCCGACCGGTACAGCCCGCTTTCCACTGCCGCCGCCAACTGGCTGCGGATATTGTCCTTGGTCAGCGGCGCCGATTGCGCCAGCACGCCCTGCCCGAACACCGCCGTCATCGCCACGACAGCCCCGAACACCATTCCCTTGCGCGTCACTTGCATCTTCACTCTCCTGCACAGGCCCCGCAGCACGGGGCGTTCACGTTCCTGCCGCAACACCGGCGACAGGGGCAGAACAGCAGCCGATCACAGGTCCGGGAATTGGCCACGGGTTTAAACCGGCCCAATGTGCCAAAAGTTTGGCGCTATAAACTTTGGTTTAACGACACACCCCTTCGCACAGGCTCCGCGCAAAAGAAAACCCCCGCGGCAGCGCCGCAGGGGTTTAGGTCACGCCGGTGACGGGCCAGCAGGCCCCGCCGGATGTCAGACCTTCATGTCCTGACCCAGATGCTTGGCCACGGTGAAAATGTCCTTGTCGCCCCGCCCGCACATGTTCATCACGATGATATGGTCGCGCGGCAGGGTCGGCGCGATCTTCATCACATGCGCCAGCGCGTGGCTCGGCTCAAGCGCGGGGATGATTCCCTCCAGCTTGCAGCACAGCTGGAACGCCTCAAGCGCCTCGGCATCGGTGATGCTGACATATTTCGCGCGGCCGATATCATGCAGCCACGCATGTTCCGGCCCGATCCCGGGATAATCCAGCCCCGCCGAAATCGAGAACCCCTCAAGGATCTGCCCGTCAGGGTCCTGCAACAGATAGGTGCGGTTGCCATGCAGCACGCCGGGGCGCCCGCCGGTCAGGCTGGCGCAATGCTCCATGCGGTCATCCACGCCCTTGCCGCCCGCCTCGACCCCGATGATGTTCACGCCCGGATCGTCAAGGAACGGATAAAACAGCCCCATCGCGTTCGACCCGCCGCCAATGGCCGCAATCACCGTGTCGGGCAGCCGCCCTTCGCCTTCCTGTTCGGCCATCTGCCAGCGCACTTCCTTGCCGATGATCGACTGGAAATCGCGCACCATCGCCGGATAGGGATGCGGCCCCGCCACCGTGCCGATGCAATAGAAGGTGTCGCGCACATTGGTCACCCAGTCGCGCAGCGCATCGTTCATCGCATCCTTCAGCGTGCCACGCCCCGATGTGACCGGAATCACCTCGGCCCCCAGCAGTTTCATGCGGAACACGTTGGGCGCCTGCCGCTCCACGTCATGCGCGCCCATATAGACCACGCATTGCAGCCCGAACTTGGCGCAAACGGTCGCCGTCGCCACCCCATGCTGCCCCGCACCCGTTTCCGCGATGATCCGCGTCTTGCCCATGCGGCGGGCAAGGATGATCTGCCCCAGCACATTGTTGATCTTGTGCGCGCCCGTATGGTTCAGCTCATCGCGCTTCATGTAGATTTTCGCACCGCCAAGGTGCTGCGTCATCCGCTCGGCATAATAC
Source organism: Rhodobacter sp. (assembly GCA_027484985.1). Classification (GTDB taxonomy): domain Bacteria; phylum Pseudomonadota; class Alphaproteobacteria; order Rhodobacterales; family Rhodobacteraceae; genus Paragemmobacter. The sequence goes on along the minus strand of JAIXRW010000047.1, from coordinate 129,730 downwards.
AGGGGCGAGGGGCGGCCCACATAATGCTTCCACAGATCGTCCATCTCGGCCCAGAATGTCGGGTCGGTCTTGGCGAATTCGTAACGCTCCTCAAGGTCGAGGATCAGCGGCATCAGCGTTTCCGAAACAAACCGCCCGCCGAACATGCCGAACCGGCCATCCTGATCCGGCCCGGTCATAAAGCTGTTGATTCCATCCTCGGCCATGATCCGCTCTCCCTGTTCTTCGCCCCCGATGTAGCGCCCTTGCCCCTGCGGGGAAAGGGGGCCTTAGCGCGCCGGGCGAAAGCTGCGCGCGATGGTCCAGTATCCCAAACCGCAGGCCAGCACCCCGATGGCCAGCGGCAAGTGGAAATCGAACCCCGCCTGCAACAACGCCGCCCCCGCCAGACAGGACAGGAACGTGCCCATGTCCCAGCCGCCCTCGGCCACGATGTGAAACCGCAAGGGGCAGGGCGATTGCCGCGCCAGCGTATAGACCCGCGCATTGAACGCGGTCGCATAAAGCGGCCAGGCCAGTGCTGCCGCCACATTCGCCCCCACCGCCAGCGCAGGCACCGGCCAGCCGAACATCCGCGCCACCGCCGCGACCCCCAGCGCGGCAAAGCCGATCCGCGCCGCCCCCAGCCCGCGCCCCATGTCGATATGCCGCCCCAGAAGCAGCGCCCCCGCCGCCCCCACCAGCCCCGTCAGCGCCATCGCACCGCCATAGGCGGCAAAGCTTGACCCCAGCGTCAGGAACAGCGCAATCGACCATGTGAAATGGAACGCCCCCGTCCGCAGCCCGTCGGCAAACAGGATCACCCGCGCCTCGGCCCGCGTTCCGGCGGGCATTTCGGCATGATCCGCAATCGCAGGCTCCGGCCCCAGCAGCACCGGCACCGCCGACAGCGCCATAGCCACCGCCACCGCGCCAAAGGCGACCAAGGGCGAAAAGACCGTCAACAGCAAACCCGTCACCGCAGGCGCCCCGATCCCCATCAGCATCCCGATCGTCTCGATCGCGCTCGACTGTTTGCCCCGCGTGTCGTTATCCCCGATCAGCGCCACATAGGTGTGATAGGTCGTCCAATACAGGCTGCTGCTGAACGCCCACAGCGCCAGATAGCCATAAAGCAGCGGCCCCACCCCCGCGATCTGGCTTAGCACCGGATAGGTTGCCGCCTCGGCCAGAACTGCCACCACCAGCGCCCGCCGCAGCCCGACCCGCCGCACCAGCGGCAGCACAAGCTGGCGAAACAGCATCCGGCTGCCATACATCAGCGCAATCGCCAACAGCACGACCGGCGCAGGTATCCCCGCTTTCAGCAGAAAGACAAAGGCGAAAACCTCGCCGCCATAGGCGGCAAAGGCCTGAAGCGCCGCGTGCAGATAGACACGGTTGAAATTCCGGCTGGAAAAATAACTCACTGACCCGCGCCACCCGCCGCCGCGACAAAGGCCGCCATCCGCGCGGCATCCTTGACACCCGGCGCAGATTCCACGCCCGATGACACATCCACCTGCCGCGCATTGGTCAGCCGGATCGCCTCGGCCACGTTATCCGGCGTCAGCCCGCCCGCCAGCATCCACGGCCGCAACCACCGCCGCTGCGCCACCAACCGCCAGTCGAACGACAACCCGTTCCCCCCCGGCAGGGCCGATCCCTTGGGCGGCTTGGCATCGATCAGCAACTGGTCGGCCACGGTCGAATAATCGAACACCGCCGCCAGGTCGCCCTCATCCGCCACGCCCACGGCCTTCATCACCGGCAGGCCGTAACGCGCCCTGATCGCGGCCACGCGGTCGGGGCTTTCATGCCCGTGCAACTGGATCATGTCCAAGGGCACCGCCTCGACAATCCCGTCCAGCGCCGCATCATCCGCATCGACCACCAGCGCCACCTTGGCCAGCCCCACGGGCGCGGCCAGCGCCAATACCCGCGCCTTATCCACCGTCAGGTTGCGCGGGCTTTTGGCAAAGAACACGAACCCCGCATAGGCCGCCCCCGCCGCCGCCGCCGCCGCAACATCGGCTTCGGTCCGCAGACCGCATATCTTCACCCTGATTTCCGCCATGGGTCAGCCCGCCTTGCGCGGCTTTTCGATCAACGCCAGCACATCATCCGATGCGGGCATCCCCGTGCTGTCCTTCATCACGGCCAGTTCCCGCTCCAGCCGCGCCAGTTCGCGCCCGCGTACCGAGGCCGTCTTGCGGTGCTTGTGCTCGCGCAGCCATTCCCATGTGAAGCCCAGCGCGATCCCGCAGACCACCGCGCCAAAGATCACCAGAAACAGCGGCATCTCCACCGACCAGTGCAGCCCGAACAGCGCCGCCATATCGCCGGGCAAGAACTGCACCGGCACCACCGTCCGGTTGGCCAGCGCCACCGTCAGCAGGAACAGGCCCAGCACGGCAATCAGCAGATAGCGCAAATATCTCATCATCGGCAGGCCCCGTGTCGCGGTTGCCCTGCCACTATCGCCCCGCCGTCCCAAAGGCGCAAGGGCGCCGCCGCCTCAGGCCTTGCCGTTCAGCCGGTCGCGCAGCAATTTGCCGGTCTTGAAGAAGGGCACCTTCTTGTCCTCGACCTTCACCGCCTCGCCGGTGCGCGGGTTGCGCCCCACGCGGGCATCCCGCGCCTTGACCGAGAACGCCCCGAAGCCGCGCAATTCCACGCGGTCCCCCTTGGCCAGCGCCTCGATAATCTCCTCAAAGACCGTATTCACGATCCGCTCGACATGACGCTGCGTCAGGTGCGGGTTTTCATCTGCGATCTTCTGGATCAGTTCCGAACGGATCATCCGAGCAAGTCCCCCCTGCGGTCGCCTTACAACACACGGCGCCACGTTGTTATTGCCCGAAACTATATGCGGAAATTGCAACCGCACAAACGAAATCCAAGGCTTGGCCCCCGCCCGCCCCGCGCCGTTGCCCCCTTGCCAAAGCGAAAAGGGCCCTGCCAAGCGGCAGGGCCCCGTCCTTTTCCACCCTTGCGGGCAGGATCGTGTCAGTTGCCGCCCTTCAGCGCGGCACCAAGGATGTCGCCCAGCGACGCGCCCGAATCGGACGAACCATACTGTTCGACGGCCTCTTTCTCTTCCGCGATCTCGCGCGCCTTGATCGACAGACCCAGACGGCGGGTCTTGGGGTCGATATTGGTCACGCGCACATCGATGTGGTCACCAACCGAGAAACGCTCGGGGCGCTGGTCGGCCCGGTCGCGCGACAGGTCGCTGCGGCGGATGAACGACTTGGCGCCGTTATACTCCACCTCGATCCCGCCTTCCTCGATCGCCGTCACGGTGACGGTCACGATAGAACCGCGCTTCACGCCATCAACCGCATCGCTGAACGAATCGTCGCCCAGCGCCTTGATCGAAAGCGAGATACGCTCTTTCTCGACATCCACTTCGGTGACGGCGGCCTGAACCGTGTCGCCCTTGCGGTAGTTCTGGATGGCTTCCTCGCCGCGCTGGTCCCACGACAGGTCCGACAGGTGCACCATGCCGTCGATATCGTTGTCGAGGCCGACGAACAGACCGAATTCGGTGATGTTCTTGACTTCGCCTTCGATGGTCGAACCCACGGGGTGCGCTTCCGCGAACACTTCCCACGGATTGCGCTGCGTCTGCTTCAGGCCCAGCGACACACGGCGCTTGGCGCTGTCGATCTCCAGCACCATGACATCCACTTCCTGCGAGGTGGACACGATCTTGCCGGGATGCACGTTCTTCTTGGTCCAGGACATTTCCGAAACGTGGACCAGACCTTCAACACCGGCTTCCAGCTCAACAAAGGCGCCGTAATCGGTGATGTTGGTCACACGGCCCTTGTGGACCGAACCCAGCGGATAGGCTTTTTCCACGGCATCCCACGGATCGGCCTGAAGCTGCTTCATGCCAAGGCTGATGCGGTGGGTTTCCTTGTTGATCTTGATGACCTGCACTTTGACAGTTTCACCAATGGCAAGGATTTCCGACGGATGGTTCACACGGCGCCACGCCATATCGGTCACGTGCAGCAGGCCGTCCACGCCGCCAAGGTCAACGAAGGCACCGTATTCGGTGATGTTCTTCACCACGCCGTCGATCGACTGGCCTTCGGTCAGGTTGCCGATGACTTCGGCACGCTGTTCGGCGCGCGATTCTTCAAGGATCGCACGGCGCGAAACAACGATGTTGCCACGGCGACGGTCCATTTTCAGAATCTGGAACGGCTGCTTCATGCCCATCAGCGGGCCCGCGTCGCGCACGGGGCGCACATCGACCTGGCTGCCGGGAAGGAAGGCAACAGCGCCGCCCAGATCGACCGTGAAGCCGCCCTTGACGCGCCCGAAGATCGCACCGTCCACGCGGGTTTCCGACGCATAGGCCTTTTCCAGACGGTCCCATGCTTCTTCGCGGCGGGCTTTCTCGCGGCTGATGACAGCCTCGCCCCGCGCGTTTTCGACGCGGTCAAGGTAAACCTCGACTTCATCGCCGACATTGATCTCGGGGTTTTCGCCCGGATTCGCGAATTCCTTAAGGTCGATCCGACCTTCCATCTTGTAGCCGACGTCGATGATGGCCTGTCCCGCTTCGATCGCGATGACCCGGCCTTTGACGACGGTGCCTTCTTCGGGGGTGTCGATCTCGAACGACTCTTTCAGAAGGGCTTCGAATTCATCCATGGATGCTTTGGCGCACATGTGCGAGTTTTTCCTTTATCAGATGTTGCTGGCCATGCGGTTGTCTCCGCCGGTCTGTGGTGGCCCTGCGGCAAACAGGAAAGCCCGCTCCGGAAAACCGGATCGCCCCGTCCTGCCCCTCAGGATGGGCGCCCCATATACCCATCCCGCCCCCGACGCAAGGAAACTTGGCCGGGCAAGCAAAACGCCCCCCGACCGCGCCCTGCCACCCACAGCCCATATCCCCCACCCAGATCGCCACCCCAACCGTGGCCCGAGTATTTGGACAAGGGTGAAACCATGCACTGACTTGAACGCCCCCAGCCAAAAGCCACATCCCGCACGCCCCGCCCAAAGACCTCCCGCCCGACCGCCCCGCTCCCCACGTCCACGAGTATTTGAACCAAGGTGAACCCACGCATTAACCTTAACGCCCCCGGCCAAAAGGCACGTCCCTAACGCCCCCCGCCCAAAGACCTCCCGCCCGACCGCCCCCCAAGCCCGCGCGTATTCGAACCAAGATGAACCCACGCGTTAACCTTAACGCCCCCACCCCAAGGCAGGGCCCTCACCCCCCAGCCCCAAATCCTGCCGCCGGATCGTCACGGCAACGGAGCCATGAGTATTTGAGCCAAGGTGAACCGCCCGTTAAACCCCAAGGCTCACCGCCCCCAGCTACGGCCCCGAAAGGCACGACCGACAGCCAGCTCAACCGCGCTGATCCCAACTGCGATGGCTTCCGGCGTCAACCTTGACGCCTCGCGACCAAAGAACCACCGACCCGGACGATTAGCCCCAAGGATGACCGCCCCCATCCCCCAATCCGCGAATACGCCATGCGCCCAACCTGCAAGCGGTTAACCTTAACGCGCCGCCGTTAACCTTAACGCCCCGCCGCCAAACCAGAACCCGCCCCACCCCAAGGACAAACCGCCAGACCACCTCCCCAACCCGCGCATCTGCCCCAAGCCGGAACGCAAACCCGTTAACCTTAACGCCCCCCATTCACCCTTGCCCAAATACTCACCTCCCCCCGCAGGCCACACCAAAGGAAAAGACCCTGCCCCCTTTCGGGAACAGGGCCCATCAGCCGACAGGAAGCAACCGGATCAGGCGACCTTCGTCACCAGACGGTCCAGACCGCGGCGCACCTTCTTCTGGCCGACCAGCCAGTCGCCTTCCGCTGCCCGATAGCCCAGCGGCAACAGCGTGACCGACCGCAGACCCTTTTCCTTCAGGCCCAGAATCTCGTCCACCTGCGCCGGGTCAAAGCCCTCCATCGGCGTCGCATCGACCTCTTCAAAGGCCGCGGCCGTCAGGGCAAGGCCAAAGGCGATATAGGCCTGCCGCGCCGCATGCTGGTAATTCTCTTCCGCGCTGCGCGGCACATACGACCCCTTCAACTGGTCGTAATAGCCCTTCACCGCCGCTTCCGCCGCAGCCCCGCGCTGGGCCACGATATCGGCCACCACCGCATCGATCCGCGCTTCGGTGTAAGTGTCCCATGCCGCAAAGACCAGCAGATGCGATCCTTCCGTCACCTGCGCCTGGTCATAGGCCGCAGCCCGCAACTTGGCCCGCACCTCGGGATTGGTCACCACAAACACCTCAAAGGGCTGCAAACCGCTCGAGGTGGGCGCCAATTGCACCGCTTCCAGAATCGCCGCGACCTTTTCTTCCGGCACCTTGCGGGCGGGGTCCATCTTCTTGGTGGCATAACGCCAGTTCAAACGCTCGTGCAGCATTGCTGTCTTCCTTCACCGTCACCCGCGGAACCATTCCGATACCGGGTATACATTCGATACCGCGTCACATATAGTAACTGGACAGCCCCCGCAAGAACGCACATTTTTGTGTGCAGGTCACAGGGATGATACCGATGGAAACCTGCCCCGCCGCACGGGCCCATTGCCAGACCATCAACACCGTCCTCGCCCGCGTGGGCGACCGGTGGAGCGTGCTTGTCATCTTCGCCCTGCGCGAAGGCCGCCGCCGCTTTTCCGAACTGAAACGCGAACTTGAAATCTCGCAGCGCATGCTCTCGCTTACCCTGCGCGATCTGGAACGTGACGGCCTTGTCAGCCGCCATTACCATGCGACCATCCCGCCCAAGGTCGAATACGAACTCACCCCGCTCGGGCAATCCCTGCTCCGGCCCGTCTCGGTGCTGGCGCAATGGGCACTCGACAATCACGCAGCCATCGACACCGCCCGCGCCACATTCGATGCACAGTCAGAACGCGGCGCGGCATAGGGCTGCGCCTCAGAACGGATGCGGCCTGCCGTCCCAGTTTTCAAAGCATCCCGTGGTCGCCATCGACAGATGCGCGAACCGCGCCAGCAGCCCCGTTGCCGCCTCGTCCTCGGAAATATCGGCCCCCGTGCCCCCCATATCGGTCCGCACCCAGCCGGGGTGGTAGATGCCCACCGCAATCCCCTCGGCCCGCAAATCGGTGGCAAGGTTGCGCCCAAGGTTCAGCGCCGCCGCCTTCGACGCGCGATAGATATAGCTGCCCCCCGTCGCCCGCGTATCCGATCCCATCTGCGACGATATGATGGCGATCTTCCCCCGCCCCGCCCGCAGATTGGGCAGCAAGGCCTGCACCGTCAGGAACACACCCGTCACATTGACCGCAAATGTCTCGGCCCAGATATCAGGCGCATAGCCGTCCAGCCCCTCGTCCCCGTCAAGGTACACACCCGCATTGCAGACCAGCAGCCCAAGCGGCCGCCCCGCCAGCCGCGCCGCCATGTCCCGCTGCGCGCCCGCATCGGCCACATCCAGCCGCTGCCAGTCTGCCCCCGCCACATCGGGCGCGGCACCACGGCAGGTGCCCGCCACCCGCGCCCCGCCCCGCACCGCGTGCTGCACCAGCGCCAGCCCGATGCCGCGGTTGGCCCCCGTTACAAGCATGTCGATCACCTGCATCGTCCCGCCTTTCATGCTCGCCCAAATATCCACGGGGGTGCGGGGGGCGTGCCCCCCGCCTATCGGCTCAGGGCATCAACTGCCCGCCATTCACCTCGATCACCTGCCCGATCACATAGGCCGACAGGCTGGCACAGGCGAGGAACAGGTAAGCCCCCACGCAATCCTCGGCCACGCCCAGCCGCCCCGCGGGAATGGTGGCCAAAGCCGCGTCCAGCTGCGCCTTGGTCGAATAGCGTTCGTGGAACGGGGTGGTAATCACCCCCGGCGCCACCGCATTCACGCGGATGCCAAAGGGGATAAGCTCCTTCGCCATCCCCCGCGTCACGTTATGCACAAAAGCCTTTGACGACCCGTAAAGCCCCGCCCCGCCGCTGGCCCCGTTGCGGGCGGCAACGCTTGTGGTGTTTATGATGAACCCGCCCCCGGCTGCCTTCATCGGCGCAATGGCAGCCTGGCTTGCCACCACCACCGACCGCGCGTTCAGGTCCATGATCTCGTCATAATCCGCCTCGGTCATATCGGCATAGGGCACGCGCCGCACCATCCCGCCCGCATTGTTGATCAGCCCGTCCAGCTTTCCGGCATGGGCGACGAACGCCTCGACCGCCGCCCGCGCCCCCGCACCGGTTGACACATCCGCCCGCACCAGCCGCACCTTGCCGCCCGCCGCCGCAATCTCGCCCGCCAGCGCCTCGGCCGCATCGGTGCTTGCGTTGTAATGCAGCCCCACCAGCGCCCCCTGCGCCGCAAAGGCCCGCGCCACCGCGGCCCCGATCCCGGTTGATGCCCCCGTCACCAGCACCGCCTTGCCCGCAAGCTCCGGCAACCGCATCCCGTTCATCGCATTCCCTCCAGCCGTTCTGCCACCAGCGATATGGCCCGCGCCACCGCCGCGTCCACCGCCATCTCGGTCGTGTCGATCACCACGGCATCCGCCGCCGCCCGTAACGGCGCATCGGCGCGGCCCATGTCGCGGGCATCGCGCTCCTCAACCTCGGCCAGCACGCGGGCCGCGTCGCCCCCCACCTCAAGCCAGCGGCGATGCGCCCGAACCTCGGCACTGGCGGTGACATATAGCTTCACTTCGGCCGCGGGGCAGATCACCGTGCCGATATCGCGCCCGTCCAGCACCGCACCCCCCTCTGCCCGCGCAAACCGCCGCTGGAATTCGACCAGCGCCGCCCGCACCTCGGGGATCGCCGCCACACGGCTGGCCGCCTGCCCCGCCTCAAGGCTGCGCAGGTCGCCCCGCTCCAGATCGGCCGCCACCAGCCCCTTGGCCGCCGCCACGGGGTCGCCCCCCTTGGCCCCCACCGCCCGATACAAAAGCCCCGTATCCAGATGCGCGAACCCGAACCGCGCCGCAACGGCCCGCCCGATGGTTCCCTTGCCCGCCGCCGCAGGCCCGTCGATCGCCACGGTAAAGATCATGCCGCCCCCCGTTTTCCGCCGTAAACCGCAAATCGCGGCCGGGGTCAAATGCGCGGCACCCCGCCCGCGCGGCCAGCGGCCCGCAAAGGCGTCAGTCCAGCCGGTAGCAGGAATTGTTGCGTGTCCGCCCCTCCAGCCGGTAGCCCCGCGCCAGCATCGCCGCCGCACAGGCCGGATGGTCCGCCGCCGCCCCCGCCTTTTCAATCACGATCCGCCGCGGCAAGGCCGCATCAGCCGCCTCGCGCAGGAACGGCGCCAAGGCGCGGTCCTCGTGCCCCTCGATATCGATCTTCAACCCGAAAATCCGCGTGACACCCGCATCGGCCAGGATATCGGCCAGCCGCCGCACCGGCACCTGCCCGTCCGGTGTCTCGGTGATCGCCACGATGGCCACGTCATTCTTGCGGATCGACAGATCGGCCCGCCCTGCCACATCGCTGACCGCAGAATGCAGCACGCGCAGATTGCCCGCCGCACTGAAGCGGGCATTGCGCTCCAGATGCGCCACCATGCGCGGATTGGCATCCACCGCCACAACCCGCCCCGCAGGCCGCGCCACCGCCAGCGGCAGCGCATAAAGCCCCACATTGCAGCCGATATCGACAAAGGCCGCATCTTCGGGCGCATCGCGCAACAGGAAATCGATCTCGGTCGCGTTGTATTCGGGCACCAGCAGCAACCCGTATTCGATCAGGTTCCGGTCGCCCCCCACCCGATAGCAGGCGCCGCGAAACCCTATGTCCACCGCCCCGCCATTCAGCGCCGTCAGCAGATGCGCCACGGGGCTGCGAAAGGCCCCGCGCCGCAGCACCGTCCGCCGCGCCAGCGCGATGCCCGCCCGAACCAGCGCCTTGGGGCGGAACCGGCCGAAATCATCGCCCGCCGCGTCGCCGCCCGCATCCGCCGCAATCTCGCCCTGCGACAGCGCCCGCCAAACCTGATCCGCCATGATCCCCCCGCATTCGTTACACGGGCCCCGCCACGGCGCGCCCCGTGACCGGCCCTTGGCTGCAACCGCCGCAGCCCTGCCCGCCCCGCCCTCAGCCGCGCGACAGCGCCGCCCCCAGCCCCGTCATCAACCCTTCAAAGATCGGGAAACTGGTCAGGATGGGCGAGGCATCATCCACCGACACCGCCTGTTTCGCCGCCATCCCGCAAACAAGGAAACTCATCGCAATCCGGTGGTCCAGATGCGTGGCGCAAGTCGCCCCGCCCGGCACCCCGCCCGCCCCCATCCCGTGGACGATCAGCGTATCCTCGTCCTCTTCCACCCGCACGCCGCAGGCCTCCAGCCCCCGCGCCATGGCGTCGATCCGGTCGCTTTCCTTGACGCGCAATTCCTTGACCCCGCGCATCACGGTCTTGCCTTCCGCAAAGGCCGCCACCACCGACAGGATCGGATATTCGTCGATCATGCTCGGCGCCCGCTCATCCGGCACCTCGATGCCCTTCAGATTGGCCGAAAACCGCACCCGCAGGTCGGCCACAGGCTCGCCGCCCTCGGTCCGCGGGTTCTGGAACTCGATCTCGGCTCCCATCTCGGCCAGCGTGATGTAAAGCCCGTTCCGCGTCAGGTTCTGGCTCACACCCGGCACCGTGATGTCCGACCCTTCCACGATCAGCGCGGCACAGGTCGGGAACGCGGCAGATGACGGATCGCGCGGCACCGCCACCGTCTGCGGCCGCAACTCGGGCCGCCCCGTCAGGGTGATGACATTCCCCTCGGGCGTCCGCTCTACCGTCAATTCCGCGCCAAACCCCAGCAGCATCCGCTCCGAATGGTCGCGCGTCGGCTCCCTTTCAATCACCACGGTCTGCCCCGGCGCGTTCAGCCCCGCCAGCAGCACGGCACTTTTCACCTGCGCCGATGCCACCGGCAGCGCATAGCGCACCGGCACGGGGTTCGCCGCCCCCACCACCGTCATCGGCAACCGCCCGCCAGCCCGCCCATAGGCCCGCGTCCCGAACAGGCTCAGCGGGTCGGTCACCCGCCCCATCGGGCGCTTGCGCAAACTCGCATCCCCCGTAAAGGTCGCGGTGATCGGGCTTGTGGCCATCGTCCCCATGATCAGCCGCACCCCCGTGCCGCTGTTGCCGCAGTCGATCACATCGGCAGGCTCGCGGAACCCGCCCACGCCCACGCCATGCACCGACCACTCGCCCTGCCCGTGCCGCGTCACCTCGGCGCCAAAGGCGCGCATGGCCTTGGCGGTATCCAGCACGTCCTGGCCTTCCAGCAACCCCGTCACCCGCGTCTCGCCCACGGCCATCGCCCCGAAAATCAGCGCCCGATGGCTGATCGACTTGTCGCCCGGCACCTCGGCCACGCCCTTCAGCGCGGGCGATTTGCGGGCAGTCATGGGCTGGGCTTCACCGTGGCCGGACATCGTTTTCTCCCTGTCATTCCGGCCCGCCTGATAGCGCAACCGCCGCCCTTGGTCCATGCCGGATCACGAAGCCGCCCTGCCGCGCTTGAAAAGCCCCCCGCGCCCCGCATATCCCCCCGCATGAACCGCCGCCGCTTTCTCATCCGCAGCGCCACCCTTGCCACCGGCGCCGCCCTCGCCGCAACCGGAGCCTTCGCCCTGCCCGCTGCCCGCAACCGCTATTATTCCGGCCCGCCTTCCGCCAATTTCGACGGCACCCGCTTCTTCAACCCCGGCGGCAGCCCGCCACGCGGCTTTGCCGACCTGATGAAATGGCAATGGGGCGGCGGCCGCGCCACTTGGCCCGAAACCGTGGCCGTGGTGCAAACCAAACCCGCCCCCCGCGTCGATGACATGACCATCACCATGGTCGGCCACGCCACGATGCTCATCCAGACCGCAGGGTTCAACATCCTGACCGATCCTGTCTGGTCCCTCCGCGCCAGCCCCTTCCAATGGGCAGGGCCCAAACGGGTCGCGGCCCCCGGCATCGCCTTCGACGACCTGCCCCCCATCGACGCGGTCCTGCTCACGCACAACCACTACGACCATCTCGATGTGGAAACCCTGCGCCGCCTGCACGCCGCGCATGACCCGCTGGTCATCACCCCCTTGGGCAATGACAGCATCGTGAAAGACGCCGCCCCGCAGATGCGCGTGCAAACCGGCAACTGGGGCGACAGCCTGCCCCTCGCCCACCTCTCGGTGCATTTCGAACCCTGCCACCACTGGTCCGCCCGTGGCACCCGCGACCGCTCCATGGCGCTCTGGTCCGCCTTCGTGATCGGGGGCCCCGCAGGCCGCATCCACCACATCGGCGATACCGGCTTCGATCAGGGCCGCCCCTACCGCCACCTGCCCGAAAAGCACGGCCCCATCCGCGCCGCCATCCTGCCCGTCGGCGCCTACGAACCCCGCTGGTTCATGCGCGACCAGCACCAGAACCCGGCCGAGGCGGTAGAAGGCTTCCTCCTCTCGGGCGCGAAACACGCCATCGGCCACCACTGGGGCACCTTCCAGCTGACAAACGAAGCCCGCGACACGCCCCCGCGCGACCTCGCCACCGCCCTGCACGCCAAAGGCATCCCCCCCACCCGCTTCCGCGCCCTCGCGCCCGGCGAGGCGTGGGAAATCCCCGCCTAGGCACGAAACCCGCGCCCTTCCCCTTCACCTTTGCCCAAATACTCGCAGGGGGAAGCCGCGTCCCGCGGCGCGGGGGGCGGCAGCCCCCCGTCCGGCGGTCAGCCTACCCCGCCCGCCGGAAGGTCAGGTAATGCGGCGCCCGCCCCTCGCGCATAGCCTTCTGCTCGTAGCGGGTGGAAAGCCAGTCGCCCCACGCGCCCCCCAACCCCGCCTGATGCTCCAGCACAAAGCCCGCCTGCGGCACCTCTTCCAGCGTCTGGCGCACGTAATCGGGAATATCCGTCGCCACGCGGAACTCGGCCCCCGGCTTCGTCACCCGCGCCAGGGCCTGCAAATAGCCCTGCGTCACGAACCGCCGCCGATGATGCCGCGCCTTGGGCCAGGGGTCGGGATAGTTCAGGAACACCTTGTCCAGACAGGCATCCGGCAGCACATCGAACAGATCGCGCACATCCCCGGGATGGATGCGCAAATTCTCCACCCCCGCCGTCCGGATCTTGCCCAGCAGCATGGCGATCCCGTTCACGAAAGGCTCGCAGCCGATGATCCCCACTGCCGGATACATCGCCGCCATATGCACCAGATGCTCGCCCCCGCCAAAGCCGACCTCCAGCCAGACAGGCCGCCCGCCGAACAGCGCCACAGGGTCCAGCACCGCCCGCGCAGGGTTCGCCGCCGCACTCACCCCCGCCAGCGACACACGGCCCAGATCCTCGGCCAGATAGGTTTTCTGGCTGTCGCGCAGGGTCTTGCCATGCACGCGGCCATAGAAATTGCGCCGCGCGGGCTTGGCCTGTCCTTCGGGTGTCGGCTCGTCGCTCATCGGCGGCATCCAGTCTGTCGGGCGTTGCATCCGCCCGCGCCCTAGCCCCGCCCCGCGACAGGGTCAAGCCTCAGTCAGGCCTCCAGCGGCCGCTCCCCGATCCGCTGCACCACCATGACCAGATAGCCATCGGGGTCCTGCACCAGAAACTCGCGCTGCCCGCCCATCCGGTCGCCCCAGTCGCGCCACTTCTCGCGCGGCTCCACGTAAAACGGCACAGCCGCCGCCCGCACCCGCGCAGCCACCGCATCGACATCGCGCACATAAACCTGCACGACCATCCCGCGCCCGAAAGGCGGCTCCATCGGCCCCGTCTCCCAGTCGCCATCGCGCTGATAGACCATCACCTGCGCCCCGTCGGGATGGGCCAGACAAGACAGCTTCTGCGCCGGCCGCTCGAAGGCCAGCCCGAAGCCCAGCACCTCGCGCCAAAAGGCGACCGAGGCCGCGTAATCCGTCACCACCATCTCGGCCATCAGCATGGCCCAAGGCGCGGGCGGCGCACCGATCCCCATCATCCCCTCCCGCGATAGGGGGCAACGCCCTGATCGGGTATCCACACCCCCCCGGCCAGCGCCGTGGCGGCACCCGGTTGCGTCAATGCGGAAATGTCGGGTCGGGCCATCGCACACCTCGCCTGTTGCTCCCCAGCCCTAGCACGCGCCATCCCGCGCGCAAATCCCCGCGCGCAAATCCCCGCACGGGCCCCATCGGCGGTTTGTGCTTTCCCGCAAGCCGCGCTAAACGGGGCGCATGGAAGAACCGCTCGATATCGTCATCGAAGACCCGCGCTGGGAAGCGGCAGGCCTGCCCGCCCTCGCCGCAGGGGCCACCAAGGCCACGCTTGCGGCCCTCGGGCTCGATCCTGCCTGCTTTGCGCTGGTCGTCATGGGCTGCGACGATGCCCGCATCGCCACGCTCAACGCCGATTTCCGCGGCAAGCCGCAGCCCACCAACGTGCTGTCCTGGCCCTCGGACGAACGCGCCCCCGAAACCCCCGGCACCCTGCCCGAAACGCCCGAACCCGGCACCCCCGACGATCCGGCGGAACTGGGCGATATCGCCATCGCTTACGATACCTGCATGCGCGAGGCGGCCGAACAGGGCAAACCCATGGCGGATCACGTCACCCATCTGCTTGTTCACGGGCTGTTGCATTGTCTGGGATATGACCATGTCGATGACGCCGATGCCACGGTGATGGAAGCGACCGAGGTCAGGATACTTGCCTCTCTCGGTCTTTCGGACCCATATTCGTAAGGTCCCGCAACCGCGGGCTGTGTTGGAAAAGGATCGATGGGCAGTAGCAGTGACGGGCCGCAGGGCATGGCTCAGGATGACGGGGCGGAACCCGCCCAACGCGGATTTTTCGGGCGCCTGCTCAGCGCGCTTTCGCCCGGCGGCGATGCTGGCGAAAACGGCACCCTGCCCGCGCAAAGCGCACCCCACGCACCGGCCCATCCCGGCCTTGGCGCGCTGCGGCGGCTTCGGGTCGATGACGTGGCCGTGCCAAAGGTCGATATCGTGGCCGTCCCGCTCGATATCGGCAAGGATGACCTTGTCGCCGTGTTCCGCGAACATGGCTTCAGCCGCCTGCCGGTGTACAAGGGCACGCTCGACCATCCGCAGGGCCTTGTCCTGCTCAAGGATCTTGCGCTGCAACACGGCTTTGGCGCCAGCGGGCGCTGGTCGCTCAAACGCCTGCTCCGCCCCGTCCTTTACGCGCCGCCCTCCATGCCCATCGGGGTGCTGTTGCAAAAGATGCAGCGCGAACGCGTCCACATGGCGCTTGTCATCGACGAATATGGCGGCGTTGACGGGCTGGTGACGATCGAAGACCTCATCGAAACCGTGATCGGCGAGATCGAGGATGAACATGACGAAGAAGAAGGCCCCCTCTGGAAAGAGGAAAAGCCCGGCGTGTTCCTCTGCGCCGCCAATGCCCCGCTGGAAGAGATCGAATCCGCCATCGGCCTGCGCCTGCGCACCGACGAGGATGACGAAGAAATCGACACGCTGGGCGGGATCGTGTTCCTGCGCACCGGCCGCGTGCCCGCGCGGGGCGAGATCGTGCCCCATGAAAGCGGCGCCGAATTCGAGGTGGTCGATGCCGATCCGCGCCGCATAAAGCGCGTCCGCATCCGCCTGCCCGATGTGGTCGATGCCGCCTCGGCCGCAGCCGAACAGGCCGCGCTCGAGTGACCGCCTTCCCCGCCCGCCTGCTGGCCGCGCTGCGGACGGGCCGGCCTGCCGCCTTGGCGGGCGCCGTTGCGGGCGCCGTGGCCGCCACCGGTCAGGCCCCGCTCGGCTGGTGGTGGGCGGCCCTGCCCGCGCTGGCCGCTGTGGTGGCCCTTGTCGCACGGCAGGATCGCGGCGCGGGCCTTGTGGCCTGGGCGGCGGGGGCGGGCTATTTCGCCGCCGCGCTGAACTGGATCACCGATCCCTTCCTTGTCGAACCCGAAACCTATGGCTGGATGGCCCCCTTTGCGCTGGTGCTGCTGGCAGGGGGGCTTGCGCTGTTCTGGGCGGCGGCGGGGGTGGTGTCGCGCCACCTCTTTCCCGCGCGCAGGGCGCTGGGCTTTGCCCTTGCGCTGACCGCAACCGAACTTGCGCGCGGCTATGTGCTGACCGGCTTTCCATGGGCGCTGCCCGGCCATATCTGGATCGGCACGCCCCCCGCGCAACTGGCAGCACTGATCGGCGCGAATGGCCTGACGCTGTTCACCCTGCTGCTGGCCGCCCTGCTGTCGGCCCGCCGCCTTGCGCCTGCACTGGCGGGCGCGGCGCTGCTGGCACTGGGCACGGGCTTTGGCCTCTGGCGGCTGGCCTTGCCCGAACCGCCCCCGCGCGACGGCATGGTGCGGCTGGTCCAGCCCAATGCCGAACAAAGCCTGAAATGGGATCCCGCGCAGGCCGATATCTTCTTCCGCCGCCTGCTCGATCTGACCCGCTCAGGCCCCGCGCCCGCCCTGACCGTCTGGCCCGAAACCGCCGTCCCCTACCTGCTCGATGACAACCCCTCGGTCGCCCTTGCCATCGCGGCGGCAGGGCGCGGCGCGCCCGTGGCCACCGGCATCCAGCGCGTCGAAGGCTGGCGCTTCTGGAACAGCCTTGCCATCATCGGCGCAGGCGGCGGCGTGGGCCCGGTCTATGACAAACACCACCTCGTGCCCTTTGGCGAATATATCCCGCTGGGCGACCTTGCCTTGCGCTGGTTCGGCCTGCGCGCCTTTGCCGCCCAGCAGGGCAACGGCTATTCCGCAGGCCCCGGCCCCGCCGTGCTCGATCTTGGCCCCCTTGGCCAAGTGCTGCCGCTCATCTGCTACGAAGCCGTCTTTCCGCAGGACCTGCGCACCGCGACCCGCGCCGACTGGATCTTGCAGATCACCAATGACGCATGGTTCGGCACCCTCACCGGCCCCTACCAGCACCTCGCCCAGGCCGAATTGCGCGCCGTCGAACAGGGCCTGCCTTTGCTGCGCGTGGCCAATACCGGCATCACCGCCGTGATCGACGCGCGCGGCCGCATGCTGCAAAGCCTGCCCCTCGGCGCCCAGGGCAGTCTTGATGCTGCCATCCCCGGCGCCCTGCCCGCCACCCCCTATTCCCGCTGGGGCGAAACCCCGCTTCTGGTGTTGCTTGCGGGACTCGGGGCAGCACTTCGTCTGGTCCCGCGTCGCAAGTCGGCTTGACGGCGCGAAAGGCGGGCACTAGCACGGACGCCTGAACTGTCACAACGGCTTCCTGGCGTGACAGGGATCACCCAATGGAGCACTTCCCAATGTCCCGTAAAAACTATGTCTTTACCTCTGAATCCGTGTCAGAGGGGCACCCCGACAAGGTGTGCGACCGTATTTCCGATGCCGTCCTCGACGCCTTCCTGACCGAAGAGCCGAACGCCCGCGTCGCCTGCGAAACCTTTGCCACGACCAACACGGTCGTCGTCGGCGGCGAGGTTGGCCTGTCCAGCGAGGCGGCAACCAAATCCATGCTGTCCCGCGTCGAAGGCATCGTGCGCGATTGCGTGCGCGATATCGGCTATGAACAGGACAAGTTCCATTGGAACACCCTCAAGGTGCACAACCTGCTGCACGAACAATCCGCCCATATCGCCCAGGGCGTTGACCGTGACGGTGCGGGCGATCAGGGCATCATGTTCGGCTATGCCTGCCGCGAAACGCCCGAACTCATGCCTGCGCCGATCCAGTATTCCCACGCCATCCTGCGCCGTCTGGCCGAGGTGCGGAAATCCGGCAAGGAAACCACCCTCGGCCCCGATGCCAAATCGCAGCTTTCCCTGCGCTATGAGGACGGCAAACCGGTCGAGGTGACGTCGATCGTGCTTTCGACCCAGCACATGCACGAAAGCCAGACCAGCGCCGATATCCGCGCCATCGTCGAACCCTATATCCGCGAAATCCTGCCCTCGGGCTGGATCTCGGACAAGACGGAATGGTGGGTCAACCCGACCGGAACCTTCGTCATCGGCGGCCCCGATGGCGATGCCGGCCTGACCGGGCGCAAGATCATCGTCGATACCTATGGCGGCGCGGCCCCCCATGGCGGCGGCGCCTTCTCGGGCAAGGACCCGACCAAGGTTGACCGTTCCGCCGCCTATGCCGCGCGCTATCTGGCCAAGAACGTCGTCGCCGCCGGTCTGGCAGACCGCTGCACGCTTCAGGTCTCCTACGCCATCGGCGTGGCCAAGCCGCTGTCGATCTATGTCGATACCCACGGCACCGGCGCGGTGGATGCCTCTGCCATCGAACGCGCCGTGGCCGAATGCATGGACCTCACGCCGCGCGGCATCCGCACCCATCTTGGCCTGAACAAGCCGATCTATGCCCGCACCAGCGCCTATGGCCATTTCGGCCGCGCGCCCGAAGCCGACGGCGGCTTCTCGTGGGAAAAGACCGATCTGGTCGAACAGCTGAAACAGGCCGTCCGCTAAGGCCACAGCGCAAAGAAAAGGGGCAGGGGCCGCACGGTCCCTGCCCCTTTTTGCTGCGCGCCCGCGCGGTCAGGCCTGCGGCGTCTCGTTCGCCTCATAGGCTTCGATGATGCGGGCCACCAGCGGATGGCGCACCACATCCTTGGCGGTGAAATAGTTGAAGCTCACGCCCTTCACCCCTTTCAGGATACGCTCGGCATCCTGCAACCCGCTCGGCACGCCACGCGGCAGGTCAACCTGCGTGCGGTCGCCGGTAATCACCATGCGGCTGCCCTCGCCCAGACGGGTCAGGAACATCTTCATCTGCATCGTGGTCGCATTCTGCGCCTCGTCCAGCACGACAAAGGCGTTGGAAAGCGTCCGCCCCCGCATAAAGGCCAGGGGCGCAATCTCGATCCGCTTTTCCTCCAGCAGCTTCTGCACCTGCTTTGCGGGCAGGAAATCGTTCAGCGCATCGTATAGCGGCTGCATATAGGGATCGACCTTCTCCTTCATGTCGCCGGGCAAAAAGCCCAACCGCTCGCCCGCCTCCACCGCAGGCCGCGACAGGATGATCTTTTCCACCGCACCGCTGATGAACATGGTGACACCCACCGCCACCGCCAGATAGGTCTTGCCCGTCCCCGCAGGCCCGATGCCAAAGCCAAGCTCATTGGCGAACAGATTGGCGACATAGGCCTTCTGCGCCTCGGTCCGCGGCTCGATCGGCTTCTTGCGGGTCCGCAGTTCCATCCCTGCGTTGAACAGTTCGATCTGTTCGCCTTCCGCCATGGCGCGGTCGGGCATGGGCCGTCCCATCCGCATCGCGCCGTCAATGTCACCGGCCACCACGCCGCGCCCCGATTCCAGCCGCGCATAAAGCGACCGCAGCACCGCCGCCGCCTGCTCGCGCGCCGCCTTTTCGCCGATCACCGCCAGCCGGTTCCCCCGCCGCAGGATATGTACCCCGATCTGGTGCTCGATCTGGGCCAGATTGCGGTCAAACTCGCCGCACAGGTCGATCAATAGCCGGTTGTCGGGGAATTCGAGGGTGGTTTCCACAATGTCCTCGGAACGGGTCGGGGGGGTCAGCGCGCTGATGCCCAAGGAAGTCTCCTTCTAGCCTACCTTCGCCATATCTTGATGATGATCCGCGTTTATCGACATGGCAAGCACCATATCTGCCGCAGCACCCTCGGCGTCCATCCTGCCCATGATTTGTGCAAGTTCCATGTCATGCCGCCCCAACGCCCAAAGCGGCCAGTCGGTGCCACAGCAAAAAGGCCGCGGCATCGCGCCACGGCCTTCGCCATCCTTTGGTCCTGTCCTGTGCCGCCGCGATCAGCGGATCGGCCGCCAGTCCGGAACCCTGTTCACCCGCGGATTGCCCACCACATAACCCGGCGTCACGCGGTTGTCGCAGACCGGCAGGCCCGAAACCGGATCGCGGCGGCGGCTCGAATAGCCCTCGGCGCCATCGTCGATGATCCAGACCTGGCAGCCATCGGGGTCATAGGCAACCGCAGCCTGCCCATCGACCAGCCCCTTGTTGTCCTGCGCGTCGAACCAGCCGGTATCCTGCGGCTTGGCCAGCAGCGGCGGCTCGCCATTCGGCCCGGCATTGTGCAGCGGCGTCAGCCCGCCACATCCCGAAAGCGCGCCCGCCACCAGCAGCAGCGCACCGGCCGCGATCTTGTTCACCTTCCGCATCCTTACCACCTGTAGCAAACCACTTCGACGCGGCGATTGCGCGCCATGCCCTCGGCCGTCGCGTTCGTCGCGATGGGCTGGCGCTCGCCAAAGCCCTGCTCGCGTTCGACCACCGCACCCACCGACCGCGCCACGGCGGCCACCGCCGCCGCCCTGCGGTTCGACAGATCGATATTGTATTCGTCCGACGCGCGGCTGTCGGTATGGCCGTAAATGGCATAGCCATAGGCGCCCGATTGCTGGAAGAACGCGCGCAACCGGTCAGCCGCGGCGGGGTGCAGGCGGGCGCTGTCGGTGGCGAACATCGTGTCGGTGTTTTCGACCAGACAGGTATTGACCTTCACGCAGACCGGCATCCCGTCCTTGGGGCGCACCCGCTCGACCATATAGCCTTCAAGACCGCCATCCGAATACCAGTGCTGGCACCCGTCGCGGTCCAGCCAGATGCCCCACTCGATCCGCCCCGTCACCTTGGGCTGTTCCTGAGCGTAGGTCTCGGTCGCCCCCAGCATCGCCACAAAACAGAACAGGATGGCGGCGACAAGGCGCTCTGCCTTGGAATACACGTACACGCCGAAGCTCCCTCGTTAACCAAACACGTCAAGGCCCGCAGACACAAATCCACGTTTGCCCATGTGGGCCCGCGCTGTAAAGCGGATTCACACCAAAGGATATATCCCATGCCAAAGCGCGGGGCACGCGCGAAACAATCGCGCCCGGAACGGGTGCATCGGCCCCGTTCCGGAAACGGTCACACCCGCACGGCACCCAGCGAATTGGGGCCGGATTCGACGATCCGCACCCGCACCAGATCGCCCGCCCGCCCCGCCGGATCGGCCACATGCACGGCATGCAGGTGGTCCGACTTGCCCACCATCTGCCCCGCCATCCGCCCCGGCTTTTCGTAAAGCACGCCAACCTCGCGCCCGACCATCGCCGCCTGAACGGCCCGCTGTTGCTCCAGCAGCAGGGCCTGCACCGCCTGCAACCGCGCATCGGCCACCTCTGCCGCCACCGCCGGTTTTTCCGCCGCAGGCGTGCCCGGACGGGCCGAGTATTTGAAGCTGTAGGCCTGCCCGAAGCCGACTACGCGGATCAGGTCCAGCGTATCGGCGAAATCGGCATCGGTCTCGCCGGGGAAACCCACGATGAAATCCGAACTCAGCAGAATATCGGGCCGCGCCGCGCGGATGCGCTCGACCAGCCGGAAATAGGCATCCCGCCCGTGCTTGCGGTTCATCGCCTTAAGGATGCGGTCAGACCCCGATTGCACCGGCAGATGCAGATAGGGCATCAACTTCGCCTCGTCGCCATGCGCGGCGACAAGATCGTCTTCCATGTCGTTGGGATGGCTCGTGGTATAGCGGATGCGCTCCAGCCCGTCGATCCACGCCAGCGCCCGCACCAGCCGCGCAAGGCCCCAGGCCCCGCCCTCGCCCGTGCCGTGATAGGCATTCACGTTCTGGCCCAGCAGGGTGATCTCGCGCACCCCCTTTTCCACCAGCCCCCGCGCCTCGGCCAGCAGGCGTTCCACGGGGCGGCTCACCTCGGCGCCCCGCGTATAGGGCACCACGCAAAAGGCGCAGAACTTGTCGCAGCCTTCCTGCACGGTCAGAAAGGCCGAAGGCCCGCGCAGCACCTTGCGCTCGGGCAGGTGATCGAACTTGTCCTCGGGCGGGAACTCGGTCTCGACCGCCTTGCCCCCCGCCTCCAGCCGCCGGTTCATCTCGGGCAAGCGGTGATAGCTTTGCGGCCCCACGACCAGATCGACCAGCGGCATCCGCCGCATGATCTCGTCGCCTTCCGCCTGCGCCACGCAGCCCGCCACCCCGATCTTCAGCCCCGGCTTGGCCTCCTTGAACGGGCGCAACCGGCCAAGGTCGGAATAGAGCTTTTCCGAAGCCTTCTCGCGGATATGGCAGGTGTTCAGCAACACCATATCGGCATCCTCGACCGTTTCGGTCGTGACATAGCCCTCGGCACCCATGGCCTCGGCCATGCGCTCGCTGTCATAGACGTTCATCTGGCACCCGTAGGTCTTGATGAACAGCTTCTTCGCCTCGGCCATGACCGGCCCCCGTTGGTCGCAGGATGTCAAAATCAGGCCCTCATATACGCCCTTCCCGCGCCCGCGCAACGTTTGCCCGCAACGGGGCGCGGGCATGGGGCTTGCAATGTCGCGCCAATGGCCCGACTTTCGGGCCCGTATCCCGTTTCACGTTGCCGGAAAGTGCCCATGCGGTTTGCCAGTCTCGACGCCTTCCTCGAAAGCCAGCGCCGCACGCCGCCCAAGGGGCCGATGGCCCTGATCCTTGCCGAAGACGATGTCGAGCTGGACACCACGCTGCGCCACCACCTTGCCGCGGGCTTCTCGCCCGTCCTGCTGCTCTGCCTGCCCGATATCCCCGTCGCGGCCCCGCTGGCCGACGAAATCGTCCGCATCGACTTTGACGCCCATGCCGAAGGCGCCATGACCGATGCCGTGAACCGCGTCAGCGATGCCCTTCCCGACATCTGGATGTATTACGGCTTCAACGCCGAATACCTGTTCTACCCCTTTTGCGAAACGCGCAGCGTGCGCGAGCTTCTGTCCTTCCATACCGAGGAACGGCGCAATGCGATGCTGTGCTATGTGATCGACCTCTATGCCGGCGATCTGGCGCGCTATCCCAATGCCGTCAGCCTCGAAGATGCCCATCTCGACCGCTCGGGCTATTACGCACTGGCCCGCCAAGACCCCGACAGGAACTGGCAACCGAAAGAGCGGCAGCTCGATTTCTACGGCGGCCTGCGCTGGCGGTTCGAGGAACATGTGCCCTGGACGCGGCGCAAGATCGACCGCATCGCCATCTTCCGCACCCGCCGCGGCCTGACCCTGCGCCCAGATTTCACCTTCGACGACGAGGAACTGAATACCTATGCCTGCCCTTGGCACAACAACCTCACCGCGGCCGTCTGTTCCTTCCGCACCGCCAAGGCGCTGAAATCCAACCCCGGCTCGCGCTACGAGATCCACAATTTCCGCTGGCACAATTCCACCGAATTCCTGTGGCACAGCCAGCAACTGATGGATTTCGGCCTGATGGAACCCGGCCAATGGTTCTAACCAAATCGAGCGCGGGCAAGCCCGCGCACGCCATCAGCGCGCTGGCGCGCGCGGATCAGGGGGCGCTCGCGCCCCCTCTTGGCGGTTCCCGCCAATTCACCCCCGAGGATATTTATGGGCAGAAAATGAACAGCCGCGCGCTGCATTTTCTGCCTTCAAATATCCTCGGGGTCCGGGGGTGAAGCCCCCGGGGGCGCGGGAAAAGCCACCCTGCAAGATTTCGCACGCGCGCTGAAACTTCGCGCCGGGCAGGCCCGTATCTTTGGGCACAAGGCGGGATCGTCCTGCCTGACCAACCGGAGAATCCCGATGAAACCGTCCTTCCGCGCCCTTGCGCTGACCACTCTTCTGGCCTTTCCCGCCTTTGCCGCCGAAAACCCCATGGTAGGTGGCGCGCCGATGTTCGACACCAAGACCATCGTGGAAAACGCGGTGAACTCGGCCGACCACACCACGCTTGTCGCCGCCGTCAAGGCCGCGGGTCTGGTGGACACACTGCAATCGGCGGGCCCCTTCACCGTGTTCGCCCCGGTCAATGACGCCTTCGCCGCCCTGCCCGCGGGCACGGTGGACACGCTGCTTCTGCCCGAAAACAAGGATCTGCTGGTCAAGGTGCTGACCGCCCATGTCATCGCAGGCAAGCTGTCGGCAGCCGAGATCATGGCCCGCGCCAAGGCCGCGCCCGACGGGTTCTACCATATGCAGACCGTGTCGGGCGATGCACTGTCGGCGCAGGTCAAGGGCAAGAACCTTTATCTGATCGACGAATCCGGCCATGCGGCCAAGGTCACGATTGCCGATGTGAACCAGTCGAACGGCGTGATCCATGTGGTGAACGCGGTTCTGGTGCCCAAGTAATCGCGCCACCCTGCGCGGGGCCTGTCCTTCGGGGCGGGCCCTTTTGTTCTGGGGGGCTTGCCAGCGCGGGCGCGGGCTGATCCTTTCGGGGCAGCGGAACCACAGGGGTTTTTCCATGCGACTGATCGGAACCTATGCCTCGCCCTTCGTGCGCCGTGTCGGGGTGACGCTGCACCTGTATGGCATTCCTTTCGACCACGCCCCCCTGCAAACCGGACCCGACCGCGACAGCATCACCGCCCTGAACCCCTTGGGCCGCATCCCTGCCCTTGTGCTCGACGATGGCAGCGCGATCTTCGACAGCGGCGCGATCCTTGATTTCCTTGACGAACAGGCAGGCGACAGGGCCCTGACGCCGCGCATCGGCCCCGACCGCCGCCGCGTGCTGGCGCTGACCGCGCTGGCCCATGGCACGGCCGAGAAATACGTGGCTGCATGGTATGAAACCGCCATGCGCCCCGAAACCCATGTCTGGCAGCCCTGGCTCGACCGGCTGGAAGCGCAGATCGTGCAGGGCCTTGCCGCGCTCGACGCCGCGTTGACGGGCGACTACCTTGCCTGCAACCGCCTGACACAGGCCGATATCACCGCCATCTGCGCCTATGACGGCGTGGCGATCGACAAGCCGCATCTGGCAGGCCCTGCCGGTTTTCCGAAACTCCGCGCCCTGCGCGACCGCCTGTGGCGGCATGACGCCTTTCGCCTGACCGCGCCCGAATAGACGCTCAGGCCCGTTTCAGACGGATCACCACATCCACGCGCGACACCTGCATGCCCGCAGGCGCCTCGGGCAGGCCTTCGATGCGCAGCGCCTCGGTGGGTGCATCGGTCAGGGCGTGGCTGTCTTCCCAGTAGAAATGCGGATGGTCATCCATGCGCGTGTCGAAATAGCTTTTCGACCCGTCCACCACGACCTCGTTCATCAGCCCCGCCTCGCAAAACGCGCGCAGCGTGTTGTACACCGTGGCAAGGCTGACCTTCTCGCCCGCCTCGGCCGACAGGGCGTGCAGGCTTTCGGCGGTCACATGGCGGTTCTCGCCATCGCCCACCAGCAGCGCGGCCAGCGCCAGCCGCTGCCGCGTCGGGCGCAATCCTGCCCCCGCCAGCCAGTCGGTCCCGCGTTTCTGTGCCGTCACCTGCATGCCACAACCCTTTTCCGCCTGCCGCCGTATATAACGGTCCGGCAGGGCGCTTTACAAACGAAAACAGGCGGGCCGGCCGCGCCACGGGGTCACATCCGCGCCACCCGCAACCCTTGCGCCAGGTTCGCTGCGGGTGGTATGCGGGTTTTGCGACCACGGAAAAGGACAGAAAATGGCGGCCTATCCCACCAGCTTCGACCGCGAGGCCCTGCTGAAATGCGCGCGGGGCGAGTTGTTCGGCCCCGGCAACGCCCAGCTGCCCGCGCCCCCCATGCTGATGATGGACCGCATCACCGACATCTCGGAAGACGGCGGCGAACATGGCAAGGGCCATGTCGTGGCCGAATTCGACATCACGCCCGATCTGTGGTTCTTCGACTGCCATTTCCCCGGCAACCCGATCATGCCGGGCTGTCTGGGGCTTGACGGCCTCTGGCAGCTTACGGGCTTCAACCTCGGCTGGCGCGGCTGGCAGGGGCGCGGCTATGCGCTTGGCGTGGGCGAGGTCAAATTGACCGGCATGGTCCGCCCCGACCGCAAGCTGCTGACCTATCGCGTGAACTTCACCAAGGCGATCCAGACCCGCCGCCTGACCATGGGCGTGGCCGACGGCATCGTCGAGGCCGATGGCGATGTGATCTACATCGTCAAGGACATGAAGGTGGCGCTGAGCGAAAGCTGATCGGGCGGGGAACCGCCCCCCGTCAGCCAACCCCACGCCCCTGTCATCCCCGCGAAAGCGGGGATCTCTGTCAGGAAAGCCCCAAAAAAACTTCAGCAAAGCCACCAAAAGATCCCCGCTTGCGCGGGGATGACAGCCCGTTTCGTCCCCCTCACACGAAAAGAGGCTGAAAAGGCTCCAGTAGAGCGTTTTCGGCCTCTGCCGTTAGGGCCGCGAACGCCCCGGTGGGGTGCGAGCAGGGACCGTCGCGCCAGTGGCGCGGCGTAAGCCGTGCGAGCGTCGGGCGCGGCCCGTGGCTTCGGGCCACGGGCCAAACCCTGCCGTCAGGCAATTCTTCGGCGGACACACCCCACCCGCCCCAAAACCCCATCCCCCTTGCCCCGCCCCCCCCTCTCCCTTAGACAGGCCCAAAGATCAGGATCGGAGGCACCATGCGTCGCGTCGTCATCACCGGGATCGGCATCGTCTCGCCCATCGGCAACACCGCTGCCGAGGTGGAGGCATCCCTTCGTGCCGGCAAGTCGGGCATCGTCTTTGCCCCCGAATATGCCGAACGCGGCTTCCGGTCACAGGTGCATGGCCAGCCCAACATCGTGCTGGAAGACCATATCGACAAACGCGACCTGCGCTTCATGGGCGACGGCGCGGCCTATAACTTCATCGCCATGGATCAGGCGATCAAGGATTCCGGCCTCGAACCCGCCGACATCTCGAACGAACGCACGGGCATCATCGTGGGTTCGGGCGGTCCTTCGACCAAATCCTTCTTCAAGGCCCATAACATCGTCCGCGAAACCGGCTCGCCCAAGCGGATCGGCCCCTTCGGCGTGACCAAGGGCATGTCCTCGACCACCAGCGCATGCCTTGCCACGCCCTTCAAGATCAAGGGCGTGAACTACTCGATCACCTCGGCCTGCTCGACCTCGGCCCATTGCATCGGCAACGGCGCCGAACTCATCCAGTTCGGCAAGCAGGACATCGTCTTTGCCGGCGGCGGCGAGGAACTTGACTGGACGTTGTCCTGCCTTTTCGACGCGATGGGCGCCATGTCGTCGAAATATAACGACGCGCCCGAAACCGCATCCCGCACCTATGACGCCACGCGTGACGGCTTCGTCATCGCAGGCGGCGGCGGTGTGGTGGTTCTGGAAGAACTCAACCACGCCCTTGCGCGCGGTGCCAAGATCTACGGCGAAGTCACCGGCTACGGCGCAACGTCGGACGGTCACGACATGGTCGCCCCCTCGGGCGAAGGCGGCGAACGCTCGATGCGCGTCGCCCTCTCGACCCTGCCGAAAGACCGCAAGATCGACTATATCAACAGCCACGGCACCAGCACCCCCGTTGGCGACGTGACCGAGATGGAGGCGATCCGCCGCGTCTTTGGCCGTGGCACCACGCCGCCCGTCGCCTCGACCAAATCCCTCACCGGCCATTCGCTCGGCGCCACCGGCGTGCACGAGGCGATCTATTCGCTCCTGATGATGAACGGCGATTTCATCGCCGCCTCCGCCAATGTCAAAACGCTCGACCCCGCGCTCGATGCCGGCGAAATCGTCACCGAACTCCGCACCGGCGTGAAACTCGATTCGGTCCTGTCCAACAGCTTCGGCTTCGGCGGCACCAATGCCACACTGGTAATGAGCAAATATCTCGGCTGACGCCGCAAGAACCGCTGAAAAGGGACAGGGACATGGCCGATCTGATGAAGGGCAAGCGCGGGCTCGTCATGGGCGTCGCCAATGAACGCTCGATCGCATGGGGCATCGCCAAGGCGCTGGCAGGCGAAGGCGCCGACCTTGCCTTTTCCTATCAGGGCGAGGCTTTTGGCAAACGCCTTGCCCCCCTCGCCGCCTCGGTCGGGTCCGATGTCATGGTCGATGTCGATGTGACCGACGATGCCTCGCTCGACGCCTGCTTCGCCGCGCTGAAAGACCGCTGGGGCACCATCGATTTCCTGATCCACGCCATCGCCTATTCCGACAAGAACGAGTTGACCGGCCGCTTCATCAACACGACCCGCGGCAACTTCACCAATTCGCTGGCAATCTCGTGCTTCTCCTTCATCGACGTCTCGCGCCGCGCGGCCGAACTGATGCCCGCGGGCGGCACGCTCATCACCCTCACCTATGGCGGCTCGAACCGCGTGACGCCGAATTACAACGTGATGGGCGTGGCCAAGGCGGCGCTGGAAAGCTCGGTCCGCTACCTCGCCAATGACCTCGGCCCCCAGCAGATTCGCGTCAACGCCATCTCGCCCGGCCCGATGAAAACGCTGGCAGGCGCAGCCATCGGCGGCGCCCGCGCCACCTATCGCCATACTGAGGCCAACGCCCCCCTCCGCGCCAATGCCACGCTCGAAGCCGTGGGCGGCACCGCCGTCTGGCTCGCCTCGGATTACGGCGCCTGCACGACGGGTGAAATCGTCCATGTCGACGGCGGCTACCACGTGCTCGGCATGCCGCAACCCGATACGCTGAACGGCACCGACAAGGGCTGATCCCGCCCGCCGCACGGGGGGCTTTCCGCCCCCCACGCCCGCAATGCGGGCTCCCCCCGAGGATATTTGGACCAGTGTGAAAGCAGACGCGGCGCGGTCAGCATAGACGCCCCATGCCCCGTTGAGATTGCCGCAGGGCAAGCCGCGTTCCGTCAGTGTTTGTTCCGCGCAGTCGCCAACCGCGCCAGCACAGACAACATTCCTCCTGACACGTCCGGATCACCGTTCTCGACCTGCTGCATCAATTCCCTAAGCTTTTCATCTGCTGCCTTTGCCTCCGGATCGGCTCGAAGCCCGTCACAGATCGACCGACCCTCCCTTGATCCACCGGCACGGAACCCGGCCATCTTTCCAGCGTCCCCGTGATCGCTCATCGTCTTTACTCCATCGGCCCACGCACTTCCCTCGATCCCCCCATGGCAGGTGGACCTGCGGGCTGCCCCCTTTGCTCGCCCCCCTTCACACTTGGCTCAAATATCCTCGGGGGAGCATCGCGCCCCGCGATGCGTGGGGGCAGACAGCCCCCGCCCCGCCCGCCGCAAAAGCCGCAGCCACAGGACCAACCGGCGCCAGCCCGCCCGAGCGGGGGCTCGATGCCCCCCGAGGGCGGCGTTCGTTCAAATCATGGGATTGGAGCGGGCGGCGGGAATCGAACCCGCGTCTCTTGCTTGGAAGGCAAGGGTCTTACCATTACACAACGCCCGCACTGCCGTCTATCTAGCCACGCCGCAAGCCGGATGCAACCCGTCCCTCACGCCAAAAGCGGCGCGATCAGCTGCGCCCCTTCGGCCCGGTTCGAGTTCACCGCCACGCCCACCCGATGCGCCGCCAGCACCCCCTCGGCGGATGCCTTCATCAGCACCGCCGCCCCGTGCCCCGCCTCGCCCAGCCATAACGGCCAGTCGGGCGCCTCCAGCACCACCGCCTCGCGGTGATGCAGCCCCCGCATCCCCGGCCCCGCCTCGGTCGAGACAATCGCCACCGTCTCCACCTCACCCCAGCGCTGCCATAGCCCGGCAAAGGCCATCGGCGCGCCATCGGCCCGCGTGAAATACCACGGCAGCTTGGCCTTCCCCTCGGCCTGCCATTCATAGAACCCGCTTGCCGGCACGATGCAGCGCCGCGCCCGCACCGCCTCGCGGAAGGCGGGCTTGACCGCCACGGTATCGGCACGAGCATTGATGATCAGCGGCCCGTCCGCAGGCGTCTTGTACCAGCTCGGCACGAACCCCCAGCGCATCGGCCGCAGCCGCCGCAGGCCCCCCTCGCTTGTCACCACCGCCACTTGCGTCGTCGGACAGATGTTGAACCGCGGGCCATCGGGCAGATCATTGGCCGGCACGGCATCGAACAGCCGTGCCAGCGCGTCAACGGGATGGGTGATGGTGAAACGTCCGCACATGCCCCCAAGGATAGGCCCGCATCCCGCCCCTGCCAAGCGATCCGAACCCCATTGACCGCCCCCCCCGCACGGTGCAAAGGAAAGCCATGCTGATCTACAAGATCTTCCGCCGCCCCGAATGGGATGCCTTCCGTGCCGCAGGCTCCACCGCCGGCGCGCCCGTCGATCTTGCCGACGGCTTCATCCATTTCTCGACCGCAGCCCAGGTGGCCGAAACCGCCGCCAAATGGTTCGCCACCGAAAGCGACCTTGTCCTTGTCGCCTTCAACGCCGATACGCTCGGCCCCGCCCTGAAATGGGAGGCCTCGCGCGGCGGCGCATTGTTCCCCCATCTCTACCGCCCCCTGCAACTGTCCGAGGTGGTCTGGGACAAATCCCTTCCCCTCGGCGCCACGGGCCATATCTTCCCCGAAGGTGTCTGGTGAGGCTGATCGAACGCGCAGGGCTGGCGGCGCTTCACCGGCTCGACCCCGAAACCGCCCATGGCCTGTCGATCCGCGCCCTTCAGGCGGGCCTCGCCCCCGCCCCCGGCCCCGTCACCTCGCCCCGCCTTGCCACCACGCTCGCAGGCCTGACGCTGCCCAACCCCGTGGGCCTCGCCGCAGGCTATGACAAGAACGCGACCGCCCTCGCCCCCCTCTCCGCCGCAGGCTTCGGCTTCATCGAGGTGGGCGCCGCCACCCCCCGCCCGCAACCGGGCAACCCGCGCCCGCGCCTGTTCCGCCTGACCGAGGATCGCGCCGCCATCAACCGCTTCGGCTTCAACAACGAAGGGGCCACGGCCATCGCGGCCCGCCTTGCCGCCCGCAAGCGCGGCCCCGTTCCCGTGGGCCTCAATCTCGGCGCCAACAAAGACAGCGCCGACCGCGCCGCCGATTTCGCGCAGGTGCTGGCGATCTGCGGCCCCCATGCCGATTTTGCCACCGTGAACGTCTCCTCGCCCAACACCGAAAAACTGCGCGATCTTCAGGGCCGCGCCGCCCTCACCGCCCTCTTGCGCGGCGTGATGGACACATGCGCCACCCTTGCCACCCCGATCCCCGTCTTCCTGAAAATCGCCCCCGACCTGACCGGGGACGATCTGAAAGACATCGCCGCCGCCGCCCTCGAAACCGGCATCGCAGGCATCATCGCCACCAACACCACCCTGTCGCGCGATGGCCTCGCCAGCCCGCAGCGCACCGAGGCGGGCGGCCTTTCCGGCGCCCCCCTGTTCGACAGATCGACCCGCATCCTCGCCCGCCTGTCGCAGATCACTGACGGAAAGCTCCCCCTCATCGGCGTGGGCGGCATCTCGACCGCCGAACAGGCCTACCAGAAAATCCGCGCCGGCGCCGCGGCGGTGCAGTTCTACACCGCCATGGTCTATCACGGCATCAGCCTCGCGCCCCGCATCGCCCATGGCCTTGACCGACTCCTCGCCCGCGATGGCTTCACCTGCCTGGCCGAGGCCACCGGCACCGGCCGCGCCGACTGGCTCTAGCCACCCAATCCCCTTGCAAAGTGCGACCCGCGTTGCGGCCGCGCCTCCCACCTTGCCGGACAGGACAACCGCCCCCCGCGCAAAGCCCGGCGCCCCCGACGCGACCGATCGACGACTGCGCGCCCCCGCCCCCATTTTCTGCCTTCAAATATCCCGCAGGGGGTGAGGCGCGGCACGCGCCGAGGGGGGCGCGAAGCCCCCCTGATTTTTCGCGAGTATCGTAACCAGCGGAAAGCCGTCAGAACGCCTTGAACGTCATCGTCGTCAGCGTCCGCACGATGCCGGGAATGTCGAACAGCCGCCCCGAAAGGTAATGGCCCACATCCTCGTCATCGGGGATATAGACCTTGGCAATCAGGTCATATTCGCCGCTGGTCGAATAAAGCTCGCTCACCACCTCGCGGTCATAGATGGCATCGGCCACCTCATAGGTCTTGCCGGGGGTGCAGCGGAACTGGACGAAAACGCAGCGCATGGAAGCCTCCTGATCTTGACCGCAAGCCTAGCGAAGGCACAGGGCAGCCGCAATTTTCTTCGGCGAAAATTGCAAATTCCTTCCAAGGAATTTGGTCACTCCCCCCCTGCCAGCGCCAGCGCCGCGGGCCCCTTCCTCAGATCGGCAATGCCAAGCGGCGCGGTGGGGCGGCCCAGCCGGTAGCGCGTCACCCAGAACAGCCGCTGCGACGCCCGCGTGATCGCCACATAGGCCAGCCGCTTCCACAGGGGCACCCCGCCCTCCGACCGCCCCGCCTGCGCGGCAGCCCATATGTCGGGGGCAAAAACCTGCACATCCTCCCATTGGGACCCTTGCGCCTTGTGGATCGTCACCGCCGCCCCGTGCAGGAAGGCCGCCCCCATCTTGGCCGCCGCGGGAATGAAGGGCTCATCCTCGCCCGGCTTTTCGATCTTGATGATCGAGGCGGCTGATACCTGCGGCTCTTCCGCCCCCACCACATGCAGCCGCGCGAACCCGTCCTTGGAACCGGGGCCCAGATAGATCACCTGCGCGCCCTTGATCAGCCCCCGCGCCTCAAGATCGTTGCGCTTGTTGCGGTGCTTCAGCGGCAATTCGATTCCGTCGCAGATCAGCGGCTCGCCGGGCAGCAGCGCATCCTCGGGCGCGCCATAGGCGCCGCGAAAGGCCGAAATCAGCCGGATGCGGGTCGCATTGCGCCAGACCAGCACAGGGCTGCGTGCCATCAGGTCGGCATCCACCCGCTCGGCCAGCACGACCCGCGCGTCCTGCGCGGCAATCTCCTGCACCATCCGCTCGAACCGCTCGAACCCCATCGCCTCGTCGCCCAGCGCATGGGCCAGATCAAGGATCGGGTTGTCCTGCGTCTGGCGGTGGATGCGGCTCAGCACCAGTCGCCGCGCCTCGGGCAGGCGGTCGAACACCATCTCGCCCGACAGGCCCACGGGGGCCAATTGCGCCGGGTCGCCAAACAGCACCAGCGTGGGGAATATCTCGCGCAGATCCTCAAGCGCCCGCTCGTCCAGCATGCTCGATTCGTCGATGAACCCCACATCCAGCGGCTCTTCCCGCCGCTTCCATCCCTTGATGAAATCCGATCCCTTCAACCCCGCCGCCGCCAGCGCCCCGGGGATTGACGCCACCGTCTTGTAAAACCCCATCGCGCGGTCCAGCGCCAGATCGGTCAGCCCCTCGATCACCGGCCGCTCGCCATTGCCCGCCAGCCATTCCGCGATCCGCTCGTATTCGGGGTCATAGACCGGCGTGTAGAGGATGCGGTGGATCGTCGTGGCGGGTACCCCGCGCAGCCGCAGCACCGATGCGGCCTTGTTGGTGGGCGCCAGCACCGCCAGCGTGCGGCGGTCCTTCTTCTTCTTGCCTTCGTAATCGCCCGACACAACCTCGACCCCGGCAGCCACCATCGCCTTGGTCAGATTGGCCAGCAGCATGGTCTTGCCCGACCCCGCCTTGCCCACCACCGCCAGAACCGAAGGTTTGCCCTCCTCGCGCGGGGCCACCTCGCCCGCCGCCAGATCGATCCCCGAAAGGTAAAGGTCTGCCGCCACGCGGTCCCAGGCTTCGGCCTGATCGTCGGAAAAGGTCAAGGCGGTCGCGGTCATGCGCCGATCATAAGACCCGCCGCAAAAAGATGACAGACCGGAAAGGCGCGCGCCCCAGAAAGCCGCGCCCCAGAACGCCGCGCCACGCCCCGCCCTGCCGCCCGCCGGTCCCGCCGCCCAAGGCTCAGTTCATCCGGCCCGAAGACGGCGTTCCCCCCTCGTCCTGCCCGGCCAGTCCGCCGATCTCGTCGCGCGCCACATCCAGCAGTTCATCGGCCTTCTCGGCCAGCCGCGGCAGGCCATTGCGCTCGGCATAAGACCGCAGGTCAGCCAGCACGTCGAAAATCCAGTCGTGACTCATGGCAAAATGCACCTGCTCAAACCCGAGGCGCAATCCTACCATTCCACCATGGGGCGAGAGTATCGCCCGAACGCGCAACAGCCTGTTTCCGAAAGCGAAACGCCGCCCCGGGCCAAGGGGGCGGCGCTCGGCCCGATGGCTGCGGCGCCTATCGCGCGCGGCTCGCCTCGAGCGTGTCGTCAAACGTCCGCAGCCCCGCCCGCGGCGCCTGCACCAGCACCGCCATATTGCCCGGCTTGTGCGCGTTGTGGCGCATCTTCATATGCGCCTGCGGAATCTCGGCCCAGGGAAACACCTCCGACATGCAGGGGTCCAGCCGCCGTTCGACCATCAGCCGGTTCGCCGCCCCCGCCTGCTTGAGATGGGCGAAATGGCTGCCCTGCAAGCGCTTCTGGTGCATCCACAAATAGCGAACGTCAAAGGTGCAATTGAACCCCGTGGTGCCCGCGCAGATCACCACCATCCCGCCCTTCTTGCACACCAGCGACGACACCGGAAAAGTCGCCTCGCCGGGATGTTCAAAGACGATGTCCACATTCACGCCCTTGCCGGTGATATCCCAGATCGCCTTGCCAAAGCGCCGCGCCTCTTTCAGCCA
Organism: Rhodobacter sp.; assembly: GCA_027484985.1. Taxonomy (GTDB): domain Bacteria; phylum Pseudomonadota; class Alphaproteobacteria; order Rhodobacterales; family Rhodobacteraceae; genus Paragemmobacter. The sequence continues at coordinate 95,522 of JAIXRW010000047.1, read as the reverse complement.
GTCGTTGTATTCGGGCGTATTCACCCGCGGCAACTGCCCCCAGCATTTAAAGTCGTTTCGGTTGATCACGCCCTTTGCCCCAAGGCTCATGACGAAATCGCGCTTCGTCTCGTCGCTGATCACCCCGATCGCATTGGCCCCCGCCGTGTTGATCAACTGGATCGCGTAAACGCCCAGCCCCCCCGAAGCGCCCCAGACCAGCACGTTCTGCCCGGGTTTCAGGTCATGCGGCTCATGCCCGAACAGCATCCGGTAGGCCGTGGCCAGCGTCAGTGTGTAGCAGGCCGCTTCCTCCCATGTCAGGTGCTTGGGGCGCGGCATCAGCTGCTGCGCCTGCACCCGCGTGAACTGCGCGAAAGACCCGTCATGGGTTTCGTATCCCCAGATGCGCTGGCTGGGCGAAAACATCGGATCGCCGCCGTTACACTCCTCGTCGTCGCCATCATCCTGATTGCAATGGATCACGACCTCGTCGCCCACCTTCCAGCGCGTGACCTTGTCGCCCACCGCCCAGACAATGCCCGAAGCATCCGACCCCAGCACCGCATAGGGCTGCTTGTGCCCGTCGAACACGCTGACCGGTTCACCCAGACAGGCCCAGACGCCGTTGTAATTGACGCCCGCCGCCATCACCATCACCAGCACCTCGTTGCTGTCGATGCGCCATGTATCGACCACCTCGACCTGCATGGCGGTGATCGGCTCGCCATGGCGTTCGCGCCGGATCGTCCAGGCATACATCTGCTTGGGCACATGGCCCAGGGGCGGCATCTCGCCCAGATCGTACAGGTCTTTCACCTCGGCGTCATAGCGATGCGTATCCAGTGCCATTCCGGCCTCCCTCTCATGCCGCGCCGCAGAATCGGGCCGCTTGATCTAGGGATATCGGACAGCTTGGTAACTTTGCAATAGGATGCAGGCCAATTTTGTAATTTTATGTCTGCCGCGTTGCGGCAATCGCTTCCACATCGCCCAGCCTCTGCCGGACCGAGGCAGCATAGAACGCCACCAGCGCCGCTTTCCCCGCCCGCACCCGCAGCGCATCGTCGATCATGCCGCGCCGCTGCAAATGGCGCAGCGCGCTGTCCACCGTGGCCTCCATCCCGTCGGGATGCAGCCGCAGCACCGCGCCCGCATCGCGCAACCGCTCGGCCAATGCTGCCGCACGCGCCGCCACCTCTGCCCTGTCGCCCCCCAGCGCCGCCGCAACCAGCGGCACCGGCAGCACGGGCACGGCATCGGCCACCCGCCCCATCAACTCGGCCCCCAGCGCCTCGACCGCCCCCGTGCCCCGTTCCGCCAGAAAGGCCCGCAAGGAAACGGGTGCACCGAACCCCGCCGCCGTGGCCCCGAATCCGGGGAAATTCCCCCGCACCATCCGCCACAACATCCGCGCCGAAAACGCCACCACCCCCGTCACCGTGGGCCGGAACCGCCGCTGCCCGCCGATCCCTGCTTCCGTCAGCACCCGGTCCTCAAGCACGCGGTCATAGCCCAGACCCACGGGCACGAACAGGATATCGCGCCCCTCGCCCTCGAACCCCGCCACGATATAGGACAGCAGCCCCAGCCGCGCCGCGCCCACGCGCCCGTCAAGGCTCAGCCCGCCTTCGGGAAAGATCGCCTGCGCCACGCCCTCGCCCGCCGCCATCTGGACGTATCGCGCCAGCACCCGCCGATACAGCGCATTGCGCGACCCGCGCCTGATGAAATAGGCCCCCATTCCGCGGATCAACCGGCTTAACGGCCAGACCCGCGCCCATTCCCCCACCGCATAGGAAATCGCCTGCCGGTCCGCGATCAGCCAGGTGACCAGCACGTAATCCATATTGCTGCGATGGTTCATCACGAAAACCACCGTGGCCTTGGGGTCGATCCGGTCCAGCGCCTCGTCCAGCGACCCGATCCGCACATCGTAAAAGGCCTTCGTGATCCAGCGCGCCAGCTGCACGGCAAAGCCGAAATACATGGTGGCCGAAAAGGCGGGCACGATCTCGGCCGCATAGGCCCGCGCCTCGGCGGCCACCACATGGGGCGGTGTGCCCGTCTCGGCGGCATGGTCGGCCACCGCCTGCATCACCGCGCGGTCGAAAGCCAGCCGCAAGATCATGTCATGCCGCTGCGCCAGCTTGAACGGCGCGATGGGCCGCTCAAGCCGCGCGTTCAACCGCTCCACCGCCCGCTCCATCCGGCGGCGGAAGAACCAGCGCACCGATGGCGCAAGAATACGGTCCAGCGCGGCAATGGCCGACAAAAGGACGATCAGAATGACAAGCCAATAGGGCAGTTCGACAGTCGCGTTCATCGCGCCACGCTGCCCGCAGCGCAGCGCGCTGTCAAAGCCTGCTTGCCCTCAGTTCAGCGTCACAGACTTTTGGCTGCACACATCCACATCCTGCATCACCGTTTCGTCACCATCGTCGAACACGGCGCGCAGGTCATAGACGCAAACGCCCGACCCGTTATCGAAATTCACCGAAAGGTTGCCCCCTGCGGCCAGCGTCTGCCCGCCAAGGATGTTCTCTTCCCACGACACATCGCCATCGGCCGAGCCGTAGAATTCCACGATCCCGAACGCGGTGGCGTTGTTCAGCGTGAACACCGCCTCTTGCGCCATCGCGGGCGCGGCAACCAGCAGTCCGGCAAAACCAAGCGCAAAGGAAACGCGCATCGCTGATAGGCCCTTCGACCCTCGGCCCCCCTTGTTGTGCCGCAACGCGGCAGGGGCCTTCATGGCCGAATATAGGCGCCCCCCGCCCGCTTGTTAAGGGGGCCCTTATGCAAGGTGCAGGGCCATCGCCCTGCACCCGCGCAACCGGTCCACCATGCCCGCCCGTGCGCCCCGCGCACGGGCCGCGCCCGCCCTGCGGGGGGCGGGCGCGATACATCGCACCCGCCGGGCGGGCACGGCCCGTGCCGGACACCTTGATTTGGCGGAACACCCCTTGCGGCTTCGTTGCCTCAGCCGCAATCGGACCGGCGGAAAGGTCCACCGGACCTTTCCGCGTCGGTCCTCTCGCCCCGCCCCCAATGCCGCAACGCGGCGAATTGACAAGGAACGATTATGTCCGCTACATGATTTCCAACGCAACATTATTGCCAAACCGTGCAGGAGCCGCCATGACCGCCGCCAAGAAAGACACCCCATGGCTGTTCCGCACCTATGCCGGCCACTCCACCGCCACAGCCTCGAACGCGCTTTACCGCACCAACCTTGCCAAGGGTCAAACCGGCCTTTCCGTCGCCTTCGACCTGCCCACCCAGACCGGCTATGACAGCGATCACGAACTCGCGCGGGGCGAGGTCGGCAAGGTCGGCGTCCCCGTCGCCCACCTTGGCGACATGCGCGCCCTGTTCGACGCCATCCCGCTCGACCAGATGAATACCTCGATGACGATCAACGCCACCGCCCCGTGGCTTCTGGCGCTTTACATCGCCGTGGCCGAAGAACAGGGCGCCGACATCGCGGCCCTGCAAGGCACGGTGCAGAACGACATCATCAAGGAATACCTCTCGCGCGGCACCTATATCTGCCCGCCCGCGCCCAGCATGCGCCTCATCACCGATGTCGCGGCCTATACGGCACAGCACCTGCCGAAATGGAACCCGATGAACGTCTGCTCCTACCACCTGCAAGAGGCAGGGGCGACACCCGAACAGGAACTTGCCTTCGCCCTTGCCACCGCCTGCGCCGTGCTCGACGACCTGCGCGCCAAAGTCCCCGCCGACCAGTTCCCCGCCATGGTCGGCCGCATCTCCTTTTTCGTGAACGCAGGCATCCGCTTCGTCACCGAACTGTGCAAGATGCGCGCCTTCACCGACCTGTGGGACGAGATCTGCGAACACCGCTACGGCATCACCGACCCCAAATACCGCCGCTTCCGCTATGGCGTTCAGGTCAACTCGCTCGGCCTGACCGAACAACAACCCGAAAACAACGTCTATCGCATCCTGATCGAGATGCTGGCCGTCACCCTGTCCAAAAACGCCCGCGCCCGCGCCGTGCAACTGCCCGCCTGGAACGAAGCCCTCGGCCTGCCCCGCCCGTGGGACCAGCAATGGTCGCTGCGCATGCAACAGATCCTCGCCTATGAAACCGACCTTCTGGAATATGACGACCTTTTTGACGGCAACCCCGCGATTGAGCGCAAAGTGACGGCGCTGAAAGAAGGCGCCCGCGAAGAACTCGCCCGCATCGACGCCATGGGCGGGGCCGTGGCCGCCATCGACTACATGAAAACCCGCCTCGTCGAATCGAACGCCGAACGCATCGCCCGCATCGAATCGGGCGATACAGTCGTCGTCGGCGTCAACCGCTGGCGCGAGGGCGCGCCCTCCCCCCTCACCACCGGCGACGGCGCGATCATGGTGGCCGACAGCCAGGCCGAGGCTGACCAGATCGCCCGCCTCGCCGCATGGCGCCAATCCCGCGACCCCGCCGCCGTGGCACAGGCCCTCGACGCCCTGCGCCTTGCCGCCACCACCGGCACGAACATCATGCCCGCCTCCATCGCCGCCGCCCGCGCAGGCGTCACCACCGGCGAATGGGGCGCCGTGATCCGCGCCGCCTTCGGCCAGTACCGCGCCCCAACCGGCGTCTCGCGCAACCCCTCGAACCGCACCGAGGGGCTAGAGCCGATCCGCGATGCCGTCGCCACCGTCTCGGCCAAACTCGGCCGCCCCCTCACCTTCCTCATGGGCAAACCGGGCCTTGACGGCCATTCCAACGGCGCCGAGCAGATCGCCGCCCGCGCCCGCGACTGCGGGATGGAGATCCATTACGAAGGCATCCGCCTGACGCCATCGGAAATCGTGGCCAGCGCCGCCGACAAACGCGCCCATGTCATCGGCCTGTCGATCCTGTCGGGCTCGCACCTCCCCCTCGTCACCGAAACGCTCGACCGCCTGCGCGCGGCGGGGCTGGGCGACATCCCCCTCGTCGTGGGCGGCATCATCCCCGAAGAAGACGCCACCCGCCTGCGCGCCCTCGGGGTGGCGGCGGTCTATACGCCGAAAGATTTCGAACTCAACCGCATCATGCAAGATATCGTCACCCTCGTCGATCATCACGCCATCGCGGCCGAATGACCGCCCCACAGCCAGGGGGCCCTGCCCGCCGGGCACAGCCACATGACCCGCCGCTCGCCCCGCCCCCGCCGTTGCATCGGGGGCTGTCTGCCCCCGCCGCATCGCGTTCCGCGCTGCGCCCCCGAGGATATTTGACGGCAGAAAATGAACAGCCCGCATTTTCTGCCCTGAAATATCCTCGGGGGAGCGAGCCTTGGCGAGCGTGGGGGCAGACAGCCCCCATCCGGCATCTGCCGCAAAACCGCCCCTTGACGCCCCGCCCCCCGCACCGCCACATCGGCCCCGTCAACAGGAGCCGTGCCATGCCCGCCGCCAACCAAGCCGTTCTCGACTATCTCGCCACCCGCCTGTCCTATCCGGCCAAGGTGATGCAGGGCCCCGTCCCGTCCGAGGGCGAACTGGCCGCGATCCTGACCACCGCGCTACGCACCCCCGATCATGGCAAGCTGGAACCGTGGCGGCTTGTGGTGATCGACCGCGCCGCCATGATCCGCCTTGCCGACATGGCCGAGGCCCGGGCGCGCGAACTGGGCGCCGATGCCGAAAAGATCGAAAAAGGCCGTGGCCAGTTCGACCGTGGCACCCTTGCCGTTGCCGTGATCGCCTCGCCCAAACCGTCCGACAAGATCCCGCCCATAGAACAACTTCTGTCCGCAGGGGCGCTGTGCATGAACATCCTGCACGCGGCCACCGCCGCCGGATGGGGGGCCAACTGGCTGACCGGCTGGGTCAGCCATGACGCCGCCTTTGCCGCCCGCGCCTTTGGCTGCACGCCCGCCGAAACCGTGGCGGGCATCGTCCATATCGGCACGCCTGCCAGCCCCCTGCCCGACCGCCCGCGCCCCGACCTTGCACGCCTGATGACACGCGCATGATCCTTGCCGCCTTTTTCAGGGCCCTGTCACAGGCCGCCGATCCCGCCTTCCGCCGCGTCTTGTGGCAGGGGCTGGGGCTGACCCTCGCCCTTCTGGTCGCCCTCTGGCTTGGCGCGCTGCAATTGCTGCGCTGGGTCACACCCGACCAAATCACCCTGCCATGGTGGGGCGAGGTGGGGCATCTCGACGCCATCGCCTCGGGCGCGGGCATCCTGCTTCTGCTCGTGGCCTCGGCCTTCCTGATGGTTCCCGTGGCCTCGGCCTTCACCGGCCTGTTTCTCGACCGCATCGCCCAGCGGGTCGAGGCGCGGCATTACCCCGCCCTGCCCCCGGCCCGCCCCATGCCGCTGGCCGAATCGCTGCGCGATGCGCTCGGCTTCTTCGGGCTGGTGGTGGCGGTGAACCTGCTGGCGCTGGTGGTCTTGCCGTTTTCGGGCCCCGCAGCACCGCTCTTGTTCTGGGCAATGAACGGCTTCCTGCTCGGGCGGGAATACTTCACCCTCGTCGCCCTGCGCCACCTGCAAGCGGCCGAGGCGCAGGCCCTCTATCGCCGCCACCGCGCCACGATCTGGGCCGCTGGCACGCTGATGGCGGCGCCCCTGTCGATCCCGCTTCTCAATCTGGTGATCCCGGTCCTCGGGGTCGCGACCTTTACCCATCTGTTCCAGGCCCTGCGCGCAAAGAGATGACGGGCAACCGGATGACGGGCATCATGACGACGGGCGGCTGACCAGCCCCGTCAGGGCGTGCTGTGGTTCATCACGCCCATGATGTCGATATCGCGGATACCGATCCTGCCCGACAGGATCACCGCCGCGATCACCGCCCAGACGACCAGCGCGACCAGCGTGGTGATCTTGGCCTTGCGCGCCACCACATGCCCCGATGGCGCGCTGGCCGGCGTGCCCGGCACCACCTCGCCCGCATCGCCCTGGCTTTCAAAGCGCAGCGGCAGCACGATGAAGAACACCAGAAACCACGTGGTCGCATAAAGCACGATTGCGCCGGTAATGCTCATCACACCTGCTCCAGTTCGATCAGGCAGCCGTTGAAATCCTTGGGATGCAGGAACAGCACGGGCTTGCCATGCGCCCCGATCTTCGGCTCGCCGGTGCCCAAGACCCGCGCCCCGCTTGCCTTCATCTTGTCACGCGCGGCGATGATATCCTCGACCTCGTAGCACATATGGTGAATGCCGCCTGCGGGGTTCTTTTCCAGAAACCCCTTGATGGGCGAGGCTTCGCCCAATGGGTAAAGCAGTTCGATCTTGGTATTGGGCAATTCGATGAAGACCACCGTCACCCCGTGATCAGGCTCGTCCTGCGGGGCGCCGACCGATGCGCCCAGCGTGCCCGCATATTGCGCGGCAGCGGCGGCAAGGTCGGGCACCGCGATGGCCACATGGTTCAACCGTCCGATCATCGCCCGCAGCACCTCCGCTGTTTTGCCGCCTTATCGCCGCAGCCCCGACATACCGCAAGGCGATGATCGGTCGCAGCCCTTCACGCTTTCGCAAGGGTTCCGGCACAGGATTTGCAGATCACGCCCGAAAGGACCGGCCATGCAAGCTGAAAATGCCCAAACCCCGTTTGCCCCGCCCCCGTTTACCCTGACCGATCCGCTCAACGCGCGGATCGTGGCCCGCTACCCGCCCACCAGCGGGTCGGATGACACCCGCACCAGCTGCGTCAGCTCCGACAGGCTTTCGCGCTGCCGCCCCGCACTGTCGAAATTCGCGGGCGACAACCAGGCGCGGTAAGCCTCGCGCAGGGCGGGCCAGTCGGCATCGGTCATGGCAAACCACGCCGTATCGCGGTTGCGCCCCTTGATGATCATGTGCTGGCGGAACACGCCCTCGAAGGAAAACCCCAACCGCTGCGCCGCACGGCGCGACGGCAGGTTCAGCGCGTTGCACTTCCACTCATACCGCCGGTAGCCGTTGGAAAAGGCCCAGTCCATCATCAGATACATGGCTTCCGTGGCGGCGATGCTGCGCTGAAGGGTTGGGGAAAAGCAGATATGCCCCACCTCGATCGTGCCATGCTCGGGCGTGATCCGCAGATAGGCGGCCACCCCCACCGGATGCGCCGCCCCCTGCCCATAGATCGCCCAGAACACCGGATCGCGCCCCGCGACCGCATCCCGCGCCCAGCGGATATAGGCAGGCGCTGAATGGAACGGCCCGTTCGGCATGTAATCCCAAAGCGAGTCATGCCCGTCAAAGGCGGCAAACAGATCGGCCGCATGGGCATCGGGGTCCAGCCGCACCAGCCGCGCATAGCGCCCCTCCATCGGGGCCTCGCCTGGCCATGCCGCAGGCACCCAACCCGCCACCTCCGGCCCAACATTCCGCACACCACCCATGCCCTGCCACCCCCGCCCGATTTGCCCCGACTATGCCCCGCCCGCAGCACGACCTGCAAGAGACCAGCCCCCACAAAGCCACAGTTGAACCGGCCCATCGGGCTGCGCGCAGTCCGCAGCGACGCCCCCAAGACACAAGACCCAAGAACCCACCGCTGGGCTGGACCGTGGCCCAAAGCACGGTCCGCGCGCAGCCCGCCCCCTCGGGCTGCGCGCCAAGGCGCACATCCCGGCGGGCCGCACGCGGACCTGCCACGCCGCACCGAAACGCTCCCCCGGAGCCTTTCGATGCGTCTCATTTCTTTCCAAGATGGTGTCATCCCCGCGCAAGCGGGGATCCCAAGCCACGAACCCGACAGATCCCCGCTTGCGCGGGGATATCAGCCGTCACTGGTCCTTCGGCACCACGCGCAGCCGCAACTCGCGCAGCTGCTCGTTCAACGGCTCGCTCGGCGCGCCCATCAGCAGGTCTTCCGCCCGCTGGTTCATCGGGAACATGATCACCTCGCGGATGTTCTGCTCGTCGGCCAGCAGCATCACCGCGCGGTCGATCCCCATGGCGCAGCCCCCGTGCGGCGGCGCGCCATATTTGAACGCCTTGACCATGCCGCCGAACCGCTTGTCCACCTCGCTCGCCGGATATCCGGCCAGCTCGAAGGCCTTGTACATGATCTCGGGCTTGTGGTTGCGGATACCGCCCGAAATCAGCTCATACCCGTTGCAGGCCAGATCATACTGATAGGCATAGACCGACAGCGGATCGCCATTCAGCGCCTCAAGCCCGCCCTGCGGCATCGAGAAGGGGTTGTGCGAAAAGTCGATCTTCCCCTCATCCGTCTTTTCATACATCGGGAAATCGACGATCCAGGCAAAGCGGAAGCAATCCTGCTCGGTCAGCCCCAATTCCCGCCCGATCTCGTTGCGCGCCCGCCCCGCGACTGCGACAAACTGCTCGGGCTTCCCGCCCAGGAAGAACGCCGCATCGCCCAGACCAAGCCCAAGCTGCTGGCGAATGGCTTCCGTCCGTTCGGGGCCGATATTCTTGGCCAGCGGACCGGCAGCTTCCATGCCCGACCCGTCCTCGGCCTCGCGCCAGAAGATGTACCCCATCCCCGGCAGGCCCTCTTTCTGGGCAAAGGCATTCATCCGGTCACAGAACTTGCGGCTGCCCCCGGTGGGCGCCGGAATGGCCCGCACCTCGGTGCCCTCGTTCTCCAGCAACTTGGCGAAAACGGCAAAGCCCGACCCGCGGAAATGCTCGGACACGATCTGCATCTTCAAGGGGTTGCGCAGGTCCGGCTTGTCGCTGCCATACCAAAGCAAGCTGTCGCGATAGGCAATCTTCGGCCAATCGGCATAAACCTTGCGCCCGCCCCCGAACTCCTCGAACACACCCTGAATCACGGGCTGCACGGCGGCAAACACATCTTCCTGCTCGACGAAACTCATCTCGACATCAAGCTGGTAGAAATCGGTGGGCGACCGGTCCGCCCGCGGGTCCTCGTCACGGAAGCAGGGCGCGATCTGGAAATAGCGGTCAAATCCCGACACCATGATCAACTGCTTGAACTGCTGCGGCGCCTGCGGCAGCGCATAGAACTTGCCGGGGTGCAGACGCGACGGCACCAGAAAATCCCGCGCCCCTTCGGGGCTCGACGCGGTGATGATCGGCGTCTGAAACTCGTTGAACCCCTGATCCCACATCCGGTTGCGCAAAGACCGCACCACATTCGACCGCAGCATCATGTTGCGATGCAGCTTTTCCCGCCGCAGATCGAGGAAGCGATAGGTCAGCCGCGTCTCCTCGGGGTAATCCACCTCGCCAAAGACCGGCATCGGCAATTCTTCCGCCGCCCCCAGAACCGTCATGCCGGTCGCATAGACCTCGATCTCGCCCGTAGGGATCTTGGGGTTCACCAAAGCCGCGTCCCGCGCCTTCACGCGGCCATCGATGCGGATCACCCATTCCGCCCGCACCTTGTCGATCGCGGCAAAGGCAGGGCTGTCACTGTCGGCCAAGACCTGCGTGATGCCGTAATGGTCGCGCAGGTCGATGAACAGCACCCCGCCATGGTCACGCACACGGTGCACCCAGCCCGAAAGCCGGACCTCCTGCCCCACATGGGCGGTATTCAACTCGGCGCAGGTATGGCTGCGATAGGCGTGCATGGGGGTTCCCCTTTGCGAGGCGAAAAGACGATCGCCGCCGATACATACTTTGCCCCGCGCGAAGTCAAGCCATCACGGCAGGGCGCCGTCGCGCCGACCACCCGCGCAGGGGGGCTGTCTGCCCCCCACGGGCGCGTGCCGCGCCCTCCCCCCGAGGATATTTCAGGGCAGAAAATGCACGCAGCCTTCCCCATTTTCTGCCCCCAAATATCCTCAGGGGGAGTCGCCGGAACGGCGACGGGGGCGGAACGCCCCCCGCCGAGCGCGCAAGCGCGAGACATGGCGTGCGGGCGGAACGCCCGCTCCGCTTGGTTCAGGGGGTCCAGACTGCGGGGATCAGCCCGCGCAGCGCATTGCCGACCCACAGCCGCACATGGGGCAGGTCGCCTGCCATCAGCACCTCTTCCGGCACCGCCATCTCGGCGCGCAGCACGCCGGGCAGCAGCCCCGATGACAGGGGCGGTGTCCGCATCCCCGCGCCGCGGTCAAAGAACACCGTGGTGATCGACCCGTCGCAAACCTCGCCGCGCTCGTTCAGCAAGATCACCTCGTCCAGCCCTTCGGGCAGCGCGGCGCGGGCGGCATCATAGGCCGGCCGCCGCGTCGATTTCACGCCAAGCCACGGATCGTCCGATGCCAGCCGCATCTCGGCCAGCCCGACCCGCCATTCCGCCCGCGCCGCAGGCAGGGGGGCCACCGTCACCTCTGCATCCCCCGCAGCGCCCAGCGTCAGCCGCACGCGCAGCGGTTCTGCCCCCACCGCCGCCGCCAGCGCCGCCCGCACCGCCCCCGCGTTGCAAACATGGCCCAGCGCCGCCGCCCCCCGCTCCAGCCGCGCCAGATGCAGCGCCAGCCGCGGAAAGCCCGCGCCATCCCACAACAGCGTCTCGATCAGGCGGACCCCGTCGCCAGCCCCTCGGCGTAGCGCGCTTTCCACAGCGCCTCCTCCCATTCCCCCTGAGCGGTGGAATCATGCACCACCCCGCCGCCCACATCCAGCCGCACCGCGCCATCGGCCGCCAGCGTCATCGTCCGGATCGCCACGTTGAACGCGGCCTCCCCGTCCGGCGCCATCCACCCCATCGCCCCGCAATAGGGCCCGCGCGCCCCGCGCTCGACCTCGCGGATGATCTCCATCGCCCTGATCTTCGGCGCCCCCGTGACCGACCCGCAGGGAAACAGCGCCCGCATCAGCGCCGCCAGATCCGGCCCGCCCGCCAGCCGCCCCGTCACCGTCGATGACATCTGGTGCACCGTCGAAAACGCCTCGACCGCGTAAAGCTCGGGCACCTTCACCGACCCGACCTCGGAGATCCGCGCAATGTCGTTGCGCAGTAGGTCCACGATCATCAGGTTCTCGGCCTGCGCCTTGTCCGAGGCGCGCAACTCCGCCGCCAGCGCCGCATCCCGCACGGGGTCGGCATCGCGCGGCGCGGTCCCCTTCATCGGGCGCGCCACGATCACGCCGCCCGCAACGCGAAAGAACAACTCGGGCGAGCGTGAAATGACCACAGGCCCCGCGCCCAGATCGCAGAACATCCCGTAGCCCACCGCCTGCCGCGCCCTGAGCGCGCCGTAAAGCCCCAGCGCGGTGCCCGCCTCAAGCCGCGCCGCGATGGGAAAGGTCAGGTTGATCTGGTAGCAATCCCCCGCCGCGATATAGGCCGCCACCTTGGCAAAGGCCGCGCCATAGGCCCTGCGCGACACCATGGGCCGCAGCGCCGACAGCCTCGCCGCCCCCGCCTCGTCCGCCGCCCGTGCCAGCGCAGGCCCCGCATCGCGCGGCGCGTCGAATACCCCCAGCGCCACCAGCGGCACATCCCGCCGCCGCGGCATCAGCCGCGCCAGCCTCGGCTCCAGCGCATAGCCCGCCTCATAGGCGACATAGCCCGCCACCCAGCCGCCCGCCCGCCGCGCCGCCTCGGCCCGCGCCAGCGCGGGGGCGACCTCGCGCGCCCGCTTGGCCAGTACCACCTCGCGCGGGGCGTCAAACAGCACGGGGGTTCCCCCCGGACCATATTCGCACAGGATCACATCCGTCTCCTCGGCCTCGGGCCGGGGCACGCGCACCGCGCCCCGTCAGGCGGCGCAGATAGCACGCGCCCCCCCGCCCGAACAGTCCGGCGACGACACTTCCCCGCACCCCTCCGCCGCACAACCGCACCGGAACCGGCGCCCGTTTTCGCGCCACCCCGCCCGCCCGGCCGCTGAAATCCACGCCGCCCCGCCTGTAAAGATCGTTTCAAAGCTTGCCCGGTTGAAGAAATCAGAGTCTAATCCCGCCCACGAAGGCGGAGCACCGCCCGTGCGGTCTGGCACAACGGCCGGACCACAAAAGAACCAACAACGGGGAAACCAATGGCATCGGAAAACTATACCGACCGTGAAAAGCAAGAGGATATGAAAGTCCTCCACGGCATGGGCTACGCGCAGGAACTGTCGCGCTCCATGTCGAAATTCTCGAACTTCGCAATCTCCTTCTCGATCATCTGCATCCTGTCGGGGGGCATCAACTCCTTCGCGCAGGCCATCAGCTCGGTCGGCGGGGCGGGGGCGGGCATCGGCTGGATCGTGGGCTGCCTCTTGTCGGGCATGTTCGCGCTGGCCATGGCGCAGATCGCCTCGGCCTTTCCCACGGCGGGGGGGCTTTACCACTGGGCCTCGATCCTCGGAAACCGCTTCTGGGGCTGGCTGACCGCATGGCTCAACCTTCTGGGGCTGATCACGGTTCTGGGCGCCATCAACATCGGCACCGCCTATTTCTTCCAGGGCACCTTCGGGGCGCTCTTCGGCACCACCGGCGCTGACGGTTCGGTCACACCCTGGCCCAGCTCGGATATGGAGATCGTGATCTTCGTCGCGATCATCACCATCATCCAGGCCGTCTTCAACCATATCGGCATCAAGGCGACCACCTTCCTGACCGATGTGTCGGGCTACCTGATCTTCGCCACGACCGCCGTTCTGGTCATTGCCTGCCTTTACTTCGCACCGGCGCTTGATGTCTCGCGCCTGTGGACCTTCACCAACTATTCGGGCGAGGCAGGCGGCAACGTCTTTCCGCAATCCGACAGCATGGGCTATCTGTTCCTGCTGTGCCTTCTGCTGCCGGTCTATACGATCACCGGCTATGATGCCTCGGCCCATACTTCGGAAGAAACCAAGAACGCCGCCGTTTCCGTGCCCAAGGGTATCGTGAACGCCGTGTTCTGGTCGTCGCTGGTCGGCTGGATCATGATCTGCTCGATCACGCTGGCCATTCCCGACCTGCCCACCGCCGCCGGTCAGGGCTTCATGATGTTCTTCAACACCATGGATGCTGTCCTGCCCGCGGGGCTGAAACTGGCGCTCTATGTCGGCATCCTGATCGCCCAGCTGATCTGCGGCCTTGCCACCGTTACCTCGGCCAGCCGGATGCTCTTCGCCTTCTCGCGCGACAATGGCATGCCGGTCGGATCAAAGGCGCTGGCCACCGTTTCGGCCAAGTTCCGCACGCCGGTCACGGCGATCTGGACGGCCACGGTGCTGTGCATCCTGTATGTGCTCCTGGCCATGTCGATCAAGGTGGGCGAAACCTCGATCTATGTGATCGTGGTGAACTCGACGCTGATCTTCCTGTTCCTGTCCTTCACCGTTCCGCTGGTGGCGGGCCTCTTTGCCTATGGCACCGCCAAATGGCCCACCCCCGGCCCGTGGAGCATGGGCGCAGGCCTGTATAAACTTGTCACCGTCCTTGCCGTGATCGGCATGGGCGTGATCCTGTTCATCGCCGTGGCCCCGCCGAATGAACGCGTGCTCTACGTCGTTCTCGGCTTCCTCGTGCTGGCCATGGTGCTGTGGGTCGCGGTCGAAAACCGCCGCTTCGAAGGCCCGCCGACAGGCGACCGCATCGCCGCGCGCAAGGCCGCCATCGCCGCTGCCGAAGCGGCCGTGGGCGAACGCACCTGACAGAATACGAAACCGCCAGACAGGGCCGGGGGGCAACCCCCGGCCCTGTTTCTTTGCCCGCGCGCCTTTGGCCCCCCTTCCGCGCGCACCCCGTCACCCGTCCCACCCTGCGGCAGCCGTCCGCACGGGGGCTGTCTGCCCCCGCGGCGCGCCAGGGCGCGCCTCCCCCGAGGATATTTGAACGAGTATGAAAGACGCAGCCTTGCACGTTACCCCTGCATCCCGTCTGCTTCACGCTCGTCCAAATATCCTCGGGGGGAGCCCGCAACGCGGGCGTGGGGGGCAGACAGCCCCCCTCAGCGGCCGGTCACAGGCGCACCGCGAAAAGGCGATGCGCGCGGCAGGCCGACCCCGCCCGCACGATCGCCCCGCACATTCCCTTGCGCCGCACCGGCGAACCCCCTAAACCCCCGTCAATTTGCGACAACCACGAATCCGCCACCCGCAGGCCACCGCCGCGGGCAGGCTCATGCGGGACAGGACCATGCCGAAAAGAACCGATATCTCCTCGATCATGATCATCGGCGCCGGTCCCATCGTGATCGGACAGGCCTGCGAGTTTGACTATTCCGGCGCCCAGGCCTGCAAGGCCCTGCGCGAAGAAGGCTACCGCGTCATCCTCGTCAACTCGAACCCCGCCACGATCATGACCGATCCGGGATTGGCGGACGCCACCTATATCGAACCGATCACCCCCGAAGTGGTCGCCAAGATCATCGAGAAAGAACGCCCCGACGCGCTTCTTCCCACCATGGGCGGCCAGACCGCGCTCAACACCGCCCTCGCCCTCGACGACCTCGGCATCCTTGAAAAATTCGGCGTCCAGATGATCGGCGCCAACCGCCACGCCATCGAAATGGCCGAAGACCGCAAACTCTTCCGCGAGGCGATGGACCGCATCGGCCTTGAAAACCCCAAGGCCACGATCATCGCCGCCCCCAAACTCGCCTCGGGCAAATACGACATCGCCGCCGGCATCCGCGAGGCCATCGCGGCGCTCGACTATGTCGGCCTGCCCGCCATCATCCGCCCCGCCTTCACCCTTGGCGGCACAGGCGGCGGCGTCGCCTATAACCGCGACGATTACGAAGCCATCGTCCGCTCGGGTCTCGAAGCCTCGCCCATGGCGCAGGTGCTGATCGACGAATCCCTCCTCGGCTGGAAGGAATTCGAGATGGAGGTGGTCCGCGACCGCAAGGACAACGCCATCATCGTCTGCGCCATCGAAAACATCGACCCGATGGGCGTGCATACCGGCGACAGCATCACCGTGGCCCCCGCCCTCACGCTGACCGACAAGGAATACCAGATCATGCGCAACGGCTCCATCGCCGTGCTGCGCGAGATCGGGGTGGAAACCGGCGGATCGAACGTGCAATGGGCCATCAACCCCGCCGATGGCCGCATGGTCGTGATCGAAATGAACCCCCGCGTGTCGCGCTCTTCGGCGCTGGCGTCCAAAGCCACCGGCTTCCCCATCGCGAAAATCGCCGCCAAGCTGGCCGTCGGCTACACGCTGGACGAGCTTGACAACGACATCACCAAGGTCACGCCCGCCTCTTTCGAACCCTCCATCGACTATGTCGTCACCAAGATCCCCCGCTTCGCCTTTGAAAAATTCCCCGGGTCTGAGCCCAACCTGACCACCGCGATGAAATCGGTGGGCGAGGTCATGGCCATCGGCCGCACCATCCACGAATCCTTGCAAAAGGCGCTGGCCTCGCTCGAAACCGGCCTCTCCGGTTTTGACGAAATCGCCATCCCCGGTGCCCCCGACAAGGCCGCCGTCATCAAGGCCCTTTCGGCGCAAACCCCCGACCGCCTCCGCGTCATCGCGCAAGCCATGCGCCACGGCCTGACCAATGACGACATCCAGTCCGCCACCGCCTTCGACCCGTGGTTCCTGTCACGCATCCGCGAGATCATCGACATCGAGGCCGAGGTCCGCAAGAACGGCCTCCCGCTCGATGCCGCCGGCCTGCGCCGCCTGAAGATGTTCGGCTTCACCGATGCCCGCCTTGCCAAGCTGACCGGCCGGGATGAAGCGCAGGTCCGCCGCGCCCGCCGCAACCTCGGCGTCACCGCCGTGTTCAAACGCATCGACACCTGCGCCGCCGAATTCGAGGCGCAGACGCCTTACATGTATTCCACCTACGAAAGCCCCGTGATGGGCGATGTGGAATGTGAAGCCCGCCCCTCGGCGGCCAAAAAGGTCGTCATCCTCGGCGGCGGCCCCAACCGCATCGGCCAAGGAATCGAGTTCGACTATTGCTGCGTCCACGCCTGCTACGCCCTCACCGCGGCGGGGTATGAGACGATCATGATCAACTGCAACCCCGAAACCGTCTCGACCGATTACGACACCTCGGACCGCCTCTATTTCGAACCGCTCACCCTTGAACACGTGCTCGAAATCCTGCGCGTCGAACAGGAAAACGGCACCCTTCACGGCGTCATCGTGCAGTTCGGCGGCCAGACCCCGCTGAAACTCGCCAACGCGCTCCATGCCGAAGGCATCCCGATCCTCGGCACCACGCCCGACGCCATCGACCTGGCCGAAGACCGCGAACGCTTCCAGCGCCTTCTGCAAGACCTCGGCCTGAAACAGCCCCATAACGGCACCGCCCGCTCGCGCGACGAAGCCTTCAGGGTCGCCGCCGAAGTCGGCTACCCCCTCGTGATCCGCCCTTCCTTCGTGCTGGGCGGCCGCGCGATGGAAATCGTCCGCTCCGACGAACAGCTGGAACGCTACATCACCACCGCCGTCAATGTCTCGGGCGACAGCCCCGTCCTCTTGGACAGCTACCTGTCAGGCGCCATCGAAGTGGACGTTGACGCCCTGTCAGACGGCCGCGATGTCCATGTCGCGGGCATCATGGAACATATCGAGGAAGCGGGCGTCCATTCGGGCGATTCGGCCTGCTGCCTGCCGCCCCACTCGCTCAGCCCCGACACGATCGAGGAACTCAAACGCCAGACTGTCATCATGGCCAAGGCCCTGAACGTCGTCGGCCTGATGAACGTGCAATTCGCCATCAAGGATGGCACGATCTACGTGCTCGAGGTGAACCCCCGCGCCTCGCGCACCGTGCCCTTCGTCGCCAAAGCCACCGACAGCGCTATCGCCACCATCGCCGCCCGCCTGATGGCAGGCGAACCCTTGTCGAACTTCCCCCTCCGCGCGCCCTATCCCGCAGGTGTCGGCCCCGACAGCCCGCTGCCCTTGGCCGATCCGAACACGCTCGCCAACCCCATCACCCCGTGGTTCAGCGTGAAAGAGGCCGTCCTCCCCTTCGCCCGCTTCCCCGGCGTCGATCCGCTGCTCGGCCCCGAAATGCGCTCGACCGGCGAGGTGATGGGCTGGGACCGCAGCTTCGCGCTTGCCTTCCTCAAGGCGCAGATGGGCGCAGGCACCCACCTGCCCGAAGCGGGCCGCGTGTTCCTGTCGGTGAAAGACATGGACAAGACCGAAAGCCTTGCCACCGCCGCCCGCGACCTCGTCGCCATGGGCTTCGAACTGGTGGTGACCAAGGGCACCGGCGACTGGCTGAAGACCCAAGGCATCGCCGCCCAGGCGGTGAACAAGGTCTATGAAGGCCGCCCCAATATCGTTGACCGCCTGAAAAACGGCGACATCGCGCTGGTCCTCAACACCACCGAAGGCACCCAAGCCATCTCCGACAGCCGCGACATCCGCCGCGTGGCGCTGATGGACAAGATCCCCTACTTCACCACCGCCGCCGCCAGCATCGCCGCCGTAGCGGCCATGAAGGCACGGGGCGAGGGGTATGGGGTGCGGACGTTGCAGGGCTGAACCAACTGTCATCCCCGCGCAGGCGGGGACGTCCCGCGACAGCCCGCCTGTAGATCCCCGCTTTCGCGGGGATGACACATGACGCTTGCCTGCAAACGGCCCGCCTGCCCCCCCCCGCGCCGGGGGGCTGTCTGCCCCCCACGCATCGCGTACCGCGCTGCTCCCCCCGAGGATATTTATACGAGCATGAAAGCAGGCCGATCCTGCCCTTTCACACTTGCTCAAATATCCTCGGGGGGAAGGCCCGCCCTGGCGGGCCGCGGGGGGCAGACAGCCCCCCGTCCGGCATCAGCCATCCCTCACCCCTCCAGCCGCCCCAGCCGCAGCGCTTCGTCCATCAGCACCCGCGCCTCGGCCTCGACCGCCGCTTCCGAAGGCTCGCCCCCCTCCAGCGCCTGCACCAAGGCGCCCCAAAGCGGCCTTGGCCCGGCATATTGCTCGAGCGACCGCTGGAACCACGGCGCGGTCTCGCCGCCCTGCACCACGCCCGCCAGCCGCGCATGCATATAGGACCGCAGCACCTCGTTCATGCGCGGCCCGTGCCCCGGTCCCATCGACTTGAAGAAGCGCACCACATCCTCGTCGATCCCCACGGTCATCCGCACCTTGGGTTTCGGATGCCGCCGCGCCGCGATCTCGTGCCATGCCTCGGGGATACGGCTTGTCGCCTCGATGGTGTGATGCAGGTCCCATTCCAGCCGCCGCATCGCATCGGCCATGTAATGGTAATGTTCGGCCCTGCGGCCCTTCAGCTTTTTCAGATCGACCATGGCGCCCTCCACATCCGCGCCAAGCCTGCCGCGCAAGGGTGAATGCCGCGTAAACCCACCGTTTGCCGCGTCTGCATGCCCTGTGCATGCCTGCCCGATGCGATCACCGCGCTTGACATGTGCCGCCAAAAGGCCCATCTGCCCCCCACGCCCGCCCTCCGCTGCCGCGTGAGCAGCCCCCGCAAAGGGGAGCCAGACCGGGCCAAAGGTTCCCACCTTCACGCAGGGGTTCCGCATGGGGTTCACCCCGTGCCCGACCTGCAACCGGCCGCCCCGCGCGGCCCCCTTTGCCCATTTGCATGGGCAGGAAAGATTGAGATATGACCACCTTCGCCGAACTCGGCCTGTCGCCCAAGCTTTTGAAAGCCTTGGAAAAAACCAACCTCAAGGAACCGACGCCCATTCAGGCGCAGTCGATCCCCCATATCATGAAGGGGCGCGACCTGATGGGTCTCGCGCAGACCGGCACGGGCAAGACCGCGGCCTTCGGCCTGCCGCTTTTGCACCGCATCCTCGATATCGGCCACCCGCCCGCGCCCCGCACCGTGCGCGCGCTGATCCTTGCCCCCACGCGGGAACTGGTCACGCAAATCCATGATAACCTTACCGTTTTCACCAAAGGCACACCTGCCAAGGTGATCATGGTCGTGGGCGGCGCATCCCTGAACCGCCAAGCCATGAACCTCGCCCGCGGCGCCGATGTGCTCGTCGCCACCCCCGGCCGGTTGATCGACCTGCTGGAACGCGGCGATGTCGATCTTCAGGCCACCGGATACCTTGTGCTGGACGAGGCCGACCACATGCTCGACATGGGTTTCATCCATGCGCTGCGCCGCATCGCCAAGCATATTCCCGTGAAACGCCAGACACTTCTGTTCTCGGCCACCATGCCCAAGGACATCGAGGAAATCGCCGATACCTACCTGCGCGATCCGATCCGCGTTCAGGTCGCCCCCCCCGGCAAGCCGATCGAGAAAATCGTCCAAGGCGTCCATTTCATCCCCAATGGCGACAAGGCCCGCCTCTTGGAGGAATACCTCAAGAAACATCCCGGCGAACAGGCGCTCGTCTTCGGCCGCACCAAGCATGGCTCTGAAAAGCTTGCCAAATTGCTGGCGACCTGGGGCTTCAAGGTCGGCTCGATCCACGGCAACAAAAGCCAAAACCAGCGCGACCGCACGCTGACCGAATTCCGCAACGGGGAACTTGACGTTCTGGTCGCCACCGATGTCGCCGCCCGCGGCATCGACATTCCGGGCGTGCGCCACGTCTATAACCACGACCTGCCCAACGTGCCGGAAAACTATGTCCACCGCATCGGCCGCACCGCCCGCGCCGGCGCCGAAGGCACCGCCGTCGCCTTCTGCGCACCCGCCGAGATGGACGAGTTGCGCGCCATCGAAAAGGTCATGAAAAAACCGATCCCGGTCATCGGCGGCGCGCCATGGTCGGCCGAAATGGTGGCAGCCGCCCCGAAACCCGGCCAGAACCGCGGCCAACGCCCCGCAGGCGGCCGCCCCGGCCAGCCCAAGGCGCAGGGTCAGGCGCAGAAATCCTTCGTCCCCCGCGGCGACGGCGGCAAACCTCAGGCCAAACCCCAGGGCGCCAAACCTGCCCGCCCGATGGGGGGGGGCCAAAGCCCCAGCCGTGGCACGGGCCCCAAACCCGCCCGCCCGCAGCAAAACCGCCGCCCGGGCTGACATCTTCACCTTTGACCAAATACTCTCGGGGGGAAGGGTCGCGCCCCGGCGCGGCCCTCGGGGGGCAGACAGCCCCCCGCCCCGGCCGCAAGGCACAAAACCACCCTTCCGCAACGCGGCGCAATCGGCTAGCCACAGCCCATGGCAAAGCTGTACTTCCATTATTCTACCATGAATGCGGGCAAATCGACCCTGCTGTTGCAGGCCGCGCATAACTACCGCGAAGGCGGCATGGAAACCTATCTCGTCACCGCGCAATTCGATAACCGCGCGGGCGAGGGCCGCATCGCCAGCCGCATCGGCATCGGCGAAAAGGCCGACACTTTCGCCCCCGGCGAAGACATGTTCGCCAAGATTGCCGCCCGCCTGACCCTTGGCCCCGTCGCCTGCGTCTTCGTGGACGAAGCGCAATTCCTGTCACAGGATCAGGTCTGGCAACTCGCCCGCGCGGTGGACGATTTGAAAACCCCTGTCATGTGCTATGGCCTGCGCGTCGATTTCCAGGGCAACCTGTTCCCCGGGTCCGCCGCCCTGCTTGCCTGGGCCGACGAGATGCGCGAGGTCCGCACGATCTGCCATTGCGGCAAGAAGGCCACGATGGTCATCCGCCGCGGCCCCGACGGTCGGGCATTGACCTCGGGCGAACAGGTGGTGATCGGCGGCAATGAAACCTATGTCAGCCTGTGCCGCAAACACTGGCGCGCGGCTGTCGGGGACTGACCAAATTTCTTGCAAGATTGTTGTCCCGTCCGCCGGTCAGCCGACCCGTTCAGGCGGCAGGTCCGACCCATCCCCGCCCGAAAAGGGGGGCTGTCTGCCCCCCAAGGGCCGCAGGCGGCCCTTCCCCCCGAGGATATTTGTACCAGTGTGAACAGGAACAGGAAGGGCCCTATCCTTCGGCCCGCCCCCGCAGCGCGATCATCATACCTGCCGCCACGATCAGCGCCATGCCCGCCACTGCCAGTGGCGCAAGCCCCGTGCCCCACAGCACCCATGTCCAGAAGGCCGAGGCAGGCAGGATCACATATTCCAGCACCGATGCCCTGGCCGCCGTGGTGATCTGGTAGGCGCGGATCATCGCCGCCACGCCGAACAGCGACCCCGCCGCCTGCACGAAGGTCCAGAAATAGAAGGTGCCATCAGGCCAGACCGGCCCGCGCTGCAAGAACCCCGCAGCCCCCTCGGGCACCGGCAGGGGATACAGCCACAGCACCGCCATTCCCGCCGCGCCGATCACCCCCAGCGCCATGAAGAAGCCTGCCACCAGCGTGCCTGCGCTTTCCTCGGCGCACCATTGCCGCGTGGCGATGTTGCCCAGCGCATACATCGCCCCCGCCAGCACCGGCAGCACCGCCGGAAGCGAGGCCCCCGTCATCGCCTCGGGGCCCAACACAAGGATGACACCAGCAAAGCCCGTCACCACGGCCAGCACCTGCGCCGGTCCGAAGCGCTGGCCATAGGCAAACCGCGAGATCAGCAAGACCCAGATCGGCGCGGTGAACAGCCCCGCCGCCACCAGCGCCACATCCAGAAAGGCCAGCGCGCCGAAATAGATCACCATCGCCATGCCATGAATGGCCGACCGCGCCACCACCGCCCGCAGGTTCACCGGCCGCAACCGCAGCCCCAGCGGCACCGCCACCAGCCCGAGGATCACCATCGCCATGCAGGTCCGTGTCGCATGGAATTGCCATAGCCCCGCCTGTGCGGCGATCACCCGCACGTAATTGTCGGTAAAGCCGATCACCATCGCATAGATCAGGATCAATCCTGCCGCCGCCAATGTCCTGTCTGGTTTCACCATCCCGGGGCCTTTCACACTCTCGCATTCCTTGTGAACCCTGCTACCCTTCGTTCCGCCCGTCTGAAAACGACAAGCGGCGCAAGGAAACGGGGGGGAGTGCATCATGGGTTGGTTGCCAGACGAAACGGGGCTTGGGAAATGCGCGGCGAATTACGTTCCGCTCACCCCGCTGTCCTTTCTGCGGCGCGCGGCCGATATCCATGCCGACCGCATCGCCGTGGTGTGGAAGACCACCCGCCTGACCTATGCCGCCTATGCCGCCCGTGTCTCGCGCCTCGCCTCGGGCCTTGCCCGCCATGGCATCCGCCCGGGCGATGTGGTGGCGACCCTGATCCCCAACATCCCCCCGCAGGCCGAGGCGCATTTCGGCGTGCCCGCGGCGGGCGCGATCCTGAACACCATCAACACCCGTCTCGATGCCGATACGGTCGCCTATATCTTCGGCCATGCGGGCGCAAAGATCGTGCTGTGCGACACAGCCTTCCTGCCCTTGGCCGAACAGGCGATCAAGCGCATGGACGGCCCCGCCCCGCAGATCGTCGAGGTGGTCGATCACGGCTTCACCGCCTCGGGCCATTACCTGACCTATGAAGACCTGCTCGCCCAGGGCGACCCCGCGGCCGAATGGGCAATGCCCAAGGACGAATGGGAATCCATCGCCATCAACTACACCTCGGGCACCACGGGGCGGCCCAAGGGCGTGGTCTATCACCATCGCGGCGCCTATCTTTCGGCCACGGCGAATATCCTGTCATGGCGCATGGTGCTTTATCCGGTCTATCTGACCATCGTGCCGCTCTTCCACTGCAACGGCTGGACCCATACCTGGATGACCCCCATCCTTGGCGGCACGCTCGTCTGCTGCCGCGACATCACCGCACGCGCCGTCTATGACGCCATCGCCGACGAAGGCGTCACACATTTCGGCGGCGCACCCATCGTGCTCAACACGCTCATCAACGCCCCCGAATCCGACCGCCGCGCCTTTTCCCACATCGTCGAGGTCTTTACCGCAGGCGCGCCCCCGCCCGCCGCCACGCTTGCCGCCTTCGAACCCCTCGGCTTCAACGTGACACAAGTCTATGGCCTGACCGAAACCTACGGCCCCGCCACCGAATGCACATGGCGCGACACATGGAACGATGCGGCCAAGGATGACCGCGCCGCCTACAAGGCCCGCACCGGCGTTGCCATGCCCATGCTCGAAGGCGCCGAGGTGCACGATACCCACGGCAACCCCGTCCCGCGCGACGGCCAGCATCTGGGCGAAATTGCCATGCGCGGCAACATGGTGATGAAGGGCTATTACAAGAACCCCACCGCCACCGCCGAGGCGTTCAAGGGCGGCTGGTTCCGCTCGGGCGACATCGCCTTCCAGCATCCCGACGGCTATATCAAGATCACCGACCGCGCCAAGGACATCATCATCTCGGGCGGCGAGAATGTCTCCTCTGTCGAGGTGGAAGGCGCGCTCATGCATCATCCCGCCGTCAGCCTTTGCGCCGTGGTCGCAAAGCCGGACGAGAAATGGGGCGAGGTGCCCTGCGCCTTTGTCGAGCTGAAACCCGGCCATAGCGCGACCGAGGCCGAATTGATCGCCCATTGCCGCAGCCGCCTTGCAGGGTTCAAAACCCCCAAACATGTCGTCTTTGCCGATCTGCCCAAAACCTCGACCGGCAAGATCCAAAAGTTCGAACTGCGTGCCGTGGCCAAGCTGATGGACAAGACCGGCCCCTGACGGGCCGCAACGGGGGCCCCTGCCTTCGCAATCCTTCACCCTTGCAAAATACTCTCGGGGGGAAGGGGTGCGCCCGGCGCACCCCGTGGGGGGCGGAAAGCCCCCCTTGCTTGTGGCGGGGCGGGCACTGCGGTATCTTTCGCGCCGACAGGACCGGCGATCCACAGGGCATATCCCGCGCATGACCGCGCTGAAGAAATACCAGCGGCTGGAAAGCCCCGGCCTCTGGCGCGACACGCCCGAGGCGCAGCGGCGCGAGGTGGTCGTGGCCTTCCGTGATGCCACGCTCGTGCTGTCCGATCCGCGCACGGGAAAGCCGCTGACCCATTGGTCGCTGCCCGCGCTGGTGCGGGTCAATCCCGGCGCCAGTCCGGCGCTGTTCGCCCCGGCCCCGGACGATGCCGAAACGCTCGAAATCGACGATGCCGACATGATCGCCGCACTGGAAACCGTGCTGGGCGCTGTCCGGCGCGGTGCGCCCCATCCGGGCCGCCTGCGCGGGCGGCTGGTGGCGGGGCTGCTTCTGGCGCTGCTGGGCGCGGGCGTGGTGATGCTTCCGCCCGCGCTTCTGACCCGCAGCGCAGGGCTTTTGCCCGTGGCAACCCGCGCCGCCATAGGCGAGGCCGCGCTGTCCGACATCCTGCGCCTGACCGGACGGCCCTGTTCCACCCCGCTGGGCGACCGTGCGCTCGCGCTGTTGTCAGACCGGCTGTTCGGGGCGGGCGGGCCGCGCCTGCATGTGCTCAAAGACGGGCTTTCGGCCACCGCGCATCTGCCGGGAAACATCCTGCTGCTGGCCGATGATCTGCTGGCCAAGGATGATCCCGCCATCCCTGCGGGCTATCTGCTGGCCGAAGGTCTGCGCGCCGCTGCGGGCGATCCGGTCCTGCCCGTTCTGGCCCATGCCGGTCTGACGGGCACGCTGCGCCTTCTCGCCACCGGCAGCCTGCCCGCCGAAAGCCTGCGCGGCTATGCCGAAACCCTGCTGACCGCTCCCCCCGCCCCCGTCAGGGACGAGGCGCTGCTCGCCGCCTTTGCCAAGGCAGGCGTAGCCTCAAGCCCCTATGCCTGGGCGCTTGATCCCAGCGGTGAATCGACCCTGCCGCTGATCGAGGCCGATCCCTTCCGCACCACGCCCCCTGCCCCGCCGCTGTCGCCCGCCGATTGGGACAGCCTCAGGACCATCTGCCAATGAATAGGCCCCCCGTCCTGCGGGGGGCCTGATCGGGCAGCACTTGCAGGGGTAACTGCCCCCCGCGCGTACCTGCCTGTCTTACCGCACAAAGGCATCCGCAAAGCCCGCGCCACGCACCACCGCACGCGCCGCCGCCGCCTCTCCGGCCGATGCGAACGGCCCCGCCATCACCAGCGTCAGCCCCTTGGCCCGTCCGGTCGCCACAGGCAAACCAGCCGCCGCCAGCCGCGCCAGCGCACCTTGGGCATTTGCAGGCACGCCGAAACTGCCCGCCTGCACGTAATAGGCCCCCTGCCGCGCCGCGACGGGTGCTTCTGCACCCCCGCCCGCCGAAGGCGCCGACATGCTCGACACCGTCAGCACCGCGCCCGACATCCGCTCGCGCGCGGCGTCGCGCCGGGCCTTGCGCGTATCCCCGACCAGACCGGCCGGAATCTTCCGCGTCCAGACCTGATCCTGCATCGCCTGCCCTTGCAGCGTGCCCACACCGCGCAACGGGTTCAGCCGGTCATCTTCCCAGACCGGCTCATAGCCTGCGGGCGCCGCCACCGTGGCCGTGGCCAGCCGCACCCCACCCGCCGCCTGCCGTTCCGCCTGCGCGCCCGATTGCCGCCGCACCGGCGCCGCTTGCTCGGCCACCCGCACCGGCGACACGGCCGCAGTCACCGCCCGCGCCGAAGGCCCGTCCGACAAAGCCGCCCCCACGCCCGCCCCTTGGGCAAAGACCGGCGGCCGCAGATTGCGGATCGACCCGTCCCCCGGCGTGCAGACCAGAACCGTCCCGCCATTGGTCAGCGCCAGACGCTGCAAGCGCGGGGCCGAGGCGGGGCATCCCACCTGCCCCTCGGCCGCCGCGACCGACACGCCGGGGCGCACCGCCGTCACCAGCGAACCCGCCTGCGCGGGGCGCGGCAACGTGGCCACGCCCTGCGTGGGAATCACCTGCCCCGTCCGCGCGGGCGGCGGCACATAATCGGTCAGCCGGATCGGCTGGGCCGCAGGCCGCACCGGCGCTGCCATCCGGGCCGGGGCCGCAGCGGCGGGGGCCGCCGCCATCACGCGTGGCGCCACGGGTTCGGCCATGGGTTCCGCAACCGGCACCTTCTGCACGGGCGGCTCTGCCGCCGCTGTCTCGACCGGCCGCGTGCCCAATGTCGGCGGATAGCCGCACAGCACCTTGCGGTTCTGCCCGACCCGCGGCACCCACGTAACCGTGCCGCCCAGACCGGCCCGCAGGAACACGCATCCGCGGCTGTCGATATACTGCATCGCCTTGTATCCGGGGGGCGGCAATTCCTTCGGCCCCCCGATTTGCGACACAGATTGCGAATGGGCCGCTGACGCGACCATGACGGCGGCCCACAGGACCACCGCCGCACTTTTGATACTCATGACTACCCCCAAGTAGCGTGGGGGAAAGCATGCGATATCGATTGCAGCGAGTAAAGCGAAAGCTGGCCTATTTTGTGCCGAACATACGGTCGCCCGCATCCCCTAGTCCCGGAACGATATAGCCGTGGTCGTTCAGGTGGCTGTCCACCGCCGCCGTGACGATGGGCACATCGGGATGCGCCGCCTTCATCCGCGCCACCCCTTCGGGCGCGGCCAGCAGGCACAGAAAGCGGATGTTCTTCGCCCCCTTCGCCTTGATCAGATCAATCGCCGCCGCGCTCGAATTGCCGGTGGCCAGCATCGGATCGACCACGATGGTCACGCGGTCCTCAAGCTGTTCGGGCAGCTTGCAATAATACTGCACCGGTTGCAGCGTCTCGGGGTCGCGGTACAGCCCCACAAAGCCCACACGCGCCGCCGGAATCAGCTCCAATATCCCGTCCATCAGCCCGTTTCCGGCCCGCAAGATCGACACCAGCGCCAGTTTCTTGCCTTCGATGGCGGGGGCGTCCATCGGCTCAAGCGGCGTCTCGATCCGCTTTGTCGTCATCGGCAGGCCTCGCGTCACCTCATAGGCCAGCAGCAGGCTGATCTCGCGCAGCAATTGCCGGAACGACGCGGTCGAGGTGTCCTTCTCGCGCATCAGGGTCAGCTTGTGCTGCACCAGCGGGTGGGAAACGACGGTCAGATGGTCCAGCATGGCATGCCCCTTACAGCTTTTTCGCAATCTTCGCGCGGGTATCGGCATCGCAAAAGGCCGCGTCAAGCGATGCCCGCGCAATGCCTGCAAAAACCCCCTCGTCCCAGTCAAAGGCGCGGTGCAGCATCTCGTATTCCCGCGCCATGGTGGTGTGGAAAAACGGCGGATCGTCGGTCGAGACGGTGAATTTCACCCCCCGCTTGTAGAACTCGCCAATCGGATGCTTGCGCCAGCCGTCATATATCCCCAGCGCGATGTTCGATCCGGGGCAAACCTCCAGCACCACGCCCGCCTCTGCAATCTCGTCCACCAGCGCAAGGTCTTCGATCGCCCGCACCCCGTGCCCGATCCGCTCGACCCGCAAATCGCGCAAGGCTTCGCGCACCGATTCAGGCCCGCCCCATTCCCCCGCATGGGCGGTCAGCCGCAACCCCGCCTCGCGCGCGCAATCGAAAGACCAGACGAAATCCTTGGGCTTGCCAATCTTTTCATCCCCCGCGATGCCGAAACCCACGATGAAATCGCCCGCCGTTTCCACCGCGCAACGCACGGTCTGCCGCGCCTTGTCTGGCCCGAAATGGCGGATGCAGGTGACGATCCCGCGCAGGGTGATGCCATCCTGCGCCTCGGCTGCCTCGGCCGCCTCGCGGATCGCGTGCAGATATTCGCGCCATGCCCCCACATCGCGCTGCCCGCAGAAATCGGGGCTCAGGAACGTCTCGCAATAGACCACCCCCGATTTTGCGCTTTCCTCCAGCACCGCCCGGACCAGCCGCGCATAATCCTCGGGCCGCGTCAGAACCGAGGTCGCCGCCTCGTAAACCTTGATGAACTCCCAGAAATCGGCAAAGCGGTAATTCCCCGCCGCGTCGAAGATGCCCGAGATATCGACCTTCTTTTCCTTCGCCAGCCCACGGATAAAGGCCGGCGGCGCAGCCCCCTCAAGGTGCAAATGCAACTCGACCTTCGCCAATTCCTTCACAGAAAGCTCCTTCCGGCCCCGCCCCATGCCACGCCCAGATGCGCGGCCACACTGGCCCCCACATCGGCAAATCCGCACAGCCCGATGCCACCCGCACCCCGCCCCGCGCACAGCACCGGCACCCGTTCCCGCGTATGTTCGGTGCCCTTCCATGTCGGGTCATTGCCATGGTCGGCGGTGAACACCGCCAGATCGCCGGGCCGCAGCCGCGCCAGAAACGCCCCCGCCCTTGCATCGAACCATTCCAACTGCCGCGCATAGCCCGCCACATCGCGCCGATGGCCGAAATTGCTGTCGAATTCGACGAAATTGGCGAAAGTCAGCGATCCCTCTTCCGCCACATCCGCCAGCGTCAGCAAATGGTCGAACAGGCCCGCATCATCCTTGGCCTTCCACAGCTTACCGATCCCGCGACCCGAGAATATGTCACCGATCTTGCCCACCGCATGGGTCGCCCGCCCTGCCCCCGCCACCTGATCCAGCAGCGTCGGCGCAGGCGGCGCAATCGCGAAATCGCGCCGGTTCCCCGTGCGCTGGAACGCCCCTTCCACCCCCACAAAGGGCCGCGCAATCGCCCGCCCCACCTTCATCGCATGCAGGCGCGGCGCGATATCGGCGCAAAGCGTCACCAGCCGCTCCAGCCCGAACACCTCTTCATGCGCGGCAATCTGGAACACCGAATCCGCGCTGGTATAGCAGATCGGCCAACCCGTCCGCATATGCTGCGCCCCGAACCGGTCGATGATCTCGGTGCCCGAGGCATGGCAGTTGCCCAATATCCCCGACACCCCCGCCAGACGGCACACTTCGCCCACCAGCTCTTTCGGAAAGGCGGGCACCGTATCGGGGAAATAGGTCCAGTCCCACGGCACCGGCACCCCCGCCAGTTCCCAGTGCCCCGATGGCGTGTCCTTGCCCATCGACACTTCGGTCGCCGCCCCCCAGCGCCCCGCGGGCACCGCCGCCAGCCGCGGCGCGGGCGCGCCCGTGGCCAGCCGCATCGCAGCCCCCAAGCCCAGCGCCTCAAGGTTCGGCATCCGCAGCGGCCCCGACCGGCCCACATCCGCACGCCCCGCCGCACATTCGGCGGCGATATGGCCCAGAGTATCGGCCCCCGCATCGCCAAAATCCGCCGCATCGGGCGCACCGCCGCAGCCCACCGAATCCATCACCACCAGAAAGGCCCGCATCACGACACCCGCTTCAGCACCAAGGGCGGCTCATCTGGCGGGCTCGTGGCGATCCGATAGGCCGCCAGCACCGCCGCCGCCGCCCGATCCGCCGCCGCCTCGTCCGCCGCATGGACCATGGCCAAGGGCACGCCCCGCATCACCTGCTCGCCCAGACCCGCAAGCTCGGACACCCCGACCGACGGGTTCACGCGGTCCCCCTCGCGCAGGCGGCCGCCGCCCAGATGCACCACCGCCTCGCCCAGCGCGCGCCCGTCGATGGCAAAGACAAACCCGTCACTCTCGCTCGTCACCTCGCGCATGACAGGGGCCGAAGGCAACCTGTCAGGCCAGCGGTCCACGAAATCGGCAGGCCCGCCCTGCGCGGCCACCATGCGGCCGAAATATTCCGCCGCCTGCCCGCTTTCCAATGCATCGACGATCCGCCCCGCCCCATCCTCGGCATCCGCGGCCAATCCGCCCAGCGCCAGCGCCTCGCCGCCCAAAGCGGCGGTCAGGTCCCACAGGGCCGCGTTGATGGATGTCCCCGTCAGCGTCTCCATCACCTCGATCACCTCAAGCGCGTTGCCCGCCGCCGTGGCTAAGGGCTGGCTCATATCGGTGATCAGCGCCGTGGTCATGCAGCCCGCTCCTTGCGCCGTAGAAACCAGCGCCTGCGCCAGCGCTTCGGCCTTTTCCAGCGTGTCCATGAATGCGCCCGACCCGCATTTCACATCCAGCACCAGCGCCTCCAACCCCGCCGACAGCTTTTTCGACAGGATCGAGGCGGTGATCAGATCGACGCTTTCCACGGTCGCGGTCACATCGCGCACCGCATAAAGCCGCTTGTCGGCAGGCGCGATATCGGCGCTTGCCGCCACGATGGCGCAGCGCACCTCGGCCATCTGGCGGCGCAACTGCGCCTCGTCCAGCGCCACACGGAAACCGGGGATGGATTCCAGCTTGTCCAGCGTCCCCCCCGTATGCCCCAGCCCCCGCCCCGAAATCATCGGCACATAGGCGCCACAGGCCGCCAGCGCGGGCGCAAGGAGCAGCGACACGCAATCCCCGATCCCGCCGGTGGAATGTTTGTCCACCACCGGCCCGTTCAAATCCCAGTGCAGCACGCGCCCCGAATCGCGCATCCCCTTGGTCAGGGCAACCCGCCCCTCCTCGCCCAAGCCCCGCAACAGCACGGCCATGGCAAAGGCCCCCGCCTGCGCGTCTGTCACCGCCCCGTCGCCAAGCCCGCCCGCGAACCAGCGCAACTCGGCCTCCGATGGCTTTGCCCCGTCGCGCACCTTGGCGATGATCGCCCGCGCATCCACCGCCGCTACGCCCGGTCCATATGCGCGGCGGTAAACACCCCGGGCAGCAGGTCGGCCACCGTCATGGCCTTTTGCTTGCCATCGGTGGTGCACAGCGTAACCACCACATCCTGCGCGGCGAACTCGGCCAGCTTCTGGCGGCACCCGCCACAGGGCGGCACCGGCTCGGGGCTGTCGGCAATCACCCAGACCTCGGCAATCTCGGTCTCGCCCGCAGCCACCATGGCGGCAATCGCCCCCGCCTCGGCGCAGGTGCCCTCGGGATAGGCCACATTCTCGACATTGCAGCCGACATGGACCGCCCCGCTTTTGGTGCGGATCGCCGCGCCGACCTTGAACCGCGAATAGGGCGCATAGGCACGCTCGCGTACCGCCGTCGCCGCCTGCAACAGTGTCATCCAGCCACTCCCTTATGCTTTCCCCCATCCTGTGGCGCGCCGCCGCCAGATGCAAGCCACCAGCACCGCACCCCCGCGCCTTGACGATCGGGCGCCCCCATCCACCCCTCCCGCCGCACCCAACCCGTCGCCGTCCCCGCCGCCCCCGAAACGAAAAAAGGAACCAAGCCCCCCGAACAACCATGGGCCTTACCCCAAGGACACCCATGGCACAGAGGCGCGGCGATACCGCTTGCAGGGGCGCGACGACAAAAGCGGGGGGTGTCGCCTTCCTCCACCCGCAGCCGCCATCAAAATGGGGCGGCGCAGCCCCCCACACGCGACCACACCGCCAACCCCTAGCCATCCCTACCGGACCCCGAAACGAAAAGACCGACCAAGCCCCCGACCAACCATCAGCGCCCCCCCCAAGAACGCTCACGGCACAAAGGCGCGGCGACACCCCTTGCAAGGGCATGACAGCAAAGACCGGGGTGTATCGCCGTCCTCACACCCGCACCCGCCATCCAAATGGCCCGCGCAGCCCCCCCTCAGCGCCGCGAAAGCCAAGCGACCAACCCCTCGTCATCCCCGCCGAACCCCGCAACGAAAGGATGCCCGCCCCCGGCCAACCGTCCGCAGTATATCGGGGGGCGCAGCCCCCAAGGCAGCACCGCAGACCCAGCCAATCCCCTTCCACCCTTGCGGACCCGTGACAACAAAGGCGAAGCTATCGCCTTCCAGCCACCCGCAACCGCCATCCAAATGGCGCGCGCCGCGACGGCCCCGTGACCTCCCCCGCGCTGCCCCCCAAAACGAAACGGGGGGGCCCAGCCCCCCCGTCACATGCGCGTTTTCCTCCGAACGGGGCGCAGGCGCCCCGCGGCCTTACAGTCCCGGATAGATCGGGAAGCGCAGGCACAGCGCCTCGACCTCGGCCTTCACCTTGGCCTCGACCGCGCCATTGCCCTCTTCGCCATGGGCGGCCAGCCCGTCCACCACCTCGGTGATCCAGCGGCCAATCTGGCGGAACTCGTCCTCGCCGAAACCGCGCGTGGTGCCCGCAGGCGTGCCAAGCCGCACGCCGCTGGTGATCGTGGGCTTTTCGCTGTCGAACGGGATGCCGTTCTTGTTGCAGGTGATATGCGCGCGGCCCAGCGCCTTTTCGGTCGCGTTGCCCTTCACGCCCTTGGGCCGCAAATCGACCAGCATCAGATGCGTATCGGTCCCGCCCGTCACTATATCCAGCCCGCCCTTCATCAGCTCGTCCGCCAGCGCCTTGGCATTGGCGATCACCTGCTTCTGATAGGTCTTGAACCCCGGCTCCAGCGCCTCGCCAAAGGCCACCGCCTTGGCGGCGATCACATGCATCAGCGGCCCGCCCTGGATACCGGGGAAGATGGCCGAGTTCATCTTCTTCGCAATCGCCTCGTCATCGGTCAGGATCATCCCGCCACGCGGCCCGCGCAGGGTCTTGTGCGTGGTGGTGGTCGCCACATGGGCATGCGGGAAGGGCGACGGATACAGCCCCGCCGCGACCAGCCCCGCGAAATGCGCCATATCGACCAGCAGATAGGCCCCCACGCTGTCGGCAATCTCGCGCATCTTCCTGAAATCGATGATGCGCGGAATGGCCGATCCGCCCGCGATGATCAGCTTGGGCTTGTGCGCCACGGCCAGTTCGGCCACCTGATCGTAATCCAGCTCCAGATCCTGCTTGCGCACGCCGTATTGCACGGCCTTGAACCACTTGCCCGACTGGTTGGGCGCCGCGCCATGGGTCAGGTGGCCCCCCGCATCAAGGCTCATGCCAAGGATGGTGTCGCCCGGTTGCAGCAGCGCGGTGAACACGCCCTGATTGGCCTGGCTTCCCGAATTGGGCTGCACATTGGCATAGCCGCAACCGAACAGCTTGCAGGCCCGCTCGATGGCCAGGTTTTCGGCCACATCGACGAACTGGCAGCCGCCGTAATAGCGCTTGCCCGGATAACCTTCGGCATATTTGTTCGTCATCACCGAACCCTGCGCCTCCATCACGGCGCGGCTGACGATGTTTTCCGAGGCGATCAGCTCGATCTCGTGGCGCTGGCGGCCAAGCTCCTGCGTCACCGCCCCGAACAGTTCGGGGTCGCGGCTGGCAAGGCTTTCGGTGAAGAATCCGGTATCGCGGTGGGGGGCGTTCATGTCTGGGTGCTCCTGCGGCGGGAAAGACGGCGGGCCTGGGGGCCTAGATAGTGCAACCCCTCCCCTGCGGAAAGGCAAGAAAACGACCCAAAGCGCCCCCGCTGCGAAGTATTCGTGCCCGACGGCTCCGCCACCCCCTGCGGCAAGCCCCCGGCGCAGCCCCCCGTTGCACGAACGGTGGGGGCTTGAGTTTGCCGCCCGCCCCTCCCAAGGTGGGCCCGCAACAGGGAGGAATGGCCGATGGCCTTCGCACGGATCGCCTTCACCGCCAGTCCCGCACCGGCGGGACAAGAGGCCCTGCGCGTGCTGACCGCCCGTTACGGCCAGTGCGATCCTGCCCGCGCCGATGTGGTCGTGGCCCTCGGGGGCGATGGCTTCATGCTGCAAACCCTGCACGAGATGCAGGGCTTCGGCCTGCCGGTCTATGGCATGAATTGCGGCACGGTCGGCTTCCTGATGAACACCTACCAGCCCGGCGACCTGCCCGACCGCCTGTCGCAGGCGGAAGAGGCGGTGATCAACCCGCTGCGGATGACCGCCACGGGCACCGATGGCAGCGAAACCCGCGCTCTGGCGGTGAACGAGGTGTCGCTGCTGCGCGCAGGCCCGCAGGCCGCCAAGCTGCGGATCAGCGTCGATGGCCGCGTGCGGCTCGAAGAACTGGTCTGCGACGGCGCCCTTGTCGCCACGCCCGCCGGGTCCACCGCCTACAACTATTCCGCCCATGGCCCGATCCTGCCCATCGGGGCCGATGTGCTGGCCCTCACCGCCATGGCCGCCTTCCGCCCCCGCCGCTGGCGCGGGGCGCTGCTGCCCAAGACCGCCGTGGTCCGCTTCGAGGTGCTCGAAGCCGACAAACGCCCCGTCATGGCCGATGCCGACAGCCGCCATTCCGTCCGCGCCGTCGCCGCGGTCGAGGTCGCCTCGGAACCCGGCGTGCGCCACCGCATCCTGTTCGATCCCGGCCATGGCCTGGAAGAACGCCTGATCAACGAACAATTCGTCTGACCGGCTGGCGCGCCCGCCCCGCCCTCCGCGGCAGCCCGCCCGAGCGGGGGCTCGATGCCCCCCGAGGGCGGCGCCCCGGGGCGATACGGTAAAAACCGCCCCGCCCTATGGCGCGCGCCACGCCTCGATCTTGCGGTACAGCGTTGACGGCGACAGCTCCAGCGCCCGCGCCGCCTTGGGCACCGATCCGTTGAACCGCTCCAGCGTCGCCTCGATCACCAGCCGCTCGATCTCGGCCAGCGGGCGGCCCACTAGCGCCTGAAGGTCCGGCCGCGCTGCCACCGGCTGCGGTGCGGCAGGCGCCACCGGCGGCAAGGCGATGCCATGGGTCAGGCTTTCGGGCAGCATCGGCGGCGTCACCAGCCCGCCCTCGTTCAGCACCACCACATGGCGGATCACGTTCAGCAACTGGCGCACATTGCCCGGCCAGTCGTGATGGCGGAACAGTTCGGCCACTTCCGTGGACAACCCGCTGAAGGCGCGCCCCTCCTCGGCGGCAAATCGCACCAGCGCGGCCTGCGCGATCTCGATCACATCCTCGCCCCGCTCGCGCAGGGGCGGCATATGGATCGGCACCACGAACAGCCGGTAATACAGATCCTCGCGGAACGCGCCCCGCCGCACAGCTTCAAGCGGGTCCTGGTTGGTGGCACAGACGATCCGCACATTCACCTTGCGCGGCCGCGTCGCCCCCACCGGCTGCACGGTCGAGGTTTGCAGGAACCGCAACAGCTTGGTCTGCAAGGCAGGCGCCATCTCGCAGATTTCATCCAGAAACAGCGTCCCCCCATCCGCCGCCGCCGCCGCCCCCGGCTTGTCGCTGATCGCGCCGGTGAAACTGCCCTTCACATGGCCGAACACCTCGGACTCCAGCAGATCCTGCGGTATAGCCCCGCAATTAAGCGCGATGAACGGCCCCGCCGCCCGCGCCGAATTGTCATGGATCGCCAGCGCGCACAGCTCCTTTCCCGTCCCGCTCTCGCCGGTGATGAACACCGTGGCCATCGATTTCGCCACCGACCTGATCTTGGCATGGATACGCGCCATCGCCCCCGACGATCCGATAAAGGCATCGGTCGCGGCAGGTGGCGGGGCGGGCAGGCGCGCGGCGCGGCGCGGCGGCACACGGCCCGACAGGGCATTGTCCACCGCCCCCAGCAGCCGCGCCTCGTCAAAGGGCTTGACCAGAAAGTCATGCGCGCCCGCCCGCATCGCCTCGACCGCCTTGTTGATCGACCCGTTGGCGGTGATCACGATCACGCCAAGGTCCGGCCGCATCGCCAGCATCTCGCGCATCAGGTCCAGCCCGTCACGGTCGGGCAACATCAGGTCCAAAAGCACCAGCGCCGGTTTGCGCGCAACAAAGGCCGCCAGCCCCTCGGCGGCATTGCCCGCCACCTCGACACCATGCCCCGCCGTCACAAGGACCGACCGGTACACCATCTGCAATGACAGCGTGTCCTCGATCAGCAAGAGCGGCCCCGCCATCATTCCGCCCCCCCGGCCGCAACCACCGGCACCAGCGTCACCAGCGCGGCAAGATCGGCCAGCAGCCCCGGCCCCAGCGCCGCCACCCGCGCCGCATCCTGCCCATGCGCCGCCTCGTTCAGCGCCAGCGCCGCCGCATGCACACCCGTCGCCCCGATGGTGCCCGCCACCGAAATCAGCACATGGCTTGCCGCGCGAATTTGCGCCCGGTCCCCCGCCGCCAGCGCCGGCGCCAACTGCGCCCGCGTCGCGGCAAGGTCGGCCACGATCTGCTGGCACAACCGCGGCGCAAGCGCGGGCCCGGCCAGCGCAAGCAACCCGCGCAGGGCCGCGCCATCGCCCAGAAGCGGCGGCCGCGCCTCGGGGCCGGACAAGGGGAAAGGGGCACTCTGCATGACCCACAGGTTACGGGTCGGGCGCGGCTTGTCCAGTGCCCGTTGTCCCGTGCAAGCAACCCGCGCCCGCTTTACAAAACGCGGCGCGCAGCCCATCGTCAGGCACGAAACGCAAAAGGTTCCCGCCTCATGTCAAACGCGCCTACCGGCTATTCCCGCCTGCAAATCCGCCTTCACTGGGTGGTGGCAGTCCTTGTCATCCTGCAACTTGTGTTCGGGGAAGGCATCGCCCCCGATTTCGACAGCATGCTCGAAAGCGGCGTCGCCGCCTATTCGGCCGCCTCCATCGCCCATATCGTGGCGGGTGTCGCCATCGGGCTTCTCATGCTGTGGCGGCTTTCCGTGCGCCTGACGCGCGGCGTCCCGCCCGAAGGCGCGGGCATCACCGGTCTTGCGGGCAAGGCCGCGCATTGGCTGTTCTACGCAATCCTGATCGCCGCCCCCGTGGCGGGGCTTGTCGCATGGTTCGGCGGGTCCGAAACGGCGGGCGATCTGCACACCCTTGTGAAGCCCGCCCTCATCGCGCTGATCGCGCTGCATGTGGCGGCCTCGCTCTGGCACCATTTCGTGGTCAAGGATGGCGTCCTGTTGCGGATGAAGAACCCGGGCTGACCGCCCCCCGCGGGTCGCCACCGGCGGCCCGCCCCCTTAGCCCGCGTCCAGAAACGCCCGCACCGTCTGTTCGAATTCGCGCGGCTTTTCGGCATGCAGCCAATGCCCCGCCCCCTGCAAGCGCGCAAACCGTGCCTTGGGAAACTGCGCCACGATGCCCGCGCGATGTTCGGGCCGCACATAATGGCTGTCCGATCCGGTCAAAAACAGCACCGGCCCGTCGAACCGCCCCGCCGTTCCCGGCCAACCCACGATCTTCGGCATCTCGGCCGCCAGCACATCGAAATTCAGCCGCCAACGCGGCCCACCTGCGGCTTTCAGGTCCAGCGATTGCAGAAAGAACGCCCGCAACCCCTCGTCCGGAACCAGCGCCGCCAGCCGCCTGTCCGCCTCGCCGCGCGTGGCCAGTCCGGTCAGGTCCAGCGCCCGCATCGCCTCGATATGCCGCGTCTGGTCATGGTCATAGGCGACCGGCGCGATATCGGCCACCACCAGCCGCCGCAGCAGCGCGGGCGCGGTCAGCGCCAGTTGCATCGCCGCCTTGCCGCCCATCGAATGGCCCAGCAGATCGACCGGCCCGCCGATATGGCCGATCACCTCGGCCAGATCGGCCGCCATGTCAGGATAGCCATGCGCGGCCAGATGCGGGCTTTCGCCGTGGTTTCGCATATCCACCGCCACCACATCGCGCCGGTCCGCCAACCGCCGCGCGATCACGCCCCAGTTCCGCCCCGACCCGTATAGCCCATGCGCGATGACCAGCGGCACCGCCGTCACCGGCCCCGCCGCCCCGTGCCGTGTCAGCGCCAGCACAGCGCCCCCGTCAGACAGCCACCGTCACCGGATTGCCCGGCAAGGTGACTTCCAGCAATTCCAGATCGGCCGACGGGCTGGCATAGCGCGTGGCCATCCCCGGCGGAATGACAAAGGCATCGCCCCGCGACAGCGCATAGGGCTCCTTCCCCTCGCCCTCCAGCACCATCGTCCCGCCCATGACGAAAGTGAACAGAATATCCCCCTCGTGCTTGGTCCAGACCGTCTCGCCCCCGTCCGGCCGCGCCACCATGACTGACGCGACACCCTTGGTATTCGCGTCAATCGTCGTATCCCGCGCCACGAAACCGGGCAGGCGGAACGGCCTGAACGCCCCCTTCGCGCCGACATTGTAAACAAACCGCTGCCCCTGCCATTCCCGCTCGGGGCGCAGATGCGGCGTGGGCAGGGTCATCGCATGATCGATCTCGGTCACATGTTCCGCCGGAACCCCGATCTCGATCACCTCGATCCCGTCCGATGCGTGCAGCACGCGGTGGCGGATTTCGGGCGGCTGGATAAAGCAATCCCCCGCCGTGAGCCGGATCGGCTCGCCCTGATCCTCATAGACCACATCGACCCAGCCGTTGATGCAGAAAATCAACTGGAACCCGACCTTGTGGAAATGCACCATGTCGGGCACCGGCCCGCCATCGGGAATACGGATATGGCTGGCAATCATCGCCCCGCCCAGACGCGACGGCACCAGATCGCGGTATTGCATCCCCGCCCGCCCGATCACCCAAGGCGCCTGATCCGCCAGCCGCCGCACCACAAAGGCATGCTCGGTCGCAGGCAGCACCATCGGCGGGTTGGCCTCGTCAATCTCGATCCGCGTGCCGTTGGGCGCCACCAGCACCCGCTCGCCCCCCGCGAATATGTCAGGCTCGTCCGTCAGAATACGGATCGTGCCGGGCGCCTCGGTCGCCCCCTTCTGGAGTCGCAGCCGCAACCCGTGGCCCGACAGCACCGCCACCTCGGGGTTGTCGGCGGGATAGATCATGTCCAACCGGAACCCCAGTTTCTTGGTGTAAAACGGCAGATCGTCGCGCAACTCGGCCGTGGGCAGGCGAATTTCGGCGCGGGTTTCGGTCTTTTGTTCCAGCATCATGGCCTCCCGTTAGGGCCGCACTTTGACGGCCTCGTCCAAGGATTTGCAAGCCATCCCGAAAAGTCCTATTCGATAGGGCAGGCTTGACCGGCACCGCACCCGCGGGAAAACTGGTTTAACGTTAAACAAAATCTTGGGGACAGGGCATGGACGACGGCAAACCGACAAGCGCACGGCAGGCCGCGCTCGATTACCACGAATTTCCCAAGCCCGGAAAACTGGAAATCCGCGCCACCAAGCCACTGGCCAATGGCCGCGACCTCAGCCGCGCCTATTCCCCCGGCGTGGCCGAAGCCTGCCTTGAAATCAAGGCCGACCCG
This sequence comes from Rhodobacter sp., assembly GCA_027484985.1. Taxonomy (GTDB): domain Bacteria; phylum Pseudomonadota; class Alphaproteobacteria; order Rhodobacterales; family Rhodobacteraceae; genus Paragemmobacter. The sequence goes on along the minus strand of JAIXRW010000047.1, from coordinate 56,178 downwards.
TCCACCGCCAGCCGCTACACCTCGCGCGGCAACCTTGTCGCGGTTGTCACCAACGGCACCGCTGTCCTTGGCCTTGGCAATATCGGCGCACTGGCATCAAAACCGGTGATGGAGGGCAAGGCCGTCCTCTTCAAGAAATTCGCCAATATCGACTGCTTCGATATCGAACTGAACGAACCAGATCCCGTCAAACTGGCCGATATCGTCTGCGCGCTCGAACCCACCTTCGGCGCGATCAACCTCGAAGATATCAAGGCCCCCGACTGCTTCATCGTCGAGAAACTCTGCCGCGAGCGGATGAACATCCCCGTTTTCCACGACGACCAGCACGGCACCGCCATCGTGGTGGGCGCGGCAGCCACCAACGCGCTTCTGGTCGCGGGCAAATCCTTCGACCAGATCAAGGTCGTCTCGACCGGCGGGGGGGCTGCGGGCATCGCCTGCCTCAACATGCTGCTGAAACTGGGCGTCAAACGCGAAAACGTCTGGCTCTGCGATCTTGCCGGCCTTGTCTATGAAGGCCGCAACGACCAGATGACCGCCCAGAAAGAGGAATATGCCCAAGGCACCACCGCCCGCACGCTGGACGAGGTGATCGAAGGCGCCGACCTCTTCCTCGGCCTCTCGGGCCCCGGCGTGCTGACCCCCGCGATGGTCGCCAAGATGGCCCCGCGCCCCATCATCTTTGCCCTCGCCAACCCCACGCCCGAGATTTTGCCCGATGATGTCCGCTCGGTCGCGCCCGATGCCATCATCGCCACGGGCCGGTCCGACTTTCCCAATCAGGTCAACAACGTCCTGTGCTTTCCCTTCATCTTCCGCGGCGCGCTCGATGTGGGCGCGACCGAGATCAACAAGCAGATGGAACTGGCCTGCATCGAAGGCATCGCGGCCCTTGCCCGCGCCACCACCAGCGCCGAGGCCGCCGCCGCCTATTCGGGCGAAAAACTCTCCTTCGGCCCCGACTACCTGATCCCCAAACCCTTCGACCCGCGCCTGATCGGCGTGGTCGCCACCGCCGTGGCCAAGGCCGCGATGGAAACCGGTGTCGCCACCCGCCCCATCACCGACCTTGACGCCTACAAGCACAAGCTTGACGGATCGGTGTTCAAATCCGCCCTCATCATGCGCCCCGTATTCGAGGCGTCAAAGGCCAGCACCCGCCGCATCGTCTTTGCCGAAGGCGAAGATGAACGCGTCCTGCGCGCCGCCCATGCGATGATGGAGGAAACCAACGATGTTCCCATCCTGATCGGCCGCCCCGAAGTGGTGGAAATGCGCTGCGAACGCGCCGGCCTGCCCATCCGCCCCGGCATCGACATCCACCTCGTGAACCCCGAAAATGACCCCCGCTACCGCGATTACTGGGGCACCTATCACGACCTCATGGCCCGCCGTGGCGTCACCCCCGATATCGCCCGCGCCGTGATGCGGACCAACACCACCGCCATCGGCGCCGTCATGGTGCACCGGGCCGAGGCTGACAGCATGATCTGCGGCACCTTCGGCCAATACCTCTGGCATCTCGGCTATGTGCGCCAAGTCCTCGCCCGTGGCGGCCTGCACCCCGTGGGCGCGCTGTCGCTGATGATCCTCGAAGACGGCCCCCTGTTCGTGGCCGACACGCAGGTCCACCCCGAACCCACCCCGCAGCAGATCATGGAAACCGTGATGGGCGCCGCCCGCCATGTGCGCCGCTTCGGTCTGGAACCCAAGATCGCGCTTTGCACGCAAAGCCAGTTCGGCAACATGGACAACGCCGCCGCCCTGCGGATGCGCGCCGCCCTCGAACTGCTTGACGCCCGCGAACCCGATTTCTGCTACGAAGGCGAAATGAACGTCGATAGCGCGCTCGACCAGCAACTGCGCGACCGCCTGCTTCCGGGCAGCCGGATGGAAGGCGCCGCCAACGTCCTTGTCTTTGCCTCGACCGATGCGGCGGCGGCCACCCGCAACATCCTGAAAATGAAGGCAAACGGGCTTGAGGTCGGCCCCATCCTGATGGGCATGGGCAACAAGGCCCATATCGTCACCCCGTCGATCACCGCGCGGGGATTGCTGAACATCTCGGCACTGGCCGGAACGCCCGTCACCCAATACAGCTGACCCTTCTCGAAAGGATGAAGCCCGCGCCAAAGGACAGTCGCGCAGCCGGGATGTGCAATGCCCTCGGCTGCCGTTGCACCCTTTTCCTGCGCCTCGCATGCGCTGTCGCGCCGCAACACGACCTTGCAGGAACCACAATGAAACTGACGATCCAGAACCTTGATTCCGGCAACCCCTCGGTTCCGCTGAACTTCCGCGCCACGGCCTCGGCGCGGGTCGATACGGTGCGACTCGCCCTCGTGCGGCACTTCTGAACTTGCGGCGGGGCAGGTTTGCAAATTCTGCCCTGCTTCGCTTTCCCGCAGCAACAGACCGGCTGTTTGCAAAAATTTGCAACGCCACTTGCCGCGCTTCTGCAAATATTTTGTCGCATCCCCCGCCTGTCACACGGTAACAGCGTTGCGCCAAAGCCCCCCGCCCTTGTAACAATCCGCTACCCGTGGAGGAGGGCATACAATGGCATACCGTGACATCTACGCCAAATGGCAGGCCGACCCCGAATCATGGTGGCTTGACGCGGCAGGCGCCATCGACTGGGTCAAACGCCCCACGGCGGCCCTCGATGCCACCCGCGCACCGCTTTATGAATGGTTCACCGATGCCACCGTCAACACCTGCTGGAACGCGGTTGACCGCCACGTTCTGGCCGGTCGCGGCACACAGGCGGCCATCATCCATGACAGCCCCGTCACCGGCACCAAACATGTCATCACCTATGCCGAACTGCTCGACCGCGTGTCACGCCTTGCCGGTGCGCTGAAAGCGCGTGGCGTCGCCAAAGGCGACCGCGTCATCATCTACATGCCCATGGTCCCCGAAGCGGTCGAAGCCATGCTCGCCTGCGCCCGCATCGGTGCGATTCATTCGGTCGTGTTCGGCGGTTTCGCTGCGGCCGAACTTGCCGTCCGCATCGACGATTGCAAACCCAAAGCCATCCTTGCCGCCTCTTGCGGGATAGAACCGAACCGCGTGGTGCATTACAAACCCCTGCTCGACGGCGCGATCGAACAGGCCACCCACAAGCCCGATTTCTGCGTCATCCTGCAACGCGAACAGGAAGTGGCACGGCTGGTCGAAGGCCGCGATCTTGCGTGGCACGCCTTCCAATACGGCGTCGATCCCGCCCCCTGCGAACCCGTGGCAGGCAACCACCCCGCCTATATCCTTTACACCTCGGGCACCACGGGCGCGCCCAAGGGCGTCGTCCGTCCCACCGCAGGCCACCTTGTGGCGCTGGCCTGGACCATGCGCGCCATCTACGATTGCGGCCCCGGTGATGTGTTCTGGGCCGCCTCCGATGTGGGCTGGGTCGTGGGCCACAGCTACATCTGCTACGCCCCCCTCATCGCCGGATGCACCACCATCATGTACGAAGGCAAACCCGTCGGCACCCCCGATGCGGGCGCCTTCTGGCGGGTGATCGCGGAACATAAGGTCCGCGCCTTCTTCACCGCCCCCACCGCGCTGCGCGCCATCAAGCGCGACGATCCCGAAGGGCTGCTCGTCCGCGACTACGACCTCGGCCGCCTGAACGCCCTTTACCTCGCCGGCGAACGGGCCGATCCCGATACCGTCAACTGGGCCTCCCGCCACCTGAACGTGCCGGTCGTCGATCACTGGTGGCAAACCGAAACCGGCTACGCCATCGCCGCGAACCCCCTTGGCATCGAACGCCTGCCGGTCAAGGTGGGCAGCCCTTCCGTCGCCATGCCGGGCTTCGATGTCCGCATCCTCGACGAAGGCGGCCACCCCGTGCCCGCAGGCCAGCTTGGCGCCATCGCCATCAAGCTGCCCCTGCCCCCTGGCACCCTGCCCACGCTCTGGAATGCCGAAGACCGCTTCGTCAAATCCTACCTCACCCATTTCCCCGGCTATTACGAAACCGGCGATGCGGGCTATGTCGATGAAGACGGCTACCTGTACATCATGGCCCGTACCGATGACGTCATCAACGTCGCGGGCCACCGCCTGTCCACCGGCGCGATGGAGGAAGTGCTGGCCAACCACCCCCATGTGGCCGAATGTGCGGTGATCGGCGTATCGGATGCGCTGAAAGGTCAATCCCCGCTCGGCTTCCTGTGCCTGAACAAGGGCTGCACGGTTCCGGCAGACCAGATCATCCGCGAATGTGTGCAACTCATGCGCGAAAAGATCGGCCCCGTGGCCGATTTCAAACGCGCCGTGGTGATCGACCGCCTGCCCAAAACCCGCTCGGGCAAGATCCTGCGCGGCACCATGGTCAAGATCGCCGATGGCGAGGGCTTCAAGATGCCCGCCACCATCGACGACCCCGCGATCCTTGACGAAATCCGCGCCGCCCTGCTGGCCATCGGTCTTGCCCGCCCGCAAACGGGCGACAGCGCGGGCGGGACACCGATCTAGAAAAAGATGTCGTCCAGCCCGTCGCCTTCTGCCGCCGCCGCCTTTGGCGCGGTGGCAGGGGCGGGGGCGGCGCCCTCGGGCACAATCCCCACAACCACATCATGCAGGTCACGCTCGGCCTGCATGGTGTAAAGCCGCCGCAGCGCGGCCATCTCGTCCAGCCCCGCCGCATCCAGCGGGGCGCGGTCCAGCCCCGTCCGGCGTTGCGCCACGGCGGCATCCACCAGCACCATCTCGCGCAGCAGCAGTTCGAACCGCCCCAGCGCCTCGACCGCATGGCCCAGCCGCCGCGTCAGTTCGGCCCCCGCCACATCAAAGGTCGCGGCCGCCTCGCGCCGGTCACGGCCGATTGCGGCCATGGCCTCGGCCAGCGCCGCGGCGGTGCCGAAAAAGGCTTCCAGCGATTCCTCGAACCGCGCCACCCCGACCCCGCCCAGATCGTCGGCCAGCGCGGCGGTCCGCTCCAGCGCCTCTTGCAGCCGCAGCACGATGGCATCGCTTTCATCCGTCAGCAGCCGCAGCCATGTCGCAAGCTCGCGCAGGGCGCGGCCCTCCTCGCCCAGCTTGGCGCAGATCAGCACCGCATTCAGCCCCGACAGCCGCACCTGATGCCCGATCTGGCGCAGCGCCAGCTTGTGGCGCAGCACCAGGCCCAGCCGTTCGCGCAGTTGGGCCATGCCCACACGCATCTCGGCCAGCTTGTCGCGCACCCGCTCGACCGCGCCGCCGAACCCCTCGGCCAGCGCCGCCTCGTCCACCGCGCCGCGCTTGGCCTCGTAAAAGCCCCGCGCCTCGGCCACCGCCACATTGGCCGATCCGCGCACCCGCGATGCCGCCCGCACCGTCACCGCGATTTCGGCCTTGGCCGCCTCGACCGCCGCCTGCGACAGCGCCGCCGCCAGGTCCAGCATCACCGCCCCGTGCCGCGATGTCCCCGCGTCCGACAGGATCGCCCGCACCCGCTCAAGCCGCTGGCGCGTGGCATCACCCGATTGCAGCCCGATCACCAGCCGCCCCACCTCGGCATCGATGCCCTGCATCCGCTCGGCCAGCGCGGCATTGGTCGCGGCCATGGCACCCTGCCGTTCCAGTACGCCCCGCGCCATCCGGTCAAACCGCGCCAGCGCGGGCAACACCCGCTGCTCCAGCTCTTCGCGCAGGTCTTGCGTCATGCGGTCCATCTCGGCCATGCCCGCCCCGATGCCGCCCATCGCGCCATGCATCTCGCGCAGGATGGCATCGGCCTCGCCCGCCATTTCGCCCAGCCGCCCGATAAAGGCGCCCACCTGCGGGCGCGGCGGGATCAGCGCATTGCCAAGGATGCGCGCATTGATCGACACGGTGCCGATGGTGCGGACCACGCGGTCCAGATCGGCCACCTCGATCCGCATCCCGCGCACCGCCAGCCGCACGCCATCCGACGCCGCCAGAAACCGCCCGAACCCGTCGGTGATCGCGGTCACATGGTCGCGCGTTTCGGCCACCATGCCCATCATCCGCGCCCCGGTCTCGGCGCCAAAGGTCACGCGCAGCCGGTCAAACACCCCCGACAGTCCGCGCAGCGCATCGACCGACGCGGCAAGGTCGCTTCCCGCCGTCAGAAAGCTGTTCTCGGTGCGCCGCAGCACCTCGTCCAGCATCTCTTCGGCGTCCAGCCGCGGCAACGGACGGGCGCCACGGGTGGCGTGCGGCATCAGCAGCGTCATCCCGTTGCCCCCATCTTCTGGCGGCGGGCAAAGCCCATGATCGCCGCCGCCATCCGTTCCAGCGGCAAGGTCTGCACCGCCCCGCCCCGTTCGACCGCCTCGCGCGGCATGCCATAGACAACGCAGCTTGCCTCGTCCTGCGCGATGGTGGGCGCCCCCGCAGCGCGCATCTCGCGCATGCAACTTGCCCCGTCATCGCCCATGCCGGTCAGGATGATGCCCAGCGCATTCGCCCCCGCCTGCACCGCCGCCGACCGAAACAGCACATCCACCGAAGGGCGGTGCCGGCTGACACAGGGGCCGGGCTGCACCATGGCGCGATAGCTCGCCCCGATCCGGCGCAGCATCAGATGGTTATCGCCCTGCGCGATCACCACATTTCCCTGCGTCAGCGGCGCGCCATCCACCGCCTCGGTGATGTTCACCGCGCACAGGCTGTTCAGCCGCTTGGCAAAGGCGGCGGTAAATCCGGGCGGCATATGCTGCACGATGGCAATCGCGGGCGCATCGGGCGGCAGCATCTCCAGCACCACCCGCAGCGCCTCGGTCCCCCCGGTCGAGGCGCCGATGCACACGATGGGCTCGGTGCGCGGCACCACCCGCCCGATCATCGGCGGCGGCAGGATCGCATCGGCCGTCAGCTTGGGCCCCGGCACCTTGTCGCGCAGGGGCGCGCGGCGGGCAGGCCGCGTGCCAAGGCGGCTTTGCACCGCCGCATGCAGCGCATCGCAAATCCGCACCGTGGCTTCCTGCAACCCCGCCTCGTCGCGCGGCGAAGGTTTCAGGATCACCTCGACCGCGCCCGCCTCCAGCGCCTCGAAACTCTTTTCCGACCCGAACTCGGTATGGCTCGAACACACCACCACCGGCATCGGCCGCTGGTCCATGATCCGCTTCAGAAAGGTGATCCCGTCCATGCCCGGCAATTCAAGGTCCAGCAGCAGCACATCGGGCAATTCCACCTTCATCAGCCGCGCCGCCGCAAAGGCATCGCCCGCAGCCCCCATCACCACCAATCCCGGATCGCCCTCGACGATGCGCCGCAGCATCGTTCTGGCCGATGTCGAATCATCGACGATCAGCACCTTGATCCTGTCATCCTGCCGCTCTGCCATCTCGTCACTCTTTCTGGAAGATCGTCGGGCGGACCTGCTTCAGCCCGCTTGACCGCACCACCATGCTTTCGGCATGGCCCACGACCAGATACCCGCCCGGCGCCACATGCTGGGCCAGCCGCGCCACCACCCGTTCCTGATCGGCGGCATCAAAGTAGATCAGCACATTCCGCAGGAAAATCAGGTCCACATCGCGATCGACCCGATAGGTTTCGTCCATCAGGTTCAGATGGCGGAACCGGACATAGCGGCGCAATTCGGGCACCACCCGCACCTTGCCCGCCACGCTGGGATGGCGCGACGACATGAAATACCGCTTCACCATCTCGGGCGGCACGGTGGAAAGCTGATCGACCGAATAAATCGCCTCGTTGCCCCGCTCGACCATGCGCGCCGAAATATCGGTGCCCAAAATGGCAAAGTCGAACTGCACCCCGCGCTTTTGCTGTTCGGCCAGCACCATCGCGGCGGTATAGGCCTCGGCCCCTTCCGAAGCGGCGGCACTCCACAGCTTGAACCGCGGCCGCCCCGCCGCGCCCCCCTTTGCCGCCAGCCGCACCGGCAGCGCCTCTTTGGCGAGAAAGTCGAAATGCTCTGACTCGCGGAAAAAGCTTGTCGTGTTGGTGGTGATCAGATCGATCACCAGCCGCAATTCGGCCTCCATCCCCTGCCCGTCCAACAGCAGTTGCAGGTAGGATTCGGTATCGGGCAAATCAAAGGCCACGACCCGCCGCCGCAGGCGCTGATCGATCATCACCACCTTGCTGGCGGGCAGACTGATGCCCGTGATGTTGCGGATCAACTCGCGGAAGCGGTCGCTATGGGTTTTCACGCCCCTGTCCATTACATTCATATCCACGCGTCCCGTCCTGCACCCGGCCTGTTCATGCGGCCGCCGGCAGTTGCGGCAGGTCCACCCGCTCGAACAACCGGTCCAGATCAAGGACGCTCACCACATCCCCCTTCAACCGGCCGATCCCGGCAATCGCACTGCCCGACCAGCGCAGCAGCTCGGCCTCGGCCAAGGGGCGCACCCGTCCCTCGTCCAGCTGCGTCACCTCGATCACGCGGTCGGTCTTGACCCCGATCACCACGCGCCCGCCGCCATGCTCTACCACGACAACCAGTATCCGCGTCTGCGCCGTATCCTCGCCCGTCTCGCGGCCCAAAAGCCGCCGCAGGTCCACCACCGGAATATTGGCGCCCCGCAGATCGATGATCCCCAACAGATGGTCCGGCGCATTGGGCATCACCGCCACCGGCCGCAAATCAAGGATCTCCTGCACCCGGCCCACCGGCACCGCATAAAGCGCCCGGTCGGCCACAAAGGTGACGACATCCCCCATATCCGCCTCTCCAAGGGGGGCCATCGCGGCCCCCCCCGTTTGCGGCTGGCGTGTTGCCTCGCGCATCGCGTCCCCCTCAGGCCGCATCGCGGCGCTTGAATTTCGCGTCGAAATCATCCGCCTCGGCATCCAGATCAAAGTCGAAGCCGCCATCGTCGCGAACCGGTTTGCGCGCCTTTGCGGGCTTGGGCGCCGCCTTGGCCGTGGCCGGACGCATCCGCCCGTTGCCGATGATCACGCCCGGATGCCCCTCATCGACCTTGAAGAACTCGACCGCCGCCGCCAGCGCGTCGGACTGGCTGGCAAGCTCGGTCGCCGAAGACGACATCTCTTCGCTGGCCGAGGTGTTTTGCTGCGTAACCTTGTCCAGTTGCTGGATCGACAGGCTGATCTGCGCCGATCCGGTGGCAAGCTCGCGGCTTGCGGCCGAAATCTCGGTCACCAGCGCACTGGTCTTTTCGATATCCGGCACCAGCCCCAGCAACATCTCGCCCGCATTGGCCGCCGTCCGCACCGTGCTGGCCGACAGCGCCGAAATCTCGGCCGCCGCCGTCTGGCTGCGTTCGGCCAGCTTGCGTACCTCGGCCGCGACCACGGCAAAGCCACGGCCATGCTCGCCCGCCCGCGCCGCCTCGACAGCGGCGTTCAGCGCCAGAAGATCGGTCTGCCGCGCAATCTCCTGCACGATCATGATCCGGTCCGCGATGGTCTGCATCGCCTCGACCGCATCGGCCACGGCCTTGCCGCTGTTGCGCGCATCCTCGGCCGATTTCACCGCGATCCGTTCGGTGATCTGGGCATTGTCCGAGCTTTGCTTGATATTGGCCGACATCTCCTCGACCGCCGCACTCGCCTCTTCGGTCGATGCCGCCTGCTCCGTCGCGCCCTGGCTCAGCTGTTCCGACGTGGCCGCCATCTGCGACGATCCCGATGCCACATTGCGCACCGCCATCGCCACATTGCCCACCACCTCGCGCAGGCGCAGCACCATGGTGTTCTGCGCGTTCAGCAGATCGGCAATCTCGTCGCGGCCATGCACCACGGCCGTCTTGCGCAGGTCGCCCTCGGCCACGGCCTTGGCCAGATCGACCGATTGCCCCAGCCCGCGCATCAGACCCGCAATGGTGTACCATGCCGCCGCGACCGAAGCGATAAGCCCGATCCCGAACAACACCAGCAAATTGCGCGACGAGATGGATTGTTCGGCCGCCGTTTCTTCGGCCCGCGCCTTCAGGTCATCGCGGATCACCTCGCGCATGGCCGAAAGCGATGTCCGGATACGTTCGCCCACATCCTTCAACTCGCCCTGATACAGGTCGTTGGCCGCCTGCAACTGGCCCGACATGGCAAGCTGCATGGTCTTGACGTTCATCGCAAAGGCCTGCTTGTGCAGCACGTCGAAATCATCGACCGCCTCGCGCAGCTTGCCGGTGGTGCTGGCCTGCAATTCGGCCACGCGCTTGTCCACATTGCTCGCCAGTTCCACGACCTTTGCCTTCTGGCTGTTCAAATGGTCCGCAGGCATGGCGGTCATCGGAACCAGCATATCGGCCACCGCCGTGCGCACCTGCAACTTGGTCGAGATGACATCCTCGATCGCCATCAACTCGGCCACATCCACATTCACCGTCCGCGTGTAACGGTCTTCGGCATTCTTGAGATCGGTGATCGCCAGTGCGACAGACACGGCCCACAGGACGAAGATCGTCAGAAAGGTCGCGATCAATTTGGTCTTTATTGTCAGTTTCATAGCCGGGAACCCCTTGTGGAACCGTTCGTTACGCCGCCGCCGCATGGGCGGTCTGGGCCGAGAAGATCGCCGCCAGATCGGGCAGCAGGACAAAGCCGGTCGGACCCTTGTAAAGCCCGACCAGATATTCCGGCGGCCAGATGCTCGCCGTTTCGGGGATGCGCTCGATCAACCCGGTCTCGATGGTCGCCACCTCGTAAACCGCATCCGCCGTGACCGCGACCAGCGCGGGCTCGCCATCCAGCGCCACCTCCAGCACCAGAATCCGGCTGCGCCCGTCATCGGCCTCGCCGGTGATGCCCAGCGCGATCTTCAGGTTGGCCAGCGGCACCACCGACCCGCGCACATTCACCACATGCGGCACAAAGGCCGCCGCCCCCGGCACCCGCGTCACGGGCAAGGGGTCAAGGATCTCGCGCAGCGCGCTGGCGGGAATTGCCAGCGTCTGGCTGCCCAGCGCCATTGTCACCAATGTCAGCTGCGCGTCTTTCTGCACCTCTTCCAGCGTCATGCCGCCACCTCTGCAAAGCCCGTGCCCGCCACCGCCACGGGGCCCACGGGCATCGTGCGCCCCAGCCCGATCAGGTGGCCCACATCCAGAATCAGCGCGACCGACCCGTCGCCAAGGATCGTCGCCCCCGAAACCGCCCGCACGCCGGCATGCAGCTTCGACATCTGCTTGATCACGGTCTGGTTCGTGCCCACGATCCGGTCCACCACGATGCCCACGCGCTGCTCGCCCGCACTGACGATCACCACATTCTGCTCGGCAGGCGCCGCCCCCGCGCAGCCAAACAGCGACCGTAGCCGCAGGAAGGGCACGAACCGGCCGCGGATATCCAGAAAATCGCCCGTCCGCTTGGGTTCGGCGCGGTCTTGTGGAAGCGCCACGATCTCGTGCACCGCAGCCATCGGCAGGGTGTATTTCTCGCCCCCAACCTCGACCAGCAGCCCCTCGATGATCGCCAGCGTCAGCGGCAACCGCAGCGTCACCGTGGTCCCCTGTCCCAACTTTGAATCGATCTCGATCGCCCCGCGCAGGCTTTCGATGGTGCGCCGCACCACATCCATGCCCACGCCGCGCCCCGAAAGGTCGGTCACTTCCGTCGCGGTGGAAAAGCCGGGTTCAAAGACCAGCCCGAAAATCTGCGCCTCGGTCAGCACCGCGTCATGCGCCACCAGCCCCTGCGCCACCGCCTTGGCGCGAATCTTCGCGGGGTCCATCCCGCGCCCGTCATCGCGCACGCGGATCAGCACCTCGGCCCCCGCATGTTCCGCCGACAATTCGATCACACCGGTCGCGGGCTTGCCGCTGTCCTGCCGATGGGCGGGGGTCTCCATGCCGTGATCCAGCGCGTTACGCAGCACATGCACCAGCGGATCGGCCAGCTTTTCGATCACCGTCTTGTCCAGCTCGGTATCCTCGCCCAGCACGGCAAAGGTCACGGGCTTGGCCAGACGGTCCGACAGTTCGGTCACAAGGCGGCGGAACCGCCCCACCAGCGACCGCATCGGCACCATCCGCATCGTCATGGTCGCATCGCGCAACCCCGCCGCCAGCCGCGTGATCTGCTCGGCGGTGGTCATCAATGCCGCATCGCGGCTTTGGCGCGCCAGTTCGGTCAACCGCGCCTCGACGATCACCAACTCGCCCACCGCATCCATCAACGCATCCAGCCGCTCGGCCGAAACGCGGATCGTCGCGGCCGAATGGGCCGCCATCGGCGCCGCCTGAACACCCGCCTGCGGCCCTGCCTGCGCGGCCACGACCGGCGCCGCCACCGCAGCAGCCTCGCCCGCATCCTGTGCGGGCGCCGCAGCCTCGGCCGGTTCAAGCCCGAAATCAAAGCCCCCGCCATCCGCCACCGGCAGGCGCGTCAGCTTCCACTCGGCATCAACGAAAATGAACGCCTCTTCCACCTGCGCCTCGCTGATCCCCGCAGGCACCAGCGCGCGCCAGACGATCATGCACTGGTCGGGGTCCAACTGGTCCAGCGGCGGCACCTCGGCCAGATCGGCCACGATATCGACCGCGCCGATATCGCGCAGTTCGGCCAGCACCGCCTCGGGCCGCGCGCCAAGGCCCAGCGCAGGCCCCAGCAGCCGGAATTCCAGCGCCATCGGCCCCACCGCATCCGCGCCCGCGCGGTCCGTATCCGCCGCCACCGCATCCGCCCCCCCGGCCGCCGCTTCCGCGCCCTCGGGGCGCAGCGCGGCCAAACCGTCCAGAATAGCCGCCCGCCGCCCCTCGGTATCGGCCTGCCCTTCGACCAGCCGCGGTATCTCGTCGCGCGCCGCCAGCGCCAGCCGGATCAGGTCTGCCGTCACCGGCACCTCGCCCGCCCGCACGCGGTCAAACGCGGTCTCGAAGCGGTGGATAAAACCCGCAAGCTCGGCATAGCCGAACATCGCCCCGCTGCCCTTGACCGTATGCAGGTCGCGGAACACCTGATTGACCAACGCCATATCGGCAGGCGCCGCCTTGAGGTCGAGCAGCCCGCGTTCCAGACTGTCCACCAGATCGCGCAGTTCCTCGCGGAAGACCGCCGCCGTTTCCTCGTCGATCATCCCAGCACCTTCTTCATCACGGCCAGCAGCTTGTCTTGCGTGAACGGCTTGACCATCCAGCCCAGCGCCCCCGCCTCGCGGGCCTGCGCCTTCAGCCCGTCCTCGTCATCGGTGGACAGCACGATCACCGGCACCCCCCGCCCCAGCGGATGCTGCCGCAGGGCACGGATGAACCCCAACCCGTCCAGATTGGGCATGTTCTGGTCGGTGATGATGGCATCGACCGGCGCGGCGGTGGCCTTGGCCAACCCGTCCTGCCCGTCCACCGCCTCGATCACGCGGTAACCGGCATCCGTCAGCGTCATCGCGATCATGCGGCGGATCGACGGGCTGTCATCCACGGTCAGAATGGTCTTGGTCATTGCACCTGTCCTGCATCGGCTTGGGTCTTGGTCTCGGCGGGCATCGGCAGGCCCAGCTGCGGCAGGGCAAGCGCCTGCGCCAGCGTCCAGACCGGCGATCCTTCGGGAATGTCCAGATGCAGCCGCCGCCCCGTCCGGTCGGCCAGCGCTCCGGCCGCGATCAGCACCTGCAACACGCCGCTGTCCACCTGCGTCACGCCCGACAGATCGACCATCGCGTCGCCCTCGGCCAGCGCCGCCGCCAGTTCGGCCGCCAGCCCCTGCGCGTCGGAATGCCGAAGCACCCCGTCCCAACGCCTCACCGTCATCATGAACCCCCTCACCAGCCCACAGCACAGGCAGAGCGGGGCGCTCCCCCGTTTCCGCACCTGCCCATCAACGGATGCCGCGCCCCGCCTGTTAGCCCTGCCGCGCAGAATCCGCGCGGCACTGGACAAGACCCAGCCGCCTCGGCCACACTCGCTCCGCCCGCCAAGGGCAAAGGTGACAAGTGACATGAGTGACAGCGACCCCGACCGCGACAGCGCCCCGGATCAAACCGCGGCCCCCAAATCCGCCGCCGAGGAACGCGCCGAGGCGCTGATCCGCCGCGCCAAGCGCAATCTCAGGAAAGCCCGCGCCGAAGGCTACCTGTCCGGCATCTGCGCCATGCTGCGCCCCGGTGACCTCGCGCTCGACCTTGGCGCGAATATGGGCGTCGTCACCGCCGTGCTTGCCGCCACAGGCGCCGATGTCGTGGCGTTCGAACCCGACCCCTTCGCCTTTGCCCATCTGACCGAGCGTTTTGCCCAAACCCCCAACGTCACGCTGGTCAACGCCGCCGTGGGCGCCGCCGCCGGCACCGTCACCCTGCACCGCGCCGCCAATTTCGACACCAACCCCACCGGCGCCTCGGTCAAAAGCACCATCCTCGCAGGCGGCCGCCAGATCGATGACAGCCAGGGCATCGCGGTCGAACTGATCGATTTCCCCGCATGGCTGGCCACAAAGATCGCCGAACGCGGGCGCATCGCCTTTATCAAGATGGATATCGAAGGGGCCGAGCTTGACATCCTCGAAGCCCTCGATGCCGCAGGCACCTTTGCCCATATCCAGTGCCTTGTGGCCGAAACCCATGAACGCAAATTCCGCGACCTGCGCACCCGCTACCGCGCCCTGCGTCAGGGCTTTGCCGAACGCTACGATGCGAACCGCGTGAACCTCGACTGGATCTAGCCACTCCGCCCGATCGGCCAAGACCCGCGCCTGCGCCGCACAATGCCAAACCCGACCCAAACCCCTGCCAGCGCCGCCCCATCACCCCCTGTCATCCCCGCCCCCTTTGGCAGAGGCGCGCATCTTTGCCACACGGTGCGCCTTCAGCCATCCGGCACGTTCACCAGAGCCACCAACCAGCGCCCGCCCCGCCGGAACTGGCACAGGCGCGTGCCTGTGCCACGCGATGCCCCGTCCGCCATCCGGCCGGTGGCCCAAAGCCACCGGCCAGCGCCCGCCCCGCCCATGGCGGGCGCTTCTCGCCCGCCGGGGCAGGCGCCGGCCTCTGTCATGCCTCGGACAACCGGTCTTGCTTCAACGTGGCACCACGGGCGGGGAAACGCAGATCGCGTTTCCTTTTCCGCCCGAAGCCACCGCCGTCAAAGCCCCGTCACCCCCTGTCATCCCCGCGCAAGCGGGGATCTCCCGCAGGACAAAGCGCCCAAACGATCCCTGCTTTCGCGAGAATGACACCTCGCCCCGTTTGGCAAAGGCGCGTGCCTTTGCCATGCGCCGCAGGGTCCGCCATCCGGCCATGTGCCCAAAGCACACGGCCAGCGCCCGCCCGTGTCGGGCGCTGGCCTCTGTCATGCCTCGGACAACCGGTCTTGCTTCAATGTGGCACCACGGGCGGGGAAACGCAGATCGCGTTTCCTTTTCCGCCCGAAGCCACCGCCGACAAAGCCCCATCACCCCCTGTCATCCCCGCGCAAGCGGGGATCTCCCGCAGGACAAAGCGCCCGAATGATCCCCGCCTTGGCGGTGATGACACCCTGCGATAATGCCCCCCCTGCCCCCGAAACCGGCCAACCCGAACACTGCCCTGCCGTCTCGGCCACCCCAACTATTTTAACCTTGAAATGCCCATTGACACGCCCCCCCGCTCGCATAGCCTGACCGCAGCGAAGGAAACCGCCCATGCCCGCACCCCTCCTCGGCCCCTCGGGCCATACCGACCCCTTCACCCGCAACACCCTGCCCCCGTCCGACCAGTGGCCCGACCTGCTGACCGACGGCTTCGACTATCCCGAATGGCTGAACGCGGGCGTCGAACTGACCGACCGCATGGTCGAACGCGGCTTTGGCGACCATACCGCCCTGATCGGCAATGGCCGCGCGCGCACCTACAAGGAGCTGACCGACTGGTCGAACCGCATCGCCCATGCGCTGGTGTCCGACTTCGGCGTGAAACCGGGCAACCGCGTGCTGATCCGTTCCGCCAACAACCCCGCCATGGTCGCCGCATGGCTGGCCGCCACCAAGGCGGGCGCGGTCGTCGTCAACACCATGCCCATGCTGCGCGCGGGCGAACTGGCCAAGATCGTGGACAAGGCCGAAATCACCCACGCCCTGTGCGACACGCGGCTGATGGACGAACTCGTCGCCTGCGGCCGCGACTCGCGTTTCCTCAAAACCATCATCGGCTTTGACGGCACCGCCAACCACGATGCCGAACTTGACCGCGCCGCCTTGGCGAAACCCGTCCGCTTCACCCCCGTCAAAACCGGCCGCGACGATGTGGCGCTTCTCGGCTTCACCTCGGGCACGACCGGAGAGCCAAAGGCCACGATGCATTTCCACCGCGACCTTCTGATCATCGCAGACGGCTATGCGCGCGAAGTCCTGAACGTCACCGAGCGTGACATCTTCG
Source organism: Rhodobacter sp. (assembly GCA_027484985.1). Classification (GTDB taxonomy): domain Bacteria; phylum Pseudomonadota; class Alphaproteobacteria; order Rhodobacterales; family Rhodobacteraceae; genus Paragemmobacter. The sequence continues at coordinate 39,938 of JAIXRW010000047.1, read as the reverse complement.
TCGGCTCTCCGCCGCTTGCCTTCACCTTCGGCCTGGGCGGGCTTGCCATCTTCCCCCTGCGCTTCGGCGCGGCGGCGGCGCTGCTGGAACAGGCCAGCCCGCAGAACATGATCGACATCATCCAGACCCACCGCGCCACGGTCTGCTTCACCGCCCCCACCGCCTATCGTGTCATGCTCAAAGCCATGGCCGAAGGCGCCGATCTTTCGTCCCTCCGCGCCGCCGTCAGCGCGGGCGAAACCCTGCCCGCCCCCGTCTATACCGAATGGATGGAACGCACCGGCAAACCCATGCTCGACGGCATAGGTGCTACCGAGATGCTGCACATCTTCGTCACCAACCGCTTCTCCGACCACCACCCCGGCTGCACCGGCCGCCCCGTGACCGGATACGAAGCCCGCATCGTGGACGAGAACATGAACGACCTGCCGGTGGGCGAGGTGGGCCGCCTTGCCGTGCGCGGCCCCACCGGCTGCCGCTACATGGCCGACGACCGGCAAAAGACCTACGTCCGCAACGGCTGGAACCTGACCGGCGACAGCTTCTGGCGCGACGAGGACGGCCGCTTCCACTTTGCCGCCCGCTCGGATGACATGATCATTTCCGCAGGCTACAACATCGCCGGCCCCGAGGTGGAAGCCGCCCTGCTGTCCCACCCCGCCGTGCTGGAATGTGCCGTGATCGGCGCCGCGGATGAGGACCGCGGCCAGATCGTCGAAGCCCACGTCGTCCTCGCCGCAGGCTATACCGGCGACCCGCTCATGGCCAAGCTGCTGCAAGACCATGTCAAAGCCACCATCGCCCCCTACAAATACCCCCGCCGCGTGGTGTTCACCGACACGCTTCCCAAAACCCAGACCGGCAAGATCCAGCGCTTCCGCCTGCGCGGCTGACGCGCCCCTTGCAGGCCCGCGCCCGTTGCGGCACAGCAGCGCCATGGCATTCAACGACTGGAAACTCGAAAAGGCCGTGCAGGCCCTCGTGGACGAGGCGCAGGCCATGGCCGACCGCCTGTCATCGGCCAAACCGCACCAGCGCGATGCGCTGGCCGCCACCACGCGCTATTGGCACTCGTTCCATCTGGCCCAGGGGCAAGACCTGCCCCGCCTGTCGCTCTGGCCCGCCGCCGACCGCGCCCGCCTGATCCGCGCCTTGCAAACCCGCATCGCCGCCCTGCGCAAGGCCCGCGATTACGACAGCGCCGATGGCCTTGCCGTCTGGCTGCACACCGCCCGCGCCTGCGACCAAAGCCGCATCGCGCCCGCCCTGGCCGAACTCTGGGGCCACCTGCTTGCCGCCGGACCCAATGCCGACAGCATGGCCGACGATCTTCTGGCAGGGGCGGGCCTTGCCCCCGCCCCCTTTGCCGCCCCGCTTGGCGTCACGCCACCGGACTGACCGCGCCCGTCCCCGGCGGCAGGCGGCGCACCACCACCCCGTACCAGCCCAGCCCGTCATATTCCTGATAGCCGATGGTGCGGGCAAAAGCGGTGATCGTGCCATCCGCCGCCTCGACAAAACCCTTGTCGGCCCCGCCATGGGCCAGCGGGAACAGCGTGCCCACCTCGGCCCCGTCCGAATCCGCCAGAATCTTCAACTCGCGGTCCAGCAACAGCACCCGCGACCGGCTCCATTCCTCGGCGGTCAATCCGGCCTCCTCGCGCACGATGGTTCCGGCCTCGTCCTCCCAGTTGAAGCCGACCGCCAGCACCCCCAGCAGCCCGCCCTCGGCCTGCCCGCCCTGCCGCACGGTCGCGGCATAAACCAGCCAGCCCTTGCCATCCAGCGGGTTGGCATGCACCGTGCTGACCACATAATCATGCCCCGACCGCAGCTTGGCCGCGCGGTCGAACCACGCCCTGTGCTGCACCGGCAGCGGATGCGGATGCCCCGCCCCCCCCGTGGCCGAGGCAACGACCCGCCCGTCCAGATCGAGCAGCTGCAAATCGCGATAGACCGTGTAATAGCGGTGGATCGTCCGCAGCCGGTCTGCCGCCTCGTCCATCGCCGCGCGCCGCGCCACGGGGTCCGTCTCGCCCAGCGCCTTCCACATCGCCGCATCGGTCGCCCACCAGCGCACATCCGCCGTCCGTTCGAACAGGTTCCGCACGATCAGCTGCACAAGGTTCAGCGCCATGGCAACCAGACGGTCCCGCTCGGCCAGATGCAGCGCCGAAACCAGCTCCCCCGTCTCGGTCTCGGCATTCTGCACGATGCCCAGCACCTCGTGCCGGAAACTGTCGGCCAGTGCCTTGGTCTGGTCCGACATCCGCTTCATCTCGGCCGCGACAACCGAAAATCCACGCCCCTGCGCGCCTGCCCGGGCCGCCTCGATCATCGAGTTGACCGCAAGGATATGCGATTGCAACACCACCTGATCGTTCGATTTCCCATAGCTTTCGACCCGACGGCCGATGCGTCCGATAATCTGGCTTAGCCTGTCTTGCTGCACAACCATCTCCCGATCTGCGCCACAATCCGCCGCCCGTCGGCTGCGAACCTTTGGCCCCGATACGGCAAATTCCGTGCCGGTTTGAGCGTGCACCGAAAAAAGCGGCGCTTATCCGCCCCCCGGTGGAACTGACGCCAAGGCTTTTCGCATTGCCCCTTGGCGCTACAAGACGTCTTGGCTTACATGCCTTTTTGATTTTCATCATGGGCGGGCGATTGGGGCGGATGGCCAAGGACAGTGTGACCGACAATTTCCTGCACATCTGGCCGGTAAAGCTGGCCCTGATGGCGCGCCTTCTGATCTCGTCGCGCGACCAATTTGATGGCGATCTCGATTCGGTGCTTCTCATGCTGGTCATTGCGGAAAAGACCCTATCCCTGACCGGCCCCACCACCGACCCGTCCTTCGATCACTTCCTGCGCCTGTCCGAACCCGCCGGGGCCCCCTTCAGCGCGCTGAACGCGCATTACCTCGCGCTTCATACCGGCATCCCGCGCGAAACGGCCCGGCGCAAGATTGATCGGCTGATCGAACGCGGCTGGGTCAGCCGCTCGGCGCGGGGCGATCTGGCCGCCACCTGCCGCGCGCGCAGCGAACTGGCCGATCTGATCGGCCAGTCCGTATCTTTCATCACCGCGCTCGATCTTGCGGTGAACCCGCGGCCCTGAACCGCGGCTGCATCCTGTCCGCGTCAGCACATATGGCGCGATATGCCGTCCAGCAGCCGCAACCCCTCGCGCGTGGCGGCAAACCGGCCATCGCCTTTGTGCCGCACAAACCGGCGCTCGGCCAGCGTGGCCAAAAGATCGGCAACCCGTGGCTCGGACATCGCCGTGCGCTGGGCAATTTCGGCCACCGTCACCGGCGTGACCGTCAGGCCCGCAAAGCCGGACCTGTCCAGCGTCGCGGGATCGACCGCCATCACATCCAGCGCACTGGCCAGCAACACCACAAACAGGTCAAGATCGCCCCCCATCGCCGACCGGATCGCCAACAGATCGTCCGACACGCCAAAGGGAGACGACCATTTGTTCTGCATGAATTTTTCCATCAAAATACTTTCTGCCCGAAGTGGCTCCTTCAGGCCAAACCTTCCACGCCTCGGCGCCACCGGTCCGGTCAAGGCGACCGGCCTGCGCGGCGCGGGATAGATGTATTGCCCATTTTAGGCAATCAACACTCAATTTGGGTTTTCCGCCTGCCGCCACATCCGCCACCATGCCCGACCGCAGCTTGGCGCAAGGCACCCGCGCGCCAAGGCAGGTGACAGCTCATAGGTTCGCGCACAAAACAGCCCCCTCAGGCCAAGATGCCCCTTTCTCGCCCCGCCGCACAGGCCGCGCAAGACAGCCAGACCCCGCAGACGGGGCGATATGCTGGGCAAAAGGCGGCAAAGCGCGGCCCCGCCACGGGGGCCATGGCCAAGGCAGGCGCACAGACCAACGCCGCCCCGGCAAAGGCCAAGCAACCAAAGCGCGTGAACAACACGCCCCTGCGGTCTCAATGTCGGAACTGTCAGGAAAATCCGGCGCCTTGCGCCCTGCGGCCGCCCTTACGCCCGCCGCGTCACGCAATATTTGGTGGAGCAGAGGGGGATCGAACCCCTGACCTTATCATTGCGAACGATACGCTCTCCCAACTGAGCTACTGCCCCATCCGCGCCGCCGTTCTGGCGCAACCCAAGGCCAGAGTCAAGACAGCCGCAACGCCTGCCCCCTACCCCCCCAGCGCAAAAACCGCGCCATAGGCCACAGCCCCGCCCAGCGTGGCCAGCACCACCGACCGCCGCCAGACCCACAGCCCCAGCACCGCCAGAACCCCCGCCACCAGCGGCAAGCGCGCCGTCCCCATCATCGGCAGGACCGATGCCACGACCAGCGTGGCAATCGCCGCAGGCCCTGTGGCGGCCAGAAACCGCGCCATCGCGCCCCCGGCGCGCCCCTCGCCCAGCCGCGCCGCGATCGGCCCGTAACGAAAGGCGTAATTCGCCAGCCCCACCACCACGGCCAGCGCCAGAACCTCGACCCTCATTTCCGCACCACCCCCGCCACGGCCCCCGCGACCATCCCCGCCAATATCCCCGCCGTCCCCGAAACCGCCAGCGTCCCCGCCACCGTCGCCACCGCCGCCACCCCGATCACCGGCACCGCCGCCCGCGTCAGGATCGACAGCAGCAGCGCCAGAAACAGCGCAGGCAGCATGAACCCCAACCCCGCCTCGACCGCCGGCCAGGCCGCAAGCGCCCCGCCCCCGGCAACCGCACCGACCACCGTGCCCGAAACCCACGCCCCATAGGCCCCGATCCCCAGCCCGAACATGAAGGGTTCCGAAAACCGCCGCCCCCGCGCCAACTCGCCCAGCGCCGCGCCGAACACCTCGTCGGTCAACCCCCAGGCCCAGGCCCAGGCATGGCGCCGCCCCGCCCCCTCGCCCGCCGCCTTCATCAAGGATGGCCCGTAAAGCACATGGCGCAGGTTCATCGCGATCAGCGTGAACGCCGCCACCGGCAGCGCCACCCCGCCCGACAGCAGCGCCAGCGCCAGAAACTGCGACGCGCCCGCATAGATGACCAGCGAAAGCGCAAAGGCCTCGGCCCCCGAAAACCCCGCCTTGGTCGCGGCCACGCCAAAGGCAAAGGCGATGGGGAAATAACCCAGCGCAATCGGCACCGACGCCAGCACTCCGCTGGCGAATGTCGTCGGTCTTTCGCTCATCCCGTCCCCGTTCCCTTCCGGCCGCCGCCGAAACCCGTGCCGCACCGAAAGATGAACGGACCGTTACGCCTGCGTTTTCCGCGTCTGCATCGGGTGTGCATGGGCACTCGACCAGACGCGCAACTTTGTTTCGCGAAAAAAGGCTTGGAAATCAAGCCTCAGACCGTTTCTACCACCGCCTGCGGCAATAACCGCGAAACATCCTCCCACCGGCACAATTCCGTCCCCACCGACATCACCGCCGCCGCCGCCGCCGCCACACCCATCGCCAGCGCCTCGGATTCGCTGCCCCCCCGCGCCAGCACCAGCACATAGCCGCCGACGAAACTGTCCCCCGCCCCGACCTTCGACCGCACCTCGACCTTCGGCGCCTTGGCAAACAGCCGCACCCCCTCGCCCGCCAGCACTGACCCGTCCGCCCCCCGCGCCACGATCACCTTCCTCGCCACGCCCCGCGCCACCAACGCGCCCGCGAAATCCGCCGTATCGGCGCGGCTTTCCAGCCGCCGCCCCGCCAGCGCCTCGGCCTCCTCGCCATCCATCCGCAGCACCTCCAGCCCCGGCACGGGGTGCGTCACCGCCTGCGCCAGCGCCGCCCCCGAGGTGTCCATCACCACCCGCATCCCCGCCATCGCCCCCGCCAGACGGGCCGGAAAATCCACCGGCACACCGGGCGGCTGACTGCCTGAAATCACTGAAAAACCACCGGGTTTTCCCGCCGCCCGCAGCAGCATGAACACCCGCTCCTGATCCTCGTCCTGCCAGACGGGGCCGGGCAACATAAAGCGGTATTGCCGCCCCGTCGCCCCCTCGTTCACCGTCAGGCTTTGCCGCGTCTCGCCCGGTCCGGTGATGCCCAGAAACATCACCCCCTCGCGCCGGATCAACTCGGCCAGACGGTCCCCCGTCAGCCCGCCCAGCGCCACCAGCGCAAGGCTCTCGCCGCCAAGGTTATGCACCGCGCGGCTCACGTTCAGCCCGCCGCCACCGGGGTCAAGCTGCGGGTCGCTGCACCGCAATTTCTCGTCCGGCCGCATCACGGCCACCTCGGTCGCCATGTCCAGCGCGGGGTTCAGCGTCAGTGTCAGGATCGGTGCCTGATGCCGGAAACCACCCTTTTCGCCCATCACCCGCCCTCCTGCGCCCGCCCGGTTAGGATAGCGCTAACCCCGCCCGTGCGACAACCCGCGCAACGGCGCACAGAACCCGTGCGGGCATCGGCATTCCCGCAGGCCGCAAAAGCGCCTAGCTAGGGGGCACAGAATTCCGCCCTTTCAGATATGAGGCTGCAATGTCCGTCAAACTCGCCGTGATCTACTACTCCACCTATGGCACCAACCACAAAATGGCCGAAATTGCCGCCGAAGCCGCCCGCGCCGCCGGGGCCGAGGTCAAGGTGCTCCGCATCGCCGAAACCGCCCCGGCTGATGTGGTGAACGCGCAAGACGCATGGAAAGCCGCGGCTGAAAACCAGTCCACGGTCCCCGTCGCCACCCCCGCCGATATGGAATGGGCCGATGCCTATATCTTCTCGACCCCCACCCGCTTCGGCAGCGCCACGTCGCAACTGCGCGCCTTCATCGACACGCTCGGCGGCCAGTGGTTCACCGGCAAGCTCGCAAACAAGGCGGTCTCGGCCATGACCAGCGCCCAGAACGCCCATGGCGGGCAAGAGGCAACGATCCTTGGCCTCTACACCACCTTCCTGCATTGGGGCGCCATCATCGCGGCCCCCGGCTATACCGACGCCTCGATCTTCGCCACCGGCGGCAACCCCTATGGCTACAGCCACACGCAGGGCGCCGAATTCGACGACAAGGCCAAGGCCTCGATCGGCCATCAGGCCCGCCGCACCGTCGAAATCGCGGCCAAACTCAAGGCCTGATGCCAAAGCGGGCGCGGGCACCCGCCCTCGCCCCACCGGCCCGTCCGGAGTGTCATCGCCGCAGCTGCCATTTTCTGCCCCCAAATATCCACAGGGGGTGAATGGCCGCGCAGCGGACAGAGGGGGCGCGTGCGCCCCCTTTCTTTACCTTTCGTTAACCTCTTAACCGAACATGAACTGATAGCTCGCGGGCACATAGCGGAACCCCTCGCCCGCCGTCTCGACAAAGCCGATCCCCGGAAACGGCATGTGGTATCCGGCAAAGGGCATCCGCTCCGCCGCCAGCATCCCCAGCAAGGCCCGCCGCGTCGCCGCCGCCTGCGCCTTGTCGCGGTCAAAGCGCACCTCCCAGTCGGGATGGGCCAGCGACCAGACATAATGGTTCGTGGTATCGGCCAGCAGCATCATCTGCGCCCCGCCGCTTTCCAACCGGTAGGCGAAATGCCCCGGCGTATGCCCCGGTGCCGCCACCGCCGTGACCCCCGACACGACCGAACCCCCGTCATCCAGAAAGCTGAAACGGTCGTTCAGCGGCACCACATTGGTCTCGAACCCCTCGTCCCCCGCCTTGGACCAGTCGTTATGCTCGGCCGCCCCCGTCACATAGCGCGCCTTGGGAAAGGTAGGGTTGGCCCCGCCCAAGCCCCCGATATGGTCGCCATGCATATGGGTCAGCACCACCACATCCACCTGATCGGGCCCCACCCCCGCCGCCGCCAGCGCCGTGGTGATCCCCTCGGGGTTCAGCCCCGTATCGAACAGCACCAACTCGGCCCCGGTATTCACCAGCACCGGCGCAATGCTGTTGAAGGTCCGGTCATCGGGGATGAAATTCGCCGCCGAAACGGCGGCAAACTCCTGCGCCGACACGTTCATGCCAAAGGTCTCCTGCGGGTTCTCCCCCGCGCGCGAACCGGCCAGCAGGGTCGTCACCTCGAACCCGCCCAGCTTGGCGCGATGGAACAGGGGCATCGCCGGCCCCTGCAACGGGGCCGCAGCCTCGGCCCGCGCGGGCAACAGCATCGGCGCAAAGGGCAGCGCAGCCCCGGCGAACAGCGCGGAACGGCGGGTCAGGCGGGCTTTTGTCATGGCATCCTCCGAAGGGTTTGAAAACTCTCAAAAGGATAGCCCCGCCTGCCACAGGGCCAATCACGCCGCGATCACCCTTTCGTCAGTCCCGCTCCCACCACGGATCGACCGCCGCGATATCCGCGTCCGACCAGCCGAAATGATGCGCCAATTCATGCACCAGCACATGGGTCACCATCTCGCCCAAACCCACGGTCCCCCGCTCGCACCATTCATCCAGGATGGGCCGCCGGAACAGCCAGATCACATCGGGCCCCGCCGGTTGGTCCATCACCGATTTCTCGGTCAGCGGCACCCCCTCGTACAGCCCCGTCAACTCGAACGGGTCATGCAGCCCCATCTCCTCCAGCATCTCGTCGCTGGCGAAATCGACCACCCGCAGCACCACCTGCCCCGCCGCCGCACGGTAAGGCGCGGGCAGGGCCGCGATGGCCTCCCGCGCCAGTTCCTCGATCAACTCAAGATCGGGCGCAACAAAGCCCTGCCATGTCGTATCTTCCTCGCCTGCCGCCATAGCGCCCTCCAATCCCTACCCCGCAGATATGGACAAAACCCCGCACCTGTGAAAGAGCATCCCAGGTCCGAGGAGTGCGCAAAATGTCCACCGTCACCACCCGCTTCGCCCCGTCGCCCACCGGTTACATCCATGTCGGCAACCTGCGCACCGCGCTGATGAACTACCTTATCACCCGCAAGGCGGGCGGCACCTTCATCCTGCGCCTCGACGACACCGACCAAGAGCGTTCCAAGCAGGAATATGCCGACGGCATCATGGCCGATCTCGAATGGCTGGGCCTGCACTGGGACCGCGTCGAAAAGCAGTCGCTGCGGATGGACCGCTACCGTCAGGCCGCCGATGACCTGCGCGCCAAGGGCCGCTTCTACGAATGTTTCGAAAGCCCCGTCGAGCTTGACCTCAAGCGCAAGAAGCAGCTGAACATGGGCCGCCCGCCGGTCTATGACCGCGCCTCGCTGAACCTTTCGGAAGCCGACCGCGAAAAGATGCGCGCCGAAGGCCGCGACGGATACTGGCGCTTCCTTCTGAACCAGAACCGGATCGAGTGGAAGGACGGCATCCTCGGCCCCATCTCGATCGATGCGGCATCCGTCTCCGACCCCGTCCTCATCCGCGCCGACGGTCAGGTGCTTTACACCTTCGCCTCGTCCGTCGATGACGTCGATATGGGCGTGACCTTCATCGTGCGCGGGGCCGACCACGTCACCAACACCGCGACCCAGATCCAGATCATGGAGGCCATGGACGGCACCCCCCCCAACTTCGCCCACCATTCCCTGCTGACCGGCGCCAAGGGCGAGGAACTCTCGAAACGCCTCGGCACCCTGTCCTTGCGCGACCTGCGGGCACAGGGCGTCGAACCCATGGCGCTTCTGTCGCTGATGGCCCGCCTTGGTTCGTCGAAACCCGTCGAACTCGCCCGTTCCGTGCAAGACCTGATCGACGGCTTCGACGTGGGCAGCTTCGGCGCCGCCCCCACCAAGTTCGACGCCGAAGACCTGTTCCCGCTGACCCGCGCGCATGTGCAATCCCTGCCCCTGCCCGCCGTGGCCGACAAGATCGAAGCCCTCGGCGTGACCAAGGCCGAGGCCGAAGATTTCTGGAATATCGCCAAGGCCAACATCACCATCCTTGCCGACCTTCGGGAATGGGCCGACCTGTTCCAGAACGGCGCCGAACCGCTGGTCGAACCCGAAGATGCCGATTTCGTGCGACAGGCCATCGCCATGCTGCCGGCAAAGCCCTGGACCAAAGCCACATGGGCCGAATGGACCGAGGCGGTGAAAACCGCCACCGGCCGCAAAGGCAAGGCGCTTTACATGCCGCTGCGCAAGGCGCTGACCGGCCGCGCCAACGGCCCCGAAATGGCCGATGTGCTGCCGCTTCTGAAAGTCATCCGCGCGGGCTGATCCCCGCACGGCACGCATCTGTTACCGCAGCTTAACCTCTGCGGCCTATATCACGCAAAGGCAGGCGCAGAACGCGCCGCAAAGGAATTGTCATGGCCGCACCGCAACAGGCGAAATTCGTCCAGGGCAATCTTCTGCGCCACATCGCGGTGATGTCGCTGTCCTCCTCGGTCGGGCTGATGGCGATCTTCGTCGTGGACCTGATCAACATGATCTACATCTCGTGGCTGCAAGACCCGGTCAAAACCGCCGCCATCGGCTATGCGGGCGCGGTGCTGTTCTTCACCACCGCCTTCGGCATCGGCCTTTCGGTGGGCGTCTCGGCCCGCGTCGCCCGCGCCATCGGCGAACGTGACATGGATCTTGCCCGCGAACGCGCCACCGCTGGCCTGATCCTGTCAATCCTGTTCGGCGTGATCTTCGCAGCCGTGGTCTGGGCCGCCCTTCCCGCCATTGTGGGCGTGCTGGGGGCCGAAGGGCGCACCGCCGCAGAAACCCTGTGGTATCTGCAACTGATGACGCCGATGCAGCCCCTGCTCATGGCGGGCATCGTCGCAACCGGCATCCTGCGAAGCCATGGCGATGCGCGGCGTTCGATGATGGTCACGGTCTGGGGCGCCGTCGTGCTGGCCATGCTCGACCCGATCCTGATCCTCTGGGCCGATCTGGGCCTGACGGGGGCGGCGCTGGCGGGCTGGGGCTCGCGCATCGCCATCATCGTGATGGGCATCTATCCGATCTGGAAAAACTATGGCGGCTTCGCCCCCGTCACCCGCCGCAGCCTGACCGAAGCGGCAGGCCCGTTGATGACGATTTCAGGCCCCGCCATCCTGACCCAGCTTGCCACCCCCGTGGGGCAAGCCATCATCACCCGCATGGTCGCCGGTTACGGCGAACAGGCCGTGGCGGGCATGGCCATCGCAGGCCGCCTGACCCCCGTTGCCTTTGGCATCATCTTCGCGCTGTCGGGCGCGGTCGGCCCGATCTTTGGCCAGAACCTTGGCGCAGGCCGGATCGACCGTGTGCGCCGCGCCTTCCTCGATGCCATGCTCTTTGCGGGTCTGGTCATCGTGGGCATGTCGGCGCTGCTGTTCTTTGCCCGATCCGAAATCGCCGCCGTGTTCCATGCCGAAGGGCTGACCCGCGATCTGGTCTTTTTGTTCTGCGGCCCGCTCAGCCTGCTGTTCTTCTTCAACGCGATGATCTTCGTCGCCAATGCCCTGTGCAACAACCTTGGCGCGGCGTTCCAATCGACCATGGTGAACTGGGGCCGCCATACGCTGGGCACGGTTCCCTTTGCCCTGTGGCTGGGCACCTATTGGGGCGCGCAGGGCATCCTGATCGGTCAGGCCGTGGGCGGCATCCTGTTCGGGCTGGTCGCGGTCTGGCTGGCATGGCGCGTGATCGGCCGTGTCGAAAAGCGCCGCGCCGCAGTGGCGCCAGCGCCCATGGCCGCCGCACCCGCCGCACCCGAAACGGCGGCGGTCTGACGTTCTGCATACAACGGTATCCATAAATACCTTGCCAGAACATTACCGCGCGGGTTAACCCTTTCTACATCAGATTCGGGAGAATCCGGTTGCATGCAGCCGGTGCCGAAGGAGCAACCGCCCCGGTAAACTCTCAGGCGCAAGGGACCGTTTCTGACCAAGGACTCTGGAGAGTGGCCCTTACCGGCCCGCCGAAGGGATAACGATCTCAGGCGCCCCGTCGGGGCAAGGACAGAGGGGGCATCGCATGGCAGGATCATCCTGCCGGAACGGTGCCGGTCTGTTGTCCAAATCCGGCTTTGGAAGGGGGAGCGGCTTGTCCGATCCAAAGCTGAAACGTCTGGGTCTGCACGACCTTCACACCGCCTTGGGCGGCAAGATGGTGCCCTTTGCGGGCTACGAAATGCCGGTCCAATACCCCGCCGGCGTGATGAAGGAACACCTCCACACCCGCAGCGCGGCAGGCCTGTTCGATGTCAGCCATATGGGTCAGGTGATCCTGCGCCCCAAGACCGGCATGGCCGCGCTGGCCCTCGCCTTCGAGGCGATGATGCCCGTCGATGTGGCAGGTCTGGCGCAGGGACGGCAACGCTATGGCCTGTTCACCAACGATGCAGGCGGCATCCTTGACGACCTGATGTTCGCCAACCGCGGCGACCATTTCTTCGTCGTCGTCAACGCCGCCTGCAAAGAGGCCGATGTCGCCCATATGCAGGCGCATCTGGGGGCGGTGGCCGATGTGCAATACGTTGAAAACAGGGCACTTCTGGCGCTTCAAGGCCCGAAGGCGGGCGATGTGCTGGCCCGCCTGATCCCCGAAACCGCCACCATGCGTTTCATGGATGTCGCCCGCCCCGTCTGGAACGGCGTGGAGCTTTGGATTTCCCGTTCCGGCTATACGGGCGAGGACGGCTTCGAAATCTCGCTTCCCGACCCCGAAGCCGAACCCTTCGCCAAGGCGCTTCTGGCCGAACCCGAAGTGCTGCCCATCGGCCTCGGCGCCCGTGACAGCCTGCGGCTGGAAGCGGGTCTTTGCCTCTACGGCCACGACATCGACACCACCACCAGCCCGGTCGAGGCCGCGCTGACCTGGGCGACCCAGAAATCCCGCCGCACCGGCGGCGCCCGCCAAGGCGGCTTCCCCGGTGCCGCCCGCATCCTGACCGAACTGGCCAGCGGCCCCACGCGCCAACGCGTCGGCCTACGCCCCGAAACCCGCGCCCCGATGCGCGAAGGCACCGAACTTTTCACACAAAGCGGCGATCCTGTCGGCAGCGTCACCTCGGGCGGGTTCAGCCCCTCGGTCGAAGCCCCAGTTGCTATGGGCTATGTGCTGCGGTCAAATGCCGCCATCGGGACAGTCCTGATGGGCGAGGTACGCGGGAAACGCCTGCCCGTCACTGTCTGCGAATTGCCGTTCCATCCGACATCCTACAAGCGCTGAGGACCTGATATGAAATACACCGAAGATCACGAATGGCTGCGGGTCGAAGGCGATCTGATCGTCGTCGGCATCACCGAACATGCCGCCACCCAGCTGGGCGATGTGGTGTTCGTCGAGCTGCCGGAAACCGAAACCATGGTCGCATCGGGCGACGAGGTGGTGGTGATCGAAAGCGTCAAGGCCGCGTCCGATATCCTTGCCCCTGTGGATGGCGAGATTGTCGAGGTGAACGCCAAGCTGGTCGATGCGCCCGGCCTGGTGAACGACGACCCGCTGGGTGCGGCGTGGTTCTTCAAGATCAAGGTCGATGATCTGGCCGTGCTCGACCAGTTCATGGACGAAGACGAATACAACGATCTGATCGGCTAAACGGCTGAATCCGAGCAAATTTCTTTCAAGAAATTTGCAAAAATCCTTTGAAGGATTTTGTGGGCGCGACCCCCGCGCCCACAAGGAAAACCCCAAGGAATCCCGCGCCATGGCCTTTACCCCCGTTGACTACAATCCCTATGATTTCGCCAACCGCCGCCATATCGGCCCCTCGCCCGCCGAGATGGACGAGATGCTGAAAGCCGTTGGCGTGGCCAGTCTGGACGAATTGATCGACCAGACCGTGCCGAAATCGATCCGTCAGTCGGTCCCGCTGGGCTGGGCGCCGTTGTCCGAGCATGAATTGCTGGCGCGGATGCGGGCGGTGGCGGCGCGGAATACGGTGATGACCAGCCTGATCGGGCAGGGCTATTACGGCACCGTCACGCCGCCTGCGATTCAGCGCAATATCCTTGAAAATCCGGCGTGGTACACGGCCTATACCCCCTATCAGCCCGAAATCGCCCAAGGGCGGCTTGAGGCGCTGCTGAATTACCAGACCATGGTGGCCGACCTGACGGGCCTGCCCGTCGCCAATGCCAGCCTGCTGGACGAGGCGACCGCTGCGGCCGAGGCGATGGCCATGGCGGAACGGGTAGCAAAGTCAAAGGCGCGGGGGTTCTTTGTCGATCATGGCTGCCACCCGCAAACCATCGCGGTGATCAAAACCCGCGCCCTGCCGCTGGGCATCGAGGTGATCGTGGGCGCGCCAGAGGGGATGGAGGCGGAAAAGGTTTTCGGCGGAATTTTCCAATACCCCGGCACCTTTGGCCATGTGACTGATTTTACAAAGGAAATTTCCGCGCTGCACGCGGCGAAGGCGGTTGCTATCGTGGCGACCGACCTGCTGGCGTTAACACTTTTGAAAGAACCGGGCGCGATGGGGGCCGATATTGCCATCGGGTCTTCGCAGCGCTTTGGCGTGCCGATGGGCTATGGCGGGCCGCATGCCGCCTTTATGGCCTGCAAGGACGATATGAAACGCGCCATGCCCGGGCGGATTGTCGGGGTTTCCATCGATGCGCGGGGCAACAAGGCCTATCGCCTTTCGTTGCAGACCCGCGAACAGCATATCCGCCGAGAGAAGGCCACCAGCAACGTTTGCACCGCGCAGGCGCTGCTGGCGGTGATGGCCGGTTTCTATGCGGTGTTCCACGGGCCCAAGGGGTTGCGGGCGATTGCCGAGCGCGTGCATTTCCTGACCAACCGTCTGGCGCGGGCGCTCAAGGCGGCGGGGGCGAAGGTATCGCCCAAAGCGTTTTTCGACACGATCACGGTCGAGGTGGGCGTGGGTCAGGCGGGCATTCTGGCCGCTGCCCGCCACGAAGGGCTGAATTTCCGCAAGATCGGCAATGACCGCGTGGGCATCAGCCTTGACGAGACGACCGACGAAAAGGTGCTGATCCGCGTGCTGCAGGCCTTTGGCATCGACGGCGTGCCGCCGCACCGCGCGCAACTGGGTTTCCCCGAAGCGATGCTGCGGGAAACCGACTATCTGACCCATCCCGTGTTCCACATGAACCGCGCGGAATCCGAGATGATGCGCTACATGCGCCGCCTGTCGGACCGCGACCTTGCGCTGGACCGTGCGATGATTCCGCTGGGGTCTTGCACCATGAAGCTGAACGCGGCGGCCGAGATGATGCCCATCACCTGGCCCGAATTCGGCAGCCTGCATCCGTTCGCGCCTGCCGACCAAGCCGCAGGCTATCGCGAGGCGATCGAGGATCTGACGCAAAAGCTGTGCGAGGTGACGGGGTATGATGCGTTCTCCATGCAGCCCAATAGCGGTGCACAGGGAGAATATGCCGGACTTCTTACCATTCAGGCCTATCACCGTGCGCAGGGGGATACGCACCGCAACATCTGCCTGATTCCGGTTTCGGCCCATGGCACGAACCCTGCCAGCGCGCAGATGGCGGGGATGCAGGTTGTGGTGGTGAAATCGGCCCCGAACGGGGATGTGGATCTGGATGATTTCCGCCAAAAGGCTGAAGAGGCAGGGGAAAATCTGGCGGCCTGCATGATTACCTATCCGTCCACCCACGGGGTGTTCGAGGAAACCGTGCGCGAGATTTGCAAGATCACGCATGACCATGGCGGGCAGGTTTACCTTGACGGTGCGAATATGAACGCGCTGGTCGGGCTGGTGAAACCGGGCGAGATTGGCAGCGATGTGAGCCATTTGAACCTGCACAAGACCTTTGCCATTCCGCATGGCGGCGGGGGGCCGGGCATGGGGCCGATTGGCGTGAAGGCGCATCTGGCGCCGTTCCTGCCAGGCCACCCCGAGGCGGGAACCGACGGTGCCGTCAGTGCCGCCCCCTATGGCAGCGCGAGCATCCTGCTGATTTCATGGGCCTATTGCCTGATGATGGGCGGCGCGGGTCTGACGCAGGCGACGCGGGTGGCGATCTTGAACGCCAATTATATCGCGGCGCGGTTGGCGGGAAGCTATGACATTCTGTTCATGGGGAACCGCGGGCGGGTGGCGCATGAGTGCATTCTGGATACGCGGCCATTTGCGGAAGCGGGCGTGACGGTGGATGATATCGCCAAGCGTCTGGTCGATAACGGGTTCCATGCGCCCACGATGAGCTGGCCGGTGGCGGGAACGCTGATGGTGGAGCCCACGGAAAGCGAGACGAAGGCCGAGATTGACCGCTTCATCACCGCGCTTCTGGCGATCCGTGCGGAAATCCAAGCCGTTGAAAACGGTGAGATTTCTGCCGAAGATAGCCCCTTGCGCCATGCGCCCCACACGGTCGAGGATCTGGTGGCCGACTGGACGCGGAAATACCCGCGCGAGCAGGGCTGCTTCCCGCCCGGGGCGTTCCGTGTGGACAAGTATTGGCCGCCTGTCGGGCGGGTCGATAACGTGTTCGGCGACCGTAACCTGATCTGCACCTGCCCGCCGGTCGAGGCCTATGCACAGGCGGCGGAGTAGGGGTTAGGGCATGCACAACTGATGCAGACGATTGAATCGCTGCGTTGAGGGTTTGTTAGGAAACGGGAAGGCGGGGAGAGATCCCCGCTTTCGCGGGGATGACAGTCCGTTTGGGGTGCGGGGGTCCGTGCCCCCCTGCCGGTTTGCGCCAACGCGGCGCTAGCCGTTGTCGCGCCAGCGGTTGACCATCGGGTAGCGGCGGTCGAGCCAGAAGGCCTTTTGCGTCAGCCGCACGCCGGGGGCGGATTGGAAGCGTTTCCATTCGCTGGTGTAGAGCAGGCTTTCCACCCGTTTGACGGTGGCAAGGTCGAAGCCTTGGGCCACAACCTCGGCCACCGACAGTTCCTTTTCAACCAAGCCTTCGAGGATGGCGTCGAGCACCGGATAGGGGGGAAGGCTGTCATCGTCGCGCTGGTTTTCGCGCAGTTCGGCGCTGGGGGGTTTGTCGATGACGTTGGCGGGGATCACCTCTCCCGCGGGGGCCTTCATCCAGGGGCGGTGGTTGGCGTTGCGCCAGCGGCAGGTGTCGAACACGCGGGTTTTCCACAGGTCCTTGATCGGGTTGTAGCCGCCGTTCATGTCGCCGTAGATCGTGCAATAGCCGACCGCGACCTCGGACTTGTTGCCGGTGGTCAGCAGCATCGCGCCGAATTTGTTCGACAGCGCCATGAGGAGAAGGCCGCGCAGGCGGGACTGGATGTTTTCCTCGGTGATGCCGGGTTCGGTTCCGGCGAACAGCGGGGCGAGGGCTTCGCCCACCGCCCCTTGCGGGCCGGTGATGGGGATGGTGTCGAGGCGGCAGCCAAGGGCGCGGGCCACGGCTTCGGCATCGTCCAGCGACGAGGCCGAGGTGAAGCGCGAGGGCAGCATGACGCAATGCACGTTTTCGGGTCCCAGTGCATCGGCGGCGATGGTGGCGACCAGCGCCGAGTCGATGCCGCCCGACAGGCCGAGCACGACCTTCTTGAAGCCGGATTTCGCGAGGTAATCGTGCAGGCCGATGGTCATGGCGCGATAGTCAGCCTCGGCCACGGGGGGGACGGCGGCGCGGGTGCCGGTCATCGCGCGCCAGCCATCGGGGGTGCGGGTGAAGGTGACATGTTCGACGCAATCGTCGAATTGCGGCATTTGCACCGCGAGTTGCCCGCCGGGGTTCAGCACCATGGAGCAGCCGTCGAACACCTGATCGTCCTGCCCGCCGGTCATGTTGAGGTAAACCAGCGGCAGGCCGGTTTCGACCACGCGGGCCACCATGAGGTTGAGCCGCAGGTTGGGCTTGCCGCGGTGATAGGGGCTGCCATTGGGCACGAGCAGAATCTCGGCCCCCGTTTCGGCCAAGGTCTCGGCCACGTCGGGGTGCCAGCTATCCTCGCAAATCGGGGTGCCGATGCGGACGCCGTTCACCACGTAAGGGCCATGCACATCGGCGGGGATGAAAAGGCGCTTTTCGTCGAACACGCCATCGTTCGGCAGGTGGTGTTTCAGCACGGTTGCGGTGATGCGGCCGCCGTGAAGGATGTAATAGGCGTTGAACAGTTTGCCATCGCGCAGGCACGGCCCGCCGATGCCGAGGGCGGGGCCATCGGCGCAGTCTTTCGCCAGCGTTTCGATGGCGGCCATGGCATCGCGCACGAAGGCGGGTTTCAGGATCAGGTCCTGCGTCTGGTAGCCGGTGATGAACATCTCGGTCAGGGCGGCCATGTCGCTGCCTGCGGCGCGGGCCTGTTCCCACACCCCCCGCGCCAGCGCGGCATTGGCGGCAATCGCCCCCAGGGTGGGGTTCAGTTGCGCCAGCGTCAGGCGGAAGGTATCGGCGGCCATCGGATCGTCCTTTGCGCGGGGTTGGCAAGGTTCTAGCCCGTGGCGGGGGGAAGGGAAAGGTTCGCTGCCGCCGATTGCGTGCCACGGCGCTTGCCCGCCCCCATGGGCGCGGCTAGGGTCTGGTCAACATGACAGGGACGGGACGGGCATGATGCGGCGGCAGTGGCAGGCGGCGGGGCTGGTGGCGCTGGGTCTGGCGATGGGCGGGCCGCAGGCGGCATCGGCACAGGGCGCGGGCGAGATCGTCACCAAGCAATACGAGGACGGTTCGGTCTATGAAGGCACGTTCAAGGACGGCTTGCAGGACGGAACCGGCACCTACCGGCTGGTGAACGGCTTTGAATATGTGGGCGACTGGGTCGCGGGCGAGATTCGCGGTCAGGGCCGCGCCACCTATCCCAACGGGTCGGTCTATGAGGGGGCCTTTGCCGCGGGCAAGCCCGAGGGCAAGGGCAAGATCACCTATGCCGACGGGGCCTATTACGAGGGCATGTGGAAGGACGGGCGGATCGAGGGCGAGGGCGTGGCGCGCTATGCCGACGGATCGGTCTATACCGGCGCCTTTGTCGATGGAAAGCAGCAGGGCAAGGGCGTTCTGGCCGGACCCGGCGGGTATCGTTACGAAGGCGACTGGGTGGCGGGCGAAAAGGAGGGGCTGGGCAAGATCACCTATCCGGATGGCGCGGTCTATGACGGCGCGCTGAAGGCAGGTCTGCGCGAGGGCAAGGGCACGCTGACCCTGCCCGAGGGGCTGACCTATGTGGGTGACTGGAAGGCGGGGCAGATCCACGGCACCGGCAGGCTGGTGCAGAAGAATGGCGATGTTTACGAAGGGCAATTCGTCGAAGGCCAGAAGCAGGGCATCGGCAAGCTGACCTATGCCTCGGGCGATGTGTATGAGGGGGCCTATGCGGGCGACACGCGCAATGGCAAGGGCACGTTCCGTTCCAGGGATGGCTATCTGTTCGAAGGGGTCTGGGTGGACGGGCATCTGCGCGGGACGGGCAAGCTGACCTATCCGGATGGTTCGGTCTATCTGGGCAATCTGGCGGATGACCGGCCCGAGGGGCGGGGCAAGATCACCTATCCCGACGGGTCGAGCTATGACGGGGACTGGACGGGCGGTGTGATCGGCGGGCAGGGGCGCGCGTCCTATGCGGACGGGTCGGTCTATGAGGGGCGGTTCGTCGCGGCGCGGCCCGAGGGGATCGGGGCGATCACCTTTGCCGATGGCTATGCCTATCGCGGCCAGTGGAAAGCCGGATTGCGCGAAGGGTTCGGGCGCGCGGTCTATGCCGACGGGTCGGTCTATGCGGGCGAGTTCCGTGCGGGCCAGCGGCAGGGCAAGGGGCGGCTGACCATGCCCGACGGGTTCAGCTATACCGGCGATTGGGTGGCGGGCGAGATCGAGGGTGAGGGCATTGCGCTTTATGCCAGCGGCGACCGCTATGAGGGGGCCTTTGCCAAGGGCAAGCGGCAGGGCAAGGGCAAGCTGACCTATAAGAGCGGCGATGTGGCCGAGGGGGAATGGCTGAACGGGATTCTGGTCGAGGCGCCCGAAGCGGTGCCTGCCGAGGCCGAGAAACCCGCCGATCCCAAGCCTGCGGAATAGGGTCGGCCTGCGGCGAGCGCGCGTTTTCCGCGAAATTTCGCGCCCCGCGTTCAGTGGCACAAAGGAAGGGGGGCCAGCCCCCCAATCGGCCAAGGCCGATTTCCCCCCGGGATATTTGGGCCAGTGTGAAAGTGATACTGTTTCACCCTTGGCCCAAATACTCGTCTTGCCCACGGCGGATGCGGGCGCAGCGCGGGGCGTCGTGCGGGGTTTTTCATCAGAAATCGTGGGCGGGTCAGACCGGATCGCCTGCGTCGAGGCGGGCGAGGACGGCATCGGCATCGGACAGCACGGCGGCGCGGTGGGCTTCGTCCATGCGGTCCCATGTGCGGTACATCTGGGCCATGCGGGGGTTGGCGGCAAACCGGCCGCGGTGGCGGATCAGGAAATGCCAGTAGAGCAGGTTGAAGGGGCAGGCCTTGGGGCCCTTTTTCTCTTTGACCGAATAGGCGCAGGAACCGCAGTAATCGGACATGCGGTCGATATAGGCGCCGGACGAGACATAGGGTTTCGAGCCGACCACCCCGCCATCGGCCCATTGCGACATGCCGATGGTGTTGGGGGCTTCGACCCATTCGAAGGCGTCGATATAGACCGACAGATACCATTCATGCACCTGCGCGGGATCGACCCCTGCCAGCAGGGCGAAATTGCCGGTGACCATGAGGCGCTGGATGTGGTGGGCATAGGCCATGTCGCGGGTTTGCGCCACGGCGTGCGAAAGGCAGTTCATCCGCGTGGGGGCGCCCCAGTATAGCGGCGGCAGGGCGCGGGCATGGTTGAGCGTGTTATTGCTGGTATAGTCGGGGCCTTGCAGCATGTAGATGCCGCGCACGAATTCGCGCCAGCCGATGATCTGGCGGATAAAGCCTTCGGCGGCGTTGATCGGCACGCGGCCCGCCTGCCATTCCGCCTCGACCCGCTGGCAGATTTCGAGCGGGGTGAGAAGCCCGAGGTTGAGATAGGGCGAGATCAGGGAGTGGCTGAGGGTGGGATCGCCCGCGAGCATCGCATCCTGTTCATCGCCAAAGCGCGGCAGGGCATGGGTGGCGAAATGGTCGAGCGCGGCCAGCGCATCGGCGCGGGTGACGGCCCAGCCGAAGGGTTCGGCCCGCCCGAAATGGCGCGGGAAGCGGGCGGCGACGAGGGCCAGCACTTCGGCCGTGACCGCATCGGGGGCAAAGCGCGGGGGGCGGGCGCGCAGGAGGTCGGGTCTGGCGGGTTTGCGGTTGTCGTGATCGAAATTCCACTGCCCGCCTGCGGGGTCGGGCCCGTCCATCATCAGGCCCGTCTTGCGGCGCATGTCGCGGTAGAAATACTCCATCCGCAATTGTTTGCGGTCTTTGGCCCAGGCGGCAAATTCGGCATCAGAGGCGATGAACCGGTCATCGGGCAGAAGCGTGCCGTGCAGGGGCAGGTCTTGCAGCGCGTGGATCAGCCGCCATTCGCCGGGGGTGGTGGCGATGACTTCGGACGCGCCGTGCAGGGCGGCGTGGCGGAGGAGTTCGCCGGTGATGGACTGGGTGTTTTCGGGATCGTCCAGCCGCGTATAGGCGAGGCGCCAGCCTGCGGCGCGCAGGTCCTGGGCGAAGTGGCGCATGGCCGAGAGGACCAGCGCGATCTTTTGCGGGTGGTGGGGGACATAGGTGCCTTCGGCCATCACCTCGGCCATCACGACGAGGTCGGTGGCGGGATCGGCGTGGCGGAGCGCCGAGAGGGCGGGGGTGAGCTGGTCGCCCAGGACAAGGATCAGGCGCATCCTGTGGCCTTTGTCTGGCGGAAAGGCCGGGGGGCCGTCTGCCCCCCGGACCCCCCGAGGATATTTGGGGGCAGAAAATGCGGGCGGGACATCACCACGGGATGGGCTTTCCCTGCCAGTCGTAAAAGCCGCCCGTCCGGTCGGGGGTGAGGGCGGCGAGGACGGCGAGCAGGTTTTCGGCCGCGGTGGCGGGGGGGACGGTGGGGTGGCCGCCCGCATAGGCGGCGGTCAGCGGGGTGGCGACCGTGCCGGGGTGGAGGGTGCAGAGCGTGGCCTGCGGGTGGGTGCGTTTCACCTCGATCGCGGCGGTGCGGATGAGCTGGTTCAGCGCGGCCTTGGCGGCGCGGTAGGCATACCAGCCGCCGAGGCCGTTGTCGCCGATCGAGCCGACGCGGGCCGAGAGGGCGGCAAAGCAAGCGGGGCGGTCGCGCGGGATGAGGCGCAGCGCGTGTTTCAGCACCAGGGCGGGGCCGGTGGCGTTGAGGGCGAATTGCGCGGCGAGGGCGGCGGGGTCGAGGGCGCGCAGGGTTTTCTCGGGCCGGTGGGGGCCGAGTTCGAGCGCGCCCGTGGCGACGAGGATCAGGTCATAGGGGGTGGTGAGGGGGGACAGGGCGGCGGTGATGGAGGTCTCAACGGTGAGGTCGAGGCCATTGGCGCTGCGCGACAGGGCGGTGACGTCGGACCCTTTGGCCGCGAGGGCGGAGGCGAGGGCCGCGCCGATGCCGCCCGAGGCGCCGATGATGAGAGAGCGGGGGAAAACATAGGTCATGTCAGGGTTTTAGGGCGCAAGGCGGGCGGGGCCAGAGCGGGCGGCAAATTCGGGATTGCTGGCGGGGGTGTCGGGCCGCGACCGTGGGGGCGCGGGAGGGGTGCGGGCGTCTGATTTCTGCGCGGCGGTGGTTGGCGACGCGGGGTTTGGCGGGGTGGCGTTGCGATGTTCTGGTGTTTCGGGCGGGCGGTCCTGTGGAACGGCGTCACGGCGCGCCTGCCGGGATGCGTGTAACAGCCGGACAGTGGCGCGGTTCGGGCGCAGGTGGGCACAAGCGGGACGGAAGGGTAACGGGGGTGGATAGGGTGAGCGGTGTTCCGACCCTTGGAGAGATTCGGTCGCTGGAAGAAGCGCTGCACCGGCCCGAGGTTCGGCGGTCGCGGGCGGCGGTCGCGGCGTTGCTGGCCGAAGGGTTCGTGGAATTCGGGTCGTCGGGAGAGGTCTTTGACCGCAACCGCATCATCGAACATATGGCGGGCGAGAGTGGCGCGGATGATGGGGAAATGTGCGCATCGAACTATGCGCTGCGACCACTTGGGCATGATGCTGTCCTGCTGACCTATGAAACCCGACGCGAGGATCGGGGCGGATCGGGGCGGCATGTGCTGCGCTGTTCGGTCTGGACGCGCGACGGGGCGGTGTGTCGGATGGTGTTCCATCAGGGAACGGTGAAGGCGCAAGCTGGGCCGGATGGCGCGGTTCCTGACCGGTAAGACGGGCGGGGAAGTGGCTTTTGTCCGGTCGGCCGTGTGCGAGGCGATTTTCGGCTTGTCATGGCGCGAAGCTTCGGTATCGTCGCGGCCATGACACGGGATATGCACATCACCCTTCGCCTTGGCGCCTTTGCGCCCGCGCTTCCCCGTGCGCTGCTGCTTCTTCTTAGCCGCCTCTGAGCGTGCCCTTGGGCGCGACCGCTCGGAGGTGACAAGCGCCCACGACCCAAGCTAGAAGCCGCAAAAGATTTCAGGGACCAGACCCATGACCGACAAGACATCGCAGCCCCGCGTTCTGATTTTCGACACCACCTTGCGCGACGGGGAACAGTCGCCCGGTGCGACCATGACGCATGAAGAAAAGCTCGAGATTGCGGGGCTGCTGGACGAGATGGGCGTCGATATCATCGAGGCCGGTTTCCCCATTGCATCGGAAGGCGATTTCGCCGCCGTGTCCGAGATTGCGAAGCGCGCGAAGAACAGCACGATCTGCGGGCTGGCGCGGGCGAATTTCAAGGATATCGACCGCTGCTGGGAAGCGGTGCGCCACGCGAAAAGCCCGCGCATCCATACGTTTATCGGCACGTCGCCGTTGCATCGGGCCATTCCGAACCTTGATATGGACCAGATGGCCGAGCGTATCCACGAGACCGTGACCCATGCGCGCAACCTGTGCGACAATGTGCAATGGTCGCCCATGGATGCGACGCGGACCGAAGCCGATTACCTGTGTCGCGTGGTCGAGATTGCCATCAAGGCGGGGGCGACCACGATCAACATTCCCGATACGGTGGGTTACACCTATCCGATGGAAAGCGCGAAGATCATCCGCATGCTCTTGGAGCGGGTGCCGGGGGCGGACAAGATCATCTTTGCCACGCATTGCCACAATGACCTTGGCATGGCGACGGCCAATTCGCTGGCGGCTGTCGAGGCCGGGGCGCGGCAGGTTGAATGTACGATCAACGGGCTGGGCGAGCGGGCGGGCAATACCGCGCTGGAAGAGGTGGTGATGGCGCTGCGGGTCCGGAACGACATTCTGCCGTTCCGGACGGGCATCGACACGACGAAGATCATGAACCTGTCGCGGCGGGTGGCTTCGGTTTCGGGGTTCGCGGTGCAGTTCAACAAGGCCATCGTGGGCAAGAACGCGTTTTTGCATGAAAGCGGCATCCATCAGGATGGCGTTTTGAAGAATGTGGAGACGTTCGAGATCATGCGGCCCGAGGACATTGGCCTTACGCAGAAGAATATCGCGATGGGCAAACATTCGGGCCGTGCCGCGCTGCGGGCCAAGCTGCGCGAGCTGGGTTACGAGCTGGCGGATAACCAGTTGAACGATGTGTTCGTGCGGTTCAAGGCCTTGGCCGACCGCAAGAAAGAGGTCTATGACGACGACCTGATCGCGCTGGTGGCTGACGAGGCGACGATGGACGCGCATGACACGCTGGTGTTGAAGAAGCTGCGCGTGATCTGCGGGACGGACGGGCCGCAAGAGGCCGATATGGTGCTGTCGATCGACGGGGTGGACCACCATATCGACGCCACGGGCGACGGGCCGGTGGATGCCGCGTTCAACTGCGTGAAGATGCTGTTCCCGCATCGGGCGCGGTTGCAGGTCTATCAGGTGGCCGCCGTGACCGCAGGGACGGATGCGCAGGCCACGGTTTCGGTGCGGCTGGAAGAGGACGGGCGGATCGTGACCGGATCGTCGGCGGATACCGACACCATCGTGGCGAGCGTGAAGGCCTATGTGAACGCGCTGAACAAGCTGATCGTGCGGCGGCAGAAGACCGCGCCCGATACGGATGTGAAAACGGTCAACTACCGCGACGCGGGCTGACGCCCTGACCAAGGGCGGTGCGGCGTTTCCTGCGCGCCGCTATGACCGGCCCCCTGCCACGGGGCCGGTCTGGCGCGGATGCAGGTCGGGTGGCGGAGCAGGATGGCATGGAACCTATGGCGCTGGCTGCCCCCCGATGCGGCCACGGGCGGGGTGTTCGGTCTGCCAAAGGCGGCCATGGTGCGGCCTTTTTGCCCCCTGAGCGGGTAAGGGCGGGGGCAGAAAGCGCGGAAATGTTGCAAAAGTGCAAATCCTTTCAATATAGCTCCATTGTATTGGGGCAGAAAAGTTGAATAAATACAAGGCCGAAGCTTGTCACGCGGAATTGCGCGGGGCGCTTGGCGCGGGGCTTTCGCATTCCGGAACGTCACTTTATATGGACTGACCCGGTTCGGACCCATCCGAGTCGCGGGACGCCGCAATTTTGCGTGAAACAGGACCGAATGGAATGTCACTCCTTTCAAGCATCTTCTCGTCCGACATGGCGATCGACCTCGGCACTGCGAATACGCTGGTCTATATCCGTGGCAAGGGGATCGTGCTGAACGAACCTTCGGTCGTGGCCTATCACGTCAAGGATGGCAAGAAGCAGGTTCTGGCGGTGGGTGAGGATGCCAAGCTGATGCTGGGGCGCACGCCCGGGACCATCGAGGCGATCCGCCCGATGCGGGACGGGGTGATTGCCGATTTCGACAGCGCGGAAGAGATGATCAAGCATTTCATCCGCAAGGTGCACCGCCGCACGACGTTTTCGAAGCCGAAGATCATCGTCTGCGTGCCGCATGGCGCGACGCCGGTGGAAAAGCGGGCGATCCGCCAATCGGTGCTGTCTGCCGGTGCGCGGCGGGCGGGGCTGATTGCCGAACCGATTGCGGCGGCGATTGGCGCGGGGATGCCGATCACCGACCCGACGGGGAACATGGTGGTCGATATCGGCGGGGGCACCACGGAAGTGGCGGTGCTGAGCCTTGGCGATATCGTCTATGCGCGGTCGGTGCGCGTGGGTGGCGACCGGATGGACGAGGCGATCATTTCCTATCTGCGCCGTCACCAGAACCTGCTGATCGGGGAATCGACGGCCGAGCGGATCAAGACATCCATCGGCACGGCGCGGATGCCCGATGACGGGCGCGGGGCCAGCATGCAGATTCGCGGGCGCGACCTGCTGAACGGCGTGCCGAAAGAGACCGAGATCAATCAAGCGCAGGTGGCCGAGGCCTTGGCCGAACCCGTGCAGCAAATCTGCGATGCGGTGATGCAGGCGCTGGAAGCCACTCCGCCCGATCTGGCGGCCGATATCGTGGACCGTGGCGTGATGCTGACGGGCGGCGGGGCGCTGCTGGGCGATCTGGACCTTGCGCTGCGCGAGCAGACGGGGCTTTCGATCAGCGTGGCCAACGAGTCGTTGAACTGCGTGGCCCTGGGCACCGGCAAGGCGCTGGAATATGAAAAGCAACTGCGTCACGTGATCGACTACGACAGCTGAGGCGTTTCGCTTCTTGTGCATCGGATGACAGGGGCGAGCCGTGGCACGGACGCGCAGCAAGGGACCAGAGGATTACACGGGCCCGCTTCGGCGGGTTCTGGTCGCCTTGTTTGTGCTGTTGCTGATGGGAATTTTCCTGCTGTGGCGGATCGACAGCCCGCGGGTCGAGCGGTTCCGCGCGGCGCTGGTGGATACGGTCGTTCCGTCCTTTGACTGGGCGCTGCTGCCGGTGACGAAGGCGGCGGCGATGGTGGATGAATTCCACAGCTATACAAGCCTTTACGCCCAGAATCAGGAATTGCGGCGCGAGTTGCAACAGATGAAGGCGTGGAAGGAAGCCGCGCTTCAGCTGGAGCAGAAGAACGCGCGGCTGCTGGATTTGAACCAGGTGCGGCTTGACCCGAAGCTGACCTATGTGACCGGCGTGGTGCTAGCCGATAGCGGATCGCCGTTCCGGCAATCGGTGCTGCTGAACGTGGGGGCGCGCGATGGCATCCGCGATGGCTGGGCGACGATGGACGGGATCGGGCTGGTTGGGCGGATTTCGGGGCTGGGGCAGCGGACAAGCCGCGTGATCCTGCTGACCGACAGCAACAGCCGCGTGCCGGTGACGGTGCAGCCTTCGGGGCAGAAGGCGCTGTTGTCGGGCGATAACAGCGCCCTGCCCCCGCTGGAATTTCTGGAAAATGCCGATCTGGTGCGCCCCGGCGACCGTGTGGTGACAAGCGGCGATGGCGGGATGTTGCCCTCGGGGCTGTTGGTCGGGCAGGTGGCGATGGGGACGGACCACCGCCTGCGCGTGGTGCTGAGCGCCGATTACCAGCGGCTGGAATTCCTGCGCGTGCTGCGCAGCCACGAGCTTGAGCCGATCACGGACCCCGGCGCGCTGATCGCGCCGCCGCCCAGCCCGCCGCCGCCCGTGCCCACCGTTCCCAATGCCGAGCCTGCGGTAGAGGGGGCTGCGGGCGGTGCTGCGGGGGCCACGACGGCGGGCGATGCGGGCACGGGCGATGCGGTCGGCGGGTCGCCCGATGGCGAGGCGGGCGATGGTTGATCCGCTGCGCGTGACGCTTTGGGTCTATCGCGGGTTGTTTCTGGCCCTGTCGGCGGTGATCCTGTTCATCAAGCTGTTGCCGCTGGGATCACTGGCGGGCAGTTGGCCATGGCCGGACCTGCTGTTGTGCCTGACCTTCGCATGGGTGGTGCGGCGGCCCGATTATCTGCCGGTGCTGATGATCGGATTGTTGTTCCTGACCGAGGATTTCCTGCTGATGCGGCCGCCCGGGCTGTGGGCGGGGCTGGTGATCGTGGCGACCGAGTTCCTGCGGGCGCGGGTAGCGTTGACGCGCGAGCTGAGCTTTGCCGCCGAATGGGCGCTGGTCGCGGTGGTGATGGTGGCGATGCTTCTGGCCTATCGGCTGGTCTTTGTGGTCAGTTTCCTGCCGCAGGCGCCGTTCGGCTTTGCGCTGTTGCAGACCTTGTGGTCGGTTCTGTGCTATCCGCTGGTGGTGGCGGCATCGCGCTTTGCCTTTGACCTTCGCAAACCCGCGATGGGCGAGGTGGATGCCTATGGGAGACGGATGTGAGGCGAAGCCCGCGTGACACCGAGGAAAGCGCGCGCCGCGTGAACCGCCGCGCCCTGCTGCTGGGCGGGGCGGTGTCGGCCATGTTCGCGGTGCTGGCGGCGCGGATGCGGTTTTTGTCGGTGGAACAGGCCGATCAGTTCCGCCTGCTGGCCGAAGAAAACCGGATCAACATGCGGCTTATTCCGCCGGAACGGGGGTTGATTCAGGACCGCAACGGCAAGCTGATCGCGGGCAATGAACAGAATTACCGCGTGACGCTGACGCGCGAGGATGCGGGCGATGTCGAGGCGGTGCTGAACCGGCTGAGCCATCTGATCCCGCTGACAGCCGAGGATCTGGAACAGGTCCGCAAGGAGATTGACCGCAATTCGCCCTTTGTGCCGGTGCTGGTGGCAGACCGCGTGGCGTGGGAGGATTTCTCGAAAGTGGCGCTGAATGCGCCCGGCCTGCCCGGTGTGACACCCGAAGTGGGCCTGTCGCGGCACTATCCGCTTTACGAGGATTTCAGCCATGTCGTGGGCTATGTCGGCCCGGTGAGCGAGCGCGATATTGCCGAGCTGACCGATCCCGACCCCGTGCTGACACTGCCGAAGTTCCAGATCGGCAAGATCGGCGTGGAACGCTGGATGGAGGACACGCTGCGCGGCCATGCGGGCAACAAGCGCATCGAGGTCAATGCCGTGGGGCGGGTGATGCGCGAGCTGGAGCGCACCGAGGGCGTGCCGGGGGCGGATATCGAACTGACGATCGATGCCGATATCCAGAATTTCGTGCAGGCCCGGCTGGGCGACCAGAGCGCGGCCTGTGTGGTGATCGATGTGACGACGGGCGAGTTGATCGCCTGCACCTCGGCCCCCGGATTTGACCCCAACCTGTTCGTGCGCGGGATCAGCCAGCGCGATTACAGCACGCTGATGGAAAACGACCATCGCCCGCTGGCCAACAAATCGGTGCAGGGGGCCTATCCGCCGGGTTCGACCTTTAAGGTGGTGACGGCGCTGGCGGCGCTGGCGGCGGGGGTGATCACGCCCGACACCACGCATTACTGCCCCGGTTACATCGAATTCGGCAACCGCCGCTTCCATTGCTGGAAACATGGGGGGCACGGCACCGTCGATCTGGCGCGGTCGCTGGAGCAAAGCTGCGATGTGTTCTATTACGAGGTGGCGCAGAAGGTGGGCATCGAGGCGATTGCCGAGATGGGCCACAAGCTGGGGCTGGGTGTGCGCCACGACCTGCCGATGTCGGCCATTGCCGAGGGCATCATGCCGACCAAGGATTGGAAGCAGGAACGCTGGGGGCAGGACTGGCGTATCGGGGATACGATCAACGCCTCGATCGGGCAGGGCTATGTGCTGGCCACGCCGCTGCAACTGGCGGTGATGACGGCGCGGGTGGCCACGGGGCGGGCGGTCGTGCCGCGGCTGATCCGGTCGATCGGGGGCAAGCCGGTCGAGATGGCGCCGCCCGAGCCGCTGGACCTTGACCCTGCCTATTTGCAGGCGGTGCGGCAGGGGATGCATGACGTGATGAATACCGAACGCGGCACGGCGAAATCGTCGCGCATCGCGGATGACGCGATGATGATGGCGGGCAAGACGGGCACAAGCCAGGTCCGCAACATCAGCGCCGCGGAACGGGCGCGGGGCGTCACGTCGAATGACGATCTGCCATGGAACCGGCGCGACCATGCGCTGTTCGTGGGCTATGCGCCCTATGCCGCGCCGCGCTATGCGGTTTCGGTGGTGGTCGAACATGGCGGGGGCGGTTCGGCGGTGGCGGCCCCCATCGCGCGGGATGCGATCTTGCGGGCGCTGACGGGGGGAATACCGCCGCTGGACGCCTATCCCGCCGCGCAGCGCAGCCGGATCGAGACGGACCTGAACGCGCTGAAGGAAAAATTGCGCGCTTCGGGTGGCAGCCTGCGGACAACGCGGGCCTAGGGCGGCAAAGGGGGCCGGGGCGTGAGTTTTCTGGAATACCGGGTCAAGACCGCGCCGACGGGGCTGCGAAAGGTGCTGCATGTCAACTGGCCGCTGGTCGTGCTGGTGGCAACGGTGTCGGCCATCGGGTTTCTGGTGCTGTATTCCATCGCGGGCGGGCGGCTGGACATGTGGGCCGAACCGCAGATGAAGCGGTTTGGCGTGGGCATGGGGATGATGTTCGCCATCGCCTTCGTGCCGATCTGGTTCTGGCGCAACACCTCGGCCCTGCTTTACGGGCTGACGCTGCTGCTTTTGGTGGCGGTCGAGTTGTTCGGGACGGTGGGGATGGGCGCGCAACGCTGGCTGGATATCGGGCCGATCCGCATACAGCCATCAGAGTTGATGAAGGTCACGATGGTGATGATGCTGGCGGCCTATTACGACTGGCTGGACCCCAAGAAGGTGTCACATCCGCTATGGGTGCTGGTGCCGATCCTGCTGATCGTGGTGCCGACCTTTCTGGTGGTGATCCAGCCCAACCTTGGCACGTCGCTGATGCTGCTGATGGGGGGGGCGGCGGTGATGTTCGCGGCCGGTGTGTCGATCTGGTATTATGTGGTGGTGATCGCGCTGGTCGTGGGGGCGGTGACGGCGGTGTTCACCACGCGCGGAACCGAATGGCAGTTTTTGCACGATTACCAGTATCGGCGGATCGACACGTTCCTTGACCCGTCGGCCGACCCGCTGGGGGCGGGCTACAACATCATGCAGGCCAAGATCGCGCTAGGATCGGGCGGGTGGAGCGGCAAGGGGTTCATGCAGGGCACGCAGTCGCGGCTGAACTTTCTGCCCGAAAAGCACACCGATTTCATCTTTACCACGCTGGGCGAGGAATTCGGCTTTGTCGGCACGCTGACCTTGCTGGTGCTTTACGGGCTGATCCTGCTGTTCCTGTTCAGCAGTGCGATGCAGAACAAGGACCGGTTCAGCCAGTTGCTGATCCTGGGCATCGGGGCGAATTTCTTTCTGTATATCGCGGTGAACATGTCGATGGTGATGGGCATGGCGCCGGTGGTGGGGGTGCCGCTGCCCTTTCTTTCCTATGGCGGGTCGGTCATGCTGGTCTTGCTGATCGCCTTTGGACTGGTGCAAAGCGCGCATGTCCACCGTTTGAGATAGGATCATTGCCCGATGCCCAAGGTTCTGTTCGCCCCCCCTGCCCTGTGGGAGGAATACCGCCCCGCGCTGTTGGCCGCCTTTGACGGGATGGGCGTCGATCTGGTGCAGGAGGCCGAACCTGCATCGGTGGATTACATCATCTATGCGCCATCGGCGCCGTTGCAGAATTTCACGCCCTATACGCGTTGCAAGGCGGTGCTGTCGCTGTGGGCGGGGGTCGAGCGGATCGTGGGCAACCCGACGCTGACGCAGGCGCTGTGCCGGATGGTGGACCCTGCGCTGACGGAAGGCATGGTGGAATGGGTGGTGGGGCATGTGTTGCGCCATCATCTGGGGATGGACCGCCATATCGTCAATCCGGGGCGGGTGTGGGACCCGACCTGCCCGCCCTTGGCCCGCGAACGCCCCGTGGCGATGCTGGGCATGGGCGAATTGGGCCGTGCGGCGGCGCGGGCGCTGGTGGCGCTGAACTTTCCGGTGACGGGCTGGAGCCGGACGGAAAAGACGGTCGGGGGCATCCCCTGCCTGCATGGCGAGGACGGGCTTGAGGCCGCGCTGCGCGGGGCCGAGATCGTGGTGACGCTGCTGCCCAAGACGGCCGGAACGGAAAACCTGCTGGATGCGCGGCGGCTGGCGATGCTGCCGAAGGGGGCGGTGATCCTGAACCCCGGTCGCGGGGCCGTCATCGACGATGACGCGCTGCTGGCGGCGCTGGATGCGGGGCATATCGGCCATGCGACGCTGGATGTATTCCGCATCGAGCCGCTGCCCGGCGACCACCCCTATTGGGCGCATCCGCGGGTGACGGTGACGCCCCATATCGCCGCCGATACGCGGCCCCGATCCTCGGCCCATGTGATTGCCGAGAATATCCGGCGCGGCGAGGCGGGGATGCCGTTGCTGCATCTGGTGGACCGCGCGCGGGGGTATTGACGGGGCAAGGCTGCCCGTGTCGGGAACGGGACAGACGCGGCGGGGGCCGGCCGGTCCTATGGGGCAAACAGGGCTGGATGGTGCGATGCGATACGGAACGGGGGTGCTGCTGGTGATCGCGGCGGGGGTGCTGTGGTCGGTGCAGGGGCTGATCTTCCGCCAGATCGACACGGCGGGCACCTGGGCGGTTCTGGTCTGGCGGTCGGTGGGGATGCTGCCGGTGCTGATCGGCTTTCTGGCATGGCGGGCGGGCGGATCGCCGCTGCCTGCGCTGCGCGGCGCAGGGTTGGCGGGGGTGCTGGGCGGGATCGGGCTGGTGGCGGCCTTTGCCGGGGCGATCTATTCCATTCAGGCGACGACGATTGCCAATGCGGTCTTTCTGTTCGCGGCCTCGCCCTTTCTGACGGCGCTGATCGGCCGGGTGGTGCTGGGCGAGACGGTGCGGCGCGCGACATGGGCGGCGATTGCCGTGGCGCTGGCGGGCATTTTCGTGATGGTGCGCGAGGGGCTGCATGGCGGGGCGCTGGCGGGCAATGTGGCGGCGCTGCTGTCGGCGCTGGGATTTGCGGTGTTCACCGTGAGCCTGCGCTGGCGGAAGCTGGAGGATACCTTGCCTTCGGTCGTGCTGGGGGGCGTGTTTTCGATCATCGCGGGCGTGGCGGTGGCCGTGCAGATCGGCCAGCCGCTGGCGGTGCCGGTGGCCGATGCCGGATGGGCGATGTTCATGGGGGCGGTCACGCTGTCGGGGGGGATGGTGCTTTACACGCTGGGCAGCCGTGTGGTTCCGGCGGCGGAACTGGCGCTGTTGTCCAATATCGAGGTGATGCTGGCGCCGCTGTGGGTGTGGCTGTTGCTGAACGAGACGGCAAGCGCCAACACCTTTCTGGGCGGGGCGGTCATTCTGGTGGCGGTGGTGATGAACGGGGTTTCGGGCGCGCGGCGACGGCTGGCCTAGGGACCGGAATTTTTCAGAAAAATTCCGAGCAAGATTTTTGCGAAAAATCTTGGGCCGCGCCCTTGGCCGGAGGTGCGCCCCAAGCGGCGGGCCGAGGGTGCGGCTGTCTAGCGGTGGCGGCGGAAAAAGCGCGAGCGGGCGTAGAGGTCTTCGAGCCGTTTGAGCCGCGCTTCGGTCGTGGGCCATGTCCGGGCCTGCACCGAGGCGAGCAGGGTTTCGATCAGCACCATCACCGAAACCATGCTGTCCCATGCGCTGGGCGCCTCGATATGGCAGGCAAGCGTGTGGCGGGCATGGGTGGCGGCGGGGCTGACCCAGCGGTCGGTGATCAGGATCACCTCGGCCCCCTGTTCGACGGCCAGTTCGACCAGTTGCACCACGGCGTTTTCATAGCGGCGGATGTCGAAGACGAGCAGCACATCGCCTGCCGCAAGATCGACCAGCGCCGAGGGCCATGCATTCGCCATGTCGGACATTAGGGTGACATTGCTGCGGACGGCCTTCATCAGCGTGGCGAAATAATCGGCCATGGCATGGGTGATGCGCCCGCCCACGGCAAAGATGCGGCGGTCGGGATCGGCCAGCAGGGTGGCGGCGGCGTCAAACTCGGCATGGTCGATCTGGCCGAGGGTGGCTTGCAGGTTGCCCATCACCGCATCGGCAAAGCGGTTGAGGATATGGCTTTGCGGCACGCCGCCGGCCCAGCGGTCATGCTTGGCCAGGGGCGAGACGAGCATGGCCTCGACCTCGGCGCGCAGGGAGTGCTGGAAATCGGGATAGCCCTTGAAGCCGAGCTTTTGCACAAGGCGCACCACCGTGGGGGTCGAGACATCGGCCGCCTTGGCCAAGGCGGTGATCGAGCCCAGCGCGGCCACGGGGTAATGGCCCAGGATATGGGTGGCAAGGTGGCGTTCGGCGCGTGTCAGATCGGGCAGCGCACGGCGCATGTGATCTTCGATCGTGGTGGCTGCGTCCATGTGCGGCGGCCTTTCGGAAGCGTTGGCCCCATCATCGGGCAAGGGCGCGCGCGTGCAAACAGAAAACATCACTACAGCGTGGGAAGCGGTGAATAATTCTTGACAGCGGGCTTGGGCAAGGCAAGCCTTGGGCCAAAGCAGCAGGGATGACGTGCCAGCATGGGCCAGCGGTTCGAGCCGACGATCGAGAATGCCGATGCCAAGGGGCGGGTGGTGCTGGTTTGCGAACATGCGTCCCATGCGATTCCTGCGGCCTGGGGCGATCTGGGCCTGCCCGAGGCGGCGCGGATGGCGCATATCGCGTGGGACCCCGGCGCGCTGGATGTGGCGCGGGGGCTGATGCGGCGGCTGGATGCGGTGCTGGTTCATGCGCCGGTCAGCCGCTTGGTCTATGACTGCAACCGCGCGCCCGATATGGCGGGGGCGATGCCCGCGAAATCGGAAGTGTTCGACATTCCCGGCAATGCCGCGATCGGCGCCGCCGAGCGGCTGGCGCGGACCGAAGCGATTTATCTGCCGTTCCATACCGGGCTGCATGGCGTGCTGATGCGGCGCGTGGCGTTGGGGTTGCGGCCGGTGGTGGTGACGGTCCACAGCTTTACGCCGGTCTATTTCGGCCGTCCGCGGGCGGTCGAATTCGGGGTGATCCATGATGCCGATCCGGCGCTGGCCATGGCGATCCGCGACAATGCGGCGCGGATGACGCGGCTGAATGCGGCGCTGAACGCGCCCTATTCGGCGGCCGATGATGTGACCCATACGCTGCGGGTGCAGGCCACCCCTTACGGGCTGCCCAATGCGATGCTGGAAATCCGCAATGACCTGATTGCCGATGCCGGGGCCGCCGATGCGATGGCCGAGATGCTGGCGCCGGTGATCAATATGGGCGTGGCTGAAATCCAGAAACAGGCCCGGGCAAGCTGAGGCCGGCCATGGCTGCGTGACGGGCGGGCCATGATTGCCCGCCGCCCTTTCAAACGACCCCGCGCCCGACGAGGCCGGGGCAGGAACCCGACGGAGAGACCGGATGCCCGGAAACATGACGATGGACGCGTTGAAGGATGCCGTGGCGCGCGGCGAGATCGATACGGTGGTGGTGGCCGGTATCGACATGCAGGGCCGCCTGATCGGCAAACGCTTTCACGCCGCTTTCTTCGTGAATGGCGGTTACGAAGAAACGCATTGCTGCAACTATCTGCTGACCGTGGACATGGAGATGAACACGGTGCAGGGCTACAAATCGACCAGCTGGGAAACCGGCTATGGCGACTATGTGATGAAGCCCGACCTTTCGACGCTGCGTCTTGTGCCGTGGCTGCCTGCCACCGCCATGGTGCTGTGCGATCTTCTGGACCATCACACGCATGAGGAAGTGCCCCATTCGCCCCGCGCGATCCTGAAAAAACAGGTCGCCCGCGCCCGCGCCATGGGTTTTGAGCCGATGATGGCGACCGAGCTCGAGTTCTACATCTTTGAGAACAGCTACGAGAGTTTCCGCGATGGCGGGTTTGCCGGGCTCAAGCCGATCAGCGGCTATAACGAGGATTACCAGCTGTTCCAGACCACCAAGGAAGAAGAGGTGATGCGGGCGGTCCGCAACGGGCTTTATGGTGCGGGGATACCGGTCGAAAACTCGAAAGGCGAGGCCGAGGCGGGGCAGGAAGAGATCAATTACCGCTATTCCGATGCGCTGGATACGGCAGACAACCATGCGATCATCAAGACGGCAGTGAAAGAGATTGCATGGGCCAAGGGCAAATCGGTGACCTTCATGGCGAAATACGACCATCGGCGCGCCGGATCGTCTTCGCATGTGCACCAGTCGCTTTGGACGCTGGATGGCAAACCGGCCTTTCTGGACAAGGATGACGCGCATGGCATGAGTGCCGTGATGAAGCAGTTCATGGCCGGGCAACTGGCCCATGCGCGCGAGATCACGCTGTTCCTTGCGCCCTATGTGAACAGCTACAAGCGGTTCTGCGTGGGCATGTTCGCACCCACCAAGGCGGTCTGGTCGGCCGATAACCGCACGGCGGGCTTTCGGCTGTGCGGCGAGCAGACCAAGGGCATCCGCGTGGAATGCCGTATTCCCGGTAGCGATGTGAACCCCTATCTGTGCTGTGCCGCGCTGCTGGCGGCTGGCTTGGACGGGATCGAGAAGAAGATGGAGCTGGAGCCCGAGATGCGCGGCGACATGTATCGCGCGCAGGGGATTCGCGAGATTCCGACCAACCTGCGCGAGGCGGCGGCGCTGGCCAACGGGTCGGCCATGCTGCGGGCGGCCTTTGGCGATGATGTGGTGGACCATTACCATCACGCCGCGCAGTGGGAGATTTCCGAGACCGACCGCGTGGTGACGGATTTCGAGGTTCAGCGCCTTTTGGAACGGGCGTAAGGAAGGCAGGCGGCGCGTGGCGGTTCGACTGCCCCGCGCGCCCCGCAACAGGGGGCCGGACGGCCCGAAGGTGGAATGATGAAACCGATTGAACTGATCTCGCCCGTCGATGGACGGGTTTACGCGACGCGGATGCCGCTGGAACGCGCCGTGGCCGAGGCCGCCGTGGCCCGTGCCAAGGCCGCGCAAAAGACATGGGCGGCTCGCCCCTTGGCCGAGCGCATCGCGCTGGTGCAGGCCGGTGTGGCGCGGCTGAACGAGATGAAGGACGTGGTCGTCGAGGAACTGGCCTGGCAGATGGGCCGGCCCACGCGGTTCGGCGGCGAATTCGGCGGGGTGAATGCCCGCACGGAATACATGGCGGGGATCGCGGCCGAGACGCTGGCGCCCAAGATGGTCGAGGATAGCGACACATTCCGCCGCTACCTTGCCCGGGAAGCGCTGGGCGTGGTCTTTATCGTCGCGCCGTGGAATTACCCTTACCTGACCACCATCAACACGCTGGTGCCCGCGCTGATTGCAGGCAATGCGGTGATGCTGAAAGCGTCAAGCCAGACGCTGCTGGTGGGCGAGCGGCTGGCGGAAGCCTTCCATGCGGCTGGCGTGCCTGCGGATGTGTTCCAGAACGTGGTGCTGGACCATGCCACGACCGAGGCGCTGATCGGTGCGCGGGCCTTTGGCTTTGTGAACTTTACCGGATCGGTCGGTGGCGGGGTTGCCATGGAGAAGGCGGCGGCGGGGACGTTCACGCCGCTGGGGCTGGAGCTGGGCGGGAAAGACCCCGGCTATGTGCGGCATGACGCCAACCTTGATGCCGCCGTCGATACGCTGATGGATGGCGCGATGTTCAATTCGGGCCAGTGCTGCTGCGGGATCGAGCGGATCTATGTGCATGAATCGCTTTATGATGCCTTTGTCGAAAAGTCGGTCGCCTGGGTCAATGCGCTGAAACTGGGCAACCCCTTCGATGCGGCCACCACGCTGGGCCCGATGGCGAACAAGCGCTTTGCCGCCGTGGTGCGCGCGCAGGTGGCCGAGGCG
This sequence comes from Rhodobacter sp., assembly GCA_027484985.1. Lineage (GTDB taxonomy): Bacteria > Pseudomonadota > Alphaproteobacteria > Rhodobacterales > Rhodobacteraceae > Paragemmobacter. The sequence continues at coordinate 2,628 of JAIXRW010000047.1, read as the reverse complement.
ATTGCCGCAGGGGCCAAGCCGCTGATCGACCCCGCCAACTTCCCCGCCGATGACGGGGGCGCCTATCTGGCGCCGCAGATTCTGGTCAATGTCGATCATTCCATGCGGGTGATGACCGAAGAATCCTTTGGCCCCGTGGTGGGCATCATGAAGGTCAAGGATGACGAAGAAGCCATCCGCCTGATGAATGACAGCCCCTATGGCCTGACCGCCAGCATCTGGACCGGGGATTACGACACCGCCGCCGAAATCGGCGCGCGGATCGAGACGGGGACGGTGTTCATGAACCGCGCCGATTACCTTGACCCCGCTTTGTGCTGGACGGGCTGCAAGGATACCGGGCGCGGCGGGTCGCTGTCTTACCTCGGGTTCCATTCGGTGACCCGTCCGAAATCCTACCATTTGAAGAAGGTGTGACATGACCCACAACGTTCCGAACCGGAACTGGTCTTATCCGACTGCCATCAAGTTCGGCGTGGGCCGCATCGCGGAACTGGCCGAACATTGCGCGGGCGCGGGGGTGAAAAAGCCGCTGCTGGTGACCGACAAGGCGCTGGCATCGCTGCCGATCACGGCGGCGGCCCTTGACGGGCTGGCCGCGGCGGGCCTTGGCCGCGCGGTGTTTTCTGACGTGGACCCGAACCCGAACGAGGGCAACATGGCCGCAGGCATCGCCGCCTATCTGGCCGGTGGCCATGATGGCGTGATCTGCTTTGGCGGCGGATCGGCGCTGGACCTTGGCAAGATGATCGCGCTGATGGCGCATCAGCGGGCGGGTCTGTCGGTCTGGGATCTGGAAGATATCGACGACTGGTTCACCCGTGCGGATGCCAGCAAGATCGCCCCGATCATCGCGGTGCCCACCACCGCTGGCACCGGTTCGGAAGTGGGCCGTGCGGGTGTGCTGACCAATTCGGTGACGCATAAGAAGAAGATCATCTTCCACCCGAAGCTGATGCCCGTGGTCACGATCTGCGACCCCGCGCTGACTGTCGGCATGCCGAAATTCATCACCGCAGGCACGGGCATGGACGCGCTGGCCCATTGCCTCGAAGCCTATTGCTCGCCCTTCTACCACCCGATGAGCCAAGGCATCGCGCTTGAAGGGATGCGGCTGGTGTTCGAGAACCTGCCCACCGCCTATAGCGACCCGACCAACCTTGAGGCGCGGGCGCATATGATGAGTGCGGCTGCCATGGGGGCCGTGGCCTTCCAGAAAGGCCTTGGCGCGATCCATTCGCTAAGCCACCCGATCGGCGCGGTCTATAACACCCATCACGGCACCACCAATGCCGTGGTCATGCCGATGGTGCTCGATTTCAACCGCCCCGCGATCGAGGCGCGTCTGGACAAGGCCGCCGCCTATATCGGCATTGCGGGCGGGTTCGACGGCTTCCGGCAGGCGGTGATGAACCTGCGCGCCACGCTGAACATTCCCGCGAACCTGACCGCGATGGGGGTGGAAGCGGCCCGTCTGGACGAACTGACCGACATGGCACTGGAAGACCCGTCCTGCGGCGGCAACCCGATTGCCATGACCAAGGAAAACACGCGGGCGCTGTTCGAGGCCTGCATGTAAGGCGACAGAGGACCGACTGGCAAAGGTCCGGTGGACCTTTGCCACGGTCCGATTGCGACCGCGGCGACGCGGGCGCAAAAGGGGCTCAGCCGGACCAAGGGTCGGGCACGGGCCGCGCCCGACAAGGTGGGCGCGGTATCGCGCCCGCCAAAGGGCGGGCGGGCGCGGCCCGTGCGCCGGGCGCACGGGCGGGGCAGGTTTCAACGGCGTGTGGCCTTGCGCGGCACGCGCCGCGCAAGGTTGGTAATGAAACAGGAAACCGAAATCGCCATTGTCGGCGCGGGTGTCGTGGGCCTTGCCATCGCGGAACGGCTGCTGGCCGAAGGGCGCGAGGTCACGATCATAGACCCGAACCCGCCCGGTTCGGGGGCAAGCTATGGCAATGCGGGCACCATCGCCGATTATGCGGTCATGCCCGTGGGCACGCCGGATGTGCTGAAAAACCTGCCCGCGCTGCTGTTTGACCGCAATTCGCCACTTGCCATCCGCCGCGCGGCGATTCCCGCGCTGATGCCGTGGCTGGCCCGCTTCGCGTGGCAATCCCTGCCCGGCCCTGCCGCCCGCAATGCCGCGAACATCGCACGCCTGCTTGCCGATGCCTGCCCGTCATGGCTGGCGCTGGCTGACCGCATCGGCGGGGCGGAGATCGTGCAGAAACGCGGCTGCCTTTACATCTACGACTCCAAAGCCGCCTTCCGCGCGGCCGAGGCCGACATGGCCTTTCGCCGCAGCCTTGGCATCAGCGTCGATCTGATCGGCCCCGAGGCGCTGCGCCAGATGGAGCCGACCCTGCCAGAGGTCGCGGGCGGTGCCGCCTTTTTCCCCAAGGCGGTGTTCCTGAACGATCCGGGCGCGATGGTGGGCCGCCTTGCCGCACATGTCACCGCTCGGGCGCAGTGTATCCGGACCAAGGCCACAGGCCTGAGGCGAGAGGCGGGCGGCGTCACCCTGACCGGCCCGGGCCTGAACCTGAAAGCCCGCCGCGTGATCCTTGCCGCAGGGGCCCATTCCCGCGCCCTTGCCGCACAGGCGGGCGACCGCGTGCCGCT
>JAIXRW010000026.1 GCA_027484985.1 Rhodobacter sp. | reverse complement strand
CGTGTCACCAAGGATGCCGTAGCCTGCGATCACCACGCCGGTCGAGACGGCGGCGGCGGCCGAAAGCCAGCCTGCGAAGATGCCGAGCGGGGCCGAAAGAAGCCAGCGGTCGGTGCCCGTATCGGAGCGGACAAATGCAGTCAGGGCCGAGGCGGCCATGACCCAGATCGCCACGGTCGCCGTGATCGGGGCGGCATTTGCCAGCGAAAGCCACGCCGCGCCGAGTGCGATGGCAAGGGTAAGGGGCAGGCGCGGGCGGTCCCATGCGGGAGTGTCGGGATGTTTCCACAAGCCGAGGATGGCGTGCAGGGCGAGCCAGAGGTAGATCACGCTCCAGATCGAAAAGGCGTAACCTGCGGGCTGGATCGAGGGGCGGGGGATGACCACGGGGAATTGCGCGGGGTCATAGCCCGTGAAGGGCGGCACGATGAGGGGGGCCGCGCCGAAGGCGGCAGTGGCAAGAAGCAGCAAAAGCGCGCGCAGGCGACCCCCGGTCATGCGAGGGTGCCTTCGGCGGTGATGCGAGTCTTGCCGCCCAGATAGGGGTGCAGCGCGGCGGGCAGATCGACAGACCCGTCTTCTTGCTGGCCGTTTTCCAGCACGGCGATGAGGCAGCGCCCCACGGCAAGGCCCGAGCCGTTCAGCGTATGCACGAATTCCGGCTTGCCGCCTGCGGGGCGGTAGCGGGCATTCATGCGGCGGGCCTGAAAATCGCCGCAGACCGAGACCGAGGAAATTTCGCGGTAGCGGTTCTGGCCCGGAAGCCAGACTTCGAGGTCATGCGTCTTTTGCGCGCCAAAGCCCATGTCACCCGTGCAAAGCACGATGGTGCGGAAGGGCAGGCCCAGCTTTTCAAGGATCGCCTCGGCGCAAGCGGTCATGCGGTCATGTTCGGCCATGCTGGTTTCGGGCGTGGTGATCGAGACCATCTCGACCTTTTCGAACTGGTGCTGGCGCAGCATGCCGGTCGTGTCCTTGCCTGCGCTGCCCGCTTCCGAGCGGAAGCATTGGGTATGGGCGGTCATGCGGATGGGCAGGGCGGATTCGTCGAGGATGTCGCCTGCCACCGTATTCGTCAGCGTGACTTCGGATGTGGGGACGAGCCACCAGCCATTTGTGGTCTGGTAGCTGTCTTCGGCGAATTTGGGCAGCTGGTTGGTGCCATACATCGCGTCCTCTTTCACAAGGACGGGGGTCCACATCTCGGTCAGGCCGTGGTCGGTGATATGGGTGTCGAGCATGAATTGCGCCAAGGCGCGGTGGACGCGGATCACGGCACCCTTGAGCACGACGAAGCGCGCGCCCGACAGTTTGGCGGCGGTTTCGAAATCCATGCCGGGTTTCACGCCTGCGATGTCGAAATGTTCGCGCGGGGTGAAGTCGAACTGGCGCGGGCTGCCCCAGCGGCGGAGTTCGACATTGTCACCTTCGTCCTTGCCGGTGGGGACATCGGGATGGGGCAGGTTCGGGATACGCATCAGCATGTCGCGCAAGGCGGCATCCTGTTCGGCGGCTTCGGCGTTGAGGCGGGCGACTTCGGCCTTTTTGTCGGACACGAGGGCGCGAAGGCGTTCAAATTCGGCATCATCGCCACGCGCCTTGGCGGCGCCGACATCCTTGGAGGCGCGGTTCTGGTCGGCCTGCGCGGTTTCGGCGGCCAGAATCTTGGCGCGGCGGGATTCGTCGAGGGCGAGGATTTCGGGCGAGGCGGCGGGCAGACCCCTGCGCGAGAGGGCCGCATCGAAGGCGGCGGGGTTCTCTCGGATGGCGCGGATGTCATGCATGGGTCACCTGTGGATCGCTGGAAGGGATGGGGAAGGCCCGCGCGACATATGCCCCAAGCGGGCCGGAAGGGGAAGGGGCCGCCGGATTGGGTGGTGGATCGGGGACCGGTCTGGTGTTGTGCGGGAGCATGCCTATATCGGGGCGGCGGGGCTCATGCCGCTGTGATGGCCTGCGCCTTGCCTTCCCATGCACCCTTGACTAGGGTGCGCGCCAATTCGCGACGGGTTCCGTCGCCCCAAGACAGTGAGAGGACGACCCATGTTCGCAACCCCCGCTTTCGCCCAAGCTGCCGGTTCTGCCGGTGCGGGCAGCGCCTTTGCTTCCTTTGTGCCGCTGGTCCTGATTTTCGCCATCATGTATTTCCTGCTGATCCGCCCGCAGCAGAAGAAGGTCAAGGAACACCGCGCCATGGTCGAGGCGCTGCGCCGGGGTGATCAGGTGGTCACGGCAGGCGGAATCGTCGGGAAGGTGGTCAAGGTGGCCGAGGACGGGATTGTCGAGGTCGAGATCGCGGATGGCGTGAAGGTCAAGGTCGTGCGCCATACCATCACGCAGGTGATGAACAAGACCGAACCCGCCGCGGCCTGATCCGCGCCTGCCTTATCGTTCCGCAAAAGCCGAAAGACGCCATGCTTTACACGCCGCTTTGGAAGAAGATCGTCATCTGGGCGGTGGTTGCCTTGGGCATCCTGCTTGCGATGCCCAATATGTTCTATGCAAAGGTCGAGGCGCGCAACGACGCGGCCGAGGCTACGGCAAAGGCGGGATTTACCACCACCGAACAGCAAGCGGCGATCGATGGCTGGCCCGCATGGCTGCCCAGCGGGTTGGTCAATCTGGGGCTTGACCTGCGGGGCGGGGCGCATCTGTTGGCCGAGGTGCAGGTGGCCGATGTTTACAAGGCGCGGATGGACGGGTTGTGGCCGGAAGTGCGCGACGCGCTGCGCGACAAGCGGGCCGATGTGGGCAGCATCCGGCGCCAGCCTTCGGAACCCGGCACGCTGCGGATCGAGATCAGCCAGCCCGAAGGCATGGCGGCCGCGGTCGAGGCGGTGAAGGCACTGGCCACGCCGGTGACGACCCTGTCGGGCGCGGGGTCGAATGACCTTGAGGTGACAGCCGAAGGGGCGAGCGTGATTGTCACCCTGTCCGAGGCCGAAAAGGCCGCGACGGACCAGCGCACCTTGCAACAATCGCTCGAGATCATCCGCACGCGGGTTGACCAGGCGGGCACGCGCGAGCCGACGATCCAACGCGAGGGCGCGGACCGTATCCTTATTCAGGTGCCGGGCATCGGGTCGGCGGAAGAGTTGAAAAAGCTGATCGGGACCACCGCAAAGCTGACCTTCAACCCGGTCGTGCGGCGCGGATCGTCCGAGGACAAGAACCCCGGTCAGGGCAATGTGAGCCTGCCTTCGCTGGATGAAAAGGATGTCTGGTACACGGTGGTGGAAGCGCCCGTGGTTTCGGGCGAAGACCTGACCAATGCCAAGGGCGATTTCGACCAGAACGGGCGGCCTGCGGTGGCATTCAAGTTCGATGTGTCGGGCGCGCGGCGGTTCGGCGATTACACGGCGGCCAATATCGGATCGCCCTTTGCCATCGTGCTGGACGGCAAGGTGATTTCGGCCCCCGTCATCCAAAGCCATATCGCGGGCGGTTCGGGGATCATCACCGGCAACTTCTCAGTGGAAGAGGCGAACCGGCTGGCGGTGCTTTTGTCGGCCGGCGCCTTGCCCGCGACGATGAACTTTCTTGAGGAACGCACCATCGGGCCGGAACTGGGGCAGGATTCAATCGATGCGGGCCGCGTGGCCACGCTGGTGGCGGCAGGGGCGGTCAGTTTGCTGATGATCGCGTCTTATGGGCTGTTCGGGGTGTTTGCCGTCGTGGCGCTGGCCATCAACATGGGGCTGATCTTCGGGATCATGTCGCTGATCGGGGGCACGCTGACGCTGCCCGGTATCGCGGGGCTGGTGCTGACCATCGGCATGGCGGTGGATGCCAACGTGCTGATCTATGAACGCATCCGCGACGAATTGCGTGCGGGGGCCAAGACGGCGGCGCGGGCCATCGAACTGGGTTTTGAGCGGGCATTGTCGGCCATCGTGGATGCGAACGTGACCACGCTGATCACGGCGGGGGTGCTGTTCTTCCTTGGTGCGGGTCCGGTGCGGGGCTTTGCGGTGACGCTGGCCATCGGGATCGTCACCTCGGTCTTTACGGCGATCAACGTGACCAAGCTGATCGTTGCCCTGTGGTTCAACCGGCGTCAGCCGAAAACGCTTGTCGTGTAAGGAGAGAACATCATGGCCTGGCGTTTCAAGCTTGCACCCGACAACACCAATTATGACTTTTTCCGCTGGCAGTGGATCACCTTTGGCGGGTCTTTGTTCCTGTCGTTCATGGCGGCGGTGCTTTGGGCCGTGATGGGCCTGAATTTCGGCATCGACTTCAAGGGCGGCACCACGCTGCGCACGGATTCTGCGATTGCCGTCGATGTGGCCGAATATCGGGCCGCGCTTGAGGGCTTGCCGCTGGGCGATGTGTCGATCACCGAGGTGTTCGACCCCAATTTCACCGATACCCAGCATGTGACCATGATCCGCATCGCATCGCAGGATGCAACGCAGGCAGTGACGCCCGAGCAGTTGAAGCAGGTCGAGGCGGCGCTTCAGGCCAAGATCGACCCCGACATGAAATTCCCCAGCGTCGAGACGGTGGGGCCCAAGGTTTCGGGCGAGCTGGTCTATACGTCGGTGCTGTCGCTTATCGTGACGAGCGTGTTCATCATGGCCTATATGTGGCTGCGGTTCGAATGGCAGTTCGGGGTGGGCGCGGTGCTGGCGCTGCTGCATGACGTGCTGATCACCATCGGTATCTTCGCGCTGTTCCAGATCAAGTTCGATCTGACCATCGTGGCGGCGTTGCTGACCATTCTGGGCTATTCGATCAACGATACGGTGGTCGTGTTCGACCGGCTGCGGGAAAACTTGCAGAAATACAAGCAAATGCCCCTGCGCGACGTAATGAACCTGTCGGTGAACGAAACGCTGGCGCGGACGCTGATGACATCGGTGACGACGCTGATCGCGGTGGGGGCGATGCTGGTCTTTGGCGGCGACGTGCTGCGCGGCTTTTCGCTGGCCATTTTTATCGGCGTGCTGTTCGGGACATATTCGTCGGTCTATGTGGCCAAGAACATCGTGCTGATGATCGGGCTGGACCGAAGCGAGAAGGCCAAGAAAACCGGCACGCCGGAACAGTTTGCCAATATCGACGCATGAGGGGGGCGGGGCCGTGCGGCTGACCGAGATCAGTTACGGCATGGCCCAGCCCTTCGAAGGCTATGGACCCGGCTTTTTCCGCGTGGGTGGACATGTGCTGCGCGGCGCCTGTCTGGTGACGCCGTGGGATGCGGGATTGTGGGGCGGTTACGGCGATGTGGATGCCGTGTTGACGCTGGCGGGACGGATCGATGTTCTGCTGCTGGGCACGGGGCGCGAGATTGCCCATCCGCCCAAGGAATTTGTCGAGCGCTTGGCTGATGCGGGGATCGGGGTGGATGCGATGGCATCGCCCACCGCCTGCCGGACCTATAACGTGTTGCTGGGCGAGGGGCGGCGCATTGCTGCGGCGCTGCTGGCAGTGGACAGGGTGTGAGGCCGCTGGCAAGACGCAAAAACGGGCAAGGTTCAGGGGCCCCGGAAGGAATTCTGGCTTGGAATTGAGGGTTCACGATCTGGCAGTTGCGCGTGGCGGGATCACCGTGCTGGAAGGCCTGTCCTTTTCCTTGGGCGCGGGTGCGGCACTGGTGTTGCGCGGGCCGAACGGTGTGGGCAAGACAACGCTGTTGCGGACCCTGGCAGGGCTGCAACCGGCCGTGGCCGGGCGCCTGTCACTGGAACCCGAAGAAATGGCCTATGCCGCCCATGCCGATGGCATCAAGGCGGTGCTGACGGTCGAGGAGAACCTGCGCTTCTGGGCCGCGGTCAGCGGGCAGGGCGCGGTCGAGGCCGCGCTTGGGGCGATGAATCTGGCCGATTTGCGCCACAGGCGGGCGGCGCATCTGTCGGCCGGGCAGAAGCGGCGGCTGGGATTGGCGCGGCTTTTGGTGACGGGGCGCAAGCTGTGGTTGCTGGACGAGCCGACGGTTTCGCTGGATGCGGCCTCGGTCGTGCTGTTCGGGCAGGTGGTGCGTCAGCATCTGGCGGCGGGCGGTGCCGCGCTGATGGCGAGCCATGTCGATCTGGGGATCGGTGAGGCGGCGGTGCTGGACCTTGCGCCCTATCGCGCGACGCGGTCGGCGGTGCAGGCGGGCGGCTTTGACGAGGCTTTCGTATGAGTTCGCTTTGGGCTGGCGTTGCCGGGGGGCTGTCTGCCCCCCACGGGCCGCTAGGCGGCCCTCCCCCCGAGGATATTTGGGCCAGTGTGAAAGGGGTGCAGGCATGCTGGCACTTCTGACGCGGGATTTGCGGTTGGCGATGCGGGCGGGCGGCGGCTTTGGGTTGGGGCTGGCGTTTTTCCTGCTGGTGGCGGTGCTGGTGCCTTTGGGCGTGGGGCCCGAAGGGGCGGTGCTGGCCAAGATCGCGCCGGGGATATTGTGGGTGGGGGCGCTGCTGGCCTGCCTGTTGTCGCTGGACCGGTTGTTCGCGCTGGATTTCGAGGATGGTTCGCTGGACCTTTTGGCCACGGCGCCGATTCCGCTGGAAGGGGTGGTGGCCGTGAAGTCGCTGGCGCATTGGCTGGTGACGGGGGTGCCGCTGGTGCTGGTGGCGCCGGTGCTGGGGGTGCTGCTGAACCTGCCGGTGGCAGGGTACGGGTGGCTGGTGGTTTCGCTGGCGCTTGGCACGCCCGCGCTGTCGGTGATCGGGGCCTTTGGGGCTGCGCTGGTGGTGGGGGTCAAGCGGGGCGGGCTGCTCTTGAGCCTGCTGGTGCTGCCGCTTTATGTGCCGACGCTGATCTTTGGCGCCGAGGTGGTGAAGCGGGGTGCTGGGGGGCTGGCCGTGGGCACACCGCTGGCGCTGCTGGCGGGGATCACGCTGGCGGCGGCGGCGCTGCTGCCCTTTGCCAGTGCGGCGGCGCTGCGGGTGAATTTGCGCTGACGGACAGGTGAGTTGCGACGGGGACGGGAAGGAATTAAGCGGGGAACCATGTCGATCTGGGAATATGCCAATCCGAAGAAGTTCATGCAGAGCTCGGCTGCCGTGCTGCCGTGGGTGGCGGGGCTGTCGGCGCTGTGTCTTGTCACCGGGCTGGTCTGGGGGTTCTTCCTGACGCCGGATGATTACCGGCAGGGATCGACCGTGAAGATCATCTATCTGCATGTGCCCAGTGCCATGATGGCGATCAATGCCTGGGCCATGATGCTGGTGGCAAGCCTGATCTGGCTGGTGCGGCGGCATCATGTAAGTGCCTTGGCCGCCAAGGCGGCGGCCCCCGTGGGGCTGACCATGACGGTGATCGCGTTGGTGACGGGGGCGCTGTGGGGCCAGCCGATGTGGGGCACGTGGTGGGCGTGGGATCCGCGCCTGACCAGTTTCCTGATCCTGACGCTGTTCTATTTCGGTTATATCGCGCTGTGGCAGGCGGTCGAAGACCCCGATACGGCGGCTGACCTGACGGCCGTGCTGTGTCTGGTCGGGTCGGTCTTTGCGGTGCTGAGCCGGTATGCCGTGCTGTTCTGGAACCAGGGGCTGCATCAGGGGGCGTCGCTGTCCTTGGACAAGAAAGAGAATGTGGCCGATGTGTTCTGGCTGCCGCTGGTGGTGTGCATCGCAGGCTTCGTGCTGCTGTTTCTGACACTGGTTCTAGTGCGGACGCGCACCGAGGTGCGGGCGCGGCGTCTGGCGGCGCTGCTGGCGCGGGAGCGGCTGGCATGATGCCGGAACTTGGGAAATATGCCTTTGCGGTGCTGGCGTCCTATGGCGCTTCGGTGCTGTTGCTGGTGGCGGTGATTGCGCTGTCGCTGTGGCAGGGGGGCCGGGTGAAACGCGCCTTGGCCGAAGCGGAAGCACGACAGGGGAAAACGGATGGCTAGATGGTTGATGGTGCTGCCGCCGGTGGCCTTTGCGGCGCTGGCGGGGCTGTTCTATGCGGGGATGTACCGGCAGAACCCGACCGAGTTGCCCTCGACCTTTATCGGGCGCGAGGCGCCTGCGGTGCCCGCAATCGGGCTGGCGGATTTCGCGGTGCTGAAGGATGCCGATCTGCGGACGGGCAAGGTGACGATCGTGAACTTCTGGGCGAGCTGGTGCCCGCCCTGCCGTGCCGAGCATCCTGTGCTGAAGAAGATGGCGGCAGACGGGCTGCGGGTTGCCGGCATCAACATGCGTGACGATGCCGACAAGGCGGCGGCCTATCTGGCGGAAGAGGGCAATCCGTTCTTCGGGTTGGGGTTTGACCCCAAGGGGACGACGGTGGTGGATTGGGGGGTCACGGCCCCGCCCGAGACGTTCATCGTAAAGGGGGACGGCACTGTCGCCTTCCGCTTCGTGGGGCCGTTGGTGGGTTCGGATTACGAGCAGCGTTTTGTGCCCGAACTGCAAAAGGCGCTGGCCGAAGAACAGGCGGGCGGCTGACACCGCCGCGGGCGGATCAGTGGGCGGCGAAGATCAGGAACAGCACGGTCAGCAGCAATGCCCCTTCGCCCCAAGGCAGGGCGGGAAGCGGCGCGGCAATTGCGCGGGTTCGGGGTGCGCTATGTTCGGTCATTGAAAAAATCCAAAGGGGGTCCGGTGGGAAGCCACCAGTTTGTTGCAATATGATAGCAAAAAGGCCCGCCGTTGCGGGCCTTTTCTTTGGAAACAATGGGTTTCCGGATCAGGCTGAAGCGAGGTCGCGCAGCACATAGTGCAGCACGCCGCCATGTTCGACATATTCGATCTCGATTTCCGTATCGATGCGGCACTTGATCTGGATCGTTTTGGTCGTGCCGTCGGCATAGGTGATGTGGCAGGGCACGAGGGAGAGCGGCTTGAGGTCGCCCTCCAGCCCTTCGATCGAAACGGTTTCATCGCCCTTCAGGCCCAGCGATTTGCGGGTGTCGCCGCCGGTGAATTCGAAGGGGATGACGCCCATGCCGACTAGGTTCGAGCGGTGGATGCGTTCGAAGCTTTCGGCGATCACGGCCTTGACGCCCAGAAGGGCGGTGCCTTTTGCGGCCCAGTCACGGCTGGAGCCCGCGCCATATTCGATGCCGCCGAAGATCACCAGCGGGGTGCCGTTGGCCTGATAGGCCATCGAGGCGTCGAAGATCGAGGTTTGCACGCCATCGGGGCCCTTGGTGTAGCCGCCTTCGACGCCGTCGAGCATTTCGTTCTTGATGCGGATATTGGCGAAGGTGCCGCGCATCATCACCTCGTGGTTGCCGCGGCGGGCACCGTAGGAGTTGAACTCGCTGACGGGGACCTGACGTTCGGTCAGGTATTTGCCTGCGGGCGTGGTGGCCTTGAAGCTGCCTGCGGGCGAGATATGGTCGGTGGTGATCATGTCACCCAGCAGCGCAAGGACGCGCGCGCCGGTGATGTTTTTGATCGTGCCTGCCGTTTTCGCCATGCCGCGGAAATAGGGCGGGTTCTGGATGTAGGTCGAGGACGCAGGCCAGTCGTAGGTTTCGGCCTCGGTAATCTCGACGCCTTGCCACTTTTCGTCGCCTTTGAAGACATCAGCGTATTTCTTGAGGAAGGCCGCGCGCGTTACGGTGGCGTGGACGAGGTCGGCGATTTCCTTGTTCGTCGGCCAGATGTCTTTCAGGTAGACGGGCCCGTTGGTGCCCATGCCAAGCGGTTCGGTCGTCAGGTCGATGTTCATATCGCCTGCCAGCGCATAGGCCACGACGAGCGGCGGCGAGGCGAGGTAATTGGCGCGCACGTCGGGCGAGATGCGGCCTTCGAAGTTGCGGTTGCCCGACAGGACGGCGGTGGCGACAAGGTCACCTTCGGCGATGGCCGCGCTGATTTCAGGCTGCAAGGGGCCCGAGTTGCCGATGCAGGTGGTGCAGCCGTAGCCGACAAGGTTGAAGCCTACGGCGTCGAGGTCTTCTTGCAGGTTTGCGGCGTTGAGGTATTCCGACACGACCTGCGATCCGGGGGCGAGCGAGGTTTTCACCCACGGCTTGGATTTCAGGCCCAAGGCACGGGCCTTGCGGGCCACAAGGCCTGCGCCGATCATCACATAGGGGTTCGACGTGTTGGTGCAGGAGGTGATCGAGGCGATCACGACCTTGCCCGAGGAGAGGGTGTAGTTTTCGCCCTTGACCTGCACTTCGGTGCCAAGGGGGCGTTTGAAGCTGGCTTCCATTTCCTTGGCGAAGCCTGCTTTGGCCTCGGTCAGCGGGACGAAATCCTGCGGGCGTTTCGGGCCGGAAATGGCGGGCACGATGGTGCCCATGTCGAGTTCAAGCGTCGAGGTATAGATGGGCGCATAGTCGGGGCCGCGCCACATGCCGTTGGCTTTGGCATAGGCTTCGACCAGTGCGATGCGGGCCTCATCCCGGCCTGTCATATGCAGGTAGCGGATGGTTTCATCGTCGATGGGGAAGAAGCCGCAGGTGGCGCCATATTCGGGGGCCATGTTGGCGATGGTCGCACGGTCGGCCAGCGGCAGGTGGTCAAGGCCGTCGCCGTAGAATTCGACGAACTTGTTCACCACGCCGTGTTTGCGCAGCATCTGCACCACTTTCAGCACGAGGTCGGTGGCGGTGGTGCCTTCCATCATCGTGCCGGTCAGCTTGAAGCCGACGACTTCGGGGATCAGCATCGAGACGGGCTGGCCGAGCATGGCGGCTTCGGCCTCGATCCCGCCGACACCCCAGCCGAGGACGGCAAGGCCGTTGACCATGGTGGTGTGGCTGTCGGTGCCGACGAGCGTGTCGGGATAGGCCACTTCGTTGCCGTGCTGGTCTGTGTCGGTCCAGACGGTCTGGGCAAGGTATTCAAGGTTGACCTGATGGCAGATGCCGGTTCCGGGGGGCACGACGCGGAAGTTGTTGAAGGCCTTTTGTCCCCATTTCAGGAAGACATAACGCTCCATGTTGCGTTCATATTCGCGGTCAACATTGGCCTGAAAGGCGCGGGGGGTGCCAAATTCGTCGATCATCACCGAGTGGTCGATCACCAGATCGACAGGGACGAGCGGGTTGATTTTGGCGGCCGAGCCTTTCAGCCCAAGGATGCCGTCGCGCATGGCGGCAAGGTCAACCACGGCCGGGACGCCGGTGAAATCCTGCATCAAAACGCGGGCGGGGCGATAGGCGATTTCGCGCGGGTTCTTGCCGCCGAGTTTGGCCCATTCGCCAAAGGCGCGGATGTCATCGACCGAGACGGTCTTGCCGTCTTCGAAGCGCAGCATGTTTTCCAGCACGACCTTCAGCGCGGCGGGAAGGCGCGCGAAGTCGCCCAAGCCTGCGGCCTGCGCGGCGGGGATGGAATAGTAGCTGACGGTCTTGCCGCCAGCGGTAAGGGTTTGGCGGGTCTTGGCGCTGTCGTGTCCGACGGTGACGGTCATGCGGGCCTCCTGACGGTGGGTTCAAATGCGCGGGCCCCGAGGGGCCGGTTTTCCGGTTCCTTGCCTGTGTTCGGGCTGTCAGGCAAGGGAGTCGCGCAGGTTGTATGCAATTGTATGCCGAAAATAAAGCCCCTTTCACCGGCAGGGGGCGCCCGTTGGGGCGGGGTTTTGCGGTGACAGGGCGGGGGGTATTCTCGCAAAACCTTGATTGGCGGTGCGGAGCGGCGTTTTGTAGCTGTAGCAGACGGGGGCGGATGCTGGACCGGGATGGGGTTGGAACGGATGCGACATTTCGTCAGCGCGGTTTTTGCGGGTTCGCTGCGCGGGGCCCTTGCCGCAGGCGCGGGGCTTTTTGCTGTGGCGGGCATGGCTGTGGCGCAGGACGGGCAAGAGGCGGTGGTGGTCGAGCTTTACACCTCGCAGGGGTGTTCGTCCTGCCCTCCGGCGGATGCGTTCATGGGCGAGCTGGCGCAGGCGGATCGGGTGATCGCGCTGTCGCTGCATGTGGACTACTGGGATTATATCGGCTGGGCGGACAGCTTTGCCCAAGCCGCCTTTACCGACCGGCAGAAAAGCTATGCCCGCGCGGCGGGAAGCCGGATGATCTATACCCCTCAGATGATCGTGGGCGGGGTTGACCGCGTCGAGGGCAATGCGCCGGATGCGGTGGTACAGTTGATCGGGCGGCATCTGGCGGTGGCGCCCAATGTGCGCCTGACCCTGCGGCGAGAGGACGGGCAGGTGGTGATCCGCGCGGTGGCGGCCCGGCCCCTGCCCGAGGGGGCGCAGGTCGATCTGGTGCGCTATGCGCCGGTCGAGACCGTGACAATCGAGCGCGGCGAGAATGCGGGGCAGGTGATGACCTATCACAATGTCGTCACGCTGTGGCAGAAGCTGGCCGATTGGCCCGGGGCCGAGCCGCTGGAGCTGCGCGCCGATGCGCCCGGAGACGAGCCTGTGGTGGTGATCGTGCAGGAACCGGGGCCTGCAGCGATACTGGCGGCGGCGCGGATCGAATAGGTCAGGCGCGGCTTTTCATTTCGCGGTGCCAGACATAAAGGCCCGCGCCCACGATGATGGACGCACCAAGGATGGTCAGCGCATCGGGATATTCGCCGTAAAGCACGATGCCCCAGAAGGTGGCAAGCAAAATGCCCGCATAGCCGAAGGGCGCGACCGACGAGGCCTCGGCCACGGAAAAGCTGCGGATCAGGGCAAGTTGCGCGGCAGCCCCCAGCACGCCAAGGGCGATGAACAGCGGCAGGTCGGCAGGGGCGACTGGGGTCCAGACCGGAACGACAAGGCCGCTGGTCACGACCGTGCCGAAAAGGGCCGCGTAGAACATCGAGGTCCATGCGGTTTCGGTCGATCCCACCTTGCGCGTCAAAAGGGCGGCGGCGGCGTAGCACAGCGCGCAGCATAGGGGCAGGATGGCCGCGAGGGTAAAGACACCCATGCCCGGGCGGATGATGATCATGGCGCCCACCATGGCGGCCAGCACCCCCCCGATGCGGCGGGGGCCAAGCTTTTCGCCAAGGAAAAGCGCCGCACCAAGCGTGATGAGGACGGGGTTGATGTCGGTCAGCGCGGTCGCTTCGGCCAGACCGATATAGTTGAGCGAGGCGAAGAAAAAGCCCGTCGCCCCCAGTTGCGCGGCCGAGCGGATGACATGCAGCCACGGATGGCGGGTGTGCAGGACCGGCGGAAGGCGGCGGTTCAGAAGCACAAGCACGATCAGCAATTGCCCCGCAAAGCGCGCCCAGACCACCTGCTGCGTGGGGTAGCGCTGCACAAGGCCCTTGGCCAGTGCATCCATCATGGTGAAAAGCAGGATCGCAAGCAACATCAACAAGATGCCCTTGCGGGTGGAAGCCTTGGTCGGGATCAACATGGCGGAACGTGCCCTTGGGTCGGCCCGACGCTAGGCGCGCCTGCGGGCGCGGGCAAGGGGGGATCAGCCACTATCGCGTTGCAAGGTAATCTCGCCGCTGGTTTCCAGATCGCGGATGGCGGTGATGACGGCGGTAAAGGCGGCCTCGGCCTCGGGCGCGGGGGGAGGGGCGAGGGCGGCGGCTTCTTCCCGCAGGGATTGGGCCATGCGCTGCGAGATGTTGGTCAGGATGAATTCGGCCACCGGTGCAAGGGCCGGATCGGCCAGCGCCGCCGCGATGGCCACCACAAGCCGCGGCTGATCGACCAGTCTCAGCACGCGCGGCAGATCGCGCGGGGCGACGCGGGCGGGAATATGGGCAAAGGTGAAGATGGCTTTCCTGACCTCGGACGCGAAACCGGCATCCTGCTGGTCAAGCCCGGCAAGCACCTGATCGCGCGTGGCGGCGGGCGAGACATTGAGGATGGCCCCCACCCGTTCGACGGGCCCCGCCTCGAAGGCGCGGGCGGGCTGGGCATCAAGCTGGGCGGCAAGCGACAGGCCGATGCGGCGCACCGTTTCGGGATCGACCCGGCCGGTAAGCGAGATGGCATAGGCGATGCGGCGGGCGTGATCGCCCGGAAGTTGCGACAAAAGCTGTGCAGCCTTTGGCACCGGCAGTTTCGACAGCATGACCGCCGCCACCTCATGCGATTCGGTGGTAAGGACGGGAAGGATGCGTTCGGGCGGCAGGGCGGCGATGATATCCCACGGATCGGCCTTGGCCGCGGTGCCGGCAAGGCGGCGCAGGCGGCTGGCGGCGGTGGTGGAAATATGCCCGTCCATCAGGCCAAGCGCCCCTTCGATGCCGGGCGGGAAGGCGAGGCCGGTATCGTCAAGCTTGGTTAAAAATTCGTCAACGACAGCAGCGAGTGTTGCTCGGTCGATCAGGCGCATCTGGCCCATCTGTTCGGCAAGGGCCGCTTGCAGGTGATCGGGCAACGACGAAAGCGGCAGGCGCGTGCCTTCGGCCAAAAGCAGACGCACGATGATCGCGGCCTTTTCGCGCGGGGTGGGTTCGGCGCGGGCGGGCAGCGTACGCTGGGGTAATGCAAGTTCTGTCATGGCGCCCCGTGAACGGCTAGGTTCGGGGCAGGTTAGGCGGGGGATGTTAAGCCTTGGTTAGCGGCCCGCACCCCCCGCCCGCCATGTCGGGCAGGGAGCAGCCTGTTACGACGAGGTCAGCGGTTTGCAGGTGCCGGTTGCGGCATCATACATCGTGCCTTCGGCGCAGGCCGAGGCCGAGATATTCTGCTTGCCGTGCGAACAGCCGCCTTCGGCAAGGGCGAAGGTCGGGGAAAGCATCAGGGCAATCACGGCGGCGGTCGTCTTGATCTTCATCGGCGTCCTCCTTTCAGGGTGCGGTTGCAACCGGAAGGGTAGCACGGAATCGCGCGGGGCAAGGGGCTTTTTGCCGCCTTGCCCCGCCAAGCCGTGCCAATGGCCGGATTCTTGCCGATGAAGGCCGAATAGATCAGCCGAAAACGCGGCGGAAGATCGTATCGACATGTTTGGTGTGGTAGCCGAGGTCGAATTTCTCTTCGATCTCGGCGGGCGACAGGGCGGCGGTCACTTCCGCATCGGCCAGAAGCTCGGTCTTGAAATCGGCGCCATGTTCCCAGACCTTCATCGCGTTGCGCTGCACCAGGCGGTAGCTGTCTTCGCGGCTGACGCCGGCTTGGGTGAGGGCCAGAAGCACGCGCTGCGACATGACAAGGCCTTTGAACTTGTTCATGTTTTTGAGCATGTTTTCAGGGTAGATCACCAGCTTTTCGACCACCCCCGCCAGACGGTGCAGCGCGAAATCGAGCGTGATCGTGGTGTCGGGGCCGATGGCGCGTTCCACGCTTGAATGGCTGATGTCGCGTTCGTGCCAGAGCGCCACGTTTTCAAGGGCGGGCATCACCGACATGCGGACAAGGCGGGCAAGGCCGGTCAGATTTTCGGTCAGCACGGGGTTGCGCTTGTGCGGCATGGCGCTGCTGCCCTTTTGGCCGGGCGAGAAAAACTCTTCGGCTTCAAGCACTTCGGTGCGCTGCATGTGGCGGATTTCGATGGCGATGTTTTCGATGCTTGACGCGATCACGCCCAGCGTGGCGAAGAACATGGCATGGCGGTCGCGGGGGATCACCTGCGTGCTGATCGGTTCGGGGGTCAGGCCGAGTTGGGCGCAGACATGTTCCTCGACGCTGGGGTCGATATTGGCAAAGGTGCCGACAGCGCCCGAGATGGCGCCGGTGGCAACCTCGGCCCGGGCCGCCAGAAGGCGGGCACGGTTGCGGGACATTTCGGCATAGAAGCGGGCGAAGGTCAGGCCCATGGTGGTGGGTTCGGCATGGATGCCGTGGCTGCGGCCGATGCGGACGGTATCCTTATGCTCGTATGCCCTTGTTTTCAGGGCGGAAAGCACGCGGTCAAGGCCTGCAAGCAACAGGTCGGCGGCGCGGGTCAGCTGGATGTTGAAGGTGGTGTCGAGCACATCCGACGAGGTCATGCCCTGATGGACGAAGCGGGCGGTATCGGCGCCGATGATTTCCGACAGATGGGTCAGGAAGGCGATGACATCATGTTTGGTGACGGCCTCGATCTCGTCGATGCGCGCCACGTCGAAAGTGGCGTCTTTCGCTTTCCAGACAGCGGCGGCATTTTCCTTTGGAATCACGCCGATGGCGGCCTGTGCATCGCAGGCATGGGCCTCGATCTCGAACCAGATGCGGAACTTGGTCTCGGGCGACCAGAGGGCGACCATTTCGGGGCGGGAATAGCGGGGGATCATGGGCAGCGCCTTCCGTTTGACGGGGTTGGCTGCGCCTTAGACCGCAATGCGGGCCAAGGCAAGGCGGGGCGGATTCTTCCGGTTGAAACGCCGCAGAACGGGGTGTGAGGGCATGCACACCCGATGCAGACGCGCGAAACGCAGACTTTACGGTTTCTTCACGGTCGCCACTGCGGCGCAGCGCATGGCTTTGCCCTTCACATTTGCCCAAATACTCCGGGGGAGTCGCCGGAACGGCGACGGGGGCTGGCCCCCCAATTTTCCTGAAACAGGAAAATTCGCAAATTCCTTGTTGCAAGGAATTTGGCCGCTATCCGGCAAGGCGGGGGTCGAAGGGGTATTTCGTGAGGTTCTCGTATCCGGTTTCGGTGATGAGCACCTGATCTTCGAGCTTGATCGAGAAGTCGCCGCCTTCGGGAGAAACCAGCGCCTCGACACACAGCACCATGCCGGGTTCCAGCGCGACGTCGAAGGCGCCGTCAACCCATGTGTCGGAATAGGGCACGAAGGGCCATTCGTCGCAAAGGCCCACGCCATGCATCTTGCACGAATATTTCTGCTTCCAGAATTGCGGGGCGAGCTGGTGGCCGCCATGGGTCAGCTCGTGGATGGTAACGCCGGGTTTGAGCATCGCCATGTTGGTGTCGATATGGTCGCGCGCATGGGCGAAGGCAGAGGTCATGTCGGGGCGGGGTTTCCTGTCACCCACCCACCATGTGCGGGAGATGTCGATGCAGATGCCGTAGCAGCCGATCAGGTCGGTGTCGAAGGCGACGATCTCGTTCGGCTGGATCAGGCGGGGGCCGCATTCCTGAAACCACGGATTGGTGCGGGGGCCCGAGGCGAGGAGGCGGGTTTCGATCCATTCGCCGCCGCGTTTGATGTTGCCCTTGTGCAGTTCGGCCCAGACATCATCTTCGGACATGCCGCCGAGGGGGATGCGGGTGCGGGCTTCGTGTTCCATTTCGGCAATCGCTGCCTCGCAGGCGTGGTGGGCGGCTTTCATGGCGAGGATTTCGTCGGGGCCCTTGATGGCGCGGGTGCGTTCGGTGACCTCTTCGCCCTCCATCACCTGAAACCCTGCGCGTTCAAGTTCGCGCAGGCCGTGGACCATGATCTTGTCCACCGCGATGCGGCGGTTGGTGCCGACATGGGCCCGCATCACCTCGTCCACCTGTGCGGCGAAGGAACGGGCGTCGCGGGCGGTGGCATCGCCGCAGACATTGTAGAAGAACGAGGCGCCGGTGCGGAGTTCCTTTACCAAGGGGTTGAAGGTCACAAGGAAAGGGGAGTTCTTGTATTCCCACATCACCATATGGCCATCGGCGCAGAGGAGGCAGGCGCGGAACGGGTTGTGGCTGTTCCAGAGCTGCATGTTGGTGGTGTCGGTGGCGTAGCGGATGTTCAGGGGGTCGAACATCAGAAGGCCGCCATAATCGCGATCCACCAAGGCCTGGGTCAGGCGCTGCCAGCGGTGGTGGCGCATGCGGTCGAGGTTCGGCAGCGCGAGGCCCGCTGCCTGCCATTCGGCAAAGGCGGTCTGGGTGGGGCCGATCTCGACGCGGTCATTGTCATTGGGGGTGCCGTCGCCAAGGGTTTCGCCGCGCGTGGGGTCGATCTTGCGGCGGTCGGAATAGTGCTGGTTCATGGCGCGGTTCCCCTGTGGCGATGCGCGAAAGGGTCGGGCAGGCGGGGCGGGGCGTCTGCGTGATTTGCGACGCGGGGCATGTCGGGTTTCGGTTGCCAAGCGGCGCGGCGTGCCGCCGCACGCCATGCCCCCCGGCCCCGTGCGGGGCCGGGGCTGAGGGGGCGTTCCGCCCCCACGGGCTGCGCGGGGCGCGCAGCCCTTCCCCCCGAGAGTATTTGGACAAAGGTGAAAGGGGTGCCTGTCTTTTGGCGCGGGCCGTGACGGGGGCCGTGACGGGGGTCATGACGGGGGTCATGGCGCGGGGTTTTCAGCACGGGTGGATGCGGCTAGATGTTGGCCATGCAGGACAGGCCCATATTGCAGGAACGGTTGCCCTTTGCGCCCTGGATGGAGGCGCGGACGGCACGTTTGCCCGGGATCGTGCCGATGGCGGGTGACTGGATCGAGCGTGACGAGGCCTTTGCCGCGCAGATGGCCGAGCGGGACCGGCTGTTTCGCCTTGCGACCGGGCGGGTGATGGCGCTGCTGCCCGAGGGGCGGGCGGCGGCGGGCGAGCTTTACGCGGCGGTTCTGGACAAGCTGCGGGGTGATGCGGGCTATGAGGTCGGGCAGGCGGCGGTGCGGCGCCCCGACGGGGTGCGGGTGGCGCTGGACCCTGCGGCGCCGCTGGAGGTGCTGGGGCGTCTGGTGCAGGCCGATTTGTGCCTGATGCAGGCGAGGGGCGCGGAACATGTGTTGACGGGGGCCGCGCTGTGCTTTCCGGCCAGCTGGACGCTGGCGGAAAAGATCGGGCGGCCGTTGGTGGCGATCCACCGGCCGGTGCCGGATTATGACGCCGATCTGGCGCGGCGGGTGCAGCGGCTGTTCGATGCGGTGCGCGTGGGCCAGCCGCTGATGCGGTTCAACGCGCTGGTCTATGACGACCCGACGCTGCACCAGCCGCGCCGCGAGGGGGTGGCACGGCCGCGACCCGTGACGGGGCTTTACCTGCGGTCCGAGCGGCAATGCCTGGTGCGGTTGCCGCAGACGGGGGCGGTGGTCTTTGCCATCCATACCCGGATCGTGCCGCTGGCGTCACTGGGCGGGCCGGAACGGGAGGGTCTGGCCACGGCGGGGATATGGCACCCGCCGCAGGCCGATGCGGGCTAGAGGAACCGTTCTATCCCGCTTTGCCATGCCAGCATGATCACGCCCAGCAAGGCGATGGCGGGGGCCGAAAGGCGCGGGTTGGCGCCCCTGACCACGCCGAGGGCTGAAAGCGCTGCCCCGACGGGGAAGGCCACGATGACGAGTGTTGCATTCATCGCATGGGCGGCAAGGCGCAGCTGGGGCGAAGGCGCGGGGGGGGGTGCTGCCTGCGCGGCATCGCCGGGGTGATAGAGCGCGCGGCGCACCCGCGCGAGCCTGCCATGCGCCCGGCGCGGTAGATCGGGCAGGTCATTGGCGGGAATTGTGGCAGAGTACGGGATGCCCGCTGCCGGTGCCGCCGCCGGGTCGGTCGCGGAAAGGGCATCGGGATGCCAGAAATTCGCCTCGGGCGCGGGGAGGCGTTCGCGGGCGCGGGCGAGCCGTTCGCGGGCGCGCAGGCGGCTGGCGGTAACGCGGGGATCAAGGGCCTTGGGGGGCGGGTCGCTGTCGAAGATATCGGCAAAGATGTTCAGGCTATCTTCGGGTGACGGGCGTTCGGGAGGGGCGGCCCCCGCGATGCGCGAAAGGCGGACGGGGCGGCGGGGGACCACCCGCTGGCGCCCCGCCTGTGCGAGGTCGAGGCTGGGATCGGCGCCCGATGGCGCGAGGGCAAATGTGGCAGGTCTGGTTGAGAGAGAGTCAAGCATGACGAAAATCCAACTCATTACCGACAAAGACATTAACAGAATCCGGTTCAAATGAGGCAAAAAAGGGGCGGATTTTCCCGAAATTATGGGGCGTCTTGGTAAAAATGGGTTCAAACTGTTTCGGATTTCAATGGCAATCCGGCAAAGCAAAAGGCCGCCCGAAGGCGGCCTTTCGTGTTGATTTTGCTGGATAATCAGCAGGAATAATACATCTGGTATTCAACCGGATGGGGGGTGTGTTCGAAGGCGTAAACCTCTTCCCACTTCAAGGCAATGTAGGCCTCAAGCTGGCTTTTTTCGAACACGCCGCCGGCAAGCAGGAAGGCGTGGTCTTTTTCCAGTTCTTCCAGCGCCTCGCGCAAGCTGCCGCAGACGGTCGGGATTTCGGCCAGTTCTTCGGGCGGTAGGTCGTAGAGATCCTTGTCCGAGGCGGGGCCGGGGTGGATCTTGTTCTTGATGCCGTCAAGGCCCGCCATCAAGAGGGCGGCGAAGGCCAGATAGGGGTTGGCCGAGGGATCGGGGAAGCGGGCTTCCACGCGCTTGGCTTTGGGCGATTCCGTCCACGGAATACGGACGCAGCCCGAGCGGTTGCGGGCGGAATAGGCGCGCAGCACCGGTGCCTCGAAGCCCGGGATCAGGCGCTTGTAGCTGTTGGTCGAGGGGTTGGTGATGGCGTTCAGCGCCTTTGCATGTTTCAGGATGCCGCCGATGAAGTAGAGCGCTTCCATCGAGAGGTCGGCATACTGGTCGCCTGCGAACAAGGGCTTGCCGTCTTTCCAGATCGACATGTTCACGTGCATGCCCGAGCCGTTGTCACCCTTCATGGGTTTGGGCATGAAGGTCACGGTCTTGCCATAAGCGGCCGCGACGTTGTGGATGACGTATTTGTATTTCTGGATGTTGTCGGCCTGTTCGACGAGACCGCCGAAGATCATGCCGAGTTCGTGCTGGCAGGTCGCCACTTCGTGGTGGTGCTT
>JAIXRW010000004.1 GCA_027484985.1 Rhodobacter sp. | reverse complement strand
TTCAATAAGCTCAAGCACTTCCGCAAAGTCGCAACCCGATACGAAAAGTCAGCCCGAAACTATCTGGCCGTCGTGCTCATGGCATCAGCACGCCTCTGGATGCGCCATTATGAGTCCGCTTCCTAGGCGCTGCCCACGGCGCGGGGCGGCGATTGCGAGGATTTTGCCCTGTTCAAGAAACGCGGCCTTGTCGTGGGGGGCTGCCTCCGGGGCGGCTGCTGGCGGCGGTGCTTGACGGGCAGGGCCCGTCGCATGCCGTTCTGGTGGTGCGGACCGCTTGGGGCGATCTGGTGCTGGACAACCTGACAAACGCCGTGCGGCGCTGGGATGCGACGGGCTACACCTTTGTGCGGGTGCAGAACCGCCGCGATCCGCGCGGCTGGGTCGCGGTCGATGCCGGGACGGGCGGTTAGGGCGCGGGGGCGCGGGCAAGGGCAAGCAGCCCTGCCACATCAAGATGCGCTTCGATATGGGCGGCCAGGGCATCAAGCGTCTGTTCGACGGCGTGGTCATAGTCGGTCCCGCCCCCCGCCGCGCCCAATTGCGCCAGAAAGGCGGTGCGAAAGCTGTCCGAGGCGAACATCCCGTGCAGATAGCTGCCCTGAACCCGCCCGTTGGCCGAAGCCGCGCCATCGGGGGCCGCGCCGATATGGGCGAAGGGGCGGGCACAATCGGGGCCGGTGGTGCGGCCGATATGGATTTCGTATCCCGCGATTGGCAGGCCGGTGCCGGCATGGGTGGCGGTGGTGCGGGTCAGCCGCTTGTCGCCGGTCATGGTGGTGGTGACGTCGAGATGGCCAAGGCCGGAGGTCGTGCCCGCAGGGCCCTCGATGCCGTCGGGGTCGGCCACGGATCGGCCCAGCATCTGGTAGCCGCCGCAAATGCCCAGCACATGCCCGCCGCGCCGGATATGGGCGGCAATGTCGATATCCCAGCCCTGCGCGCGCAGATAGGCAAGGTCGGCGCGGGTGCTTTTCGATCCGGGCAGGATGATCAGGTCGGCCTCGGGGATCGCCTCGCCCGCGCGGACCATGGTCAGGCTGACGGCGGGTTCCTGGGCAAGCGGGTCGAGATCGTCGAAATTGGCGATGCGGGAAAAGACGGGGACGGCGATGCGCAGGGTGCCGTTGCCCGCGCGGCGGGGAATGTCGAGCGCGTCTTCGGCGGGCAGTTTCCAGGCATCGGGAAAGAAGGGCAGGGTGCCGAAGCCGCGCCAGCCGGTGGTGGTTTCGATCAGGGCATAGCCATCGTCGAACAGCCGCACATCGCCGCGGAACTTGTTGATGAGGAAGCCCGCGATCATGGCGGCATCGCCCGCCTCAAGCACGGCCTTGGTGCCGACGATCTGCGCGATCACCCCGCCGCGGTCGATATCGCCCACCAGCACGACGGGCACGCCGGCGGCGCGGGCAAAGCCCATATTGGCGATATCGCCCGCGCGCAGGTTCACCTCGGCCGGGCTGCCTGCGCCTTCGACGATCACGAGGTCATGGGCGGCAGAGAGGCGGCGGAAGCTGTCGAGCACGGGTGCCATGAGCTGTGGTTTCAGCGCGGCATAGTCGCGCGCCTTGACCGTGGCGATGCGGCGGCCTTGGACGACGACCTGTGATCCCACCTCGGATTCCGGTTTCAGCAGGACGGGGTTCATGTCGGTATGCGGCTCCAACCCGCAGGCGCGGGCCTGCAACGCCTGCGCCCGCCCGATCTCGCCCCCGTCCACGGTGACAGCGGCGTTGTTCGACATGTTCTGCGGCTTGAACGGGGCAACCGAAAGGCCGCGCAGACGCGCCGCACGGCACAGCCCCGCGACCAGAAGCGATTTGCCCACGTTCGAGCCTGCGCCCTGGATCATCAAAGCGGGCATGGCGCGGCCTTTCGGGGGAAGCTTTTTTTCTGCGAAAAATCGGGGGAGGGTTCTGATGCGCTGCGCTTGTGGCTCCTGTGGGAGCCTTCGGCGAGGATATTTATTGCGAGTATGAAAGAGGGTCGGCACCGCGCCTCGGGCCGCCGGGGCGGGGGAGACGCGGTGCTTTCACACTCGGCGGTCATCGGGATCCCTCCCTGTACCGCCCCATCACCTTGGCATCGATTCCCTAACATTTCCCTAATGCGGCTTTCATACTCGCCCAAATATCCCGGGGGGTGCGGGGGGCTGGCCCCCCGCTGCTTGGGCTTGGTGCGGGGGCTGGCCCCCCGCTTGCTTGCGGTCAGAATTCGACCCCCGGCTGAGCCTTGATGCCCGAGCGGAACGGGTGTTTCACAAGGGTCATCTCGGTGACGAGGTCGGCTGCTTCGATCAGCGCCTCGCTCGCGTTGCGCCCTGTGAGGACGACATGGGTGAGGGGGGGCTTTTCGTCGCGCAGGAAGGCCACGACCTCGGCCACGTCGAGATAGTCGTAGCGCAGCGCGATGTTGATCTCGTCCAGCAGGACAAGGCGGATATCGGGGTTCAGGATCAACTCTTTGGCTTTCTCCCATCCCTTGCGGGCCATTTCGATGTCGCGGGCGCGGTCCTGGGTTTCCCAGGTGAAGCCTTCGCCCATGGCGTGGAACTGGCAAAGATGCGAGAAATTACCCTCGATCAGGCGGCGTTCGCCGGTGTCCCATGCGCCCTTGATGAATTGCACCACGGCCGAGGGCATGCCATGGGCGATGCAGCGCAGGATCATGCCGAAACCGGACGAGGATTTGCCTTTCCCTGCGCCGGTATGGACGATGATCAGGCCTTTCTCGCCGGATTTCGTGGCCATGATCTTGTCGCGGGCGGCTTTCTTCTTGGCCATCTTGGCGGCGTGGCGGGCGTCTGCATCGGGGGCGGTATCGGGGCCTTTATCCTGCGGCGCGGGGGTCATGTCGCTGTCTGCGCTCATGGTGACGGTCCTTGTCCTTGACTCTGGCAGGGCATCTGCCAAGACGGGGCGGTAAAGCGTTGGTGCCTGTCCTACGGCAGGCCAAGAGGGAATGCGACAGGTTTTGCGACCCGTGAGGGGGCAGGACCGAAGCGCAGCCGCCCCCGCGACCGTGACCGGAAAGGTCCGTCCCGTGCCACTGTTCCCCTGTCGGGGGGGCGGGAAGGCGGACGGACCGTTGGGGAAACCCTGAATCCGCAAGCCGGGAGACCTGCCGACGCGGGAACTGAACCGGGCGGACGGGGTGTGCCGCAACCGACGGAAAGCGCGGGGCCGTCATGGCCCTGTCGTGCCGTCTGGTCGCCTGCGCCCCCGAGGCCCCAGCGATGGACGACCGATGCGCGCGACACTGCATGTCTGCACCACCTGCAAGGCCGGAGAGCCGGTGCCCGAGGGCGAGGCGCCGCCCGGGGCGCTGCTGCATGCCGCGCTGGCGGGGGCGGGCGCGCCCGAAGGCCTGCGGATCGTGCCCGTCGAATGTCTGAGTGCCTGTTCGCAGGGCTGTTCGGTCGCGCTGTCGGGTGCTGGCAAGTGGTCTTATGTCTATGGACGTCTGACGGCGGCGGATGCGCCCGATATCCTTGCCGGGGCTGCCGCCTATGCCGCGACATCCGATGGCATCGTGCCGTGGCGCGAGCGGCCCGTCATCTTTCGCAAGCAGAGCCTTGCGCGTATTCCCCCGATTTCCCTGCCCGTTGCTGGGCCCGCCATTGCGCCCGAGGAGGCCTGAATGTCTGACCTTTCGAAAATTCCCGTGACGGTGATCACCGGCTTTCTGGGGGCGGGCAAGACCACGCTGATCCGGCATCTGATGATGAACCCCCAAGGAAAGCGTCTGGCGATTCTGGTCAACGAATTCGGCACGGTTGGGGTGGATGGCGATATCCTGAAATCCTGCGCCGACGAGAATTGCCCGGTCGAGAATATCGTGGAACTGGCCAATGGCTGCATCTGCTGCACGGTGGCAGATGATTTCATTCCGACGATCGAGGCGCTCATGGCGCTGCCGGTGCGGCCTGATCACATTCTGATCGAAACCTCGGGTCTGGCTTTGCCCAAGCCCTTGCTCAAGGCGTTCGACTGGCCCGCGATCCGGTCGAAGATCACCGTTGATGGCGTGGTGACGCTGGCCGATGCCGAGGCGGTGGCGGCGGGCCGTTTCGCGCCCGACGAGGCGGCGGTGCAGGCGCAGCGCGAGGCGGATGACAGCATTGACCACGAGACGCCCTTGTCGGAGGTGTTCGAGGACCAGATTTGCTGCGCCGATATCGTGCTGTTGTCCAAGGCCGACCTTGCGGGCGAGGCGGGGCTGGCTGCGGCCCGCGCCGTGATCGAGGCGGAAGCGCCGCGGCGGTTGCCGATCATCGCGATGACGGATGGGGTGATCGATCCGCGGGTCATTCTGGGGCTGAATGCCAAGGCCGAGGATGATCTGGCCGCACGGCCCAGCCACCATGACGGGGCGGATGACCACGAGCATGAGGATTTTGATTCTGTGGTGATCGATCTGCCCGAGGTGGATGATCCGGAAGTGCTGGTCGGCGCGATCCAGCGGCTGGCGCGGGAACAGGCCATCTTGCGGGTGAAGGGTTATGTCGCCGTGACGGGCAAGCCGATGCGGATGCTGGTGCAGGCGGTGGGCGAGCGGGTGCGGCACCAGTATGACCGGCCTTGGGGCGCAAGCCCGCGCAAGGGGCAGCTCGTGGTGATTGCCGAGCATGACGATATTGACGAGGGCGCGATCCGCGCCGTGCTGGGGGCCTGACAGGCGATGCATGTCGTCTTTCGCGAAAGCCACGGGCTGGAGGAAACGGATACGCCGTTCGACGTGGGGCAAGACCCTGCCGATCTGGTGGTGATGTCCTTTTCCGACAGTGACCTTGGCGCTTTCGCGGCGGGGTGGCATCGGGGGCGGGCGGGGTTGCCCAGTTGCCGCTTGGTCAATCTGGTGGCGCTGCGGCATCCCTTGTCGGTGGACACTTACGTTGAAAAGACCCTTTCGGGGGCGAAGGGCATCCTGATCCGGTTGATCGGGGGCGAGAGTTACTGGCCCTATGGTCTGGCTTGCGTGCAGGATTTGTGCAGGCGCAAGGGGATTGCGCTGGCGGTGCTGCCTGCGGACGGGCGGGATGATCCGGCGCTTGATGCGGCCTCGACCCTGCCGGTTTCGACGCTGCGGCGGTTGCAGGCTTTGTGCGATGCGGGGGGGGCTGTGGCGGCGCAGGCGGCGCTGGCGCAGTTGGCGCTGGCGGCGGGGTGTTATGCGGGGCCGGTGATCGGGGAAAAGACGGTTCCCGATTGCGGCTGGTATCGCCCCGCTGCGGGTGTCGTGAAGGGGCCAGCGGCGGGCGGGCCTGCGGTCGCCGTGGTGTTTTACCGCAGTTATCTGACGGCGGCGGATACGGGGCCGGTCGATGCCCTGTGCGCGGCGCTGGAGGCGCGGGGGTTCGCGGTTTCGGGGCTGTTCGTGCCGTCGCTTAAGGCGGCGGGCGCGGGGGCGTTTCTGGCGCAGGCTTTGGGCGAGTTGCGGCCCGTGGCGGTGGTGAATGCGACGGCGTTTTCGGGCAAGGGGGGGGATGGGGCTTCTCCTTTGGACGTTGCGGGCGTTCCCGTTTTTCAGGTGGCTTTGTCCACGGCGCGCAGGCGGGATTGGGCGGGGTCGGCGCGGGGGCTTTCGCCTGCCGATCTGGCGATGCATGTGGTGCTGCCCGAGGTGGACGGGCGGTTGTTTGCGGGGGTGGTGTCGTTCAAATCGCCCGGCAAGCGCGACCCCGATCTGCAATTCTCGCGCTTTGCGCATCGGGCGGATGCGGGGCGGGTGGCGCTGGTGGCCGAGAAGGTGGCGGCTTGGCATCGGCTGGCGGTGACGCAGGCGGATGCACGGCGCGTGGGGTTCGTGCTGTCCACCTATCCGGGGCGGCCGGACCAGTTGGCCCATGCGGTGGGGCTGGATGCCTTGGCTTCCGTTGCGGGAATGATCGAGGCGTTGGGGGCCGAAGGGTATGCGGTCGCGCCCTTGGGCGATCTGGGCAAGCGGTTGGTGGTCGAGCGGCTGGACTGGCCGCTGGCCGAGTATCGCGCGGCTTTGGAGGCCTTGCCGCAGGCGTTGCGGGATGATCTGGCGGCGGCTTGGGGGGATGCAGGGGATGATCCCGCTTGCGAGGGCGGGGTGTGGCGGTTTGCGGCGGTGCGGGCGGGGTCGGTTCTGGTGGCCTTGCAGCCGGAACGGGGCGAGGTTGCAAGCCGTGATGGCGACTATCACGACCTGAGCCGCACGCCACGGCACGGCTATGTGGCGTTTTACCTGTGGCTGCGGTCGATGGGTCTGCATGCGCTGGTGCATGTGGGGGCGCATGGCACGCTGGAATGGCTGCCGGGGAAATCGGTCGCCCTGTCGGGGGAATGTTGGCCCGAGGTGCTGATCGGGGCTTTGCCAGTGATCTACCCCTTCATCGTGAACGATCCGGGCGAGGCGGCGCAGGCCAAGCGGCGGATCGGGGCGGTGACTTTGGGGCATATGCCCCCCCCCTTGGCGGCGGCGAAGGTGCCCGAGGGGTTGCTGCGTTTGGAGCGGCTGCTCGACGAATATTCCACCGCTGACGGGTTGGACCCGTCGCGGCGCGACCGCCTGATCGGGGCGATACGGGATGAGGCGCGGGCGGCTGGGGTCGAGGATGATCTTGGCCTGCCAGTCGGCGCCAGTGCGGCCGAGGCGATCACGCGGATTGACCGCTTCGTCTGTGACATCAAGGAAAGCCAGTATGGCGATGGTTTGCATGTCTATGGGGCCAGCGCGGGCGAAACGGCGGGGCTGATCGCGGCGCTGGGCGGGCGCTTCGTGCCTGCGGGGCCAGCGGGGTCGCCCTGGCGGGGGCGGGTCGATGTGCTGCCGACGGGGCGGAACCTCTATTCAGTGGACCCCCGCGCCGTGCCTTCCCGTGCGGCGCATGCCCAAGGGGTGAAGCTGGCCGAAGAGTTGTTGCGGCGGCATTTGCAGGACAAGGGCGATTGGCCGAAGGGGCTGATCCTTGACCTGTGGGGATCGGCCACGATGCGGACTGCGGGCGAAGAGGTGGCAATGGCGCTGCATCTGGCGGGGCTGGCGCCGAAATGGGATGAAGGGTCCGAGCGGGTTTCGGGCTTCGAGGTGGTGCCCCTTGCGCTGCTGGGGCGGCCACGGATCGACGTGACGCTGCGCGTGTCGGGCCTGTTCCGTGATGTGTTTCCGGGGCTCGCGCAGATGTTCGAGGCGGGGGCCGAGGCTTTGGCCGCGCGGGACGAGGCGGTTGAGGACAACCCCTATGTGACGCGCGGGGCGCGGGTTTTCGGGCCGAAGCCGGGGCTTTACGGGATGGGGATGGCTGCCGCGCTGGAGGATTATTCGGACGCGGGCCGCATGGCTGCGGGCGAGGCGTGGTTGTCGGCGTCAGCTTGGGCGGTGGATGCACGAGGAGAGGCGCATGAGGCGCGGGCTGCGTTGGAGGCGCGGGTAAGGGCGGCCGATGCCTTTGCCCATGTGCAGGATATGGTGGAAACCGACATTCTGGTCGCCCCCGATTATGCCGCGCATGAGGGCGGGGTGGTCGCGGCCAAGGCGGCGCTGGGGGGCGAGCTGTCCAGCTATCACGTCGATGCCACGCGGGATGCGCCGCGCGCGCGGACGGTTTCGGAAGAGATCGGGCGCGTGGTGCGGGCGCGGGCGGCGAACCCGGATTGGGCGAGCGGCATGATGCGACACGGGTTCAGGGGGGCTGCGGAAGTGACGGCGACCTTGGATAACCTTGCGGCTTACGCGCACCTCACGCGGGCGGTTCCGGCGCATCTGTTTGATCTGTATCATGACGCCACTTTGGGGCGGGAGGATCTGGTGGCGTTCATGGAGCGCGAGAATCCGGATGCCCTTGCCGCGTTGCGGGCGCGGTTTGCCGCATTGCGCGATGCGGGGCTGTGGGTGACGCGGCGCAATTCCATTGCGGCGGCGATGGGGGCGGGGGAATGACCTCTCCGGTCGTGCAAGGCTGGTGTCCCGGGGCGCTGCGACCGATGCTGTCGGGCGACGGGCTGGTGGTGCGGGTGCGGCTGCATGGCGGGCGGTTGCCTGCGGGCGTGGCGGTGCGGCTGGCGGAAATGGCGCGGGCTTATGGCAACGGGCTGATCGACCTGTCGGCGCGGGGGAATGTGCAGTTGCGCGGGGTGACGGAAGCTTTGCACGGGGCGCTGGTGGACGAATTGGCGGCGCTGGGGCTGGTGGACGAAAGCCCGCAGGCCGAGGCGATGCGGAATGTGCTGGTGACCCCGTTCTGGGCAGCGGGCGACGGGTCGCAAGAGATTGCGGACGAATTGGCGGCACGGTTGGGCGAGTTGCCGCTGTTGCCGGGCAAGTTCGGCTATGCGGTGGATACGGGGCCTGCGCCCGTGCTGCGCGGGGCTTCGGCGGATATTCGGGTGGAACGGTCGGGTGCGGGCCTGATCGTGCGGGCCGAGGGGATGGCGACGGGGGCTGCGGTTTCGGTCGGGACGGCGGTGGATGCGGTCATCGCTTTGGCGCGGTGGTTTGCGCAAGCGGGCGGCATTTCGGGCGGGCGGGGCCGGATGGCGGCGCTGGTCGGGCGCGGGGTGCTGCCTGCGGCAGGGTTCGCGGCGGTGCCGATGATGCAGGCCGCGCCCTTTGTGGCAAGGCCGGGGCGGGTGGCGGCGGGGGCGCTGGTCGGGTTCGAGTTCGGGCAGATGCGGGCGGAGACGCTGGCGGCGCTGGCTGGCCTTGGCGATATGCGCGTGACGCCGTGGCGGATGCTGCTGGTGGAAGGCGCGGGCCTTCCGCAGGTGGCGGGGGCGATTACGGATGCGGATGACCCGCGCTTGCGGGTGGTGGCCTGCACGGGGGCGCCCGCCTGTCTGCAAGGGCTGGCCGATGTGCGGGGGCTGGCGCGGCGGTTGGCTGTGCATGTGCCCGAGGGGCGGGTGTTGCACCTGTCGGGCTGCGCCAAGGGCTGTGCCCATCCGGCGGCGGCCGATGTGGTGCTGACCGCGACCGCCACGGGCTATGGCCTGATCCGGCGCGGGACAGCGGCGGATGCCGCGCTGCGCCACCTGACCGAAGATGAATTGCTGGCCCAGCCAGAGCTTTTGACCGAGACCTTCAATGCCCCATAGCTATATCACCGACGGCGCCGAGATTTATCTGCGTTCCTTTGCCACCATCCGGGCCGAGGCGGACCTTGCCCGCTTTACCCCCGAGGAAGAGGTGGTCGTGGTGCGGATGATCCATGCGGCGGGCATGGTGGGGCTTGAGGCGCATGTTGACTTTACCCCCGGCATGGCGGTGGCGGCGCGGGCGGCACTCGAGGACGGGGCGCCGATCCTGTGCGATGTGCGGATGGTGAGCGAGGGGGTCACGCGCACGCGGCTTCCCGCGAAGAACGAGGTGATCTGCACGCTGCAAGACCAGCGCGTGGCGGGGATGGCGGCGGAGATGGGCAATACCCGCTCGGCCGCGGCGATCGAGTTGTGGCGGCCGATGCTTTCGGGGGCGGTGGTGGCGATTGGCAATGCGCCGACGGCGTTGTTCCATCTGCTCAATATGCTGGAAGACCCCGCCTGCCCGCGCCCTGCGGCGATCATCGGTTGTCCTGTGGGGTTCATCGGGGCGGCGGAAAGCAAGGATGCGCTGATGCAGGATAGGCCCGTGCCGTCGATGGTGGTGCGGGGGCGGTTGGGCGGGTCGGCGATTGCGGTGGCGGCGGTGAACGCCTTGGCCAGCCGGAAGGAATAGGCGATGGGCAAGATCATCTGCACGGGGCTGGGGCCGGGCGATCCGGAGTTGATGTCGGTGAAGTCGGACCGTGTGATCCGTTCTGCCGCACATGTCGCCTATTTCCGCAAGGCGGGGCGGGGCGGGCAGGCGCGGCGGATCGTGGGGGGGATGCTGGCCGCGGGTGTGACGGAATACCCGATGGAATACCCCGTGACGACCGAATTGCCCTTTGACGGGGCCGATTACAACGATGCCTTGGCGCATTTCTATGACGATTGGGCAGACCGGCTGGTGGCGGTGGCGCAGGGCGCGGATGTGGTGGTGCTGTGCGAGGGCGATCCGTTCTTTTACGGGTCGTTCATGCATCTTTACACGCGGTTTCAGGGGCGGGTCGAGGTCGAGGTCATTCCCGGCATCACGGGGATGACGGGGTGCTGGACGGCCACGGGCACGCCGATCACATGGGGCGATGACGTGCTGACCGTGTTGATGGGCACGCTTCCCGAGGCGGATATGATCGACCACATGCGCGCGGCGGATGCGCTGGTGGTGATGAAAACGGGCCGCAACCTGCCGCGGGTGCGCGATGCGCTGGCGGCGGCGGGGCGGTTGCAGGATGCTTGGCTGGTCGAACGCGGGACAATGCCCGATCAGCGCATTGCGCGGCTGGTCGATGTGGATGCCGCTGATTGCCCCTATTTCGCGATTGTCCTTGTCCACGGCCACGGGCGGCGGCCCGAGATCGGGGGCGTGGAATGACCGCGGG
The DNA here is from genome assembly GCA_027484985.1 of Rhodobacter sp. Lineage (GTDB taxonomy): Bacteria > Pseudomonadota > Alphaproteobacteria > Rhodobacterales > Rhodobacteraceae > Paragemmobacter. Next base: position 6,309 of record JAIXRW010000004.1, on the reverse strand, counting down.
ATGGGTGGCCGTTGCGGGGCTGGGGCCCGGTGACGAGGGGATGGTGACGGCGGAAGTGCGCGAGGCGCTGGCGCAGGCGACCGATGTGGTGGGCTATATTCCTTACGTTGCCCGCGTTGCGCCGAGGGCGGGGTTGACCTTGCACCCGTCGGACAACCGCGTGGAAATGGACCGCGCCGCCCATGCCTTGGCGATGGCGGCGGAAGGGCGGCGAGTCGTGGTGGTATCCTCGGGCGATCCGGGGGTGTTTGCGATGGCAAGCGCGGTGTTCGAGGCGGTCGAGGGGTTTTCGGGCGAGGTGCCGGAAATCCGGATATTGCCCGGCATCACCGCTATGCTGGCGGCGGCGGCACATGCGGGCGCGCCCCTGGGGCATGATTTCTGCGCGATCAACCTGTCGGACAATATGAAGCCGTGGGAATTGGTGGAAAAGCGGCTGCGGCTGGCGGGCGAGGCGGATTTTGCCATGGCCTTTTACAATCCGCGCTCGGCCAGCAGGCCGCACCAGTTTGCGCGGGCCTTGGAGGTGCTGCGCGAGGTGTGCGGGGCCGAGCGGTTGATTACATTCGCCCGCGCCGTGACTACGCCGGACGAGCGGATTTTGACCGTTACGCTGGGCGAGGCTGTGCCCGAGATGGCGGATATGCGGACGGTGGTGATTGTCGGCAATTCGGCCACGCGGCGGGTCGGGAAATGGGTCTACACGCCACGGCGGGCGGGATGAGCCGCGAGCCATGCCATGACCTGTTCCAGCGTTTCGGCCGTGTCGCGGGGCGGCAGGGCGGGGCGGTCGATCAGGATGACGGGCAGGCGCAGGGCGCGGGCGGCGATCAGTTTCGCTTCCGCGCCGCTGCCGCCTGCGTTCTTGGCGACGATATGGGTGATGGCGTGGTCGCGCAGAAGGGCCGTGTCGCCGGGGGCGGTGAAGGGGCCTTTGGCGACAAGGGCGGTGCACAGGGGCAGGGGAAGCGGGGCCTCGGGCGGATCGACGAGGCGCAGCAGGTAGTGGTGCTGCGGTTTGGCGGCGAAAGGCTGAAGCGTCTGCTTGCCGATGGCGAGGAAGATGCGTGCCGGTGCGTCGGGCAGGGCGGCGACGGCGGCTTCGGTATCTTGCACATGCGTCCAGCGGTCGCCTTCGCGCGGCGTCCAGGGGTTGCGTTCGTGGGCGAGAAGCGGGGTGCGCGTTTCGGCGCAGGCGGTGAGGGCGTTCCGGCTCATCTGTGCGGCGAAGGGGTGGGTGGCGTCGATCACATGGGTGATCGCCTCGGCGCGGATATAGGCGGCGAGGCCCTCGGCCCCGCCAAAGCCGCCGATGCGGGTGGGCAGGGGTTGTGCCACGGGTGCTACCGTGCGGCCGGCGTAGGAAAAGACGGCATCTATGCCAAGGGCCGCCAGATGCGCGGCAAGGTGGCTGGCTTCGGTCGTGCCGCCGAGCAGAAGGATGCGTGTCATGTCTAGGGCGTGGCTTTCCATCGTGGGCTTGGGCGAGGATGGACTGGCGGGGCTGGGGGATGCAAGCCGTGCCGCGATTGCGGGGGCGGAAGCGATCTTTGGCGGGCCGCGTCATCTGGCCCTAGTGGGCGCAGGTGAACGGGGGCGGGCTTGGCCTGTGCCCTTTGATGTGGCGCCCGTGCTGGCGCTGCGGGGGCGGCGGGTGGTGGTGCTGGCATCGGGCGATCCGTTCTGGTTCGGGGCGGGGGGCAGTCTGGCCGCGCATCTGGAAGTGGGGGAATGGGTGGCGCATCCCGCGCCTTCGACATTCTCGCTGGCGGCGGCGCGGTTGGGCTGGCGGCTTGAGGGGGTGGAGTGCATGGGCCTGCATGCCGCGCCCTATGCGCGGTTGCGCGGGGTGTTGGCGGGTGGCGTGCGGGTGATTGCCACGCTGCGCGATGCCAAGGCGGCGGGGGAGTTGGCCGAGTGGCTGGTTCAGGCGGGGTTTGGAGCCTCTCGGCTTTGGGTGCTTCAGGCGCTGGGCGGGCCGCGGGAGCGGGTGGTTGCGGCGCGGGCCGAGGGGTTCGGCGTGACGGGAATCGACGCGCCCGTGGCGATGGCGATCGAGGCAGTGGGCGAGGGCCTGCCGCGTGCGGGCGGGTTGCCGGATGAATTGTTCGCCACGGACGGGCAGATTACCAAGCGGCCCATACGGGCGCTGACGCTGTCGGCTTTGGCCCCCCGCGAGGGCGCGGTGCTGTGGGATCTGGGCGCGGGGTCGGGGTCGATCTCGGTCGAGTGGTGTTTGGCGGGTGGGGTGGCCCATGCGGTCGAGGCGCGGGGGGATCGGGCGGAGAATATTGCCGCCAATGCGGCTTGGTTCGGGGTGGACCATCGGCTGGTGTTGCATCGGGGGGATTGGCCTGCGGTGATGGCGGGGCTGCCTTCGCCGGATGCGGTGTTCGTCGGCGGGGGTGCCGATGCGGCGGGGATGGCGCGGTTGTGGGACATGCTGCCCAAGGGGTCCCGTGTGGTGATGAATGCGGTGACGCTGGAAAGCGAGGCTTTGGCTTACGGCCTGCACGCCGCGCATGGGGGGGAACTGTTCCGCTTTGACGTGGCGCGGGTGGCACCCTTGGGGCGAATGCGGGGCTGGACGGCATCGCGCCCCGTGGTGCAATGGAGTGCGGTGGTATGAGGGTGGCGGGCTTGGGCTTTCGGTCGGCCGCGACGGTGGACGATCTGGCGGCGGCGCTGGCGCTGGCGGGCGGGGCGGTCGATCTGCTGGCGACCGATACGCGCAAGGCGGGTGCTGCGGCTTTGGCCGAACTGGCGGCGCGGACGGGGCTGACGGTGCGGGCGGTGGATGTGTCGGGAACGGAAACGCCCGCGCAGTCGGCGCGTGTAAGGGAAGCCTTTGGCGCGGGGTCGGTTGCGGAAGCGGCGGCGCTGCTGGCGGCGGGGCGGAACGGGCGGTTGGTGGGGGGGCGCGTGGTGGCCCCGAACGGGATGGCTGTGGCCGCGATTGCGGAAGGAGACGGGATATGACGGTGCATTTCATCGGGGCGGGGCCGGGGGCGGCGGACCTGATCACCCTGCGCGGGCGCGACCTGATCGCGGCCTCGCCCGTGTGCCTTTATGCCGGATCGCTGGTGCCCGAGGCGCTGCTGGCGCATTGCCCTGCGGGGGCGCGGATCGTGAACACGGCGCCCCTGAGCCTTGACGAGATCATGGCCGAGATCAAGGCGGCGGATGATGCGGGACTGGATGTGGCGCGGCTGCATTCGGGCGACCTGTCGGTGTGGTCGGCCATGGGCGAGCAGTTGCGGCGGTTGCGCGAGATGGGGATCGCTTACGATGTGACGCCGGGGGTGCCCAGTTTCGCAGCGGCGGCGGCGGCGCTGGGGGCCGAGTTGACGCTGCCCGGTGTGGCGCAATCGGTCGTGCTGACGCGGACAAGCGGGCGGGCGAGCGCTATGCCCGAGGGCGAGACGCTGACGAATTTCGCCAAGACCGGGGCGACGCTGTGCATCCATTTGTCGGTGCATGTGCTTGATAAGGTTGTGGAAGAGCTGACGCCGCATTACGGCGGCGATTGCCCCGTGGCGGTGGTCTGGCGGGCGACATGGCCGGACCAGCGGGTGGTGCATGCCACCTTGGAAACGCTGGAAACCGCGATTGCGGGCGAGATGGAGCGCACCGCGCTGATCATGGTGGGGCGTGCCATCGGGGCGCAGGAGTTTGACGAAAGCCGCCTTTACGCGGGCGATTACGACCGCCGCTATCGCCCCGTGGGCACGCATCCGCGCTTTCCGGAAAGCGCGTGATGTTGCCACGCGGCCTGCTGATTTCCGCCCCTGCATCGGGCACGGGCAAGACCACGCTGACGCTGGGCTTGCTGGCCGCACTTCGGGCGCGGGGCATGGCGGTGCAGCCGTTCAAAAGCGGGCCGGACTATATTGACCCCGCCTTCCACACGGCGGCGGCGGGGCGGGTTTCGGTGAACCTTGACGGTTGGGCGATGGGGCCTGTGCTGCTGGATGCGTTGGTGGGGGTGGCCGAGGGGGCGGACCTGATCGTTGCCGAAGGGGCGATGGGGCTGTTTGACGGCGTGGCAAAGGCGGGGGCGACGGGAACCGGTGCCTCGGCCGATATTGCGGCGCGCATGGGTTGGCCTGTGGTGCTGGTGCTGGATGTGGGCGGGCAGGCGCAATCGGCGGCGGCCGTGGCGCATGGCTTTGCCACGTTGCGGGCCGATGTCGCCGTGGCGGGGGTGGTGCTGAACAAGGTCGCCTCGGCCCGGCATGAGGCGCTGGTGCGCGACGGGATGGACCGGGCGGGGATACGGGTGTTCGGGGCGCTACCGAAGCAGCCTGACCTTGCCTTGCCGGAACGTCATCTGGGGCTGGTGCAGGCCGAAGAGATGGCGGGGCTGTCGGATTTCATGGCGCGTGCCGGTGCCTTTGTGGCGGGCCATGTGGACCTTGACGCCGTGATCGCGGCGGCGGGCGAGACGCGGGGCGCGGGGGCAGCGGTGGCGGTGGTGCCGCCTGCGGAACGGATCGCGCTGGCGCGGGATGCGGCGTTTTCCTTTATCTATCCGCATCTGGTCGATGCGTGGCGGCGGGCGGGGGCGACGATCTTGCCGTTTTCTCCCCTCGCCGATGAAGCGCCCGATGACAGCGCGGGGGCCTGCTGGTTGCCGGGGGGATACCCTGAGTTGCATGCGGGGCGTCTGGCGGGGGCGGGCCGGTTCCGCGAAGGCCTGCGGCGCTTTGCCGAGACGCGGCCCGTGCATGGCGAATGCGGGGGCTATATGGCGATGGGTGCGGGGCTGGTGGCGGCAGACGGCACGCGGCACGAGATGGCGGGGCTGTTGGGGCTGGAGACGAGTTTCGCCAAGCGGCGGATGCATCTGGGCTATCGCCTTGCCGAAACACTGGTGCCCGTGGCGGGGCAGGCGGCGGGCGCGCGGTTGCGCGGGCACGAGTTCCATTATGCGACGATTGTCGCCCAGCCTGACGCGCTGCTTGCCCGTGTGGTCGATGCCACGGGGGCCGAGGTGGCCGAGACCGGATCGCACCGCGCCTTTGCGGGCGGCGGGCGGGCCACGGGAACATTCTTTCACCTGATTGCGGAGGCCACATGACGGGCTTCGTTTCCTTTGTTTCCTCGGGTCCCGGGGACCCCGAATTGCTGACGCTGAAGGCCGTGGCGCGGTTGCAGGCGGCGGATGCGGTGCTGTTTGACGATCTGTCATCGGGGCCGATCCTTGGCCATGCGCGGGCGGGGGCTGACCTTGTCGGCGTGGGCAAACGGGCGGGCCGCGCCTCGCCCAAGCAGGACCATGTGAGCCGGTTGCTGGTGGATTACGCCGCGACGGGGGCGCGGGTGGTGCGGCTGAAATCAGGCGATTGCGGGCTGTTCGGGCGGCTTGAGGAAGAGACGACCGCCCTGGATGCGGCGGGGATCGGGTATGAGATCATTCCGGGCGTCACCAGCGCATCGGCGGCGGCGGCGGCGGCGGGAATACCGCTGACGCGGCGGCTGACGGCGCGGCGGGTGCAGTTCCTGACGGGGGCCGATGTGACGGGGGGGCTGCCCGAGGGGTTGAACTGGACGGCCTTGGCCGATCCGCAGGCGACGACCGTGGTGTTCATGGGCAAGCGCACCTTTGGTGCGATGTGCAAGGAACTGGTAGCGCATGGTTTGCCCGCGACGACCCCGGCCCTGCTGGCCGAGGCGGTGGGCCACCCTGAACAGACGCTGACACGTACCACGATTGCGGGGCTGGCGGAAAAGCTGGCCGAGGGGCCGGGCACGCTGCCGGGGTTGATTCTGTACGGGCCGCTGGCGGGGGAAGAATGAAGGTCACGGTCTGCGGCAGTTGCGACCTTGGGCAAAGCGGGTTTGCCGACCGTCTGGCCGCAGCGCTGGGCGGGTTGGCCGAGGTGGGTCTGGTTGACTGCATGTCGGGCTGTGCGCGGGGATCGACCGTGGCGTTCCGCGACAGCGGCAAGGTGGCCTATCTGTTCGGCGATCTGGACGAGGGCGATCTGGCGGAACTGGTGGCCTTTGCCCGTGCCTATGCCGCAACCGTGGACGGAACCTTTGCCGATGCACGCCCGCTTGGGGCGCTGCGGATGAAGGCCATGGCGCGGATACCGGCATAGGGGTCGCGCTTGGACCCTGCCATGCCGCAAAGCGCCTTGACCGCGCGGCCGGTTGGTGGGCAGATGGGCGGGCAAGGTGCCCCGTCAACGTGCAAAGCACAGGGGCTGAAACGGGAATGGGGAAGGGGCGGACCGAATACGGCGCCCATGGCCCCAGCCGCCCCCGCGACTGTAAGCGGCGAGCGGCCTTCGACGACCACTGTTC
>JAIXRW010000007.1 GCA_027484985.1 Rhodobacter sp. | reverse complement strand
AACGGCCTCCATACTGCGCTCCCGACGGACTCCCAATGACGCCTCCCCTGCAAATCTCCGCACGGGCCGCATCGCAGCTTACAGATTCAGCAGGAAGGTGGGGGAAGAACAGCGCTTACTATCGGGTTGCCTACCCGCACGGACCTCTCACCGCGAACTTCACGCCGGAATCGCGCCTTACCGTCACGTCCGACGACATCCCGACAAGGACGGATATCGAGCCGATCGTGGGCGAGGGTATTCAGATCACTCTCGACAACTATGCCGATCAGCGGATGAAGGCTGTCTATTTTGCAGTCGCGGGTTACGCGCTCCGGCGCTACTTCCGCGAAGATGCGACGCCGAAGGAGTTCAAGCCTGGGGAAGAACCGGAACCGACAGAGGAAGGCGCCATCCCGTTGCACCGATTCGGAGAACTGCTTCGCATTACCGAGCGTTGGTTCGAGGAGTGCTTGACCTGCCATGGCCAAGACCGAGAGGCGCTTAAGCGTGTGTTCCTTTGGCGCCCGATGGCGCAGAAAGCGGCCGAGCGAATTGCGCGTGCCTGTGCGCCCTCGGATGCGTCCGAGTTCGTTCGCATCATTCCGCATGCATTCAACGAGTGGGGATCAACCCGCTTCGTCGACTTCGTTACCTCGAAGAAGGACCTGTTCAGGACTGATCCCGCAATGTGCCACATCAACTATGTCGTGGCAGACCAGAACTGGGAGAAGGCTTTCCCGACTGCAATCGAACGCGAGCTCCGCGACATCTGCCTAGGCTATGTCAAGAACCACAACCTTGGGTTCGAGGTGCCCTACGAATACCGCGGCGAGATGCACGCCTACCGGCCAGACTTCATTCTGAAAGTCGACGATGGCCACGGGAAAGACGATCCCTTGCATCTTGTGATCGAGGTCAAGGGCCGGAAGGATGACCGCGACATGGCCAAGGCAGACACGATGCGCACGCGCTGGATTCCGGCGGTGAACACGGCGCGGAAGTATGGCCGCTGGGCATATGCGATGCTGGAAAACCCGCACACCTTTGGGGCAGACGTGCGAGCGATTCTCGCTGATCTGAAGTCTGAGGTGAGTGCTTAATGCTAAACCGGCACACTGAAGCGTTGGCAGAGATCAACAAGAAGATTGGTGAGCTCGCTAAAGAGTTTCAAGAACGCATTGCAATTGGAGAATTGAAGGGCGAGGAGGACATCACATCGCGCCTAATCGAAAGATTGGCGGGTGTTCTAACGCGTACCGAGCCGGGCTTTACGCTTCAGTCGAAGGCAATAACCATCGATAAGTACAAAGAGGAGCCAACGATCGGCGCTGACATTCTTGTCGTTACCTCTTACGCTTCCAAGCAGATCAATATTTCAAAGGGCTTTCTGGTGCAGGCGAAAAACCTGAACCATGGAAAGAACCTTTCGACTCAAGAGATGAACAATCTCCGCAAGCAGTGTGGTGCCATGCTTAAAGAGAGTGTCGAGTCCTATGTCTGGTGCTATTCAAAGGGATCGATCCGCGTTCAGAAGGCTTATACAGTTGAGAAGCTTCGGACCAACCGACCCGATGATGTTTTCTATACCTACTTCCGCCCGTTCATGAATTCATTTCTCAAATGCCATCATGGTGACCCAAATCTTGATCTGACGGCATTTCCGCGTCTGAAGCGTGTAGTGGAATCTCTCAAGATTCCAAACGTGCTGATGATCAAGGGGCAGTCGGGCGACGGCACTGCTCCAAGGGGTGGCGGCACGCCACCACCGGATTCACCGCTTCCCGACCTTGATGACCTTGCTCAGAAGCTTGATGGCAGGGAGATCGAAGCCGACGTCCGTGGGGAAGTGCCTGTGGAGCAAAGGCTCCTGCGGGTCACCTCCGATCTCGAAACCTACCGTGCGTCCGAAACGCAAGAGCGCGTCGAGCCCAAGCGTATCCAGTTGTGGAACGAATAAATGACCAAGCCCCCAAACCCCGCCTCTTACAAGCACCCCGATGCCAAGCGGAAGATGATCCCCACGGCCGAGCAGCAGGGGTTCGTGGCCGAGGATGAGGCGCGGCCGAAGAAGCTGCGCTATCCGCGCAATGCCGATCTTGACCCGCAGTTCGTCTGGAAGGGCAAGGATCAGGAGGATCTGACCGACCTGCTGGTGGATGCCCCGCCGATCTATAAGCAAGAGCATATCCACCCCCGCGCCATCATTGCCCGGCTGAAGGCCGAGGCGGCCCGCGCCGAGGCGGGGGACGAACCGGACGACCAGTTGTCGATGTTCGCCGAATTCAACGGCCGCCCCGAGGATATCGAGGCGCATACCGAGTTCTATGAACACGACCAGAACTGGCAGAACCGGATGATCCTGGGCGACAGCCTGATGGTGATGGCGTCGCTGGCCGAACGCGAGAACTTGCGCGGGCAGGTGCAGGCGATCTATTTCGACCCGCCCTATGGCATCAAGTTCAACTCGAACTGGCAGGCCAGCACGGGCAGCCGGGATGTGAAGGATGGCAAGACCGAACACACCAGCCGCGAGCCGGAGGTGATCCGGGCCTTTCGGGATACCTGGCGCGACGGCATTCATTCCTACATGAGCTATCTGCGGGATCGGCTGGTGCTGGCGCGCGATCTGCTGACGGATTCTGGGTCGATCTTCGTTCAGATCGGGGATGAGAACGTCCATCGGGTGCGAGCGTTGATGGATGAGGTGTTTGGTGTAGAGAACTTTGTTGCGGAAATTGCTTTCGTAAAGACCAGCGGTCTCGGTTCAACCTTCTTGAGCAATCGCTTTGACTACTTGGTTTGGTATGCGCGAAAGAAGGATAACATTAAGTTCCGCCAACCCTATTTGACGAAGTCTCATGAGGATGGAACTGCCTCCACGTATTCTTGGATACGAGATCTTTCAGGCGATTATCGAGGTCTGAGTGCCAATGAAAAGAGGGGCAAGAAGCAGCCCGACGGTTACAGTCTTTACAAGCCCGATAACATTACCTCTCAAGGAAATCCGATAGTTGACTTCGAATTTGAGGGAAAGAGCTATTCACTTGCATCGAAGACGACGGTCGGCGGTCTGGAGCGCCTGGCAAAGGCTGGGCGAATTCATAGAGCCAAGAATTCTATTCAGTATGTTAGATTTCTCTCTGACTTCGGAGTTGTAGAAGTTTCTAAGCTTTGGAGCGACACGGGAACTGGAAGCTTCACCGACGACAAAATCTACGTAGTGCAAACTGGAACAAAAACTGTCGAACGCTGCCTGTTGATGGTCACAGACCCCGGCGATCTAGTGCTCGACCCAACCTGCGGCTCGGGTACTACTGCATATGTAGCGGAACAGTGGGGGCGCCGTTGGATCACCATCGACACCAGCCGAGTTGCTCTCGCTTTGGCTCGTGCCCGGTTGATGGGGGCGAAGTATCCTTTCTACCATCTGAAGGACTCAGCCACAGGCGCGATGGAGGAGGCGAAGCTGACCGGCAAGCCGCCCGAGGAAGGGCCGTTCGGAGGCAATATACGGCGGGGCTTTGTTTATGAACGTGCTCCTCACATTACCCTTGGTTCCATAGCCAACAACACCGCCATCGATACGATCTGGGAAACTTGGCAGCAGGTTCTGGAACCCCTGCGGGCTGAGTTGAACGCGGCCGTGCAGCGCGACTGGCAGGAGTGGCAAATCCCCCGTCCGCCGGTCTACCCCTGGGATGACAAGGCCGCCAAGCTGCATGGCAAGATCGTCGCGTTGCAGGAAGAACGGGCCGAGACCGCCGCCGCCGTCGCCCGCGGCGACGAGGAGTTCGACGATCGCGACCTGATCAAGCTCGACAAGGCTTTGGCCAAACAGCTCAAGGCCCTGAACGCCGCGCTGGATCGCAGCTACACGCTTGCTACTTTGCCCGAACATGCGGGCGATCCATTGCCCGAGGCGGCGCTGCCGATTCACGCCAAATGGTGGGAGGCACGGCGCGCGCGGCAGGCCGAGGTCGACGATTCCATCGCCAAGAACGCGGATGTCGAATACCTGTTCGACCGGCCGATCCCCGACAAGAAGATCACCCGCGTTGCCGGGCCGTTCACGGTGGAAAGCCTGTCGCCCTATCGCGTGATCCCGTCCGAGGATGACCCCGCGATCCTTGACATGCTGCGGGGCGAGGACGGCGAGTTGCCGCCGCGCACGGTGCTGCGGGAAGAGACCGATTTCGCCGAAGTGGTGATGGAGCATCTGAAGAAGGCGGGCGTCCAGAACACCAAGAAGGGCGAACGTCTGACCTTTGACTCGGTCCAACCCTGGGCAGGGCGCGGCTACGTTGCCTTCGAAGGGCGGTATGAGGAAAACGGCGCGACTCGCCGCGCCGCCATCGCCATTGGCCCGGAATGGGATGCGGTGGGGTATGAGTTCGTCCGCAACGCCGCGCGAGAGGCCGCAGATTACTTCGATATGCTGATCGTCTGCGCCTTCCAGTTCTCGCCCGATGTTGACGAGAGCCGGTTGAACTTTGGCCGGTTGAAGGTGCTGAAGGCGCGGATGAACCAGGACATCCGCATGGGCGACAAGCTGAAGAACACCGGCGCGGGCAACCTGTTCGTGGTGTTCGGCGAACCCGACATCGCCCCGGTCAAGCGCGACGACGGGCTGTTGCAGTTCGAAATCCGCGGGGTGGATATCTTTGACCCGACGACGGGCGAAGTGAAAAGCTCCGCCAACCCGCGCGAGGATATCGCCTGCTGGTTCATCGATGACGAGTATGATCAGGAAGCCTTCTTTGTGCGGCAGGCCTATTTCCTTGGGGCCAAAGAAAGCGATCCCTACAAGGCGCTGAAGCGGGCGTTGAAGGCAGAGATTGACGAAGAAGCCTGGGAGATGCTGCACACCACGGTGTCGATGCCGTTCCCCCGGCCGAAAAGCGGCATGATCTGCGTGAAGGTGATCAACCACTTTGGGGACGAGGTGCAGAAGGTGTTCCGGGTGTAGATTGACGTGGAAGACACTCTGACAAAGACGCTCCGCTACTGGCGCACATCGCTTGCTGACGGGGCGCTGGGCGAGGGGAAGTTCACGCAGGCCGACCGGAAGCGGTTTGTCGACGTGCCGGGTGAGGCGTTGAAGACCGGCGTTCTGCCGGATGAGGTCGTGGAGCGTGTGTTTCGCGGCCAAGCTTCGGTGAAGGCGTTGGGCGTTCGGTTCTGGCCGCTGGTGATGGCGCGGAAATCGTCGCATGGGGCTGCTCGGGTGGGCGGGCTGCCGGAAATCGTCGCGCCCGTGGTGACCGAGGCGACGGTTGATCGTGCAGGACGGATCAACCCCAACCGAAATGCCTTGGCGCGTGACCTGCTGACGCCTTTGCCCTCCGGCGAGTTTGCCATCGGATCGGTTGATGCGCTGGACTCGTTTCTGACGGAAAGTCCCCTGCCAGACATGGCAGGCGAGGGCGCCTGGCAGGAATACCTTGGTCATTGCCGCAAGATGGTCGATGCGGTTTCGCAGGGCTGGCCGCGTGGTGATGCGGACTACCAGCCGATCGGTTTAGGGTTTCTCGAACTCGCCGAAGATGCCAACGCCACGGTGCGCGGCATCCTTGATCTTTACGACAAGCTCCTCGCGGAGAAGCCCGCCGCCCCATTGCTTGGTCAGATCGCGCAGCCCCGTAAGGTAACAGGCGGCCTGGACCATCGGATCGAGAGGGAGTTCGCGCGGCGCCTTGGTCATTCGAATGCGAGCTTCCCGCTCGCAGAGCATCAGAGGCAGGTCTTGGCTTGGCTGGATGCGTCCTCGCCGGGCGAAGTCGTTGCCGTGAATGGGCCACCTGGTACCGGCAAGACGACCATGCTGCTCTCGGCTGTCGCCGGGCTCTGGGTGCGTGCTGCGTTGCGTGGGGACGATCCGCCGGTGATCGTCGCAGCATCTTCGAACAACCAGGCTGTCACGAACATCATCGACGCCTTCGGGAAGGATTTTGGCAAAGGGGAGGGGCCCTTCGCCGGACGGTGGCTTCCCGAGGTAGAGAGCTTCGGGATGTTCCTTGCCTCACATTCACGGCGACTGGAAGCGGCACGTCGCTACCAGACCGAAGAGTTCCAGACTGAGCGAGAAACGGTTGCCTATGTCCAGCGCGCAAAGGAAGCGTACTTGCTGGCCGCCAGGGCAGCCTTTCCGGAGTTGCCGAACCCCGATCTTGCCTCGGTGGTGTCAGCTATCCAAAAGCGGATGGAATCCGAGGTCGAGAAGCTTTCGCGGATTGATCGGGCGGCGACCAGCCGCAACGCTGCGACGGAAGCCCTTAACGCGCAACTTGGCCCCGACCCGGAAGCAATAGAGGCCAAACGGGAAGAAGATGTCGCCCAGTGCACCGCTGAGCTCGAAAGGCTGCGGGGGGCCAGGGCGACGCTTGATCACCATCTGGCTTCGGAGTCCTCGCTGACCGCGGTCGTAGGTTTCCTTTCGTCGGTCAAGGAAAAGCGCGCCTTGCGTGCCCGGTTGGCGATCGGCGATCTGTTGCCAGGCTTGGAGAACGCAAAGCGCGTCAGTGAGATCGAGGATCGGGTCAGGACCGAACTGGGATCAGCAGAGGGCGCGCTGAAGGCGGCTGAACAGTCACTGGTAAGGACGAGGGTTCTACGGCGCGAGTTCCTTGAGGCGGAAAGGGGCTGGGAAGCCGCGGCGTCTGCCTTAGGCGGTGGCGATGACATCGCCGCACTCGAACGCCGAGCAGACCTCGAAACGCGCTTCCCGTTGTTCCTTCTGGCGACGCACTATTGGGAAGGGCGCTGGCTGCTGGCGATGGAGGCCGACCTCGCCGCTATCGTTGCGGCGAAGGGCAAGAACGGTAAGGCGACCGTCATTCCCCGGTGGCATCGTCGGATGATGTTGACGCCTTGCGCCGTGGCAACCTTCGCCAGCTTGCCCGGAAAGATGACCTACACGCGGCGCGACGGCGGGAAGTGGGCTACCGAATACCTTTTCGACTTCATCGACCTCTTGATCGTCGATGAAGCTGGTCAGGTTCTGCCGGAAGTCGCCGGAGCGTCGTTCGCCCTCGCGAAACGCGCCCTTGTCATCGGCGATACGCAGCAGATCGAACCAATCTCCTCGGTGCCGCGACCCGTCGACGTCGGTAACTTGCGAAACTGCGGGCTTCTGGGCGGTGAGACCGACATCGAAGCGCTTGCGGCAAGCGGAATTTGCAGCACCAGCGGCAGTGCCATGCGCCTCGCGCAAGAGGCCTGCCGTGTGTCGCCCTATCCTGATCTGGAGAAGGGGCTCTACCTCTTCGAGCACCGGCGGTGCTACGACGAGATCATCAGCTTCAGCAACGCCTTGTGCTACAAGGGAAAGCTCCGGCCACTGCGGGGGAAAGCCCCCGCAGACGCAGGACTTCCGGCGCTTGGATATCTCCATATCGATGGCCGGGCGGTAACCTCGGGCAGCAGTCGGGCCAACCTGCTTGAGGCGCAGACGATCGCCGCCTGGCTCGATGAAAACCGCGCTGGGCTGGAAGCCCGCTATCGGAGGCCACTTGAGCAGATCGTCGGGATCGTCACACCCTTTGGCCGACAGGTGCGCGAAATCCGAGATGCTTGTGCCAGCCGAAGGATTTCGGTTGATGGGCGTGAGGGCATGACCATTGGCACGGTCCACGCCCTTCAAGGCGCCGAACGGCCGGTCGTGATCTTTTCCCCCGTCTACTCGAAGCATGCCGACGGCGGCTTTATCGATGCATCAGCCAGCATGCTGAATGTCACTGTCTCTCGTGCCAAGGACAGCTGCCTCGTCTTCGGCGACATGGATGTTATGGCCGCGGCCCAGACCGGATCGCCCCGTTCGATCTTGTCGGAGTTCCTGTTCGCCTCGGAGACTAATGCGCTCGAGTTTGCCGCCGAGCCCCGGACGGACCTGAAACAAGGAAGCGGCCAGATCCAGATGCTGCGGGATGCGGCCGGGCACGATGCCTTCTTGCTGGACGCACTTTCTGCCGGTGGGCGGCGCTACACGATCGTCAGCCCTTGGGTGATCGCGGGCACGATGGAACGCGTCGGCCTGATCGCCGCCTTCGAAGGGGCTATCCGCCGAGGTGCTGAGATCGATGTCTTTGCCGACCCCTTGCTCAACGACGGACCGGCCGCCGGTGGCCTAACCCAGATGGAAGCGGTCGAGAAGCTCTTTGCCAAGATCGGGGTCCGTCTCCACAAGCTGCCAAAATTGCACAGCAAGATCGTGGCGATCGACAGCGACGTTCTGTGTATCGGGTCCTACAACTGGCTTAGCGCCGATCGGCAGGGCCAGTATGCCCGGCACGAGACATCATTCGTCTACCGCGGCCAGCATCTCGAAGACGAGATACGCACGATCGTCGGAAGCCTGAAGCGGAGGGAGAAATAGCGAACGGGGGGCCAAGGCAAAACTTGCGGGTCAACAATAGGTCAACCTGCCGACCTACCTCGTTCACGGTTTGAGCTACAGCGGCTTCCGTCGGTTGCGGTTGAGAGCGGCGAGGTAATCAAGCGAGATCAACGGGTTGGCGCGTAACTGCTTGAAATCCAACGGTCCGATGTTCTCCTTTTGGTCCGCCTCATAACCTGAAGGCCGCAGGTTCAAATCCTGCCCCCGCAACCAAAATCCAGTAGCAAGATCAACGACATGCACAGCGCCCCACGGGGCGCTTTT
>JAIXRW010000030.1 GCA_027484985.1 Rhodobacter sp. | reverse complement strand
ATGGCCTATTTCGAATGCCTGCACGAGGTGAAGCTGATCGTGGACCTGATCTACGAAGGCGGCATCGCCAACATGAACTACTCGATCTCGAACACCGCCGAATACGGCGAATACGTCTCGGGCCCGCGCATCCTGCCCTACGATGAAACCAAGGCCCGCATGAAAGCCGTGCTGCGCGACATCCAGACCGGCAAGTTCGTGCGCGACTTCATGCAGGAAAACGCGGTCGGCCAACCCTTCTTCAAGGCCACCCGCCGCATCAACGACGAACATCAGATCGAAAAGGTCGGCGAGAAACTGCGCGCGATGATGCCGTGGATCTCGAAGGGCAAAATGGTGGACCGCTCGCGGAACTGACCGGTCCGGTCAGGGTAGGAAAGAGAGAGGCCGGCCCGAGAGGGCCGGCTTTTATTCTTTCAACAAGACATTCTCTCTATGCCACTCAAAGGCTTCGTCCAATGCCTGCAACCTGTTACTTGCGGCTTCTATGATCTGCAATCCATGAAGGTCTCGCAAAAATTCGTTGCCCGCCAGAACCTGCACAGATTTTGGCACCGAAACACGCCTGCTTGCGTGAACACCAAGCATTCCACGATCAAATGCCCAATGAATGTCTTTTGTAAGCGCAAGGCCATTTGCCGGATCATCACTGCCTCCTGAATTCACGGGAACAATATGTGCGGCATCCAGTCCCAATTGCCCGATATGAGGCACTTCAAAGCGCCTCGCGGTGAACGCACACTTTCCGCCATAACTCTCTACAACCTTCCGACGAAACGCACGATCTCTAGCCCGCCGCTTGACCGAAGAAATATCAAACCGTCGGAAAACGGAAAAAACTGTCGCAGGCGCTGATAGCAGTGCTTCCTGGTCACGGTCTGCAAGTTCAAGTTCTTCCTGTTTCAATGGTGGATTTGACTTATCCAGAATACCCCAACGGTTTGAAGCCGTCAGTCTAAGAACTGCAGTGTACTCGGGTGACGATTTTGTCACCAACAACAACTCAATCTCTGAGTCTTCATCAAGATTCTTCCGAAACAAGAGAATATCACCTTCGGAAGCAACTTTTCGAAGTGGTCCAAGATTATCCGTCAGCCGACGTTCAGGTGATCTTGTTCCGCCCCAAGTCTGATGTTGATATCTCGTTTGAACAGTTCCGAGATAACGGCCATCAACATAAAGTCGGGCAGTTAGCCGCACATCGTAGGTAGGGCCAGCCCCTTTGGTAACTGGCGGGAAAAAAACTGCAAGATCTTTGGGTATGACAATTCCACCTTGGTGGCCCGCAGCTTTTCCCGTATCATTATGCGATAGAATCTTGAAGAAGAAGCCATCACTCATAGCGCACCCAGAACTCTTTATTCAGCGGCGATTGGAACAGTATCGCCAAGCAGATATGGGGCCATTTCCGAAAGAACCGCCTTGAAAACAGGCACCGCCACCGAATTGCCAAAGGCCTTGTACGCCCTCGTATCCGAAACGGGTATCTTAAATCCTTCCGGGAATCCCATAAGCCGTGCACATTCGCGCGGCGTTAAACGGCGCGGATTTGCACCGAGCCCCCGACTTACCAAGATTTCCGATCCATCCTTGTAATACCGCGCACTCAGCGTTCTAGCGATATCATCCGGACCAACCAGCCCAAAGCCAAAGCCATTTCCAGCTTTTCCATGCTTCTCTTTATAAGCCTGAAGATATGCCCAAAGATTGTCTGTCAGGATGTATTTTGGATTCACAATCGCCATAGGCCCGCTTGTATAGTTTCCCTCCGGTTCTTCCGTGCCATCCTCAGAATGCAGAATGGTACGCAGCGTCACCTTGTCCTTCTCAGGCAGGCACATTTCTTCGAGATTAAACGTGTTGGGCTGACGAAATCCAACGATCACAATGCGCGGCCTGCGCTGGGGCAAAAAATGTCGCGCTTCAATAACGCGTTCCTGAACAAAGTATCCTAATTCCTCCCGAAGCACGGACATTATGATTTTGAATGTCCGTGCTTCGTCGTGGCTTTTAATATTTTTGACATTCTCCAACAAAAAAGCATTGGGCTTGCGATGCTTGATAATCCGAACAACATCGTAAAATAGCGTGCCTTGCGTCGCATGTTCAAAACCATGCTTTCGGCCAAGGGCGTTCGCCTTGCTAACACCAGCAATACTAAACGGCTGGCAAGGAAAACCTGCCAGCAATAGATCGTGTTCAGGAATGTCGTTTTCGTCAATCTTGGTTATGTCACCTTCGATTGGGCGATTGTCCTTAAAGTTCTCCTCGTAGATCGCCTTAGCGTACGAGTCCCATTCTGAGGTGAAAACGCATGATCCGCCAACACTCTCGGCCGCCAAACGTAACCCGCCGATTCCAGCGAATAGATCAATAAATCTAAAGTTTCCGCGCTGCATCTTGGGCATTCCCTAAAGGTCACTACAACATATGCTAAATCTCAGTTCAGGTCTATGGCTCGCTTCAAGCTAGGGTGAACCACTAAACGAGTGCTTAACGCCCCCCTATCTTTCCCCCCCGAAAAAGCGCATACCCGTCCCACACCCCCGCTTTGGGGGATTCCCCCGAACCTCGGTGGCCGGCCCGCTCTGGCCCCCCGTCGTCGTCCGGCCTTACCCGAAAGGACGACCCATGGGCATGTTCGCCATGAAACCCCGTTTCAACCTTGCCGATTTCCTGAACGAAAAGGCGACCCCCGCCGCCCGCCGCAAGCCGACGTGGAAGCGCCAGTCCCTGCCCGAGGCGGTCGAACCGTCCGAGCCGACCGAAGCCGAACAGACCACCCCGACCGACGAGTGACCGGTCCCGCGGCCCCACGGTCGCGCACCTGACAGGACGGATGCCCCGCACCCGATGCGGGGCCTCTGGCCACCCGCCCGAACGAACGGCCCCGAACCGGCGTCTAGACCGCGGCTTCCACCGCTGCGACGATGCCGTCCACGACCTGACCCAGCAGCGCCTCGTCCTCGCATTCGGCCATCACGCGCACCAAGGGCTCGGTCCCCGATTTGCGGATCAAAAGCCGCCCCTTGCCCGCCAATTGCCCCTCGGCCCGCGCGATCACGGCCTTGACGCTCGCCGCCTCCAGCGGCGCCGCCCCCGCGCCATAGCGCACGTTCTTCAACAGTTGCGGCACCGTCTCGAACTGGCGCACCAGCGCATCCGCCGCCTGCCCCGTCCGCGCCATCTCGGCCAGAAACTGCAAGCCCGCGATCAGCCCGTCGCCCGTGGTGGCGTAATCGGTCATCACGATATGGCCCGACTGCTCGCCGCCAAGGTTGAACCCGCCCGCCCGCATCCGTTCCACCACATAGCGGTCGCCCACATTCGTGCGCTCCAGCCGCAGCCCGCGCCCTGCCAGATGCCGCTCAAGGCCGAGGTTCGACATCACGGTCGCCACCAGCGCGCCCCCGCGCAGCCGGCCCTCATCGGCCCAGCGCCCCGCCAGCAGCGCCATGATCTGGTCGCCATCCGCCACCGAACCCGTCTGGTCCAGAATCATCACGCGGTCGGCATCGCCATCAAGGCAGATGCCCACATCCGCGCCATGCGCCACCACTGCCTCGGCCGCCGTCTGGGTATGGGTCGAACCGCAGCGGTCGTTGATATTGGTGCCGTTGGGCGTTACCCCGACCGGAATCACCTCGGCCCCCAACTCCCACAGCACATCGGGTGCCGCCTTATAGGCCGCGCCATTGGCGCAATCGATCACCACCTTCAACCCGTCCAGCCGCAGCCCTGCCGGAAAGGTCGTTTTGACGAATTCCTGATAGCGCCCGCGCCCGTCCTCGATCCGCTTGGCCCGCCCGATATTCTCGGGCCGCGCGGGGACGATCTCGCCCTCAAGCAGGGCCTCGATCTCGGCCTCTGCCTCGTCGCTCAGCTTGAACCCGTCGGGGCCGAAGAACTTGATCCCGTTATCCTGATGCGGGTTGTGGCTGGCCGAGATCATCACCCCCAGATCGGCCCGCATCGACCGTGTGAGGAACCCCACCGCAGGGGTCGGCACCGGCCCCAGCAGCAGCACGTTCATGCCCGTGCTGGTCAGCCCCGCCGTCAGCGCGTTTTCCAGCATATAGCCCGACAACCGCGTATCCTTGCCGATCACCACCCGATGCGCGGCACTGCCATCGCGACGGAAATAGCGCCCTGCCGCAGCCCCCAGCGCCAGCGCCATCTGCGCGGTCATGGGGTAGGTATTGGCCCGCCCCCGCACCCCATCGGTTCCGAACAGCTTCCGGCTCATTCCTGCCCCCCGTTCACGGCCATCCACAGGCGCAAGGCCTGCCGCGTCTCGGCCACATCATGCACGCGCAGCATCTGCATCCCTTGCGCCACACCCGCCAGCGCCACCGCCACCGATCCGGGCATCCGGCGTTCGGCCACGGGTTCATCCCCCAGCGTGCCGATGAACCGCTTGCGCGACACGCCCAGCAGCACCGGCACCCCCAGATCGTGAAACAGCGACAGCCCGCGCAGCAGCGTCAGGTTATGCGCCACCGTCTTGCCGAACCCGATCCCGGGGTCAACCATGATCCGCGCGCGCGGAATGCCCGCCGCCTCGGCCATCCGTACCCGCTCGGCCAGAAAGTCATACACATCCAGCAGCACATCCTCATAAACCGGGTTGTCCTGCATCGTCGCGGGCGTCTTGATCGCATGCATCAGAATGACAGGCGCGCCGGACCGCGCCACCACCCCCGCCATACCCGCATCAAAACCCATAGCAGCCACATCGTTGACGATCCCCGCCCCCGCCGCCAGCGCAGCCCCGGCTACCGCTGCCTTGCGGGTGTCAATGCTGATCGGCCGACCCAGCCCCTGCATCGCGGCAATCACGGGTGCGGTGCGGGCAATCTCTTCCGCCACGGGCACTTCGGCCGCACCGGGCCGCGTGCTTTCCCCGCCGATATCCAGCACATCCGCCGCCGCGGCCATGGCCCGCGCCTGCGCCAGCGCGGCCGCGCCGTCCACAAACCGCCCGCCATCCGAAAAACTGTCGGGCGTCACGTTCAGGATGCCCATGATCGAAGGCAGCGCCATCGGAATGCCGCCGAAATCGGGGCGCGGGGCCGATAGCCTGTCGCGCACCTGGCCCGCCAGATCGCGCACAGCCACGCGGCGGGGCGCCGCCCCACGGGCCAGCACCTCGACTTCGGCAAACCACAGCCAACCCCCCGCAAGGGGCAGCGCCCCCTCTGGCCGGTCAGCCGCCCTTATTGCAATGGGTCGATGATATTCCATGCCGCCTGCCTAGGCCGCCCGGCTTCGCCGCGCAAGCCCGCCCGCTCAGGCCCGCTCGACCGGCACGCGGCTTCCCGCCGGCAATGCAACATCGCCGTGAACGACGATACCGCTGGCCGCCATCATCTCGGCCAGCCACAGCGCCAGCGCCACAGGCTCGCGCCCCTGCGGCCCGTCCACGGCATCCAGAACCAGCTTCGACGGCGCCCAGACGATCATCTGCCCCCGCTTCACCGCCCAGTCGATCTCGGTCCGCGTCGCCACCACGACACAGCGGTCATCCTTGGCCGCCAGCCGCCACGCATTCTGCTCGATGGCCAGCAGGTCCACCCGCCGCTGCGTCGGCTTGTGCCCCGTTACCGGGCGCGGCCCGTCTGGCAGCCCCACCGTCAGAATCACGGGCACATTGCGGCCCTGTAACGCATCCAGCCGCGCCGAAAGCCCCGCATCGTCAATCGCCGCATTGTCCAGAAACACCACCAACGGATGCACCGCTGCCTCGGTCCCGTCCTGCGCCACGGCCCGCACCGGCGCCTCGGCCCGGCTGCGCACGATCTCGACGCCCAGCTTGCCCGGCCCGCGATCCAGCTTCTCGATCCGCACGAAAACCCGCATCGCCTGCGGTTCGGCCAGAATCCGCTCGGCAATGCGGGCGGCCAGCGTTTCCAGCAGGTTCAACCGCTCGGCCGACAACTCCGCCGCAATCGCCTCGGTGATCCGGTCATAGCTCAGGATCTTGTCCACATCGTCATCCAGCGGCTGCGGCTGCGGCCGCACCTCGGCGACGACATTGAACTGCACGCGCTGCCGCGTCCCGCGTTCCTGCTGGAACGCCCCGATCTCGACCTCGACAATATGGTCGCGCAGGCTGATCCGGTCACGCGGGTCGGCCGAGGCCGAAGCCACCGCCCGCTCCTCGGGATGCGCGAAGGCGAGCCTGATATCCGTGGTCATGGTCGCCCTCCCGCGCCGTCGCCGCACGGGGCAGTCTAGCCCCGTCCCGCGCCCCTGCCTTGCCAAAAGGCGGCATCCGGCGCAAGCCCGCCGACCATGCGGCGGGCTGCTCGGCCCGCATCAATCGGGCTTGTAGAACAGATGCGCCCCGATGGTCGCGGTGCGGTCGAACTTGTGCGACCATTCCGGCTTGACGCCACGGGTGTGGAAATAAAGCGCCCCCATGGTCAGACCGCGCGGCGCGCCATCCAGCATCACCCGCGCGATCCGTCCGGCACGGTCAATCGCCTCGGGGTCGCGCATCGCATCCTTGCGCCCGTCACAGACATAGGAAAACTGGCACCCGCCATTGCCGCGCTGGTTGACGACGCCGCAAACCGTTGCCGGATACTGCCCGCTTTCCTTGCGGTTCAGCACCACCTCGGCCACGGCGAACTGGCCCTTCAGCGTCTCGCCCCGCGCCTCGAAATAAATCGCCTTGCGCAGGCATTCCCATTCCGCATCACCACCGGGTGCCGGCAAGGCCGCCAACCAGTTCTCGTCATATCGGATCAACGCCGGCGCCGCGGGCTTCTTGCCCGGCGTCGTCCGTGTCGTGACCTTCGGCCCCACGGCCAGTTCATTCAGGGTCTGCTCGGGCAGCGCATCCAGCGCCTGCCGCTCCGCGCCCAAAATCATCGCCATTTGTCCGCCAATCGCGGCGGTGGGATCGTTTGAATGGCTCACCGTCACATCGGCGAAGGCCGCCCCATTCAGGATGACGGCGGCAATCGCCCCCAACACCCAGCCTGTATGCAAGCGCATGTCTCGTGTTTCCCGGTCTGTTTCCCAAACCGCCCGGCCCCCTCTGACAAGAGAGCACCGCGCGTCGAGGGGTCGGCCTATGCGACCCGCCGCGCCCCTGTCCACCGATGTGGCAAAATTGCAACGAAATTACGGCCCACTTCGGCGGATTACCGCCGAACAATTTTTGGACGAAGTGGTCCGCCCGCCTGACAACCCCATGATCTTGGGTCAGGATTTGGCCGACACCGCCCGCTCCGCCGCACGGTCCGCCAAAGCCAGATGCGCCGCCGCCAACCGCGCCAACGGCACCCGATAGGGCGAACAACTGACGTAATCAAAGCCCGCCTTGCGGCAAAAATCGATTGATTCGGGGTTGCCGCCATGTTCGCCGCAGACCGACAGCACCAGATCGGGCCGCGCTTTGCGCCCCCGCTCGGCCCCGATATGGAGTAGTTCTCCCACCCCGTCCACATCCAGCACATGGAACGGATCCTCGGGAAACACCCCCTGCTGCACATAGGTATTCATGAACCGCCCCGCATCATCGCGGCTCAGGCCATAGGTCATCTGCGTCAGGTCGTTGGTGCCGAACGAAAGGAACGCCGCGTGCTGGGCAATCTCGCCCGCCCGCAGCGCGGCGCGCGGGGTTTCCACCATCACGCCCAGCTTATAGGCAAACTCGATCCCGCTTTTCGTCCGCACCTTGGCCGCCACCGCATCGATCCGCGTCTTGACCAGTTCGACCTCGCGCCGCGCCGATACCAGCGGAATCATGATCTCGGGCACCACCGAAGCGCCCGCCCGTGCCACCTCGACCGTGGCCTCGAAAATCGCCTGCGCCTGCATGTCGTAAATCTCGGGCAGCACGACCCCCAGCCGCACCCCCCGCATCCCCAGCATCGGGTTGAACTCCGACAAGGCCTCGGCCCGCCGCACCACCTCGCTCAGGGGTCGGTCCAGCGCCTCGGCCAATTCGCGCAACCCCTCGCGGCTTTGCGGCAGGAATTCGTGCAACGGCGGGTCGAACAGCCTTATGCAGACCGGCAACCCCTGCATGATCCCGAACAGCTGCACGAAATCCTCGCGCTGCATCGGCAAAAGCCGCGCCAGCGCCGCCGCACGGTCTTTTGACGTGTCGGCAAAGATCATCTCGCGCATCACCACCAGACGGTCATCTTCAAAGAACATGTGCTCGGTCCGGCACAGCCCGATGCCCTGCGCCTCGAACTGGCGCGCGGTCGCGGCATCGGCAGGCGTGTCGGCATTGGCGCGAATGCCGATATCGCGGAACCGGTCAGCCCAGCCCAGCAACGTGCGGAAACTTTCGTCCAGCGCGGGCGCCAGCATATCCGCCTCGCCCAGCAGCGCCTCGCCCGCCGTGCCATCGACGGTGATGACATCCCCCTCGCGCAGCACGCGGCCATCGGGCCCTGTCAGCGTGCGCTCTTTCCCGTCGAATTTCAGATCCGACGCCCCCACGATGCACGGCAGGCCAAGCCCCCGCCCGATCACCGCCGCATGGCTGGTCATGCCGCCCCGCTCGGTCAGCACACCCACCGCCGAATGCATGCCGCGAATATCCTCGGGCGCCGTCTCGCGCCGCACCAGAATGCAGGGCTCGCCCCGCGCCGCACTCGCCTGCGCCGCGGCCGAGGAAAACACGATCCGCCCCGTCGCCGCCCCCGGACTGGCCGCGATCCCCTTCACGAACACATCCCGCTTGCCCCGCGGGTCCACCTGCGGGTGCAACATCTCGGTCAGCGACCGCGGCGCCACGCGCAGCACGGCTTCTTCCTCGGTGATGATCCCGTCCTCGGCCAGCGCCACGGCAATCTTCAACCCCGCCCGCGCCGACCGCGCCACCTTGACCGCGTCGAGCACCGCGAGGCGCCCGTCCTCGATGGTGAATTCGATCTGCATCTCCTCGCGCAGCCGCTGGCGGCACACCGCCCCATGCCGGACAAGGTCGGCGAAAATCTCCGGCGCGATATCCTCAAGCGACGGCCCCCGCGCATCGCGCGTGAGGTAGATCGCCTCCGTGGTTTTCAGCGCGTCCCGCCCCTGGCTTTGGCCCAGATACCGCCCCGTCACCTGCGGCAAGCCGGTCAGCGGATCAACGAACTGGATCACCCCCGACCCCGACACCCCCTTGCCGATGCCCTGCGCCATCTCCTGCACCACAAGGCCCAAGGCCGCCGCCTCGGGCGCGCCCTTGGCCTGCCGCAGCAACCGCGCCGTCGTGCCCTCCCAGGCCCGCGCCACCGACCGCAACACTTCCGAAAGCTGCCGCCCCGCATCCTGCGGAAAGGGCTCGTCCATCTCCAGCTCGTAAACCCGCAGCGCATCGCGCAGCGCCTCGGCACTGGGGGCCGCGTCGAACATATCGGGGTCCAACCGCGCCACATGGGTGGCATAGGCCTGCACGAAACGCAGATACAGCGCATCCGCCGCCGCCTGTCCGTGGGTTTCCACCAGACGCGCATGCCGCGCCGCATTCATCCCCACATTCAGAATCGTCGCAGGCCCGCCCCAATCGGGGTTTTCCGGGCTGGGCCGCACCGATACCAGCGCCCCCTCGCCGAAATGCGCCAGAATCGCGGCCACATCCACCTGATGCCCGCTCGCAACCGCCCGCACCGTCTGCGCGGGCAGCGCCACCGTCTCGGGCACCGGCAATTCCAGCCGCACCAGCCGCTGCAAACACTTCGCCCGCCAGCCATGATCCGGCGTCCGGATCGTCGCCACCGGCGTGATCTCCGCGAATTCCGCGATCCTGTCGATTTTCTGCACTGCGGCGCCCCTTGTTAGCAGGCGCAGGATACGCCCAAAACATGGGCAGACAAGCATTTAAACAGAAAGGGGGGCCGTCTGCCCCCCTCGGGTCGCGTCCCGCGCCCCTCACCCCCCGAGGATATTTGCCGGGCAGAAAATGACAGCGCCCTTCCCCCATTTTCTGCCCCCAAATATCCTCGGGAGGGGTCCGGGGAGGGCAGACAGCCCTCCCCGGCGCCGGGCATAGGGCCTAGCCGTCGATGCGCGAAAGATCGGCCACACCCGCGCAGACCGCACGGATGCGGTGCAGCAGGTTCAGCCGGTTGCGCCGCACGATCGGGTTGTCGCTGTTCACCTGCACGGCGGTGAAAAACGCGTCGATTGGGGCGCGCAACTGCGCCACGGCCCCCATCGCGGCGGCGAAATCTTCCGTCCGCATCGCAGGCGCAATCGCCTGTTCCGCCACGTCGAGCGCATTGAACAGCGCCTTTTCCGCGTCGCTTTCGGCAAATTTCGGATCGGCGCCAAAGGAATATTCCACCCCGTCCCTGGCTTCCGCCTGCGCCAGAATGTTGTTGGCCCGCTTGAACCCCTGCACAAGGTTCGTGCCATCCTCCGATGACAGGAAGGCCTGCACCGCCTGCGCCCGCTTGACCAGCAGCACAAGGTCATCATTCCCCGGCATGGCAAGGCAGGCATCGATCACATCATGCCGGATGCCCTGGTCCTTCAGGAACACCTTCAGGCGGTCGTGGAAAAACGCGACCAGTTCGGCCACATCCGCCCCCGCATAACCCTTGGCGAACACGGCAGACAGCGACACCCTCACCCCGTTCACCAGCACCAGCCGGATCACCCCCAGCGCAGCCCGGCGCAGCGCGAAGGGGTCCTTGCTTCCCGTGGGCTTTTCATCAATCGCCCAGAACCCCGTCAGCGTGTCGATCTTGTCGGCCAGCGCCACGGCGACCGAGACAGGCTCGACCGGCACATCATCCGTCGGACCAAGCGGCGAGTAATGGTCGCGCGCGGCCAAAGCCACCGCCTCGTCCATCCCCGCCGCACGGGCGTAATACATGCCCATCAGGCCCTGAAGTTCAGGAAATTCCCCCACCATGGCCGACCGCAAATCGGCCTTGGCCACCCGCGCCGCCGCTTCCGCCACATCCGCCGAAGCACCAACCAAAGGCGCAATCTCGCGCGCCAGCGCGGCGATCCGCGCAATCCGGTCTGCCTGAGAGCCGAGCTTGTTATGGAACGTCACCGCCTCCAGCCCCGCCAGCCAGTCGCCCATCCCCGCCTTGGCGACCCGCAGGTCATTTTCCCAGAAGAACCGCGCATCCGACAGGCGGGCCGACAGCACCTTCTGGTTCCCTTTCAGGATCGTCGCCCCCTGATCGGCGGTTTCCGAATTGGCCACCGTGATGAAGCCTTCGATCCGCCCCGTCTTGGGGTTCTTCACCGAAAAGAACTTCTGATGTTCCTTCATTGATGTCTGCAACACCTCGGGCGGCAGATGCAAAAATTCCTCGCCGATCCGCCCCATCAGTGGCACGGGCCATTCGACCAGCCCCGCCACCTCGGCCAGCAGCCCCCTGTCCTCGACCGCTTCCATTCCGGCGGCAAAGGCCAGATTGGTCGCCCCCTGCCAGATATGCGCGGCGCGTTCCTCGGCATCCAGCATCACGCGGGCGCGCCACAGCTTGGCGCGGTAATCGTCAAATGACGACACCGCAAAGCGCCCGCCCATGCCGGCCCCCGCCGCCATGAAGCGGTGCCCCTCGGTCGTGTCGCCCGCGCGGATGCCGTCAATCTCCAGATCGACGACCGCGGCCCCGCTGTCATCCGACAACAGGCAGATGATCGACTGCAACGGCCGCACCCAGCGCAAATTGCCGGTCCCCCAGCGCATCGATTTGGGCCAAGGGAAAGTCCGCACCGCAGCTTCCAGCACCTCGGCCACGATCTCGGCCGCCTTGCGCCCGGGCTTCTCGATCACCGCGAAATAGACCTGCGCCTTTTTGTCGTCGCGCAGCTCCAACTGGTCCTTGGTCAGGCCGGTTGACCGCAAAAACCCCTCCAGCGCCGCCGCAGGCGCATCGGCCCGCGGCCCCTTGCGCTCGTCCCGCACGGGGCGGCTCTCGGCGCTCAAACCCTCGACTGCCAGCACCAGCCGCCGCGGCGTCGAAAACGCGCCTGCGCTGGCATAGGTCAGCCCCGCCTCGACCAGCCCGTCCGTCACCATCCGCTTCAGGTCGGCCGCGGCCTTGCCCTGCATCCGCGCCGGAATCTCCTCGGAAAACAGCTCGATCAGCAAATCGGCCATGTCACTGGTCCCCTTCCGCGCCATTCAGTTGCTGCCACGCATAGGCGCGGCCATCGGCAAAGACCGCAACCACGCGGTCCACACCGGGATGGATGTTTTCCTGCCCCAGAAAGGCAATCGCCTCGCCGCTTTCCAGCGCCGCCCCGATCTCATCGGCCCTAAAGCAGTCGAACCACGACGGCGCGGTCAGCGGGGTCGGGTTTGGGTAGATCTTGTAGGTCTCGGTCAGCATCGCTTGGGTCAGCGGCGTCTTGAAACAGGCGCGGAACCGGATGGGCGAACTGTCGCTGTCGATCCCCGTAACCGCTTCCGCCAGAATGGCCTCGGGCTGCCCGCTTTCAACCGAGGTCAGCGCAATCTCGTCACCGGGCCGAAAGACGGCCTCGTGATAAAAGGCATAGACCTGCAACCAGTACATGGCCACGCCCGCAACCAGCCCCGTCAGCACGAGGAACCCCCCGACGATCTTGCCATTCACGAAGCCACCCCGACAGGTTCGGCGCCGCCCGCTTCGGTGGTGACAAAGGCATCGGCGCATTTCTTGGCCAGCGCCCGCACCCGCCCGATATAGGCCTGCCGTTCGGTAACCGAAATCACGCCCCGCGCATCCAGCAGGTTGAACAGATGGCTCGCCTTGATACACTGGTCATAGGCCGGATGCGCCATCACGATCCGCCGCCCCGCCTTGTCGGTGGCATCCGCCGAAAGGATACGCTCGCACTCGGCCTCGGCATCCACGAAATGCTGGAGCAGCATGTCGGTATCGGCCTGATCGAAATTCCAGCGGCTGTATTCCTGTTCGGTCTGGCGGAAAATATCGCCGTATTTCAACGGAATGGGCGATGCGGGGTCGTTGAAGGGCATCTCCATCACATGGTCGATCCCCAGCACATACATGGCCAGCCGTTCCAAGCCATAGGTCAACTCGCCCGAAACGGGGCGGCAATCATGCCCGCCGACCTGCTGGAAATAGGTGAACTGCGACACTTCCATCCCGTCGCACCACACCTCCCAGCCCAGGCCCCAGGCGCCCAGCGTGGGGCTTTCCCAGTCATCCTCGACAAAGCGGATGTCATGCAGCGCCATGTCGATCCCGATGGCGCGCAAAGACCCCAGATACAGCTCTTGCAGGTTCGGCGGCGAGGGTTTGATCAGCACCTGATACTGGTAGTAATGCTGCAACCGGTTCGGGTTCTCGCCATAGCGCCCATCCGTCGGGCGGCGCGATGGCTGGACATAGGCCGCAGCCCAGGGCTTCGATCCCAGCGCCCGCAGCGTGGTTGCCGGGTGAAAGGTGCCCGCCCCCACTTCCATGTCATAGGGTTGCAGCACGGCGCAGCCCTGCGCGCCCCAATAGGCTTGCAGGCGCAGGATGATCTCCTGAAAACTCCGCGGCAGGGTGACAGTGTCGGCCATCGGCAAACCCCTTGGAAAATGCGCCCCCTCCATAGGCAAGGCAGCCGCAGGGGTCAATGCCGCCGCATGCCGCGCAGCGCGGGCGCACGCATACGAAAGAGCGTGCATGCGCGCCACCTGCTCTGCTAGGGTCCGCCGCGAATGCCATATGACCGAACGGATCTTTTCCCGATGCTGCGACAGGCGCTTCTTACCCTCGTTCTTCTTGTTTCCGTGCTCAGCCAGACCGCCGCCGCCCAAAGCGCCGATCCCGCACAGTCCACCCGCTGGATCCAGATCGAGGCGCAGCCCTCGCTGGCCGATGCGGAAGACCGCGCCCGTGCATGGCAGGGGCTGTTTTCCGATGTGGTGGGCTTTTCCACCGGATCGGGCTGGTATGTCATCACGCTCGGCCCCTATGACGAACCCGCAGCCGAAGCCCGCCGCGCCGAATTGCGCGCCGAAAACCTGATCCCGCGCGACAGTTTCGTGTCCGACGGCACCGGATATGGCCCGCTGTTCTGGCCCCTTGGCCAAACCACGCCGCCCGCCCTGCCCGCCGCCACGGCCACGGCCACCGCCGATCCCGCGCCCGCCGCCACCCCCGATCCGGCCCCCGCCCCTGCCGTGATCGACGAAACACCCGATGAAGCCCGCGCGTCGGAATCGCTCCTGTCGCAAACCGACCGCGAAGACCTGCAACGCGCCCTGATGTGGTTCGGCTTTTACGACAGCACCGTCGATGGCGCCTTCGGACGCGGCACCCGCGCCTCGATGGCCGCATGGCAAGACGCAAACGGCCTCGACCCCACCGGCGTGCTGACCACCGCCCAGCGCGACACCCTCTTGTCAGCCTACCGCGCCGAGGAATCCGCCTTCGGCTTCCAGACCGTGACCGAATCCGAATCCGGGATCGAGATCACCCTGCCGCTGTCGCTGGTCGCCTTTGACCATTACGAACCGCCCTTCGTGCATTACACCGCCCGCGATGGCAGCGACACGCGCATCCTGCTGCTCAGCCAGCCGGGCGATGAGGCGGCGCTGCGCGGCCTTTATGACACGCTCCAGTCGCTCCAGATTGTTCCCGCCTCCGGCGCGCGCGAGATTGCGGCCGACAGCTTCACCCTGCGCGGTGAAAGCGCCGACCGCATCACCGTGGCCTTTGCGGCCACGCGGCGCGGTATGGTCAAGGGCTGGCTTGCCAGCTGGAACCCGCAAACCGCCCCGCAGATGGACCGCGTGATCGCAACCCTGCAAGCCAGCTTCCGCCCCATCGGCGACCGCGCGCTCGACCCCGGCCTTGTGCCGCTGACACCGGCGGTGAAAAGCGGCCTGCTGTCGGGGCTTGAATTGCGAAAGCCCCGCCTGTCGGCCACGGGATTCTATGTCGATGCCGCAGGCAGCGTGCTGACGGCGGCCGCCACCGTGGCGCAATGCGGCCGCATCACGCTTGACGCGACCACCCCCGCGCAGGTCGTGGCGACCGATCCCGCCACGGGCCTTGCCGTGCTGAAACCGGGGGTCCGCCTTGCGCCGCCCGCCTATGCCCGCTTTGCCCAAGGCAGCCCGGGGACGGAAATCGCGCTGTCGGGGTACAGCTATGGCGACACGCTGCCCGCCCCGGTGCTGACCTTCGGCAGCCTTGCCGCTGCCGAGGGGCTTGATGGCGAAACAGGGCTCAACCGGCTTGCCGTCACGGCCCGTGCGGGCGATGCGGGCGGTCCGGTGCTGACCGCCTCGGGCGCCGTTGCGGGCGCGTTGCTGCCCCGCCCCGAAACCGGCCGCCTTCTGCCCAAGGGGGTGGAATTTGCAGCCCCCCCCGCCGTGATCGCCCCCCTGCTCGCACAGGCGGGCATCACCGCCGAAGCGGCCCCGCCCGCAGATCCGCTGACCCCGCAGGATCAGGCCGCGCTGGCCACCCAGATGACCGTGCTCGTCTCCTGCTGGGACTGACCGCGCCCGCCGCAAGCGGGGGGCTTTCCGCCCCCCGCACCCCCCGAGGATATTTTCCCGAGTATGAAAGCGCGATCGGCGTTCCTGCGGCAGAAACATCAAAGCGGGTCAGGCCCCGCCTTAGCGCCGCCAGAAACTCGGCAGCACCAGCACAAAGATCGCCAGCAACCCCAGCCGCCCCAGCAGCATGGCCAGCGTCATGATCCATTTCGCCGCATCGGAGAAATCGACAAAGGTGCCCGTCCGCACCACGGCGGGGCCAAAGCCGTAGCCGATATTGCCCAGCGCCGTCCAGACCGCGAACAGCGATGACATCGCGTCCATCCCCACCAGCGTCATGGCGACGGTCAGCACGCCCAAGGTCAGCACATAGCCGGTCACATACAGGATCAGCGCGTCCAGCACATCCTGCCCGACCGTCCGCCCCTCGTATTTCACCCGCACCACCCGCCCGGGCGAGGCGATCTGGCGCAGTTGGCTGACCAGCGCCGCCACCACGATCTGGGCGCGAAACACCGTCAACCCCGCCGCCGATGACCCCGAACATCCCCCCACGATCCCGATCACGAAGGCCACCACCAGCATATAGCCGCCCCATGTCGGGAATGACCCGCTGAAAAACCCGGTGGACGAGATGATCGAGACAAGGTTGAACAGGCTTTCGCGGAACGCAGGCTCGAACGCCATGTCCGACGTGGCCCAGCGCCAGACCGCCACGGTCAGCACCGAAAAGGCGATGATCTTCAGGTAGGCCCGCACCTGCGCATCGCGCCACAGCGGCCCCGCATCGCCATTCACCAGCTGCACATAGCGCACGTAAGGCAGCGACCCCAGCACCATGAACAGCGCGCCGGCATATTCCCCCGCCCCCTGATAGACGCCGAAAGACGCATCGCGCGGAGAAAATCCCCCCGTCGCGATCGACGCCATCGCATGCACCGCCGCATCCAAAGGCCGCATCCCGATGGCGGAATAGGTCAGCCCCGCCACCACGATCAGGCCAAGGTAAACCCCCACCAGCTGCTTGGCCAGATCGGTGGCGCGCGGCAGCACCTTGCCGAATGTGTCAAAGCCTTCGGTGCGGAAGAACTGCATCCCCCCCACCCGCATCACCGGCAGGAAGATCATGGCGACAAAGGCGATGCCAAGGCCCCCGAAGCCGTTCAAAAGCCCGCGCCACAGGTTCATCCCCGCAGGCAGCGCATCAAGGCCATAGATCACCGTGGCCCCAGTGGTGGTCAGCCCCGATACGCTTTCGAAATAGGCATCGGTAAAGCTTAGCCGCGGCGCGCCCAGCATGAAGGGCAGCGCGCCAAAGGCCGGCACCACGAACCAGATCGCCGCTGTCAGCAGATAGGCCGACCGAATGTCGAACGCGCCCCGCGTGGCATTGGCCGAAGCCAGCGCCAGCAGCACGCCCACCCCTGCCGTCACCAGTGCCGATTGCAGGATGTCGTCGCCATTGCCATTGCCCGCCTGCCAATCGACAAAGGCGGGCAACAGCATCAGGGCTGCCAGAACCGTCAGGATCCAGCCCAGAACATAGGCGATGGGGCGAAAATCGGGCATGGAACGGGGCTACACCGCAGCCCCGCCTTCGGTCAACGCTCAGCCCACATGGAACAGCGTCGAAAACAGCCGCGGGTCAAGGCTTTCGGCCGCAAAGGTCGCGCCTTCCGTCAGCACCGACACCGCATCATGGCTGTGCAGGCTTTCCTGATGGCTGGCCACGATGCGGAAATCACCGATCCGCGCATCGCCCTTCAGCGCCTGACAGAACGACCGCGCCGCATCCTCGACAAAGATCGGGTTCGCCGCATTCAGCTCGGCAAAGGCCTGCTCGTCCTCGCGCTTGACCATGACCTGCGTTTCCGTGGGCACCGCCGCGCGGGCCAGTTCCACCAGATCCTCGAACCACAGCCGCTCGCCGGGGTTCACCACCACCGAAATACGGGCGACAGACCGCTGCGAATGCGGTGTCGCCAGTTGGCCCCGCGTGCGGCGCGCATGTTCCGACAGTTCCAGACTGCACGGGCAGGTGCTGGAATAGACGAAATCAAGGTGCATGATCTTCTTGCGCACCCCCGCCACATCGACCAGTTCCAGCGCGATATCGTAATACTGCCAGCCCGACAGGCCCGACCGCAGCGATTGCACCTTCACGGGGAACGAAAACCGCATCTGGATGCGCGCATCAAAGCTTTCCAGATCGCGCTTGTAATCCTCAAGCGCGTGCTCGATCACCGCAAAGCTGAAATCGCGCTCCGCATGGGCATAGAAAGACCGCATGATGCGGCTCATGTTGATGCCCTTCTTCTCGGCCTCAAGGCTCACCGTGCCCGTCACGCTGGTCTCCAGCGTCAACTCGCCATTGTCGCGGGTGCGATAGCGGATCGGCAGGCGGAAGTTCGAAATCCCCACATGCTGGATCAGCTGCTTTGCCCCCACGATCAGGCTGGACGGGCCGTTCTGCAAATCGGGCAGCCCGGCCTTATAGGCCTCGTCCACGGTGAAATCGGCCGGATAGTCGCGGCGCAGCGCCGGATAGCCTTCGCCGGGCACCAGATAGGCCACCGCCGCATCAAGCCGCGAAATCTCGGCATCCGATGCCTTCCCCGCCCAACGCCGCAGCACGGCAAGCGCCGCCTCGGCCTCTTCACGGCTGGGCTGGCGGTCGAATTCGGGGGTGTGGATGTTCATGTCGCTGTCGCCTTTCGGTTCCGGCAGCCCCGCAGGGTCCACCTTCAATGTCAGCAGGTTATACGCGCGGCCTGTCCGAGCGGATCATTCGGCAGGCGCAGATTCCCGCGCCTGTCCTGCCCTATATAATGCGCCGCCCGCGCGATTCCCATAACCGCGCAAAAGACCCTTTTCCTGCCAATAGCGAAGCTGGCAGGGTTTGGTTAACAAATTATCACCAAACCCCGCGCACCGTCACATCTTGTCCAGCGCCTGCTTCAGGTCCGCGATCAGATCGTCCGCATCTTCCAGCCCCACCGAAAACCGGATCAGCCCCGGCGTGATGCCCAGTTGCGCCTTCACCTCGGGCGCCAGCCGCTGGTGCGTGGTGGTCGCCGGATGCGTGGCGATCGATTTCGCATCGCCAAGGTTGTTGGAAATCTTGGCAATCTCCAAAGCGTTCATGAAGCGGAACGCCGCCTCTTTCCCCGCTGCAATGTCGAATGTCACCAGCGTCCCGCCCGACCCCATCTGCGCCATGGCAAGCGCGTGCTGCGGGTGGCTTTCCAACCCCGGATAGATCACGCGGGACAGCCGCGCATCGCCCTCCAAGGCACGCGCCACCTTCAACGCACTCTCGGCCATCGCGCGGCAGCGCAGGTCCAGCGTCGCCATGCCGTTCAGCATGATCCAACTGGTAAACGGGCTCATCGACCCGCCCGTATGCTTCATATAGGGTTCCAGCACCTTGCGGATATAGTCCTTCGTCCCGCAGACCACCCCGCCCAGGGCGCGGCCCTGCCCGTCGATATGCTTGGTCGTGGAATAGACCACCACATCCGCTCCCTGCTCGACCGCACGGCTGAAGATCGGCGTGGCGAAGACGTTATCCACGATCACCAGCGCGCCCACGGCATGGGCAATCTCCGAAACGGCGCGAATATCCACCAGTTCCAGCGTCGGGTTCGACATCGACTCGAAGAACACCGCCTTGGTGCCGGGCACCACCGCCGCCCGCCACTGGTCAAGGTCGGCCCCATCGACGAAGGTGACCTTCACGCCATAGCGCGTCAGCACCTCTTCCAGAATATACAGGCACGACCCGAACAGCGCGCGGCTGGAAACCACATGGTCCCCCGCCCGCAACATCGAGGTCAGCGCCCCGTTGACCGCCGCCATCCCGCTTGCCGTGGCAAAGGCATCCTCGGTCCCCTCCAACCCCGCGATCCGCTCTTCGAACATCCGCGTCGTGGGGTTGCCGTAACGGGCATAGATGAACTCGTCGTCGCCCGCCTTGACGAACCGCGCCTCGGCGCTTTCGGCGCTTTCGTAGGCAAAGCCCTGCGTCAGGAAGATCGCCTCGGCCATCTCGCCATACTGGCTGCGGCGGCTGCCTTCATGCACCAGTTTCGTGCGGGTTTTCCAATCGGTCATCGCGCTGGCCTCCGGCCAAGAAAAAGCCCCGGAAACCCAAAGGCTCCGGGGCGTATCCGCCCGCGAACCCTCTTTAGCGGAGTTTTTAACGTGGCCCGCAATCCGGTAACAAAGCGCCACACCGCAGCCGATACGCCGGTTGCGGCCAAAGGTCAACCATGCGCCCGCTCGCGCAACGGGCGGCCGCAGGGCCTAGCCCTTCATCAGCCCGCCCAGCAATCCGGCAAGGTCGATCCCGCCCGATTGCGACATCGCGCCGCACGGCGTCGCATGGTCCACCAGCGCGGGCAGGGCCTTGGCCAGCATCCCCGTCAGGTCATGCAGGTCGATCCCCGCCGCCTGCGCCATCGCGCCCAGCTTGTCGGCCCCGAACACGCTGTGCAGGTCCGCCGCCGACACCGCCTGATTCGGCCCCGCCGACACCCAGCTTTGCGCCGCGTCCCCCAATCCGGCGGCGGCGAATTTCTCGACCAGACCGCCAATCCCGCCGGCCCCGCCCAAAAGCCCGCTCACCTGCTGCATCAGCGCGGGGTTCTGCGCCATGCCCGTGATCCCCGCAAGCGGGCTGTCGCCCCCGCCCGAAAGCCCGCCCGCCACCGCACCGGCCAGTTGGTCGAAAAGTCCCATGATACCCCCGAAGTGCACACAGGCAGCGAAACGCACGCCCAAGGCGACCATAGCCCCCTCCCGCGCGATCCGCACACAAAATTCCGCGATCCCCGCCACAGCCCCCTGCCCTGTGCGCCGATGCAGAGATTTCCCCCTTGCCGCCGCCCGCTCAAGGCGCATCATCGCCGCCGAACCTGCAAAAGGACATGCCATGACGATCGCGCTTTATTACTGGCCCACCCCCAACGGCAAAAAGATTACCATCGCGCTGGAAGAGATGGGCCTCGCCTATGACATCCACCTTGTGAACATCGGCGCGGGCGACCAGTTCAAGCCCGATTTCCTTGCCATCGCGCCCAACAACCGCATGCCCGCCATCACCGATCCCGATGGCCCCGATGGCAAGCCGATCTCCATCTTCGAATCCGGCGCGATCCTGCAATACCTCGCCCGCAAGACCGGCACCTTCTGCGGCCCCACCGAACGTGACCGCATCGCGGTGGACCAATGGCTGATGTGGCAGATGGGCGGCGTGGGCCCGATGGCGGGTCAGGCGCACCACTTCCTGACCTACGCCCCCGCGATGGACCCGCCGCAAGACCTGCCCTACGCCAAAGACCGCTACCGCCGCGAGGTGGGCCGCCTGTACGGCGTGCTCGACAAGCAACTGGCCAAACACGCCTATGTCGCGGGTGATTTCCTGTCGATTGCCGATTTCGCGATCTGGCCATGGGCGATGGGCTGGCAGGGCCAGCAGCAGACGATGGACGACAAACCCAACATGAAACGCTGGCTCGACGAACTGGCCGCCCGCCCCGCCTTTGCCAAAGGCAATGCCGTGGGCGCCGAACACCGCAACAACAACACCACCGACCGCAAGGCGCAGGAAATCCTGTTCAAACGCTGATGCCATCGGGCGGCGTTCCGCGCTTTTGTCAACCGTCAGGCGAATTGCCTTGCCATGCGCCGATTTAAGGCGCATGGTGTTTTTGCTTTATTCGATCTTTCGACCTTCTGTCTCCCCTCGGGCTTCAGACGCGACCTTGATGACCCTGAGCCGAGCCATCGCATGCTGCGGGTGGCATTCTAAAGACAGGAGATCTCACGATGGCCAACGGCACCGTGAAATGGTTCAACGCCACCAAAGGCTTCGGCTTTATCGCACCGGAAGGCGGCCAGAAGGACGTTTTCGTCCACATCAGCGCTCTTGAGCGTGCAGGCCTGCGCGGCCTGAATGATGGCCAGGCTGTGACCTACGATCTGGAACGTGACCGCAATGGTCGCGAATCGGCAACCAACCTCGCCCTGGCATAATCCGCCACCGGCACGACATGCGGAAAGGGCGGCCTTCGGGTCGCCCTTTTTCATATCGCACCGACCCGCGCCGCCGCGCACCGAAGAATTTTCGCCGAAAATTCTTCTGACAACCCGCGCCCCTGCGCCGGAAAGACCCCTTCCCCGATCAGCCCTGCGTGTCATCCTCGATGCCATAGCGGTTCAAGACCCCGCCTTGGCTCAGAAAGAACAGGAACAGCGCGGCGGTCAGGCCAAAGGTCTTGAACTCGACCCAGACCTCGGTGGAAAAATTGCGCCAGATGGCTTCGTTCGCGATGGCCAGCGCAAAGAAGAACGCGCACAGCCGCCGTGTCAGGATCATCCAGCCTTCGGGCTGCAAGGGCAGCGCCTCTTCCATCACCAGCCGCAAATAGCTTTGCCCGCGCAGCAGGCCAAAACCCAGCAGCCCCCCGAACAGCAGGTAAATCATCGTGGGCTTCATCTTGAAGAACCGCTCGTCCTTGAACCAGACCGACAGCCCGCCAAAGACCACGACCAGAACCACCGTGGCGATCTGCATCTTCGACAGCCGCCCCGTCAGCCACCACAGCAGCCCCGTCGTCACCAGCATCAGCGGAATGAAGGCCGCCGTCATCACCAGAAAGCCGCTGTAATCGGTGCCCAGCAGCGTGACGGTCTGGTCGCGCAGCTTCATATAGCCCGCAAAGAACAGCACCACCGGCCCCAGTTCCAGCGCCAGTTTCACCGCCGGATGCACCTTGCGCCCGCCACCCGTTTCGCCGTTCATCCCGCCATCTCCATGACCACCGCCCCCGCCGCGATCAGCCCCATCAGGGCCAGCCGCGCAGCACCCACCTTGTCACCCAGAACCAGCCACCCGATCAAGGCCGCAAACACCGTCGAGGTTTCGCGCAGCACCGCCGCCTCGCCCACCTTGTCCAGCCGCGTGGCCAGCATGATCGACCCGAAGGAAAGATAGGCGATCACCGCCCCGAACAGCCCCAGCCTGACCATCGGCCATATCTCGCCCCGTGGCGCCGCCAAAAGCCGCCGCGCAAAGACCAGCGGAAACAGCACCCCGTCAATCAGGAAAAACCACGCCAGAAAGGTGAACGGGTCCGCCGTGGCCCTGATCCCGTAGGCGTCATAGGTGGTGTAAAGCGCCACCACCGCCCCCGTCGCCACGGCAAGGCCCAGCGCGGGCACCAGCGTCTCGCGGTCCACCTGCACATTCGCAAGGTTATAGGCCGCAAGCCCGAAGATGCCCGCCATCAACAGCCCCAGCCCCGCCCATTGCAGGGGCGCGAAATGCTCGCCAAACACGACCCCTGCGCCGATCACCGCAAAGAACGGCCCCGTTCCCCGCACCACGGGGTAAACCACGGTATAGGCCCCCCGCGCATAGGTCATGGCCTGCAACCACTTGTATCCGGCATGGATGACAAAGACCCCCGCAAAGATCGGCCACATATGCGGCTCGGGCCAGGGCACGACAAAAATTACGAAGGGCAGCGCCAGCACGAAGTAGAACACATCGATCACCGCGCGGCTGGTCCACGGGTCATAGCGCCCCTTCTGCAAGGCCCCGAACAGCGCATGCAGCACCGCCGCCGCAAGCGCCAGCACCAGCGCCAGATCATGCCCCGCCGGCGTGCCCTCGAGCGACGCGATCCAGCCGCTCACTCCTGCCCGACCAGCGCCTTGGCGAAATCCTCGGGGTCAAAGGGGGCCAAATCGTCGATCTGCTCGCCCACCCCGATGGCATGGATCGGCAAGCCGAACTTGTCGGCCAAGGAAACCAGCACCCCGCCCTTGGCCGTGCCGTCCAGCTTGGTCATCACCAGCCCGGTCACATCGGCGATCTTGCGGAAAATCTCGACTTGGGAAACCGCGTTCTGCCCCGTGGTCGCATCCAGCACCAAAAGGGTGTTATGCGGCGCGCTGGGGTCTTTCTTGCGCAGCACGCGCACGATCTTGGCCAGTTCCTCCATCAGGTCGGCGCGGTTCTGCAACCGCCCCGCCGTGTCGATCAACAGCAAATCAGCCCCCTCGGCCTGCGCCTTGGTCAACGCGTCAAAGGCCAGACTTGCGGGGTCCGACCCCTCGGGCGCGGTCAGCACCGGCACGCCTGCACGGCTGCCCCAGACCTGCAACTGCTCGACCGCCGCCGCGCGGAACGTGTCACCTGCGGCAATCACCACCGACTTGCCCGCCGCCTTGAACTGGCTCGCCAGCTTGCCGATCGTCGTGGTCTTGCCTGACCCGTTCACCCCCACCACCAGCACCACCTGCGGGCGCTGGGCGTAAACCGGCAAGGGCCGCGCCACCGGCTCCATGATCCGCGCGATCTCGTCCGCCAGCGCCGCCCGCAATTCCCGCGTGGTCACGCGCTTGCCGAACCGCCCTTCGGCAATGTTCGCCGTCACCCGCGCCGCCGTCTCGACCCCCATATCCGCGCCAATCAGCACATCCTCAAGGCTTTCGAGCATGGCATCATCGACCAGCCGCCGCGGCTCGTCCGCGCCAAACAGCCGCCCGACCAGACCGGGCCGCGCCGCCGTTCCCGCCCCGTCACCCGCCGCAGGCGCAGCCATCGGGTCCGCCACCAGCGCCTCAAGCCCTTCACCAATCTTGTCGGACGAACGGAACATCCGGTCGCGCAGTTTTTTCAGGAATGACATGGGTGACAGGCTCCTTGCCGCTTGCCCCTCACCTAGTCCTTTCCGGCCCCAAACGAAAGACCCCGCTCCGCAGGCAGGCCGCAGTCCGCCGCCACCGGCAACATCGGGCCACAGCGCCGCATGATCCCGCCTGTCCAGACTTCGACACGGGCCTATTCCATGCTATGTCTGACCCTGTGATGCCCGTAGCCGTTCCGCTTTCCGCCTTTGCGCTTGCCACCCTGCTGCCCGCCGCCCTGCTTGTCGCGGGGGCGGCCACGGGTGGCATCTGGCTTTACGCGGCGCTTGTGTGGATGTTCCTCGTGCCGCTGCTGCTCGACCAGCTTTTGCCCCTTGCCGCCGACGCGCCCGAAGGGGCCGAGTTTCCGGCCGCGGGCAGCCTTCTTGTCGGTCTGGGCCTTGCGGCGCTGGCGCTGCCCGCGCTGGCCATCCATGCCGCAACGGGCCCCGGCCTTTCCCCCTTGGCCAAGGCCGCGCTGTTCTGTGCCACGGGTCTGTGGCTGGGCCAGATCGCCCATCCCGCCGCGCATGAACTGATCCACCGCACCGACCGGCGCCTGTTCTGGCTGGGGGTCGCGGTCTATTCGGCCCTGCTGATCGGCCATCACGCCTCTAGCCACCGGCTGGTGCATCACCGCCATGTGGCCACGCCCGACGATCCCGCCACCGCACGGCGCGGCGAAGGGTTCTGGCGCTTTGCCCTGCGGGCGGGCTGGCAGGGGTTTCGCGCGGGCCTGCGGGCAGAATCGGCGCGGCCGCACCGCCTGCATCCCTATCTCGCCTATGCGGTCCTGTCGGCGCTGGCCCTGTGCCTTGCCGCGCTGATCGGCGGCGGGGTCGGCATCGCGCTGTGGCTGGGGCTTGCGCTCCATGCCCAGGTGCAGATCCACCTGTCCGATTATGTGCAGCATTACGGCCTGACCCGCCGCCTGCTGCCCGATGGCCGCCCCGAACCGGTAGGCCCCGCCCATTCGTGGAATTCCGCACACTGGATGTCATCGGCCCTGCTTTTGAACGCGCCGCGCCATTCCGATCACCACGCCCACCCCGCGCGCCCCTATCCCGCGCTGCGCCTGCCCGATACCGCCCCGCGCCTGCCATGGCCGCTGCCGCTGGCCGCCCTTGTGGCGCTGGTCCCGCCGCTGTGGCGCAGGCTGATGGCGCCCCGCCTTGCCGCCCTTTCGCCCAAGGCGCAGCCCTGATGCGCCCCGCCCTGCCCGCGCCCGCTCTGGCCCTCGCGCTGGCCGTGCTTGTGGGCGCGACTGCCGCCACCGGCCAGACCGCCCCGCCGCTGACAGGGGCCGAATTCGAAGCCTATGCCACCGGCAAGACCCTCACCTATGCTCAGAATGGCAGTGTCTGGGGGACCGAGCGTTATCTGCCCGACCGCCGCGTTCTGTGGTCCTTCGCCGGGCAGTCGTGCCAAAGCGGCATCTGGTATGAAGACAAGGGCAATATCTGCTTTTCCTATGCCGATGACCCCGCCCCGCAATGCTGGCGCTTCTACCGCGACGCAGCAGGGCTGATGGCCGAATTCACGGGCGATGGCCCGCCCTCACCGCTGTCAAAGGTGCGCCCCGCAGCCACGCCGCTGCACTGCACGGGCCCCGAAACGGGCGCCTGATCGGTCGCCCACCTCCGCTGCGGCCCCGCCGTCAGAACAGGCTGCCCTGTCCGCCCCCCGCCTCGTCCCTGCGCGCCCGCTTGCCGCCCACCGCAACGCGCCCGTCGGCAAATTCGATCTCCAGC
This sequence comes from Rhodobacter sp., assembly GCA_027484985.1. Classification (GTDB taxonomy): domain Bacteria; phylum Pseudomonadota; class Alphaproteobacteria; order Rhodobacterales; family Rhodobacteraceae; genus Paragemmobacter. The sequence goes on along the minus strand of JAIXRW010000030.1, from coordinate 17,742 downwards.
ACCGCCGCCCGTTCCGCCGCCGCCTTGCCCGTCACCACATGCCCGTCACCGCGCACCACGGCAAAGCCGCGCTTGAGCGTTTCGGCATAGCCCAGCGTCAGCCGCGTCCGGTCCAGCGCCTCAAGCCGCTGCGCCAGCCGCAGGCGCTGGGCTTGGGGCGCCGCGTCCAGCCGCGCCGCCAGCCCCGCCAACCGCTCAGCCCCCTTGGCCAGATCGCGCTCGGCCCCCGCCCGCAGCCGCAGCAAGGCAGGCTCCAGCCGCGCCGCCAGCGATTGCAGCCGCATCCCGGCCCGTTCGGCCCGCAGGTCGCGCGCCGCCTCCAGCCTGCGCGCCCGCTCGGCCACATCGCGGCGGCGATGTGCGACCAGCCCCAGCAGCAATTCGGGCCGCACCAGCCCCGCCTTGGCCTGATAAGCGTTGCGCTTCTTCGCCGCCGCCATGCCCAGCGCCGCACCCAGCCGCCCCGCCCACAGGTCCAGCTTCTGCGCCGCCGTGGCGGTCAGCGTCTCGGGGCGCGGCAGCGCGCGGCCCAGATCGCGCAGCCGCTGGCCGCGTGCGCCCACGCCCTGCGCCACCGCCCGCACCGCCCGCGCGCCCAGCCCCTCGACCCCCGCCACAAGGTCCAGCCGCACCGGCACCGCCATCTCGGCCGCCGCCGTGGGGGTGGGGGCGCGGCGGTCTGCGGCATAGTCGATCAGCGTCGTATCCGTCTCGTGCCCCACGGCGGAAATCAGCGGAATCCGGCTTGCCGCCGCCGCCCTGACCACGATCTCCTCGTTGAACCCCCACAAATCCTCCAGCGACCCGCCGCCCCGCGCCACGATAATCACATCGGGCCGCGGCACCGGCCCGCCCTCGGGAATGGCATTGAACCCGCGGATCGCCGCCGCCACCTCGGGCGCGCAGGCCTGCCCCTGCACGGCCACGGGCCAGACCAGCACATGCCGCGGAAAGCGGTCGCGCACGCGGTGCAGGATATCGCGGATCACCGCCCCCGAGGGCGAGGTGACAACCCCGATCACGCCCGGCAGGAACGGAATCGCCTTCTTGCGCCCCGGATCGAACAGCCCTTCCGCCGCAAGGGCCACACGGCGCTTTTCCAGCATCGCCATCAGCGCGCCCGCACCGGCAGGCGCCACCTCCTCGACGATCAACTGGTATTTCGACTGCCCCGGAAAGGTCGTCATCCGCCCCGTGACGATGACCTCCATCCCCTCCTCGGGGCGCACCTGCAAGCGGCCCGCCTGCCCTTTCCAGGTGATCGCGGCAATGACGCTGCGGTCATCCTTCAGGTCGTAATAAAGATGCCCCGAGGCAGGCCGCGACACCCGCCCCACCTCGCCCCGCACGCGGACAAGGCCAAACTCGCCCTCGATCACCCGCTTCACCGCGCCCGAAAGCTCGGACACGGTATATTCCGGCTGGTTCCCCTGCGGCGCAGGCGCGGGCGGGTCTTCGAACAGGTCCATGGGCGTCTCCGGCGGGTGAAGCGAAAGGATAGGCGGCGGGGGGCGGAAGGGAAAGGGGGCAGAGGATCAGCCTTCGACAGCAGTCGCGCGGGGCAAGCGACCTGCGCGCATCGCGCACGCAGTCCCAAGACACGCCCATGCGCCCCGTACACGGGCCGCGCCCCGCCCGTCGCATCGCGCCCCTCCTCCGCACCCGCGCGCGACAAGCGGCGCGCGCGGCTCACACCCTTGGCCCCATGCGCCCGTGCGCCCAACGCACGGGCCGCGCCCGCCCTGCGGGGGGCGGGCGCGACAAGTCGCACCCGCCGGGCGGGCACGTCCCGTGCCTGCAACCGTCGCGATTTGCGGCTTCGTCGCCTCAGCCGCAATCGGACCGGCGCGAACGTCCACAGGACGTTCGCGCGTCGGTCCTCCGGTCTCCGAAACCGCACGCCCCGCACCCCTCCCTCTCATCGCGCCCCGCCCTTACCCACCGCGCGCGATACACGCCATTCAACCCATGCCCGCCTGTGCGCCCCGCGCACGGGCCACGCCCGCCCCGCCGGGCGGTCACGCCCCGTGCCTGCGACCGTCGCGATTTGCGGCTTCGTCGCCTCAGCCGCAATCGGACCGGCGCGCACCGCGCCACTGGCGCTTTGCGCGGCGGTCCTCTGGCCACCAATCCCTTGCATCGCGCCCCGCCCCCGCCTATCCACCCCCAAAGCACCAAGGCGGATTCCAGCCCATGAACATCCTCATCCTCGGCAGCGGCGGGCGCGAACATGCCCTCGCATGGGCGGTCAAGCAGAACCCGAAAACCGACCGCCTGATCGTGGCCCCCGGCAATGCGGGCATCGCGCAACTGGCCGAAACCGCCGATATCGACATCACCGACCCCGCCGCCGTGGTCGCCTTCGCCGCCGAAAACGCCATCGACTTCGTCATCATCGGCCCCGAAGCCCCCCTCGCCGCAGGCGTGGCCGATGCCACCCGCGCGGCAGGCCTGTTGACCTTCGGCCCGTCAGCCGCTGCCGCGCGGCTCGAAGCCTCGAAATCCTTCACCAAGGAAATCTGCGACGCCTGCGCCGCCCCCACCGCCGCCTATGCCCGCTTCACCGCCCCCGCCCCCGCCCGCGCCCATGTGCAGGCCATGGGCGCCCCCATCGTGGTCAAGGCCGATGGCCTCGCCGCAGGCAAGGGCGTCATCGTCGCCATGACCATCGATGAAGCCCTCGCCGCGATCGACGACATGTTTGGCGGCGAATTCGGTGCCGCAGGCGCCGAAGTGGTGATCGAGGAATTCATGCAAGGCGAGGAAGCCTCGTTCTTCATCCTGACCGACGGCACCCACGCCCTGCCCGTCGGCACGGCGCAAGACCACAAACGCGTGGGCGATGGCGATACCGGCCCCAATACGGGCGGCATGGGCGCCTATTCCCCCGCCCCCGTGCTGACCGACAGCGTCGCCACCCGCGCGATGGAGGAAATCGTCCTTCCCACCATCCGCGAAATGGCCCGCCGCGGCACGCCCTATCAGGGCGTCCTCTATGCCGGCCTGATGATCAAGGACGGCAAGCCCCGCCTTGTCGAATACAACGCCCGCTTCGGCGACCCCGAATGTCAGGTCCTGATGATGCGCCTTGGCGCGCAGGCGCTCGACCTTCTGCTCGCCTGCGCCGAAGGGCGCTTGGCCGGGGCGCAGGTGAACTGGGCCGACGACCATGCCCTGACCGTGGTGATGGCGGCGCAGGGCTATCCCGGCAGCTATGACAGGGGCAGCGAAATCCGCGGCCTCGCCGCCCTGCCCGAAACCTCGTCGCAAATGGTGTTCCACGCCGGAACGAAAGCCCAAGGCGCAGCCATCCTTGCCAACGGGGGGCGCGTTCTGAACGTCACCGCACGGGGCGACACGCTGGAACAGGCCCGCGACCGCGCCTATGCCATGGTCGATGCCATCGACTGGCCCCAAGGCTTCTGCCGCCGCGATATCGGCTGGCGGGCGCTTTGACGCGGGCACCGATGCCCGCGCCCGATTTCCGCCCCCGCCGCCGCCCCGCATCGCCCGCCGATGCGCCGCAGGCCTTGGCGCGCCTGTGGTGGCTTTGCGCCCTCGCTTTGGCCGCGCTCGCGCTGCTGACACTCGCGCCACATCTCGCGGGGGCCGAGCTTTGGCGCTATGACGAATGGTACAGTGCCGAACGGGTGCAAACCATCCTCGCCCGCGATGACTGGCTGACGCTTTATGAAAACGGCATGCCGGTTTTCAAGAAACCCCCGCTGCAATACTGGCTTTCGGCAGCCCTGATCCAGTCGGGCCTGCCCGACCTGCTGGCGCTGCGCCTGCCGTCCTATCTGGCGGGATTCGGCCTTGTCGCGCTGGTCGCCCATCTGGCATGGCGGCTGTCGGGGGGCCGCGCGCTTGCCGTTCCGGTCGCACTGGCGCTGCTGCTGTCCTCGCCCATGTTCTGGGTCGCGGCCGCCTCGCCCATGCTCGACAGCCTCGCGGCGCTTCTTCTGACGGGCGCGCTTGCCGCGCTGCTGCAAGCGTGGCGCGATCCGCGCTGGTGGTGGGTGGTGGCGCTGCTGACGGGCCTCGGGGCGCTGCAAAAGGCCCCTGTCGCGGCCCTTGCCGTGCCGCTGGCCGTGGCGCTGCTTCTGGCCTCGGGCAGCCGCCCCGCCCGCCCGCGGCGCGGCGGTCTGGCCGGCCCGCTGCTGCTGGCGCTGGCGCTATGCCTTGTCTGGCCCGTTCTCCAGTCGCTGCTGCACGGCCGCGCTGCGGTCGAGGCGACCTTCCTGCGCGAACATCTCGACCGCTTCCGCCCCGGCGCGCAAGACCCGCTCCGCAGCCTGCGCTGGCTGTTCTGGATCAAGTCGGATGCCGCGCCGCTCTGGATTGGCACGATCCTCGCCAGCCTCGCCCTGCCTGTCCTGCGCCCCGGTCCGGTGACGCGCATGGCGGCCGGCCTTGTCGTGGTGTTCTTCGCCGCCCTTACCCTTGCCAAGGGCGAATTGTTCGCCCGCTACCTGCTCCAGATCCTGCCCCTCGCCGCCGCCGCAGCCGGTGCGGCCCTTGCCAGCCTGCCCGCCCGCGCGGCCCTTGCGGCATGCCTTGCAATGTCGCTGCTGTCGGGCGGCCCGATCAAAAGCGCGGCGACGGCGGGTCTGGAAAATCCCGGCCTGCGCCCCTATCGCCCGATCCTTGCAGATTTCCGCGCTGCCCTTGGGCCCGCCGAACGGCCCGTGGTCTGCGGCTGGGGCAAATCGGATCTGGTGATCTTTCCGGGCGCGCTCTGGCTGCTCGGATCGGGCGACCGCCCCTTCCGCCGCGTCTGGAGCCCCGACGACCTCGCCGCGGCGATCGACAGCGGCAACCTGACCCCGCCCCTGCGCGGCCTTTGCATGGCAGATGAATACCGCGCCCTCGCCGCCCGCCTGCCCGTCACGCAGGTCATGGCCGATGCGGGCTGGGTCCAATGGACCCTGCCCTAGACGGCCCCACCCCTGCCAAGCGGAGCGGGCGTTCCGCCCGCACGCCATCTCTCGCGCTGGCGCGCTCGGGTCACAGGGGGTGCTCGCACCCCCTCTTGGCGCAGGCCTGCGCCAATTCACCCCCGAGGATATTTGAACAAGTGTGAAAGGGCATCCTTTCCCCTTCACCCTTGCACAAATACTCCCGGGGGACGGCGCCGGAACGGCGACGGGGGGCGGGCAGCCCCCATGCGGCGCCCACCTCCCCCTCGCACCGATCCGCCCTTGCACGCCGCCCCGTCCCACCCTAAGAAGCGCGCGACTTCGGGCCTTGGCGGGGGGGACACATGCCGCTTCTCGTGATGAAATTCGGCGGCACCTCGGTTGCCGACCTTTCGCGCATCAAGAATGCCGCGGCCAAGGTCAAGCGCGAGGTCGAGCGTGGGTATGACGTGATCGTCATCGTCTCGGCCATGTCGGGCAAGACCAATGAGTTGGTGGGCTGGGTCGAGGCGACCTCGCCGCTATATGACGCCCGCGAATACGATGCCGTGGTGTCCTCGGGCGAGAATGTGACCGCAGGGCTGATGGCGCTGACCTTGCAGGAAATGGAGGTTCCCGCGCGGTCATGGCAGGGCTGGCAGGTGCCGATCCTGACGACATCCGCCCATGCCTCGGCCCGTTTCATCGACATTCCCCGCGCCAATATCGACGCCAAATTTGCCGAAGGCTTCAAGGTCGCCGTGGTCGCGGGCTTTCAGGGCGTCAGCCCCGAAGGCCGCATCACCACCCTTGGCCGTGGCGGCAGCGACACCACCGCCGTGGCCTTCGCCGCCGCCTTCGGGGCCGAGCGTTGCGACATCTACACCGATGTGGACGGCGTCTATACCACCGATCCGCGCATCACCGACAAGGCCCGCAAACTGCCCAAGATCGCCTTCGAGGAAATGCTGGAACTCGCCAGCCTTGGCGCGAAAGTCCTGCAAACCCGCTCGGTCGAACTGGCCATGCGCTACAAGGTCCGCCTGCGTGTGCTGTCCTCGTTCGAGGATACCGACGAAAACTCTGGAACCCTGGTCTGCGACGAGGATGAAATCATGGAATCGAAAGTCGTCTCTGGCGTCGCCTACAGCCGCGATGAGGCCAAAATGACCCTCGTCACCGTCGAGGACCGCCCCGGCGTCGCCTCGGCCATCTTCGGCCCCTTGGCCGAGGCGGGGGTGAATGTGGACATGATCGTCCAGAACATTTCCGAAAAGAACTATGCCGGCCATGCGGGCGCTGTGACCGACATGACCTTTTCTATCCCCACCAATCAGGTGGCGCGGGCGCGCAAGGCGATGGAAGACGCGCAGGCGGCGGGCATCATCAAATATGACGACCTGAACGTCGATACCGATGTCGCCAAGGTCTCGGTCGTGGGCATCGGCATGCGCAGCCATGCCGGTGTCGCCGCCAAGATGTTCGCAGCCCTTGCCGCCGAGAATGTGAACATCAAGGTCATCGCCACGTCCGAGATCAAGATCTCGGTGCTGATCGACCGCAAATACATGGAACTGGCCGTGCAGGCCCTGCACGACGCTTTCGAGCTGGAAAAGGCCTGACCTGAAGCCGGGGGGCAAGCTGCCCCCCAGGCCGCCCTTCGGCCATCCTGCGCCCCGCAAGGGACCGCCCCCGCCCCCGCCCAGCGCGGTGGTGAACCGCTTGGGCCTGGCGCCACGATCCCGCGTCAGTTCGGCCCGGCGAGAAGCCTGTCCAGCAACCCCGCCAATTCGGTCGCCCCGCCGCCCAGCGGCCCCCCCACATGGATGCTGATCGCGGGGCCATAGACCGCCCACATCCTCTGCCGCATCCCGTGCCCGGCATCGGTCAGCCGCACATCCTGCCCGCGCCCGTCCAGCGCGTGCCGCGTCCGCGCGACCAGCCCCGCCGCCTCCATCCGCTCAAGCAGCCGCGACACATTGTGCTGTGCCAGCAAAAGCCGCCCCTCCAGCTCCACCGGACGCAGCGGCCCCCCGGCCCGCGACAACTCGAGCAGCACATCATACCAGCCCAGCGGCGGCAGCCCCTGCGCCTTCAGCGCGCGCTCCACCGCCGCCAGCACAAAGCGTTGCGCCCGGTTCAGCCGCACCCAGGCGGCAATGGCATCATCGGTCGGTTCGCGTTCCATGCCGCCCTCCTGCCAGAAAAATGCAGCTGCATCAATCTTGACATATCCATGCAGCTGCATCCATATAGATGCAACTGCATCGAACAGAAAGCCCAGCCATGTCCGACCAGACCCCCATCCTCGTCTCCTTCCCCCTCTGCCCCTATGTCCAGCGCGCCGCCATCGTGCTGGCGGAAAAGGGCGTTGCCTTCCGCCGCATCGACATCGACCTTGCCGACAAGCCGGACTGGTTCCTGCGCCTGTCGCCCACGGGGCGCGTGCCGCTGCTGCGCGTTGGCGATGCGGTGCTTTTCGAAAGCGCCGCGATCATCGAATATCTGGACGAGGTCCACGCCCCCCGCCTGCACCCCGACGATCCGCTGACCCGCGCCCGCCACCGCGCCTGGATCGACCAGGGCTCGGCCCTCCTCTCCGATCTCTGGACGATCGAGACGACCAAGGATCAGGCCCGTTTCGACGCCGCCTGTGCCAGCCTCCAGACCCGCCTGTCGCGTCTGGCCCAGGAATTGGGCGACCGCCATTGGTTCGGGGGCGCGCGCTTCTCGCTCGTCGATGCCGTCCATGCCCCGGTATTCCGTTATTTCGACCTGCTGGAGGATGCCGGGCTCCACCTCGTCCCGCCCGCACTCGCGGCTTGGCGCGGACGGCTGATGCAGCGCGCCTCGGTCATCGGCGCGGTCCCGCCCGATTATGCCCCGCGCCTGCGCGCCTTTGTCATGGCCGAGGGTGGCATCCTTTCGACCCGCCTGTCCCTGTGATCCCCGCAAAAGCGGGGATTTCCCTCCGCCACGCCCAAAGCCACCCGCATGCCCGGCCCGCCCCGCCGACAGCGCAACCCTCCGGCACCCGCTTCCGACCCGGCACAAAACCGGCCCCTCCCGACCCGCTCCCGGTCCGATCCCCACCATTCCCCTTTCCCCCACCCGCGCGGTTGTGGTTTAACCATCCAGAACCACCCGCAGTCAGGCGAGGCGATGCCGGAACGCACCGAAAGTGAAAGCCGCAAGCTGTTGCGCCGTCTGCGCGACACGCTGGCCATCCCCGGCAAGGGGCAGGACCGGCTTGACCGCATCACCCATCTCATTGCCGACAGCATGGGAACCGAGGTCTGCTCGATCTACCTCTTCCGCGATCCCGAAACGCTCGAACTCTGCGCCACCGAGGGGCTGCGCGCCGAAGCCGTCCACCAGACCCGAATGAAACTGGGCGAAGGGCTGGTGGGCCGCGTCGCCCGCACCGGCCTTCCGGTCAACACCGCCAACGCCCCGCAGGAAAAGGGCTTCCGCTACATGCCCGAAACGGGGGAAGAGATGTATTCCTCCTTCCTCGGCGTGCCGATCCAGCGCGTGGGCGAAAAGCTCGGCGTGCTTGTCGTGCAGTCGCGCACCGCCCGCCAGTTTTCCGAAGATGAAATCTACGCCCTCGAAGTCGTCGCCATGGTGCTGGCCGAAATGACCGAGCTTGGCCTTTTCGCGGGCGATGTCGATGGCATGCGCGCCCTGCACAAACAGCCCGTGATGATCCGCGGCGGCACGGGGCAGGAAGGCGCCGCCGAAGGCCGCGTCTGGCTGCACGAGGCGCGCGTCGTGGTGACAAACCCCGTGGCCGATGACCCGCTTACCGAAATCGACCGCATCCGCGCCGCCGTGGGCCAGTTGCGCGTGTCGGTCGATGATCTTCTGGCCGCCGAAAGCCTTGATAAAGACCAGAAACAGGTGCTCGAAGCCTATCGCATGTTCGCCCATTCGCGCGGCTGGCTGAAGCGGATGGAGGATGACATCGCCCGTGGCCTGTCGGCCGAGGCGGCGGTGGAAAAGGAACAATCCGCCACCCGCGCGCGGCTCGAACAGGTGCCCGACGCTTACTTGCGCGAACGCCTGCACGATCTGGATGACCTGTCGAACCGGCTTTTGCGTATCCTGACCGGCCAGGGCCACGATACGGGCGCCGAAATGCCCGAAAACCCCGTGCTGGTGGCGCGCAATATCGGCCCCGCCGAATTGCTGGAATATGGCCGCAAGCTCAGGGGCGTGGTGCTGGAAGAAGGCTCGGTCGGCAGCCATGCCGCCATCGTCGCCCGCGCGCTGGCCATCCCGCTTGTCATCCACGCCGACCGCATCGTGACCGAGGCGCTGAACGGCGACCCGATCCTTGTCGATGGCGACCAGGGCATCGTCCACCTGCGCCCCGAAGAAACCGTGGCCCGCGCCTTCCGCGACAAGATCGCCATGCAGGCCGAGGCGCAGAAACGCTTTGCCAGCCTGCGTGGCCTGCCCGCACAGTCGAAATGCGGCACGGTGACGAACCTGATGATGAACGCAGGCCTCATGGCCGATCTGCCCAGTCTCGAAGGATCGGGCGCCGAAGGGGTGGGCCTGTTCCGCACCGAACTGCAATTCCTTGTCCGCAACAAGATGCCGCAACGCGCCGAACTGGCGGCGCTTTATGCCCGCGTGATGGATGCCGCCCGTGGCCGCCGCGTCGCCTTCCGCACGCTCGACATCGGGTCGGACAAGGTTCTGCCCTATATGAAACCGCAGGACGAACCCAACCCCGCGATGGGCTGGCGCGCCATCCGCGTGGGTCTCGACAAGCCGGGCGTGCTGCGGATGCAGTTGCAGGCGCTCATCCGCGCCGCGGCGGGGCGCCCGCTGACCGTCATGTTCCCCTTCATCACCGAATACGGCGAATTTACCGCCGCCCGCGATGTGGTGATGGCCGAACTTGACCGCGAAGCCGCCATGGGCCACCCCGTCCCCGCCAAGGTCGAGGTGGGCGCGATGCTGGAAACCCCCAGCCTCGCCTATGCGCCACAGGCCTTTTTCGACCTGACCGATTTCGTCTCGATCGGCGGCAACGACCTCAAGCAGTTCTTCTTCGCCGCCGACCGCGAAAACGAACGCGTCCGCCGCCGCTATGATACGCTCAACGTCTCGTTCCTGCGCTTTCTCGACCATATCATCGCGCGGTGCGATGCGTCGGGCACGCCGCTTTCCTTTTGCGGCGAAGATGCCGGCCGCCCCGTCGAAGCCCTCGCCTTCGCCGCTCGCGGCCTGCGAACGCTGTCGATGCGCCCCGCGTCCATCGGCCCGATCAAATCGCTTCTGCGCCGCGTTGACCTGTCGGAAGCCAACGCAGTGATCGACCGCGCCATGGCCCGTGGCGCCGAATCCGTCCGCCCCGCCCTGACCGACTGGCTGGCCACCCAACCCGAATGACCGTGGCCAAATGACCGTGCCCGAATAACCCTTGCCGCAACTTATGCAAAATCCGCGCGCTTGCCCAAAGGTCGCAGGGGGGCTGTCTGCCCCCCACGGGCGCGTGCCGCGCCCTCCCCCCGAGAGTATTTGAACAAAGGTGAAGCCCTTAGCGACCCAAGGCCACAGGCCCCTTGGCCGTGGCCCTGGCAAAAGCCACCAATATCTCCTCCGCCCCGTGCTGTTCGGCCAGCCGCAGCAGCGCGAACCTGATCTCGGCCATCTCGCGGTAATAGCGCAGATAGGCCGCGTTCAGCCCCGCCCCTGCCACCGCCCCCAGCACCGGCACCGCCTGCGCCGCCAGCTTCTGGCCCAGCGCCGTGGCCAGCTTGGGCGCCACGCTCGCGATCACCCGCTGGATCGCCGGCCCCGTCACCGTCAGCCGCGCCGACAAGAACGAGGTGTTCACCCCGTCATCGGCCGCCAGCGGCGATCCGGCCGTGAACACCCGCACACATTCCGCCCGTATCGCAGGCTCATCAGGGTCGAACCCCGCTTCCGCCGCCGCCTTCCTGATTGCGTGCAGGATCACCGTCACCGTCACCGGCAATTCGGCAACCGAGGTGGCAATCCCCCCCGCGCCGCCCACCGCCCCCGACAGCATCGCCGCCGCCATCGGCCCGTTGCGCCCGAAATCCGGCCCCTTGGCCCCGATCCCGGCCAGCCCGTGCGCCGCCAGCAGCGCCCGCTCGGTCGCGGCTTCGATCTGCCGCCGCAGCGCATCGGGCAGCACCTCCAGCCGCGCCTCGATCACGCCGCCCAGCCGGTTGACCAGCGCCATGACAGGGCCATTGGCGCGGTGATAGCGCCGCGCCAGCGCCGCAATCTCGGCGCTGCGGTCAGGGGCGGCGATGGCGGGCAGGTTCGGGATCGGCTCCATACAGGCCAAGATGGGGAACCGCAGGCCGCCGCGCAAGCTCTGACCCGCAATGCCATTTCACGCTCGTGCAAATATCCTCCGGGGGTCCGGGGGTGGAAAACCCCCGGCGCTGGCAGCGAACGACTGCTCAGGTCGCCTTGGTCACAGCCCCCGCGACCCCGTCCCACGCCCCGCTTTTCAGCGCGATGCCCAGCACGCGGTCGGGGTTGGTGGGCGGGGGCATCTCGACCCCGTCAAGCTTGTGAAACCCGAAGCGGCGGTAATAGGGCGCATCCCCCACCAGCATCACCCGCTCCCATCCCAGACGCCGCGCCTCGGCCAGGCTTTCGTTGATCAGCAGGCCACCCAGCCCCTCGCCCTGCCGTGTCGGATGCACCGCCACCGGGCCCAGCAGCAGCGCATCCTGCCCGCCCACCTCGACCGGCCAATAGCGGATCGCCGCCGCCAGCGTGCCCTCCTGGTCGCGCAGGATCAGGCACAGCGCCGCCACCGTGGGCACACCGTCGCGCAGCCGATAGGAAGACAGCGCCGTGCGACCGGGCGAAAAGCACAGGTCATAAAGCGCCTCCACCTCCCACCAGTCGTCTTCGGTCTCTTCCTCAAGCCGATACACGCGCGCCCCCGCCCCACTGGTGCCGGACCCGAATCCCCGCGGGGCCCGAATCTTCTGGAAACGCCCCTAACATGCGACTACGACAGGTTCAAATCAGGGAAAGCCCGCCAATGTTCTACCGTCCCGCCGATGGCCATGGCCTGCCGCACAACCCGTTCAACGCCATCGTCTCGCCCCGCCCCATCGGCTGGATCGCCACCCGCGGCCCCTTGGGCGACAACCTCGCGCCCTATTCCTTTTTCAACGCGGTGGCCTATACCCCGCCACAGGTGGTCTTTGCCTCGACCGGCGTGAAGGACAGCCTGACTGCCTTGCGCGAAACCGGCGTATTCGCGGCCAGTATCGTGGGTCAGGCGATGCTTGACGCCATGTCCGACACCTCGGCCGCCTTCCCCCCCGGAACCGACGAATTCATCGCCTGCGGCGTGGCCAAGGCGGAATGCGTCACCATCCCCTGCCCCCGCGTGGCCGCAGCCCCCGCCACGCTCGAATGCCGCGTGACCGAGATCGTCACCCTGCGCGGCGCCGACAATTTCCTTGTCATCGGCGAAGTCACCGGCGTCCATCTGGCGGATGACTGCCTGCAAGACGGCCGCTTCGACGCCGCCCGCTACAACCCCGTGGCGCGCATGGGCTACCGTGATTATCACATCGTGCGCGACCGGTTCGAAAAACTCCGCCCCGGCGAAGGCTGATGCCGCGGAAAAAGGGGGGCTGTCTGCCCCCCACGCCGCCCCAGGGGGCGGCTCCCCCCGAGGATATTTGAACGAGTATGAAAGAGGGAAAAAACCCTTCCCCTTCACCTTTGCCCAAATACTCGCGGGGGTGAGGGCCGGCACGGCCCGAGGGGGCGGCAGCCCCCTTGCCCCGCATCCGCCCTGAAAGCGCCAAGGCGCTGCTTGCGAATTTTCGCGGGAAATTCGTGCCTCAGCGCAGAATCACCGATTTCGCCGCCAGATCACCCCCGCGCCACAGGTAAAGCGCCAGCAAAGGCTCGGCCCCCGTCCGCATCGCATGGGGCAGCCAGGACGGGTGATGCACCGCCTGCATCGGGGCCACCGGGAAAAAGGGTCCATCCCCCTTCTGCCAGTCCGCCCAGCCCGATAGCGGCAGATAGATTTCCTCGGCCTCATGGGCATGGGGCGGATAGGTCACGCCCGGCCCCAGCATCAGGAACCCCGCCGCGATGCGGGTTGACGGGATCGGCCCGCGCAAGCCGATCACTTCCGTCCAGCCATAGCCTTGCAGGAAATCGGCGCCGAAATCCGCCGCCCCATAGGTTTGCCGCCATTCCAGCCCCGCGGCCCCCGCCGCGACCCGGCCCGCCAATCCCCCCGCCATCCCCGCCAGCCAGCGGCAGACCGGCAGCTGACCGGGCACTTGCGCCCGCCGCGCGCCGCCCCCGGGCCATTCGGCCAGAAACGGCCCCGCCGCCGCGATCCCCGCCACCGCCGCGCGCATGGCCGCCGCCAGTTCCCCCGCCAGATCCATCGCATCCCCCTGCCTTGCCCGCCAGCAAAGCACATCCCGCGCCACCTTGCACCCCGCCTCGCGCCCGCTACACTCGGCCCGCCCAGCAACGAGGTGCGCCATGCCCGACCCACATCCCGGCCCGATGATCGGCGTGATCGGCGGCTCGGGGCTTTACCAGATCGACGGGCTCGAAGGCGCAAGCTGGGTCAAGGTCCGCTCGCCCTGGGGCAAACCGTCCGACGATATCCTTGTCGGCCGCATCGGTGGCACCCCCATGGCCTTCCTGCCCCGCCACGGGCGCGGCCATGTGCTTGCCCCCTCTGATATCGACTACCGTGCAAATATCGACGCGCTGAAACGCCTCGGCTGCACCGACATTCTTGCCGTCTCGGCGGTGGGCAGCCTGCGGCAAGACTATGCGCCGGGCGATTTCGTGCTGGTGGACCAGTTCATCGACCGCACCTTCGCCCGCGCAAAATCCTTTTTCGGCGCGGGCTGTGTCGCCCATGTCGGCTTTTCCGATCCGACCTGTGCGCGCCTGTCCGCCGCCGTTGCCGCCTGCATCCCCGATGGCCTCCGCCTGCACCGCAATGCCACCTACCTTGCGATGGAAGGCCCGCAGTTTTCCACCCGCGCCGAATCGAACCTGTATCGGCAATGGGGCGCCGATGTGATCGGCATGACCGCCATGCCCGAAGCCAAACTCGCCCGCGAGGCCGAGCTTTGCTATGCCTCGCTTGCAATGGTCACCGATTACGATTGCTGGCACGCGGGCCATGCGGCGGTCGATGTGGCGCAGGTCATCGCCACCCTTGCCGCCAACGCCGCCCATGCCCGCGATACCGTCGCCCGCCTGCCGCAGACCCTCGGCCCCGCCCGCGCGCCCTGCCCGCAGGGCTGCGATCACGCGCTCGACATGGCGCTGATGACCGCGCCGGAAAAACGCGACCCCGCGCTTCTTGCCAGACTCGATGCCATCACCGCCCGCGTGCTGAAAGGCCAGCCATGAAAACCGTCAAGGATTACATCCGCACCATCGTCGATTTCCCGCACGAAGGCATCCTGTTCCGCGATGTGACCACGCTCTTTGCCGATCCGCGCGGCTTTCGCATGTGCGTTGACCAGTTGCTCGCCCCCTATGCCGGCCTTCGCATCGACAAGGTCGCGGGGCTCGAGGCGCGGGGCTTCATCCTTGGCGGCGCGGTCGCCCACCAGCTTTCGACCGGCTTCGTGCCGATCCGCAAAAAGGGCAAACTGCCCGGCGCGACCATCAGCCAGGCCTACCAGCTCGAATATGGCGAGGCCGTGGTCGAGGTGCATGACGATGCCCTGCAACCGGGCGAAAAGGTGCTGCTCGTCGATGACCTTCTGGCCACCGGCGGCACGGCCGAGGCGGGCATCCGCCTGATCGAACGCCTTGGCGGCCAGATCGCCGGCTGCGCCTTTGTCGTTGACCTGCCCGATCTTGGCGGGCGCAAACGGCTGGAAAAGATGGGGATGGACGTTCACACCCTCTGCGCATTCGAGGGGCTGTAACCGCCGGTCATCCCCGCGCCCGCTGTCATCCCCGAAAGGGGATGACACGCCGCGCGCAAAAGACACCCCCTGCCCTCTTCACCCTTTCTTAATCTCTGCCCGCTACGACTCATCCCTGTCGGGGCAACCCGGCCTGCTTGCAAAACCACACTCACCCCAACGCCCCGCCGGTTCACCCCGGCGGGGCACTTTGCATGGCCTGTGGCGCCTGCCGCCCCTTTCGCTGCGTCACAAAACCGTCGATCATCCGGCCCATGCTGGCATGCCAGCCCCGCGCCGAAAGGATCCATGGTGCCCTCGCTTTCCGACCTGACCCGCACCTTCGCCCGTATCGGGCTTTTGTCCTTTGGCGGCCCCGCCGCACAGATCGCGCTGATGCACCGCACGCTGGTGGATGAAAAGAAATGGGTGACGGAACAGGAATATCTTTCCGCCCTTTCCTTTTGCATGCTCCTTCCGGGCCCCGAGGCGATGCAGCTTGCCACATGGTCGGGCTGGCGGCTTCACGGCACAGTCGGAGGGCTGATCGCAGGCCTGCTTTTCGTGGCCCCCGGCGCGCTTGTGGTGCTGGCGCTGGCCGCCACCTATGCCGCTTTCGGGCAGTTGCCACTGGTGGGCGCCCTGTTCACCGGCGTGCAGGCCGCCGTGGTCGTCATCGTGATCGAAGCCCTGCTGCGCGTCTCGCGCCGCGCCCTCAAATCCCGCGCCGGCTATATGCTGGCGGTGCTGGCCTTCGCGGCGCTGTTCCTGTTCAACCTGCCCTTTCCGGTGGTGATCCTCGCCGCCGCGCTCTATGGCTGGGCCACCACCACCGCCACGGCGACCGACCTGCCGCCCCCGCCCCGCGCCGCCCATACCGCCCGCACCGTGGCGCTGTGGCTCGCCATCTGGCTCGCCCCCCTTGGCCTGCTTGTGCTGCAAGGCGGGCTTCTTGCCGATATCGGCCTGTTCTTCTCGAAACTCGCCATGCTTACCTTCGGCGGCGCCTACGCCGTGCTGGCATGGATGGCGCAAGAGGTGGTGCAGACCAAGGGCTGGCTGTCTTTGCGCGAGATGATCGATGCCCTTGGCATGGCCGAAACCACGCCGGGTCCGCTGATCCTTGTCACCGAATTCGTGGCCTATCTGGCCGCGCACAAACAGGGCGGCTGGCCCCTTGGCCTTGCCGCCGCTGCCGTCACGCTCTGGATGACCTTCGCGCCCTGCTTCCTGTGGATCTTCGCAGGCGCCCCGTGGCTCGCCCGCCTGACCGCCATGCCGCGCCTTGCAGGGGCACTGTCGGCCATCATGGCCGCCGTGGTGGGCGTCATCGCCAACCTGTCGCTGTGGTTCGCGCTGCATGTGTTCTTCGCGCAGGTCTCCACCACCCGCTTCGGCCCCCTGCACCTGTCGCTGCCCGATCCTGCCAGCCTGAACGCGGGCCAGACCGGCATCGCGCTTCTGTGCGGGGTGCTTTTGCTGCGGATGCACTGGCCGCTTGCCGCGGTTCTGGGCATCGCCGCCCTTGCGGGGGCGGCAATCAGCCTCGTCTGAACCGCTTCCCCCTTCCCTTCGCAGACGAATCCGCCCTAAATGGACCGGCAAGGAAAGGACGACCCATGGCCCGCTCCATCGATTACGGAAACCTGATGCACCGGGCGATGCGCGGCCTCATCCAGTCGGTCCTGCGCGACGTGGCCGAAAACGGCCTGCCCGGCGCGCACCATTTCTTCATCACCTTCGACACCACCCACCCCGATGTCGCCATCGCAGACTGGCTGAAACAGCGCTACCCTTCGGAAATGACCGTGGTGATCCAGCACTGGTTCGAAAACCTCGATGTCACCGACAAGGGCTTTTCCGTCACGCTCAACTTCGGCAACCAGCCCGAACCGCTCGTGATTCCCTTCGATGCCGTCCGCACCTTTGTCGATCCGTCCGTCGAATTCGGCCTGCGCTTCGAAACCCATAACGACGCATCCGAAGAGGATGAGGAAGAAGACGAAGAAGGCGGCGATGGCGATGACGATCCGCCGCCCCCGCGCGACGCGCAGGTTGTCAGCCTCGACAAATTCCGCAAATCCTGACCACAGCCGCAACATAGGGAAAGGCGGGCTGCACGGCCCGCCCCCGGCGCAGCCTCAGGGCTTGCGGAACCAGGCGCCGATCCCGTCAATATCGGTGATCGTCACTTCGCCGCGCTCATGCGCGCCCAGATAGTCATGCACCGCCTGCTTGCAGGCATCAAAGGCGCCGTAATCGTCCACCACCACATAGCCGCCCGACGATACCTTGGGATACAGCGCCTCAAGCGCCTCGATGGTCGATTGATACAGATCGCCATCCAGCCGCAACACCGCGATCCGCTCGATCGGGGCCTTGTGCAGCGTGTCCTTGAACCAGCCCTTCACGAAATGCACCCGCTCGTCCAGCAGGCCGAAGCGGCGGAAATTCTCCTGCACCTCGTCCAGCGAAATCGCCAACCCCGCATATTCGTTCAGCATCAGGCCCGTATCGGCCGGAAACTGGCTGGCATCCGGCGGCGGCAAGCCTTCGAAACTGTCACAAACCCAGACATCGCGGCCCGCCGCGCCATGGGCCTGCAAAACCGCCCGCATAAAGATGCACGATCCGCCGCGCCACACGCCGGTCTCGACGAAATCCCCCGCGATGCCATCCCTGATCGCCATCTCGCAAACCCAGCGCAGGTTATCCATGCGCCGCGTGCCGATCATCGAAAAAGCCGTCATCGGCCAGTCACGGCCAAGCTCGCGCGCCGCCGGATCATAGGCCAGCGGTTCCACACCGCCCCCGTTGGACCGGGCTGCCATTTCCGATACTTTCAGCATCGGCTGCGCCGCATCGCGCGCGATCACCCCGATCAGCACATCGCGCAACAGCCGCAGATAGCGGTCGAT
>JAIXRW010000031.1 GCA_027484985.1 Rhodobacter sp. | reverse complement strand
CGCAAAAAAACAAAACCAAAAACAAAACACAAAAACCGTCGCGGGGTGGAGCAGCCCGGTAGCTCGTCAGGCTCATAACCTGAAGGCCGCAGGTTCAAATCCTGCCCCCGCAACCAAAATTCCTTATACAGAACAATGTCTTACGCCCCGCCTCACCGCGGGGCTTTTGCATGTCCGAACCGCGGGTCAACAATAGGTCAACTGACCTGCTCCCCGGAAGGTCCCTCGTCGTGATGTAGAGTCTGACCAATTTGAAGGAGCAGACGAGATGAGGAAGATCCGTTTTACCGAAGCGCAGATTATCGGGATGATCAAGGTGCAGGAGGTTGGTTTGCCCAAGACCTGCTCGCCTGAAATGTCCGCACTTTGAAGTTAGTCTGTTCTCCAGCGAAGGAGACGGACATGAAGCGCAGCAGGTTCACGGTGACGTTGCCCCCTGCGCCTAATCCAGTTTGAGGTAGACTCTGGCCCAACCAAGAGGACCAGAGATGAAGCGGAGCAGGTTCACCGAAGATCAGATCATCGGTATTCTGAAGGAGCACGAGGCCGGGGTTTCCGTTGCCGAGCTGTGCCGCAAGCACGGCGTCAGCGATGCGACCGCCTACAAGTGGAAGGCCAAGTATGGCGGCATGGATGTCAGCGAGCCGAAGCGGCTAAAGGGGCTTGAGGACGAGAACGCCCGTCTGAAGCGGCTGCTGGCCGATGCGATGCTCGATCGAGCCATCGAGACGCAATTGGTTCGAGCTCAATGGCGAGGGCGGCGCTGAAGGATCTCCTCGGAAAAAAGTGGTGGCGCCCACCGGAAAACGGCAAGCGGTCGCGCATCGGCACGCGAGCGCCGATGACGCTGCCGTTGATGCCGAACCAACGCTGGTCGCTCGACTTCGTCTCCGACCAGCTGACCGATGGCCGCCGCTTCCGGGTGCTGACCGTGGTCGATGACTGCACGCGGGAATGTCTTGCCCTGATCGCCGACACGTCTTTATCCGGCGCACGGGTGGCACGGGAGTTGGCGGCCCGGATTGAAGCCCGAGGTAAGCCGATCAGGGTGGTCAGCGACAACGGAACCGAGTTTACGTCGAATGCAATCCTGACCTTCGCTGACGAGCGCAAGATCGACTGGCACTACATCGCGCCCGGAAAGCCGACCCAGAACGCCTTCATCGAGAGCTTCAACGGTCGGATACGCGACGAGCTTTTGAACGGGACGCTTGTTTGCGTCCCTGAACCATGCCCGCGCCACGCTCGCCGCCTGGCGCAAGGACTACAACACCGAACGCCCCCACTCCCGCCTTGGCTGGCAAACGCCGTCCGAGTTCGCCCAAACCTTCACCCCGCAACAGGGCCTGACGCTGCGCAACCCGCAAAGCTCCGCGCCAGCCCCCGTTGCTCAACACGCCCAAACAGGCAAAACTCAAACCCGGAGTCTCGCTCACGCTGGATAAAAGTCGGGGGCAACGTCATCGGGGATCAGATCAATGGCCATAAACCCCGAACATGATCGCACCAAGCCAAGCCCGCCTTCGCCTGCGGGTTCGTGCAGGCCGGGATGCCGAAAACCTGTGGCCGAATGCCATTCGATCGACCGGCCCTTCTGCGCACATCCGCGATATCCATCGCACGATCGACAAGAACAGAGATTGTCAGCCCTTTCCCCGTGCGAAACGCCGGCATCAGGATGCCGCGTCCCACACCTTCACAACAGGTAACCAGCCGAACCCCGCCCACCTTGCCCCTATAGCCCATCCACCTGGCACGCCCCAAAGCGTCGTGGGTTTGGCCCTGAGGGTCAGCTATGGTTCCACCTGTCTCAAGCGGACTTTTGCCTATCTGAACCCGAAATGTTTTGGCGCAATCACAAAAATCATCACGCTACCCCGCGCCTTTATGCGCCCCCGGACGACCCGCCCTTGCGGACATAATCGCCCAGCGCCCGCGAAAGCCTTTCCAGACCCTTTCCAATCTTTGCCGCCGGGCCGCCGCCGACGCCCAACCGGATGTGCCCGGGCAGATCATAGGCGCTTCCGGGCAACAGGAAGGTCCGATAGGGGTCAGCCAGCAGAAACCGCGCGAAATCCTCGCTATCAACACCGTCCTGCAGGGCGGCAAGCCCGATCAGACCCGCCCGTGGCGGCTGCCAAGACAATAGTCCCTGCCCCGCGATCCATTGGTTCAACTGCGCCAGATTGGCAGCGCCTTCCTGCCGCGCCCGATCCAACGCTTGGGCATAACGCTGCGGTCTAAGGGCGATCTCTGCGATGATCTCGCCCATTATGTTCATGATTTCGCTCGAATTTTCGCGCATGATAAGACAATCCTGCACATGTCCGACATCGCGGCAGATCATCCATCCGGTGCGAAGCCCCTGCAAGCCCAGCGCCTTGCTGACCGATCCGGTGGTGATGCCCCGCTCGTACAGCCCCGCAACTGAAGGCGCGCGTGGGCTGTCCCATTCAAGACCGGCATAAACCTCGTCCACCAGAAGCCATGCGCCAACGCGTGCGGCTATGGCGACCACCTCGGCCATTTCGGCCGCAGACAAAAGCGCGCCGGTCGGGTTGTTGGGATTGGTCAGAAAGATCATCCGCGTGCCGGGTGTGACCGCCGCCGCAAACCGGTCAAGCGGAAGGCGCCAGCCCTCGGCCTCGTTCCGTGTGACCTTGACGATTTCGGCCCCCTTTGCCTTTGCCAGAACTTCGGCCTGTGGCCAGCCGGGGGTTTCCAGCACGATCCTGTCACCCGGTTGCAGCCGCTGCATGATCGAAAGATAATTTGCCTCGGCCGCCCCTGCTGTAATCAGCACATCGGCAGCCGTGCAAATGCCGGTCAGGCCGGCCTGTGCCAGCACGTGATTGCGCAGTTCCGGCAAGCCGCGAAAATCGCGACCATTCCAGTCAAGCGACTGCGCCGGATCCAGCTCGGCCAGATAGTCGCCAAGGCAGGGCGAAGCCGAAAGGGAAAACCCCACAATCGCTTCAGGCGCGGCGTTGGTTGTTTCCAGAAGATATTCGAACAGGGAATGGATTTCGACTTTCAAGGCGCTGCTCTGCTGCTATGCCACACGCCAATAATGCGGCAGATCGCGCGCTTGGGGAAACGCTTTTGCCGCCGCGCATTCAGCCCTTTAGTGTCTTGACCATCAGGATCCATTCTTTCGCCGCGACCTGCCAGTCCTGTTTCACCACGGGGCGGCGTGCGCGTTCGACATAGCCTTTGGCCGCATATAACCGCCGTGCATCGGGGTGGGTGTCGGCAGCAATCAGGCTGATGGCGCTGTGACCGCCTGCATGGGCAATCTCTTCTGCCTTGGCCAACAGCGCGCTGCCGCAGCCCTGCCCGCGAAAACGGTCATAGGTGGCCAACACGTTCAGATACCACGTGCCGGGGGCCAGTGCTTCCAGTTCCAGAAGCGGGACGAAGATGGGCGGTGTATCCGGGTCGATGGGGGCAGGTTCCGCATCGGCCGGATAGCCCAACAGGCAGGCCGCCACCTCTTGCCCCTCTACTGCCAGCCATGCGTTGCGATAGGAAAAACTTCCCGTCTCACGCGCGGCGCGTTCGCGGCCATGCGCCCACGGGTCGCCATCGGGACCAACCGACTTTCGCCAGAAATGCAGCGGCAGGTCATCTGCGGCCAGATTGATAAATCGCGCAAGGTCTGCGGCATCATCGGCCCGTGCTGCCCGTATCTGCATGATCAACTCTCCCAGTGCTGCGGTGTACATTTTCACCACAGCACAGGCGGCGGCAAGAGGGGTGGGGTGTACTTTGGGGGCTTGCGCGGCAGGGGGGTGGCACCCTACCAAGGGCGCGAATGCAACCGAACGGACCCTGCCATGACTGAAACCGTTTTCCGCCTGCCCGCCCCCGGACCCGAGCCGATGGTGGCCGACCTTGAAGGCTGGACCAAGGTGTCGGGCAACCCGACGATGAAGACATGGGTGCAGCATACCAGCTTTGATGGCAGCGTGATCAGCGGCACGTGGCAGGCAACGACAGGCACATGGCATGCCGTCTATAAATTCTACGAATTCGTCCACCTGATCGAGGGGCGAATTACGATCACCCCCGATAACGGCGCGCCCGTGGTGCTGAACCCCGGCTATGCCTTTGTAGTGGAACCGGGTTTCAGCGGCCATTGGCAGGTGGACGCGCCGGTGAAGAAGCACTTCTGCATCAAGCTGAAGTAGCGTCAGGCGGCCCCGCGCGATAGCGGGGCCGTTCGGGCGCTGTCACAGCGCCTCATGCGTAATGCGCCCGCCGCAGACGGTAAGGGCGATGCCGATGGTGGCGATATGGTCCGCAGGCGTGGCTTCGATATCGCCGTCAAGCAAGACAATATCGCCTGCCAGACCCACAACCAGACGGCCCGTCACATGGTCACGATGCGCGGCCCATGCGCCGCCTGCGGTATAGGCGTAAAGCGTGTCGTGCAGCGACAGGCGTTCGTCGGCGCAGCCGTCATAGGGCACCCGCGTCATCGCTGCCTGTATCCCGCGCATGACCGAAACATCTGTCACCGGCCAGTCGCTGGCAAAGGCCACGGGCGCACCTGCGGCGGCAAGGGTGGACCAAAGATAGGCATCCTTCCACCGCGCCCGGCCGATCCGTTCAAGCGTGGGCATCAGCGGAAAATCCATCGCGCCGGGGGGGTGCGGGGGTTGCAGGCTGGCGGTGATGCCAAGGTCTGCAAGGCGGGGCACATCTTTGCTGTCGATCAGTTCGATATGTTCGATGCGGTGGCGCGAGTCACGCTTGCCATTGGCGGATCGCGCGGCCTCATACCCGTCAATTGTGGTGCGGACGGCCCCGTCACCGATAGCGTGGACTGCGATTTGCAACCCGCGGCGGTCGATCTCGGTCGCGACCTCGTTGAAGCGGGCGGGGGGGAACAGGGGTTCGGCGCGGTGACCGGGCTGGTCGGGGTAGTCGTTCAGCATATAGGCGGTGCGGCTATCGACCACGCCATCCATGAACATCTTGACGAAACCGCTGGTCAGCCATTCGTCATCGAAATCGCGGGCCATGGCCGAGGCGCGGTCGAGTTCCGAAAGCGGCATTTGCGGTTTCAGGTGGAAGGGCACCTTGACGCGGGCAAGAAGGTCGCCCGCCGCCTGCATTTCGCGCAGGATTTCAAGGGTGTAGCGGTTGCCGTCCATGTTCACCATCGAGGTGATGCCATGGGCGGCGCAGTGTTGGAGGCCTGCGAGGAATTTCGCCTTGTCAGCGGCGCGTTCTTCCGCCGTGGGCGGGCTGTCGGGTTCCATGCCCGTGGCGATGCCAAGGTTGATTCTGGTTTCGCCCGCAAGGGCGATGACGGGGGCAAAGGCCTCGAATTCGCGCAACTCGCCCGTGGCAAGGCCATCCGCGCCCATAACCACCTCGTGCCCTGCGGGCATGGTGGCGCCGTGCAGGATACCTGCGGCTTGCAGCGCGGCGGTGTTGGCCCAGACGGTATGGTGGTCATGCGCGGTCATGGCGATGGGGCGGTCTGCGATGATCGCATCAAGGTCATGGCGGCTGACCGGATGGTCGAGCATGGCGTAATCGGCCCCTTGCGCCATCAGAAGCGGGCGGTCGGGGTGTTTGGCGGCAAAGGCGCGGAATGCGCGCGACATCGCCTCCATCCCGTGCTGGCCGGTCAGGTGCAGGTGGCCGAGTTCCGACCCGCCAAGGCCAAGATGCAGGTGGCTTTCCACGAAACCGGGCAGCAGCGTGCGCCCCTTGGCATCGATCACGCGGGTTTGTGGGCCCGCCAGCGCCATAACGGCGGCATCATCGCCCACGGCCGAGATGCGGCCTGCGGTGATGGCCACGGCGCGTGCATTGGGATTGGCGCGGTCCATCGTCAGGACGCGGGCATTCTTAACGATCAGATCGGCGGGCATGGGCGGGTGCTTTCGAAATGGAAAGACGCCGCGCAGAGGGTGCCGCGCGGCGTATGGTTTCGCAGGGGTCGCTTATTTCTGCAATTCGGTCCAGATCGCGTTCTGGTACTCCAGCGCCTTGCCGGTGCAGACGGTGACGAACTGGCCAAGGTTGGCAAATTCGGCGGGCGGCACCAGTTCGGGCGCGTCCTTCATATCGGCGGGCATAAAGGCTTCGGACCCCGAAATCCCGTTGGCATAGCGGGCAAAGGCCGACAGCATCGCCGCATTTTCCGGATCCATGATGAAGTCCATGAACAGATAGGCGTTGTCGACGTTCTTGGCGTCGGACAGCAGCACCACGTTATCCATCCACAGGCCGTAGCCTTCCTTCGGGAAGCCCCATTTCACATCAGGATTGGCAAGGCGCGACCGCAGGCCCGACCCGTTCCAGTCAACGGTCGCGGCATAGTCGTGGTTGGTCATCTTTTCGACGGTGGAATAATCCATCGACATCCATTTCGGCTTGGCGGCCATCAGGGCGTCGCGGACCTTCTTCATCACCTCGGGGTCTTCCGAGCAGACATCGCCGCCCGCCCACATGGTGGCCAGCGCCATTACGTCGCCCATTTCGGGGATGACGTTGATCTTGCCCTGCAATTCGGCCGGCGGGTCCATGAAGATGGACGAGGTGTTGATATCGCCCGAATAGTCTTTGGTGTTCACCGAAACCCCGGTCGAGCCCCACTGCCACGGGATCGAGTATTCGCGGCCCTTGTCCCAAGCCACATCTACCCATTCCGGCGCAATGTTCTTGATGTTGGGCAGGCGCGCATGGTCAAGCTTCTGGATCAGGCCCTTTTCGGCATAGATGCCGACAAAACCCGCCGAAGGAACCGCAAGATCAAAGCCCGCGCCGCCCGCCTCGATCTTGGCCAGCGCCGTGTCGTTCGAATCGAAATCGGTGATAGTGACCTTCACATCGTATTTCTCTTCGAACTTCTTGATTAGGTCGGGGCTGGTGTAGTTGCCCCAGTTGTACAGGAACAGCTCGCCCTCGGCCGAGGCGATGCCGGTGCTGCCAAGAAGCAGCGCGATTGCGGCGATGGTCTTTTTCATGGGTGGTCTCCCGTTGGGTTGGTCAGGCTTTTTTTCTTGTGAGCAGGAAGAAGGCGAACAGCATCAGGATCGTCACGCCCATCAGCATGGACGAGATCGCGTTGACATCGGGCGTCATGGCGCGGCGCAATTGGCCCAGCATATAGGTGGGCAGCGTGTCCTGACCCGGCGATTTGATGAATTCGGTGATGACCACATCGTCAAGCGAGGTGACGAAGGCCAGCATCGCGCCCGCAAGGATGCCGGGCAGCAGCAAGGGCAGGGTGACATGGCGGAACACCTGCCAGTCGCTGGCATAAAGGTCGGCGGCCGCTGTTTCGAAAGACAGGTCCATCCCTTCCAGCCGCGCGCGGATGGGCAGATAGGCAAAGGGGATGCAGAACGCAGTGTGTGCCATGACCAGATAGCCAAGGCCCGTATAGCCGGTCGCCTGTTTCAGCGCGGCGGTGACGACCAGAAGCGCCACGGCAGTAACGATTTCGGGCACCATCAGCGGCTGGTTGATCGCGGCATAGACCGCCGTCATGCCGCGAAACGGCGCCCGCCGCGTGGTGCCAAGCGCGGCAAGCGTGGCGAGCGTGGTCGAAAACAGCGCGGCAAGGCTGGCGATGATCAGCGAATTTGCGGTGGCATTCAGCACCTCGGCATTTCCGGCCGCCTTGCGATACCAGTCGAGCGACAGCCCGCCCCATTCGGCCACGCTGGCCGAGGCGTTGAAGGAATAGACCACAAGCGTGACGATGGGCAGGTAAAGTGCCACGAATACGGCCATGGCCGTCAGGCCGAAACCCGGAATGTCGGCGGCGCTGAAATGGCGGCGCTGTTCAGCCATGACGATTCTCGCGCGACAGGGTGCGCACATAGACCAGAAGCGCCAGCGTCACGATCACCAGAAGCACGATGGAAAGCGCGGCCCCAAGGGGCCAGTTCCGCCCCTGGCCGAATTGCAGTTCGATGAAATTGCCCAGCATCATCATCTTGCCCCCGCCAAGGATGCGCGGCGTCACATAGGCGCCAAGGCAGGGCACGAAGACAAGGATCGACCCCGCCACAATTCCCGGTCGGCTGATGGGCAGGATGATACGTGTCAGCACCTGCCAGCGGCTGGCGTAAAGGTCGTATCCCGCTTCCAGCAGCCGCGGGTCGAACCGTTCGAGCGCGGCGTAAAGTGGCAGCACCATCAGCGGCAGATAGACATAGACCATGCCGATAAGCAGCGCGCCTTGGGTATAGGTCATCTGCAAGGGCTGGCTGATGACGCCCAGCGACAGAAGGGCGGTGTTCAAAAGCCCTTCGTTCCGGATCACCTGATTAATGGCAAAGGTGCGGACCAGCAGGTTCGTCCAGAACGGAATGGTGATCAAAAACAGCCAAAAGGCCCGTTGCTGCGGTGCGCGGGTGGCGATGAACCACGCGGTGGGAAAGCCTGCCAGAAAGGTCAGCACGGTCGTGACCAAGGACAGACTGACCGACCGCCAAAAGATCGTCAGATGTGCATCGGCAAGGGTCAGCGTATCGTCAAAGATGTCCCGCTCGAACAGCACCTTGAACCAGCCATCGGTGGAAAAGGTCCATTCCACCCCGCCATATTCCCCCGCCGTCAGAAAGGAATAGACCAGCACCACCAGAAGCGGCCCGATCGCGGCCAGTGCCAGCACGATCAACGCAGGCGTCACCAGCGCCCAAGCGCGGCGGGTCGATCGTATGGTCAGGATGTCGCTTGCGCCCGCCATGCCGTCAATCCGCCAGCAGTTGCACGGCACCCGGCGTCGGACGCACATGCACTTTGTCACCGACCGATAGGCCGATTTCGCCACTGACGAGGGTGGGCAGCCGGGCAGTCAGCGTTCCGCCACCCGCCAGCTTCAGGTGGCAATGGGTGTCCGTGCCGGAATAGACCGTGCGCTCGACCACCGCTGCCATCGCGCCTTGATCAGCCGACGCGCATAGCATCAGATGTTCCGGCCGTATCGCCACCGTCACCGGCCCGTTTGGCGCCCCCGAAACGGGCAGAACCGCCCCGTTGCCCAACCGCACGCCATCCGCGCCCCCCTCGCCCGAGATGAAATTCGTCTCGCCCACGAACGAGGCGACAAACCGGTTGACAGGGCGGGTATAAACCTCGCGCGGGGTGCCGACCTGCTGGATATGGCCCGCCGACATGACTGCGATACGGTCAGACATGGTCAGGGCTTCTTCCTGATCATGCGTCACGAAAACAAAGGTGATGCCGGTTTCCTGTTGCAGGCGCTTCAACTCGGCCTGCATTTCCTTGCGTAGTTTTGCGTCCAGCGCCGAAAGCGGTTCGTCCAGCAGCAGCACCTTGGGCTGCGGGGCAAGCGCACGGGCCAGTGCGACGCGCTGTTGCTGGCCGCCCGAAAGCTGGGTGATGCGGCGGCTCGCCATCGGTTCAAGCTGGATCAAGGCCAGCATCCGCGCCACGCGGTCTGCCACCTCGGTCCGGCTGCGGCCCATCATCTTCAGCCCGAACCCGATGTTTTCGGCAACGCTCAGATGCGGGAACAACGCATAGCTTTGGAACACCGTGTTGACGGGCCTGCGGTTCGGCGGCAGCGCGGAAATATCCGCCCCGTCAAGCAAAATCGCCCCTGAAGTCGGCATTTCAAACCCCGCAATCAGGCGAAGCAGCGTCGTTTTCCCGCATCCGGACGGGCCAAGTAACGTAAAGAATTCGCCCTGACGGATATCGACCGAAACACCGTCAAGCGCACGAATCGCTGCGGAACCGGCTCCGAACGCCTTGACCACCTGTTGTACCGCGATTCCATGCGTGTCGGCTGCGCGTTCGGACGTGAGCGTTGACAAAGATGACTCGCCTTTTCTGTTCTGCCTGCCAATCAAACAGCAGGGTAACAAAGGCTTGCAAGGATTTATTGATCAAATCCCTTCCAAACCCGCGCAAAGGCCAAACCTCTGGTTACCGCTCAGCCGCTATTGCCCGCGACATGCCGTGCCGCCGCATCCGAAGCGGCGCGACAAGCAGCTTCCAGCGTCTCCCCCTGCGACAGTGCAGCCGCCAGCGTTCCGGTAAAACAATCGCCCGCGCCATGGGTGCTTGCAACCTTGACCTGCCGTGCCGCAACGGTGAACTGCCTGCCACCCGACTCAGATGCCGCCAGACCGGCCGCGCCCGCTGTCACGACGACATTGGCGAAATGCGCCCCCAGACGCTGCGCCGCTGCAAGCGCCGCGTCCAGATCGCCAACCGTGTCGGCCCCCATCATCTCGGCCTCGACCGCGTTCACGACCAAAAGGTCCACAAGATCGCCAAGTTCTGCCGAACCGTCCCGCGCCGGGGCGGCGTTGTAAACAACCTTCACCCCCCGCGCCTTTGCAGCGCGCGCGGCGGCAAGATTGGTTTCATGCAGGATCTCGTTTTGCAGGACAAGACAACCAACACCGTCCCAAAGCGCAGGGTCGTCAAGAACGGCCGCATCGATATACAGGTTCGCGCCCGACACGATCGATGCCGCATAGTCGCCCGCCGCATCTTGTATCGCCACGCTCATGCCAGACCCTACGCCCGGCACTTCGCGCACAAAGCCTCGGTCAACACCCGCCGCATCCAGCGCGGCAACAAGAAAGGTGCCGAACCCATCTTGCCCGACAGCCCCGCACATGCGCGCCAACCCGCCCGCCGCCTGTGCCGCGACTGCCTGATTACCGCCCTTGCCACCGAATTTCGGATACCATCGATGGCCGACCGCCGTTTCATCCACACGCGGCAGGCGATCAACATTGACCATAATGTCGTGGTGCAGCGACCCTATGACAAGAACGCGCCGCTTCAGCAAAACGTCACCCGCATTTCGAATATCCACAGCTTGCACAGGTCATGCAGCCTTCAACCATACGCATGTCATAGCTGCCGCAGGAAGAACAGGATTTGCCCTTGGGTGCGCCAATGGCCACGACCTCGGCCTTGGGGTCCGATTTCAGCCCCAACCCCTCGCCCGCGATGAAGCCAATCTCGATCAGGTGGCGTTCGATCACCCCGCCTATGGCGGCAAGGATCGATGGGATGTAGCGCCCGTCCATCCATGCACCGCCGCGCGGATCGAAGACCGCTTTCAGCTCCTCAACCACGAAGGATATGTCGCCACCCCGGCGGAAAACGGCGCTGATCATGCGGGTCAGTGCGACTGTCCACGCAAAATGTTCCATGTTTTTCGAGTTGATGAACACTTCGAACGGGCGGCGGTGGCCTGCGATGACCACATCGTTGACGGTGATGTAAAGCGCGTGTTCCGACCCCGGCCATTTCAGCTTGTAAGTAGCGCCTTCCAATGCTGCGGGCCGATCGAGCGGTTCCGAAAGATAGACCACCTCGCCCCCGTCAGGCTGGCGCACGGTCTGGGGCGCTTCGGCCGGTGTCTTGTCGGACGACTCGGAAACCGACAGGACCGATCCGGTCACATCATTGGGCCGATAGGTGGTGCAGCCTTTGCAGCCCTGGTCCCACGCGGCCATATAGACCTCTTTGAAATCATCAAAGCTGATATCCTCGGGGCAGTTGATCGTCTTGGAAATCGACGAGTCGATCCATTTCTGCGCCGCCGCCTGCATGCGCACATGGTCAAGCGGGGGCAAGGTCTGGGCGTTGACGAAATGGTCGGGCAGCGGGCCGTCACCATTCTTTTCGCGCCACAGGCGGACTGCGTAATCGACAACCTCTTCTTCGGTGCGCGATCCGTCCTTTTGCAGGACCTTGCGCGTATAGGCATAGGCGAAAACAGGTTCGATGCCGGACGACACGTTGCCCGCATAAAGGCTGATCGTGCCGGTGGGGGCGATCGAGGTCAGCAGCGCGTTACGGATGCCGTGTTTGGCGATGGCGGCTTTCACATCGTCATCCATATGCCGCAACGAGCCGGAAGCCAGATATTTCTCGGCATCGAACAGCGGGAAGGGGCCTTTTTCGCGCGCCAGATCGACGGAAGCCAGATAGGCGGCACGGGCGATGGCCTTCATCCACGCCTCGGTCGCCTCGGCCGCCTGCGGCGAGCCATAGCGCAGTCCGACCATGAGCAGAGCATCGGCAAGGCCGGTAACGCCAAGGCCGATGCGGCGCTTGTTCTTCGCCTCTTGCGCCTGTTCCGGCAGAGGGAAGCGGCTGGCATCGACCACGTTATCCATCATCCGCACGGCGACCCGAACCAGATCGTCCATCGCGCCAAGGTCAACCCGCGCCTGCGGGGTAAATGCGTCTGCAACAAGGGTTGCCATATTGATCGACCCCAGCAGACAGGCGCCATAGGGCGGCAGGGGCTGTTCGCCGCAGGGGTTGGTTGCGGCAATGGTCTCGCAATAGGCGAGGTTGTTCATGGTATTGATGCGGTCGATGAAGATCACGCCCGGTTCAGCGAAATCATAGGTGTTGCGCATGATGCGGTTCCACAGGTCGCGCGCCTGAACGGTCTTATAGACCTTGCCGTCAAAGACCAGTTCCCACGGACCATCGGCCTTGACCGCTGCCATGAAGGGATCGGTGACAAGCACCGAAAGATTGAACATACGCAGTCGGGCAGGGTCTTTCTTGGCCTCGATAAAGGCTTCGATATCGGGGTGGTCGCAGCGCATGGTGGCCATCATCGCGCCGCGGCGCGAACCGGCCGACATGATGGTGCGGCACATCGCATCCCATACATCCATGAAGGACAGGGGGCCCGAGGCGTCAGCCGCCACACCCTTCACCTCGGCCCCGCGGGGACGGATGGTGCTGAAATCGTAACCGATGCCGCCACCCTGCTGCATGGTCAGCGCAGCTTCTTTCAGCGCGTCGAAAATGCCGCCCATGTTGTCGGGCACAGTGCCCATGACAAAACAGTTGAACAACGTCACAGACCGCCCCGTGCCCGCGCCGGCCGTGATGCGCCCGGCCGGCAGGTATTTGAAACCTTCAAGCGCGGCATAGAAGCGCTCTTCCCATTCGGCGGGGTTTTTCTCGACCTCGGCCAGCGCCCGCGCGATCCGCCGCCATGTGTCTTCCACGCTGGCATCGATCACGCTGCCATCCGCCGCCTTCAGGCGATACTTCATATCCCAGATTTGCTCGGCGATGGGGGCAGCGAATCGCGACATGAAAAATCCTCGGTCTTGCGGTCTTGTTGCGGGAAGCACACAAGATAGGCCGTCGCACCGCCCCCGTCAAAGCGTTTGCACCTTGTCTGCGTTAATGAACGGTTTAAGGATCATGCTCCTTTCGGAGTGTCGCCATGGCCGGATTCGTCAACATCCTCAAACTCTGCGTCGGCGCGGAAAGCGTCGAGGACCTGATGCACTGGCAGGCCGAAAATGCCCACCGCTGGCCCAAGGGCTGTGCCGCCCATATCACCCGCATGTGGCCCAAGCGCGAGGCCGAGGTTCTGGCGGGTGGATCGCTTTACTGGGTGATCAAGGGCACGATCCTTGCCAGACAACGCATCGTGGCGCTTGAACGGGTGCAGGGCGCTGACGGTATCGACCGCTGCGCCCTGATCCTTGATGCCGACATCATCAGGACCGAGGCAGCCGCCCGTCGCCCGTTCCAGGGCTGGCGCTATCTCGACCCTGCCGAAAGCCCGCGCGACCTTCCCAAGGGCCGCGAACGCGAAGAGGCCCTGCCCCCCTCGCTTGCACAGGCGCTTGCGGAAATCGGGCTGCGCTAAGCGCGCGGGCCACGCCGCATTTCGCGCCGCTCGCGAATTCTGACGAGGTTTTTATCCGATCCGTCGGCTTTTGCGCCAAAGGTCGCAAATCTTCATGCCTGCGGTCCGCGCCGGTGGCAGAACCGGGGCATGTCACAGCGTCCCCTCTGGCTTGTCGCCGCCCCGTCCATATTCCTTCTGCTCTGGTCGGCCGGGTTTGGCGTCGCCAAACTCGGGCTGCAACATGCCGATCCGATGACATTGCTTGCCCTGCGCTATGTCTGCGTACTGGTCGTGCTGCTGCCTTTTGCCCTTGTCCTGCGTCCGCCATTGCCACGCACGGCGCGGGCATGGGCCGACGTGGCCTTGGTGGGTCTGCTCATTCAGGTCGGTTATTTCGGCCTTTGCTATCTTGCCTTCAAATCGGGCGTCTCGGCGGGCGGTGTCGCCATCATCGTTTGCCTGCAACCCATTCTGGTCGCCCTGATCGCCCCGCGCCTGGTGGGCGAACAGGTCAGCCGGTTGGCATGGTTCGGCCTTGTTCTGGGGCTTGCCGGCGCCGTGGTGGTCATTCTGGCGCGGTCGTCGGTCGAGGCTGAAAACCTTTGGGGTATCCTGTGTACCGTCGGCGCCCTGTTCGGCATCACGGGCGGCACCTTGTACGAAAAACGATTTGGCGTCAGCCACCACCCTGTGACCTCGAACATGATCCAATATGCCGTGGGTGCCGCCTTCTGCCTTCCGCTCGCATGGGCAACCGAAGACCTGCATGTGGTATGGAACCAAGAGTTTCTTGCCGTTCTGGCCTATCTGGTTCTTGCCAATTCACTTCTGGCCATGTCGCTTCTGCTGGCGATGATCCGTATGGGCGAGGTCAGCCGCGTTTCGGCCCTGTTCTACCTTGTCCCCGCTTTTTCCGCCCTGTTCGCCTGGCCCCTGCTGGGCGAGGCCATGCCACCGCTGGCATGGGCGGGCATGGCGCTGGCGGCAACGGGTGTGGCCCTTGTCAGCCGAAAGCCCGGCTAAGCCGGGCGGGGGTTTCACACCCCCGCACCACCGTGGGATATTTGCACCAACGTGAAAGGGTCAAAGGCCAAGCCTTGCCAAAAGCGCCGAGGCGCCGTCATCGTCGGCAACCTTCGACCGGAACAGCATCGCCTCGGATTTCAGGATCAACGCGTCCGACAACGCCTTGAGGTGGTTCGCCCGCAGCGTCTCGCCCGACGAGGTGATGTCGGCGATCGCCTCGGCGGTCAGGTTCTTCACCGTGCCCTCGGTCGCGCCTTGGCTGTCCACCAACTGGTAATCCGCCACACCGTTCGCTGTCAGGAAATCGCGCACCAGACGGTGGTATTTCGTGGCAATCCGCAGCCGGAAGCCGTGGCTGCCACGGAACGCCGCCGCCGCCGCATCAAGGTCGTCCAGCGTATCCACATCGACCCAGACGCTTGGCACTGCAATGATCAGGTCGGCATGGCCAAATCCCAGCGGCGCCACCTCGGCCACGATCTGCGCCCAGTCGGCCAGCTTTTCGCGCACAAGGTCAGTGCCCGTCACGCCCAAATGGATGCGCCCCGCCGCCAGTTCGCGCGGAACCTCGCCCGCCGACAACAGCACCAGCTCGACGCCGTCCACCCCTTCGACCGTGCCGGAATATTCCCGCTCGTTCCCCGTGCGCCGCATCGTCAGGCCGCGTTCCCCGAACCAGTCAAAGGTCTTTTCCATCAGCCGCCCCTTCGACGGCACCCCGATCTTGATCATGCGCGAGCCCCCTTTAGCCGCGCAACCAGACCGGGCCGGATCACGCCCCCCACCGCAGGGATCGACCGCCCTTGCCCCAGCACCCCCGTCAGCGCGTCATAGCGCCCGCCGCTGGCAACCGGCGGCAGGGCGGGGTCGGCGGCATGAAAGCTGAAAACAAAGCCGTCGTAATATTCCAGACTGGTGCGCCCGTGGCTTGCTTCAAAGGGCAGTGTGGCGGTATCCACACCGCCCCTGTCCAGCGCATCAAGCCGCGCCTCGAACTGGTCCACCGCTGGCAGGATGGCGGGCAGCATCGGCGCGATCCCCCGCAGATGCGCCAGCGCCGCACGGGCAGGGGCCTGCAACGACAACAGATCATACAGCAAAGCCGCCTCGGGCGCCGCGATGTTGGGTGTCCCCGCATCCTCGATCAGCGCCGCCGCCCGCGCCGAGATATCGGCAACCGACCGCAGCCCCACGAAACTGCCCGCCGCCTCGATCAGCGCCTCGGGCGTGTCCGATGCCAGCCGCTCCAGCAACCGCGCCCGCGCCGCAGGCACCGCCGCCCGCCCCGCGAACCGGTCAAGCAACTGGCGGAACCGCTTCGGCCGCCAGACATGGCGCAACAGCGCGGCCTTCCGGCGCTCGCTGGTCGAAAGCCCGCGCACGGCGGCCATCAGAATCCCGATATCCCCCGTCGCCGCCCGCAGCCCCAAGGGCGCAAGAAGCCCCGCGAACAGCGTGAAAACCTCGGCATCCGCCGCCTCGGGCGCGGTGCGGTCGAACAGTTCGAACCCCACCTGCAGATATTCGTTTGCCCGCCCGTCCCGCGTATCCTGCTTGCGGAACACCTCGCCCAGATAGCAATAGCGCGCAGGGTCCGCGCCATGCGCCATATGGCTTTGCACCACGGGCACGGTGAAATCGGGCCGCAGTACCATTTCGCCGCGCAAGGGGTCGTTGGTCACATAGGCCCGCGCACGGATATCCTCGCCATAAAGGTCGAGCAGCGTTTCCGCAGGCAGCAGGATATCGGCTTCCACCGGAGCCGCGCCCGCCGCACGGAAGGCGGCGAACAGGGTCTCGGCCTCGGCGCGAATGGCGGATTTGCTCGGGGTCATGCGGCAATCCCCGAATAACGCGCGGCGCATGCCGCGCGTTCATCGACCGATCCCCGCTGTCCCGCCCGTGCGCCAAACGCACGGGCCGCGCCCGCCCGCCCTCTGGCGGGCGCGTTACCGCGCCCACCCGTGCGGGCGCGGCCCGTGCCTGATGCTTTAGGCAGACGGACAGCCCCTTGCCGCCGCGTCGCTGCGTCGGCAATCGGACCGGCGGATCGGTCCACCGGACCGCTCCGCGTCGGTCCTCTGTCCCGCTCTACCCTCATTTCCCCAGCATCTTCCGCACGGCCGCGACCAGATCGCCCCGCGCCACTTCCACCTGCGCGGGGCGGTCCTTCCATTCTTCCAGCGTGGCATTCTGCGCAATCTGCGCGCCCAGCACGAGATCCTTCAGAATCACTACACCTTTCTCGGCCTCGTTCCCGCCTTGGATGACAGCAACAGGCGACCCCCGCTTGTCGGCATATTTCAACTGGTTGCCGAAGTTCTTCGGATTGCCCAGATAGACCTCGGCCCGCAGCCCCGCGTTGCGCAGATCGGCCACCATGCCCAGATAATCCGCCATCCGGTCGCGGTCCATCACGGTCACGACGACAGGCCCCGCCGCCTGATCGCCCACGCGCCCCTTGGCCCGCAGCGCTGCCAGCAAACGGTCCACCCCGATGGAAACCCCCGTCGCAGGCACCGATTGCCCCGTGAACCGCTTCACAAGGTCATCATACCGCCCGCCCCCCGCGACCGACCCGAACTGCCGCTTGCGCCCCTTTTCATCAAGGATTTCAAACGTCAGCTCCGCCTCGAACACCGGCCCCGTGTAATAGCCAAGCCCCCGCACCACACCGGGGTCAATCACGATCCGGTCCGCGCCATAGCCCTGACGGTCCAGCAATTCCGCAATCGTCTCCAGCTCGGCCACGCCCTCGCCGCCGATCACCGACGCACCGACCAGCGCGCGCAAGGCGGCAACCGTCTCGGCCCCGCTATCCCGCCGCGCCGCCATGAAGGCCATCACAACCTCGGCCTGCTCGGCCCCGAGCCCCGCGCCCTTGGTGAAATCGCCCGACTCGTCCTTGCGTCCCTCGCCCAGCAGCGCCCGCACGCCGCCCTCGCCCAGACGGTCGATCTTGTCGATGGCCCGCAGCACGATCCCCCGCTCGGCCTCGAACTTCGACGGGTCCGCAGGGTCCAGCACCCCCGCTACCTCCATCACCCCGTTCAGAACCTTGCGGTTGTTCACCCGCACGATGTAATCGCCGCGCGGAATGCCCACGACCTCGAGCGCATCCGACAGCATCGCGCAGATCTCGGCATCCGCCGCCACGCTCGGCGCGCCCACCGTATCGGCATCACACTGATAAAACTGCCTGAACCGCCCCGGCCCCGGCTTTTCATTCCGCCACACCGGCCCCATCGCGTAGCGCCGATAGGGCGAGGGCAGATCGTTGCGATACTGCGCCGCCACCCGCGCCAAGGGAGCGGTCAGGTCATAGCGCAGCGCCAGCCAGTCAGCATCTTCATCCTGCCACGCGAACACCCCTTCGTTCGGGCGGTCCACATCGGGCAGGAACTTGCCCAAGGCCTCGACCGTCTCGACCCCGCTCGTCTCGAGCGGGTCGAACCCGTAGCGATGGTAAACCTCGGCCACCTTGTCGAGCATCGCCTTGCGTTCGGTCACCTCGGCCCCGAAATAATCGCGAAACCCCTTGGGGGTCTCGGCACGCGGGCGACGCTGGGATTTGTCCTGTGACATCGGTCGGACCTTCGCTTTTTCTCGTCGCCCGTGTATCGCAGGGGGCAAGACGCGGCAAGGACGGGAAAGGGCCAACACGATGGACAGGCATGACGCGATGGAAGAACGCCTTGCCCACCTGATCCGCGCTGTCGATGACCTGTCGGAAATCGTCACCGCGCAGGGGAAAGAGATCGACCGCCTCACCCGCCTCGTTCACCTGCTCTGCGAGCGCGAGGCTGAACGCGAACAGATGGCAGGCGAAGCCCCCGCCGCCAACGTGCCCCCGCCCCATTGGTAATGAATCTCTCCCGCCTCGATCTTCCCGCGCTTGCCCTTACCCTCGCCCTTGGCGCGGCGGGGGGCTTTGCGGCCCGCCTGCTGCACCTGCCGCTGGCCCTGCTCCTTGGCGCGCTTGTCACCACAGGCATCCTTGCCGCTTCGGGGTGGAAACCCTTCGGCCTGACGCCGCTGTTGCCACCGCGCCTGCGCCTTGCCTTCGTGCCCGTGATCGGCGTCTCGATCGGCGGGGCGTTCACCCCGTCGGTGCTGGCAGGCGTCACCGCTTGGTGGCCCAGCCTGCTGGCGCTGGTCCTGTTCCTGCCGCTCTCGAACGCCGTGGGCTACGCCATCTACCGCGCAGGCGGCATCCCGCATATCGAATCGCTCTTCGGTGCCATCCCCGGCGGGCTGATCGAAACTGTCCAACTGGGCGAAGAGGCGGGCGGTGACCCCCGCCTTCTGACCCTGCTGCAATTCCTGCGGCTGATCTTCACCATCATCCTTGTGCCGCTGATCTTTACCCTGCTCACCGGCGGCGCAGTCGGCTCGGCCAGCGGGGCGGCCCTGCCAGCGGCCAGCGTGCCGCTGACCCTGCCCGAAATCGCGCTGCTGCTGGCGGCAGGGGCGCTTGGCTACGCCACCGCCCGCGCCCTGCGCCTGCCCGCCGCCATCATGACCGGCCCGATCCTGTTTTCCGCCGCCGCCCATGCCAGCGGTCTTGTCCACGGCGTGCCGCCCGCGTGGCTGGTGGGCCTGACGCAAATCGTCATCGGCTGCGGCTTGGGCGCGCGCTTTTCGGGGGCCAACCGGCAGATGCTCTCCCGCGCCTTCCTGCTCGCGGGCATCAACGCCGTCGCCGCCCTGACCCTTGCCTTCGCCTTCGCGCTGGTCCTGTCACCGCTGGTGGCCGAACCCCCCCCCGCTGTCTTTCTTGCCTTCGCCCCCGGCGGCCTTGCCGAGATGAGCCTCGTCGCCCTTTCCCTGCAAATGAGCGTGGTCTTCGTCACCCTCCACCACGTCGTCCGCATCATCCTGTCAGTCACCATGGCGAAACTGGGCGCGGGGCGTCTTTCCTAGGCTGTGACCGATCACATCTATTGGATTTCTGTCCGGCACCTTAGGCATGGGCCCTTTTCCCCATGCCGTCCACTTGGGGGAAATACGATACGCGACATGACCCGTATCATCAGGATGACGCGCGTCATGCGCGCCTTCCTGTTCGGTGTCTTTGATATCATGCGCGAGGGATCGCTCGCCCGCTGGTTCCTTATCGGCGGCACTCTGTGGAAAGATTAAACACGGTTAGTTCGGTGTTCTGACCGTCAAACCTCTTCCACCAGAACCACACCCGCCATCGCCTTGATCGCGCCCTTGATCTGGGGCGTGATCGGGTAGGGCTGCGGCAAGGTCAGGTCGATCTCGCGCCCTTTTTCGTCGGGCACGCAGATGGTGATCTGCGCGCGGTTCTTACCCTCGACCCGCCCGAACAGCGCCGCGACCGCGGCCGCCGCTTCGGCCTTGTTCAGATGGATACGAAGCGCCGACGCCCCGCCCTCTGCCGCGACCTGATCGATCGGCTGTGCCGCACGGCACAGCAATTTCAGCGTATCGCCTTCAAGGTTCGCCTCGACCGTCAGCACTACGTTCTTTCCCGGTTCCAGATGGTCCCGCGCCGCTTCCAGCGTGTCGGAAAACACTGTCACCTCATACAGCCCCGTCGGGTCGGATAGCTGGACAAAGGCAAAGCGGTTTCCCTTGGCCGATTTGCGTTCCTGCCGCGACGAAACCGAACCCGCCAGTTTCGCCACCAGCGGTCCACGTTCGGCCTTGGCGGCCAGTTCCGTCAGCGTCAGCACGTTCCGCCGCTTCAAGGGCGCCATGTAATCGTCCAGCGGGTGCCCCGAAAGATAGAACCCGACGGCCTGATGTTCATGCCCCAGCCGTTCCACCGGCAGCCAGTCATCCCGCCCCGCGATGCGAGGCTCGGGAATATCCGTCCCCGCCTCGCCGAACAGCGACACCTGATTTGATGCCTTGGCCTCATGCACTGCCGCCGAATAGGCCACCAGCCCGTCCAGCGCCTCGAACACCCGCGCGCGGTTGGCATCCAGCACATCGAAGGCCCCCGCCCGCGCCAGCATTTCCAAGGGCCGCTTGCCCACCCGCTTCAGATCGACCCGCCGCGCGAAATCGAACAGCGTGGCAAAGGGCTTCTCGCCCCGCGCCTCGACGATCAGTTTCATCGCCTCGACGCCGACATTCTTCAACGCGCCTAGGGCATAGACGATTTGCCCGTCCACCACCGTAAACGTCGCAAGCGACCGGTTGACGCAAGGCGCCACCGTGCGGATGCCCAGCTTGTCCACCTCGCGCTTATAGACGGCCAGCTTGTCGGTCAGGTGGATATCGCAGTTCATCACGGCGGCCATGAACTCGACCGGATAATTGGCCTTCAGGTAAGCCGTCTGGTAGCTGACAACGGCATAGGCGGCGGCGTGCGATTTGTTGAACCCGTAATTGGCGAACTTCTCCAGCAGGTCGAACACCTCGCCCGCCTTCTTGGCATCGATCCCGTGCGTCTTTTTCGCCCCGTCGATGAACTTTGGCCGTTCCTTGGCCATCTCTTCGGCAATCTTCTTGCCCATGGCGCGGCGCAACAGGTCGGCCCCGCCAAGGCTGTATCCGCCCATGACCTGCGCGATCTGCATCACCTGTTCTTGATAGACGATGATGCCTTGGGTCTCGGCCAGAATATGGTCGATGGTCGGGTGGATCGATTCCAGCTCGCGCTGGCCGTTCTTGACCTCGCAATAGACCGGAATGTTCTCCATCGGGCCGGGGCGATAAAGCGCCACCAACGCCACGATATCCTCGATGCAGGTGGGCTTCATGCGCCGCAGCGCATCCATCATGCCGCTGGATTCCACTTGAAACACCGCCACGGTCTTTGCGGCGGCATAAAGTTCATAGGTCGGTCCGTCGTCCAGCGGAATCAGGCTGATGTCCAGCGTCACGCCGCGCAGCGCCAAAAGGTCCAGCGCATTCTGGATCACCGTCAGCGTCTTAAGGCCAAGGAAGTCGAACTTCACCAGCCCCGCCGCTTCCACCCATTTCATGTTGAACTGCGTGGCAGGCATGTCCGATGCGGGGTCCTGATACAGCGGCACCAGCTCGTCCAGCGGCCGGTCCCCGATCACCACGCCCGCCGCATGGGTCGATGCGTTGCGATACAACCCCTCGATCTGCTCGGCATAGGTCAAAAGACGCCCGACGACCTCTTCCTTCGCCGCCTCGCGCAGGCGCGGCTCGTCCGCCAGCGCCTTGGTGATGGAAACGGGCTTCACCCCCTCCAGCGGAATCATCTTCGACAGGCGGTCCACCTGCCCGAAGGGCATCTGCAACACCCGCCCCACATCGCGCACCGCCGCCTTGGACAACAGGGCGCCAAAGGTGATGATCTGCCCCACCTTGTCGCGGCCATAGCGTTCCTGCACGTATTGAATCACCTCCTCGCGGCGATCCATGCAAAAGTCGATGTCGAAGTCGGGCATCGAAACCCGTTCGGGGTTCAAAAACCGCTCGAACAGCAGCGCATAGCGCAACGGGTCCAGATCGGTGATCGTTAGCGCATAGGCGACAAGGCTGCCCGCCCCCGAACCCCGCCCTGGGCCGACCGGAATCCCATGGTCCTTGGCCCATTTGATGAAATCCGACACGATCAGGAAATAGCCGGGGAACCCCATCTTCTCGATGATCCCCAACTCGAAATCCAGACGCGCCTGATAGTCCTCCACCCGCGCCGCATGCGGAATGACCGCCAGCCGCGCTGCCAGCCCCTCGTTCGCCTGACGGCGCAATTCCTGCACCTCGTCATCGGCAAACTTCGGCAAGATCGGCTTGCGCTTATAGGCAGCAAAGGCGCAGCGGCGGGCAATCTCGACCGTGTTTTCCAAAGCCTCGGGCAAGTCCGCGAACAGCGCGCACATCTCGGCCTCGGTCTTGAAATAGTGCTGCGGCGTCAACCTGCGGCGCGGCTGGCTTTGATCGACATAGGCCTTCTCGGCAATGCAGATCAGCGCGTCATGCGCCTCGAACATCTCGGCTTTCGGGAAATAGACGTCATTCGTGGCCACCAGCGGCAGACCCATCTCGTATGCCGTCTCGACGAACCACCGCTCGGTCGCCGCCTCACCCGCCGTCAGCCGCCCGCCCTCGCCCGGGTGGCGCTGCAATTCCACATACAGACGGTCGCCATAAATCGCCGTCAGCCGCTCCAGCAGCGCCCGCGCCTTTGGCGCCTGCCCGCTTTGCACGAACCGCCCCACCGGCCCCTCGGCCCCGCCGGTCAGACAGATCAGCCCCGCCGAATACTGTGCAAGTTCCTCGACCGTGACCTGATTCAACTGCCCGCCCTTGTCGATATACAGGCACGAATTCAGCTTCATCAGGTTCATGTACCCCGGCTCGTCCTGCGCCAGCAGAACCAAAGGCGCGGGCAGCCGCAGCTTTTCCCCCGCCTGCGCCGGGTCATAGGCGACCGAAACCTGACATCCCACGATCGGCTGCACACCCGCATCCTTGGCCGTCACCGAAAATTCCAGCGCCGCGAACATGTTGTTCGTATCGGTCACCGCCACGGCAGGCATCTGGGCCTCGGCCACCAGCTTGACCAGCTTCTTGACCGGAACCGCCCCTTCCAGCAGGGAATGTTCCGTGTGAACGCGCAAATGGATGAATCGGGGGGTGCTTGTCATGATCGCAGCCTACAGCCCCGATTCCCCGCTGGAAAGCCCACCCCGTCCGTCACACGGCCTGCCTGTTCTTTCGGCAAAAAACGAAACTGCTTCCAACAAAGCCCGAAAGGATTGTCTTGCCATGTGGCGGCCCGCCTTGCTTCACTGCTAGAATAAGACAAGCCCGAAACGGGCATGGGGCGCGTGGCCCGCTTTACGCCGCATCGGGCGGCCACGCATCACGCCTCGAATGGGGAGAAGGCGGCGGGTTAGAACATGTCCGAGATCGCGTTTCTCCTGAACGGAACGCCGGTCCACCTATCGGGGGTTTCCCCGACACGGACCCTTCTCGACTGGCTGCGCGAAGACCGCGCCCTTTCGGGCACCAAGGAAGGCTGCAACGAAGGCGACTGCGGCGCCTGTACCGTCATGGTCACCGATGAAAACGGCAGCCGCGCCCTCAACGCCTGCATCCTGTTTTTGCCCCAACTCCACGGCAAGGCCGTCCGCACCGTCGAAGGCATCGCAGGCCCGCAGGGCGAACTCCACCCCGTGCAAGCCGCGATGATCACCCATCACGGCGCGCAATGCGGCTTTTGCACACCGGGTTTCATCGTCTCGATGGCCACAAACCACGCCAACGGCCGCACCGACCATGACGACACGCTCGCTGGCAACCTCTGCCGCTGCACCGGCTACGCCCCCATCATCCGCGCCGCCAAGGCCGCCGAGGGCGCTCCCGTCCCTGACTGGATGCAAACCGACCGCGCTTTCACACTGGCACAAATATCCTCGGGGGGTGAGGCCGCAGGCCGAGGGGGGCAGACAGCCCCCCAGCCCGGTTTCCGCCCGCGCTCGTCTGACGAACTCGCCGACTGGTATCTCGCCAACCCGAACGCCACCCTGATCGCGGGCGCCACCGATGTCGGCCTCTGGGTCACCAAACAATTGCGCGACCTTGCGCCCGTGGCCTTTCTGAACGGCGTCACCGACCTGCAACAGATCGAACGGCAGGGCGGGATGTTCCATATCGGCGCAGGCGTCACCATCGCGGCCCTGCGCGACTTCATCGCCCCGCATCACCCGTCTTTGGCTGAACTCCTGCGCCGCTACGCTTCGGAACAGATCCGCAACGCCGCCACCATCGGCGGCAACATCGCCAACGGCTCGCCCATCGGTGACGGCCCGCCCGCCCTGATCGCGCTGGGCGCAACGCTCCACCTTCGGCGCGGCGATGACATGCGCTCGATCCCGCTCGAGTCGTTCTTCCTCGATTACCGCAAGCAAGACCGCCGCCCCGGCGAATTCGTCGCCGGTATCTCCATCCCCGAACGCGCCCCGAACTTGCGTTGCTACAAAATCTCCAAACGCTTCGACCAAGACATTTCGGCCGTCTGCGCCTGCTTCAACATCACCACCGAAGGCGGCATCGTCACCGAAGCCCGCCTCGCATTTGGCGGCATGGCAGGCATCCCCAAACGCGCCACCCATGCCGAAGCGGCCCTCGTCGGTAAACCCTTTACAGAGACCACGGTCATCGCCGCGCAAGCGGCGATCTCCGCCGATTTCACCCCCCTCTCCGACATGCGCGCCTCTGCCGCCTACCGTCTGACCGCCGCGCAGAACCTGCTCATGCGCTATCTGCACGACCTGAACGGCACGCACGTCTCGGTTCTGGGGGTCACGGCATGAGCATCGGCAAATCCCTTCCCCACGATGCGGCCCCCCTGCATGTCACGGGTCAGGCGCGCTATATTGACGACATCGCCCAGCCATCCGACGCGCTCCACCTCGCCTTCGGCCTCTCGACCGTGGCGCATGGCGAGATCACGGGTATCGACCTGTCCGCCGTCCGCGCTGCCCCCGGCGTGGTTGCGGTGATGACAGCCCAAGACTTCGACGAAGTCCCCGACTGCTCGCCCTCGCTTGGCGACGAACCGCTTCTCGCCACGGGCACCGTCCATTTCGTAGGCCAACCCGTCTTTCTTGTCATCGCAACCTCCCACCTCGCCGCGCGCAAAGCCGCGCGTCTGGGCAAGATCACCTACCGCGAACTCACCGCACTGCTGACGGTCGATGACGCCCTTGCTGCCAACAGCCGTTTCGAAAACGGCCCCGTGATCTGGACAAAGGGCGACCCCGCCACCGCCATCGCCGCCGCCCCGCACCGCGTGGAAGGCAGCTTCGAGGTGGGTGGTCAGGAACATTTCTACCTCGAAGGTCAGGTCGCGGCCGCCCTGCCGCAGGAAGGCGGGGATATGACCATCCTCTCCTCGACCCAGCACCCGACCGAAATCCAGCACAAGGTCGCCCACGCGCTGCATCTGCCGATGAGCGCGGTGCGCGTCGAGGTGCGCCGCATGGGCGGCGGCTTCGGCGGCAAGGAAAGCCAGGGCAACTGGCTCGCCGTCGCCTGCGCCGTCGCCGCCCGCGCCACGGGCAAACCCTGCAAGATGCGCTACGACCGCGACGATGACATGGTCATCACCGGCAAACGCCACGACCTGCGTATCCTCTACCGTGCTGGCTTTGACGATGCGGGCAAGCTGACGGGGTTGGAATTCACCCACCTTTTCCGCTGCGGCTGGTCGATGGACCTGTCGCTTCCCGTGGCCGACCGCGCCATGCTCCATGCCGACAACGCCTATGTCCTGCCCGCCGTGCGGATTGAAAGCCACAGGCTCAAGACCAACACGACCAGCGCCACCGCCTTCCGTGGCTTTGGCGGCCCGCAGGGCATGATCGGCATCGAACGGGTGATGGACCACATCGCCCACACGCTGGGACGCGATCCGCTGGCCGTGCGGCGCGCCAATTTCTACCGCGCGATGGCGGAAAACGCGGGGGGCCGTCTGCCCCCCGCACCCCCCGAGAGTATTTCCGCCAAGGTGAAGGTGGAACCAGAGGCAGACCTTGCCAGCCGCGGCCGCGCTGCCTCGGTCGGTTCGCACGCCCTGCCGCCCGATGGCGCGGTGCAGACCACGCCCTTCCAGATGCCGGTCGAGGATTTCATCCTGCACGAGCTGACGGCGGAACTGGAACGCACGTCCGATTACGCCGCCCGCCGTGCCGCGATTGCCGACTGGAACGCGCAAAACCCGGTCCTGAAACGCGGCATCGCCCTGACCCCCGTGAAATTCGGCATCTCCTTCACCCTGACCCACCTCAATCAGGCAGGGGCCTTGGTGCATGTCTATCAGGACGGCTCGGTCGTCCTGAACCACGGCGGCACCGAAATGGGGCAGGGGCTGTTCCAGAAGGTGGCGCAGGTCACGGCATCGGTCTTCGGCCTCGACGCATCGGCCGTGAAGATCACAGCGACCGACACCGCCAAGGTCCCGAACACCTCGGCCACCGCCGCCTCCAGTGGGTCAGACCTCAACGGTATGGCCGCCCAGGCCGCCGCCGCGACGATCCGCGACCGCATGGCCGCCTTTATCGCCGAAAAGCATCAGGTCACCCCCGAAACCGTGCAGTTCAGGAACGGCATGGTCCGCGTGGCGGGCGAGGAATACGATTTCCCCCGCGTCGCCGCATGGGCCTATCAGGCCCGTGTGTCGCTCTCCTCGACCGGCTTCTACGCCACGCC
Organism: Rhodobacter sp.; assembly: GCA_027484985.1. Lineage (GTDB taxonomy): Bacteria > Pseudomonadota > Alphaproteobacteria > Rhodobacterales > Rhodobacteraceae > Paragemmobacter. The sequence goes on along the minus strand of JAIXRW010000031.1, from coordinate 34,311 downwards.
GAAAATCACGTGGGACCGTCTGCGCGGCCAGGGCCGCCCCTTCCTCTACTTCGCCTATGGCGCCGCCGTGACCGAGGTGGTGATCGACACGCTGACAGGCGAAAACCGCATCCTCCGCGCCGATATCCTGCACGACACCGGCGCCAGCCTGAACCCCGCGCTCGATATCGGCCAGATCGAAGGCGCCTATGTCCAAGGTGCAGGCTGGCTGACGACCGAGGAACTGGTGTGGGATGCCAAGGGCCGCCTGTCCACCCACGCCCCCAGCACCTACAAGATCCCTGCCTGTTCCGACCGCCCGCGCATTTTCAACGTGGCACTCTGGGGCAAGGGCAACCGCGAAGATACGGTCGGCAAATCCAAAGCCGTGGGCGAGCCGCCCTTCATGCTGGGCATCTCGGCGCTGTTCGCCCTGTCCGATGCCATCGCCGCCTGCGGTGACGGTCGCACCTACCCCGCGCTCGACGCCCCCGCCACGGCCGAACGGGTGCTGGCGGCGGTGAACACGGTGCGCGGCCGTGTTTGACCTTGCCGCCCTGACCGAAGCCGTCCGTGCCCATACCCGCGTGGCCCGTCTGGTCATCGCCGCCCATGACGGGTCATCCCCGCGAGAGGCGGGTGCGGCGATGCTCGTCTGGGCCACCGGCCAACAGGGCACCATCGGCGGAGGCGCGTTGGAACACGAAGCCACGCTTCGCGCCCGCGCCATGCTTGCCACAGGCGGCACGCGTATTGACCGCGCAGCGCTCGGCCCCGCCTTGGGCCAGTGCTGCGGCGGCGCGGTCACCGTGCTGACGGAAGTGTATGACGACACCAACCTGCCCGAACCGCAATCTGGCGTGATCTCCCGCACCACGAACGGCAGCCTCATCCCCCTTGCCGCGCAGCGCATCCTAGACCGCGCACGCGCCCAAGGCATCGCCCCCCAACCCGCGCTGGTGCAGGGCTGGATGATCGAACCCGTCGCCCGCCCCGCCCGCACCCTGTGGATCTGGGGCGCAGGCCATGTGGGCCGCGCGCTTGTCCACACCCTTGCACCCCTGCCTGATCTGGCCATCACATGGGTCGATATCGCGCCCGACCGCTTTCCCGAAACTATCCCCCCGAACGTCACCCCCCTGCCTGCCGCAGACCCCGCCGCCCTTGTCGCCCATGCGCCGCGTGATGCCGAACATCTGATCCTGACTTTTTCCCACGCGCTCGACCTCGACCTCTGCCACCGTCTTCTTTGCCACGGTTTTGCCCGCGCGGGCCTCATCGGGTCGCATACGAAATGGGCACGCTTCCGGTCGCGCCTTGCCGCGCTGGGCCATTCGCAGGCCGACATCACAAGGATAGATTGCCCCATCGGTGATCCTTCCTTAGGAAAACACCCTCAGGCCATCGCCATCGGTGTCGCCTCGGCCTTTCTGAACCAGAAGAAAAACGCGTCACGACAGGAGAACGCGGTATGACAGGGGAAACCAGCCGGGGCGAGCTTCTCGCCATTTCCGGCGTGACCAAGGCCTATCCCGGTGTGGTCGCCAACAGCGATGTGTCCTTCGCCATCCAGACCGGCGAAATCCATGCCCTTCTGGGCGAAAATGGCGCTGGCAAATCGACGCTGGTGAAAATGATCTACGGCCTTGTCAAACCCGATGCGGGCACGATGCGCTTTCAGGGCCAGCCCTACGCCCCTGCCGAACCCCGCGCCGCCCGCGCCGCAGGCGTGGCCATGGTGTTCCAGCATTTTTCCCTGTTCGAGGCGCTGAACGTTGCCGAAAACGTGGCCCTTGGCATGGAAAACCCGCCCAGAATGGGCGAACTTGCCGCCCGCATCCGCAAGGTCAGCCAAGATTACGGCCTGCCGCTCGACCCCGACCGTATGGTGGGCGACCTGTCGGCGGGTGAGCGGCAACGGGTCGAGATCATCCGCTGCCTGCTGCAAGATCCCAAACTCTTGATCATGGACGAACCGACCAGTGTGCTGACCCCGCAAGAGGTGGAAATCCTGTTCAAGACGCTGCGCCAGCTTTCGGCCGAAGGCACCGCGATCCTTTATATCAGCCACAAGCTGGAAGAAATCCGCGCCCTTTGCAATGAGGCCACCATCCTGCGCCGCGGCAAGGTGGTCGCCACCTGCACCCCGCGCGACCGTTCGGCGCGGGAAATGGCCGAACTCATGGTGGGCACCACCCTGACCCCGCCCGCCCGCAGCGGCGGGCCCAAGGGCGGCACCGCGCTTGAGGTAAGGGGGCTTTCGGTCGCCTCGCCCATCCCCTTTGGCACTTCGCTCAAGAACATCTCCTTCGCGGTCGCCAAGGGCGAGGTTCTGGGCATCGCGGGCGTTGCGGGCAACGGGCAGGATGAACTTCTTCTGGCCCTGTCTGGTGAACTCCGCACCGATCCCGGCTCGGTCCGCATCGACGGAGCCGATATGGGCAGCCTCGGCCCGAACGACCGCCGCCGCGCAGGCCTTGTCGCTGCCCCCGAAGAACGTCTTGGCCATGCCGCAGCCCCAGACATGAGCCTTGTGGAAAACGCCCTGCTTTCCGGTGCCACCCGCCAATCCCTCGTCTCGGGCGGCTTCATCGACTGGGCCAAGACCCGCGCCTATGCCGAAACCATCGTGCGGAACTTCGATGTCCGCACCCCCGGTACCCATGTCGCCGCCCGTGCGCTTTCGGGCGGCAACCTGCAAAAATTCGTGGTGGGCCGCGAACTCGAACAGGCCCCCACGGTGATCGTCATCAACCAGCCCACATGGGGGGTCGATGCCGCCGCCGCCGCCGCGATCCGGCAAGCCATCCTTGACCGTGCCGCACAGGGCGCCGCCGTGGTGGTCATCTCCCAAGACCTCGACGAACTGCTTGAAATCGCCGACAACTTCGCCGCCCTGAACGAAGGCCGCCTTACCGCCCCCCGCCCTGTGCAGGGCCTGACGGTCGAGGAGATCGGCCTGATGATGGGCGGCGCGCATGGGCTGGAGGTGGCACACCATGCCCAGTGAACCCGCAACGCCGCATTCTTCGCCAAAGGCCGGGGAGGGCCGTCTGCCCTCCCCGGACCCCACCCGAGGATATTTGAAGGCAGAAAATGCAAGGATGGAGCGTGTGACATGCTAAGGCTGGAAAAACGCCCCTCGCCCAGCCGGTTCTGGCAGGTTTCGACCCCGGTGCTGGCGGTGATCCTGACCATGCTGGCAGGCGGCCTGATGTTCGCGCTTCTGGGCAAGAACCCGGTCGAGGCGATCCGAACCATCTTCTGGGATCCGCTGTTCAACCCGCAATATGCCAGCTATTCGCGGCCGCAACTCTTGGTCAAGGCAGGCCCGCTGATCCTGATTGCCGTGGGCCTGTCCTTGGGCTTCCGCGCGGGCATCTGGAATATCGGTGCCGAAGGCCAATACATCATGGGCGCGATCTTCGGCGCAGGGGTGGGGCTTGCGCTTTATCCCGTGGAAACGCGGCTTGTCTTTCCGCTGATGATCGTGGCGGGCATCTTCGGCGGGTGGCTGTGGGCGATGATCCCCGCCATCCTGAAAACCCGCTTCCGAACCAATGAAATCCTCGTCTCGCTGCTGCTTGTCTATGTGGCGCAGAATATCCTTGCCTCGATGTCGCTGGGCCTGATGCGCAACCCCGAAGGCGGCGGTTTCCCCGGCAGCAGGAATCTTAGCCAGATCCCGTCGATGGCGAACCCCGAACTGATTGCCGGAACGGGCCTGCACTGGGGTGTGGTCTCGGCCATCATCGTGACCATCGCCGCCTATATCCTGCTGCAACGCCACATCCTTGGCTTCCAGATCAAGCTGGCGGGCCAAGCCCCCCGCGCCGCCCGATTTGCAGGCGTCTCGCCCGAACGCCTGACCCTGCTTTGCATGGGCATCTCGGGCGGCCTTGCGGGCATGGCGGGGCTGTTCGAGGTGACAGGCCCGGCAGGCCAGATCAGCATCGATTTCAACACCGGCTATGGCTTCACCGCCATCATCGTGGCCTTCCTTGGCCGCCTGAACCCGCTTGGCATCCTGCTCGCGGGCCTTCTGATGGCGCTGACTTATATCGGGGGCGAGTTAGCCAGCTTCACCCTGGGCTTGCCGTCGGCGGCAATCCAAGCCTTTCAGGGAATGCTTCTGTTCTTCCTGCTTGCTGTCGATCTTCTGACGAACTTCCGCATCCGCTTTGGCGCAAAGAGTGAGGTTGCCTGATGCTTGGGGGAATCAATCCGGCCATCCTGATCGCCTCGCTCATGGTGGCATCTGTCCCCATCATCCTTGCCGCCATTGGCGAGCTGGTGGTGGAAAAGGCGGGTGTCCTGAACCTTGGCGTCGAGGGGATGATGATCATCGGCGCCATCTGCGGTTTCATGACCGCCGTGCACACGGGCAACCCCTATCTCGGCTTTCTGGGCGGGGCGCTGGGCGGGGCGGCGCTGTCACTTGTGTTCGGCGTGCTGACACAGGTCTTTCTGTCCAATCAGGTCGCCACTGGCCTTGCGCTTACGCTCTTCGGCCTCGGCCTGTCATCACTGCTGGGGCAGGGCTATAACGGCATCAAACCCCCCGCCACGGGCAATGTGCCCTTCGGCCCCTTGGGCGACATTCCCGTGGTCGGCACCATCCTGTTCCTGCATGACTGGATGGTCTATGTCTCGCTTCTCGTCGTTGCCGCTGTCTGGGCGGTGCTGAAATACACCCGCACCGGCCTGATCCTGCGCGCCGTGGGCGAAAGCCACGATGCCGCCCATGCGCTGGGCTACAAGGTCACGCGCATCCGCATCATGGCCATCCTGTTTGGCGGGGCCATGGCGGGGCTAGGTGGCGCCTATGTCAGCCTGATCCGCGTGCCGCAATGGACCGACGGCATCACTGCAGGCGCAGGCTGGATCGCCCTTGCCATCGTGGTCTTTGCCAGCTGGCGGGCCGAACGTGTGCTGATCGGTGCCTATCTTTTCGGCGGCATTACTGTACTTCAGCTTAATCTGCAGGCGGCCGGAGCGGCTATACCAGTGCAATACTTGTCCATGTCACCCTATCTGATAACCATTCTGGTGTTGGTCATCATGTCGTCGGGCAAGGGCAGGGCATCGCTGAACGCGCCCGCAGCACTGGGACAGAATTTTCACGCCTCGCGATAAGGGGCAAAACAACAGCGGGCATAACGCCCGAGAGGGGAAAGAGAATGCAAAGAAGAACGATCCTGAAAGGCGGCGCTGCGCTTGGTTTCGCAACCATGATGGGCGGCAAGCTCGCCATGGCGCAGGGGCTGGAAAAGGTGAAGGCCGGCTTCATCTATGTTGGTCCCATCGGCGATGGCGGCTGGACCTTCCAGCACCATCAGGGTGCACTCGCCGTGCAAAAGGAATTTGGGGACAAGGTCGAAATCGTCTGGCAGGAAAACGTGCCCGAAGGGGCAGATGCCGAACGCGCCCTGACGCAAATGGCGCTGTCGGGCTGCAACATCATCTTCACCACCTCGTTCGGTTACATGGATGCGACCAACGCCGTCGCCGCCAAATTCCCCGACATCAAGTTCGAACATGCCACGGGCTACAAGCGCGACAGCGCAAACGTCTCGACCTATAACGCCCGCTTCTACGAAGGCCGCGCCGTGCAGGGCCACATCGCGGGCAAGATGACCAAGTCGAACAAGATCGGCTATATCGGGTCTTTCCCGATCCCCGAAGTGATCATGGGCATCAACAGCTACTACCTGCATGCCAAAAAGGCCAATCCGGCGGTCGAATTGTCGGTCGTCTGGGCCTTCACCTGGTTCGATCCGGCGAAAGAGGCCGACGCGGCCAAGGCGCTTATCGATCAGGGCGTGGACGTGATCGCCAGCCACACCGACTCGACCGCTCCGCTTGCCGAAGCAGCAAAAACCGGCGGCAAGGTCATCGGCTTCGGTCAGGCCTCGGACATGACCGAATACAAGCCCACGCCCCGCGTCTCGTCGATCATCGACAACTGGGCACCCTACTACATCAAGCGCGTCGGCGCCCTGCTTGACGGGTCCTACGCGCAGGTCGATGTCTGGGAAGGTATTGCAGGCGGCGAAGTGCAGATCGGCGAGATCACCGATGCGATCCCCGCCGACGTGAAAGCCGAGGCCGAGGCGCTGCGCGATTCCATCGGTGCGGGCACCTACCACCCCTTCACCGGCCCGATCAACAAGCAGGACGGCTCGGCATGGCTGGCCGAAGGCGCAACCGCGCCCGATGGTGACCTTCTGGGCATGAACTTCTACGTCGAAGGCATCACGGGCGACATCCCGTCCTGATCGCCTGACCACGCGAAAACGAAAGGTCCGCCCCACAGCGGGCCTTTTTTTCTTTTTCCCGACCCCGCTCTCGGGGGGCATCGAACCCCCCGAGAGCGGGCTGCCGCGCAAGCCCCTGGCGCCGTGGCTTTCTCGCTACGGTCGTAATCGAGTATTTGAGCAAAGGTGAAAGGACAAGGCAGCGACAGGCTTCCCGCGACAAACCCCGTCGCGCACGGGCTTTCCCTTCCCGCTCGGCCATGGCACCTTCCCGCCATGACAATCCCGCTTCCCCACCGCGCGGCCTTTGGCTGCATGCAATTCGGCGGCCGCGCCGATGACTCAGCCTCGCGCGCCATGTTCGACGCCTGCCTTGACGCAGGGATCACCCATTTCGATACCGCCTTCGGCTATACCGATGGCGCCTCCGAAACCCTGCTCGGCCGCTTTGCCGCGCCTCTGGGCGACCGCCTCTTCGTCGCCACCAAGGCGGGCTATTCGGGCGGGGCAGGCCGCGCCAACCTGCTGGCGCAATTCGACACCAGCCGCAAACGGCTCCGGATGGACAGCGTGGACCTCCTCTACATCCATCGCTACGACCCTGACACACCGCTTGCCGAGACGATCGAAACCCTCGCCCGCCTGCAATCGGATGGAAAAATCCGCCAGATCGGCCTGTCGAACTTTGCCGCATGGCAGGTGATGAAGGCGCAATCCATTGCCGCCGCTTTCGGCACCCGCATCGATGCCATCCAGCCGATGTATAGCGTGGTCAAACGTCAGGCGCAGGTCGAACTCCTGCCTCTCTGCGCGGATCAGTCCATCGCGGTCTATTCCTACTCTCCCTTGGGCGGCGGGCTTCTCAGCGGAAAATACGCCGCAGGCCAAACCGGCCGCCTGTCGGAAGATGCACGATACGCCGCCCGCTACGGCCAACCCGAAATGCACCGCGCCGCCACAAACCTCGCCAACATCGCACAGGAAACCGGCATCCCTTCCGCCACCCTTGCGGTGGCATGGGTCATGCGGCGAGGCGTCTGCCCCATCCTGTCGGCCCGCAATGCCGACCAACTTGTCCCCTCCCTCGCGGCACTGACCTATCTGCTGGACGACGCGCTCGACGCCCGCCTGACTGCGCTTGTACCCAACCCGCCGCCCGCAACCGACCGTCTGGAAGAAGCATGACCGATTTCCTTATCATTGGCGGCGGCATCGCCGGCATCTCCGCCGCCGCCCGCCTGTCCGACCTCGGCAGCGTCACCCTGCTTGAGGCGGAACAGAACCTTGCCCACCACGCCTCGGGCCGCTCGGCGGCGCTGTACGAACCGCGCTACGGCGCGCCCGCCGTGGTGGAGCTTTCCCTCGCCTCGGGCGACCACTTCCGCAGTGACCCGAACTTCCTTTCCCCCCGTGGCCTGCTGATCGTCGCCCGCGCCGACCAGTCCGAAAGCTTTCACCACGATTGCGCCGACATGGCGCTCGACCCGATCACGATGGACGAGGCACGTGCCATCGTCCCCATCCTGAACGACCGCGTCACCCTGGCCGCCCATGCCAGCCATGCATGGGATATCGACACCGACCTGCTGATCCAGTCCTTTGCCCGCCACGCCCGCAGCAACGGCGCGGAAATCCTGACGAACCACCCCGTCACCGCCATCGCCCGCACCGCCACAGGCTGGCGCGTCACCGCAAACGGGCGGGATTTTGCGGCAACGACCCTGATCAACGCCGCCGGCGCATGGGTCGATACCGTCGCCACCATGGCAGGCATCCGGCCCTTGGGCTTCCAACCCAACCGCCGCTCCATGGCCCGCATCCCCGCCCCGGGTGGGCATGACGTATTGCGCTGGCCCATGATCTTCGGCACGGGCGAGACATGGTATGCCAAACCCGATGCAGGCGCCCTGATCGTTTCCCCGGCCGAGGAACACCCGATGGACCCACATGACGCATGGGCCGACGATATGGTGCTCGCTGAAGGTCTCGCACGGTATGAAGAGATGGTCACCGAACCCGTCACCCGCCTGATCTCGAACTGGGCGGGCCTGCGTACCTTTGCCCCCGACCGCGTGCTGGTCATCGGCCGCGACCCCCGCGATCCCGCCTTCTTCTGGCTGGCAGGGCAGGGCGGCTATGGCTTCCAGTCCTCGCCCGCCGCCAGCCAGCTTGCGGCCGACCTCATCGCAGGCCGAACCCCCGCGCTGCCCGCCCATCTGGTGGCATCCCTTTCGCCCGCCCGCTTCGGCTGAGCGTCGCTTCCGACCCTTGGCCCGCCCGGCACGCCGCTTTTTCGCTGATGGTCCCGCCATGCCCGCTGCAAAGAACGGGCATTTGGGTAAGGGTGAAGCACCCCAGTGAACCCTAACGCCCTCGTCCGTCCAGTCGCAAGATCATGACGAACGTCCATTATGCCCCGGTTCATAAGTCACGCAACTTTCATATGAATGTCGCCATGGTGCACAACCTCGGGTGACAGGGCTCCGTGGTCATGGCAGCATCCGCATATGATCCGAGCCCTTACCCTGACCGTCGCCCTCACCCTCGCCGCTTGCGCCCAGTCCGTCCCGCAGGCAGCGGCCCCTTATGGCCAACCTGCCCAGCGCCTGAACTTTGCCGATAGCGCCCCGCATGATTTCGGCTTCCGCCCGCCGCAAGACCACCCCGTCCACGGCATCGACGCCTCGCGCCACCAGCCAGAAATCGACTGGCGCACCGCCCGCGCCAATGGGGTCACCTTCGCATGGCTCAAGGCGACCGAGGGCGGTGATATCCTCGACCCTGCTTTCCGCGCCAACTGGTTCGCCGCCCGCCGCGCGGGCGTGGCCCATGGCGCTTATCATTTCTTCTACCACTGCCGCCCCGCTGCCGAACAGGCGCGCTGGTTCATCGCTCATGTCCCGCGCGATGCAGGCGCTCTTCCCCCCGTGCTTGACATGGAATGGACACCGTTTTCCCCCACCTGCACCCTCCGCCGCAGCCCCGAAGTCATCCGCGCCGAAGCCCGCATCTTCCTGCAAACAGTCGAGGCCCATTACGGCCAGCGCCCCCTGATCTACACATCTGTCGATTTCTACCGCGACACCCAACTGTGGCGTGTCGGCCCCTACGACTTCTGGCTCCGCTCCGTCGCCGCCCACCCGGACGAGCTTTACGGCGGTCGCCCCTGGACCTTCTGGCAGTATTCCAGCACAGGAAATGTCCCCGGCGTGCCGGGCGCGGTGGACCTGAACGCCTTCAACGGCAGCACCGCCGAGTGGAGCGCATGGCTCGCCCGGAATTCAGGCTGATCCATCTCTGACCGCCCTCGCAAAAGCGTCATGTCGCAAAGCATCGGCTTCCAGTTCTTGCCGAAGACTCCTCGATAACTCCAACTGAACGCCTGCACCCGTAAGGCCACGATCGCAGATATTGTCCACCGCCTGGCCCGTAAGGGCGTGCATCGCGACAACCGCCGGAAACCCGGCGCGCTGCAAGGCGGCAACCACCCGCTTCCGTCCCTTGGCATCGCGCCCGCCAACCCAGACCGTCTGCCCGTCCAGCCGCCCATCTTGCAGATCGGCACGCCCATGCACGGCCACGATTCCTGACGCTTCCGCCGTCATCCGCAAAGCGCCCGGTTCGTCGAAACGCTCCGAGGTTATGTGCAGTTCGCCATGCTTGCGCCCGCGCCGCAGCCCTTCGAAAAGGTAAAGTGACCTGTCCGTACCCGCTATTGCCCTCGCGATAAGCGATGTGCCGGGTTCAATTAAGCCGCCATGTGGCGCCATGACCAGCAGCCCGCCCGGTCGGTCCTCGACCACGATGCGAAAATCGACGCCCTCGACCTCTCACGCCGAAAGTTCGGAAAAATTCCGATACCGATCCCTGTTCACCCGGCACCTCATACGCCACAGGTCAAAAGGGCGCAGCCCGCGCCGCGCCTCCTCATTTTCTGCCTTCAAATATCCCGGGGGGTGCGGGGGGCTGGCCCCCCGCTGATTTGGCTTGGTGCGGGGGGCTGGCCTCTGCCCCCACCAGTTCAGCCATCCACACGGATGCGAGCATTGCTCGGGTCGAACGGGCTGTCCTCCACGACCACGGCATCCCAAAGCTCGCGGTTGATGCGGACCTGCATCTTGGTGCCCACTTCCGCCAGATCGGGCCGCACATAGCCCATGCCGATCTGCTTGCCGAAGGCCACCGAATAGCCGCCACTGGTCAGACGCCCGATCTTCTCGCCATTCACCACCAGCGCCTCCTTGCCCCACGGGTCGGTATCGGCCGGCCCGTCGATCAGCACGGTCACGCATTTTGAACGGATTCCCGTCGCCAGCATCGCTTCCTTGCCCTGAAAGTCCTTCGACAGGTCGACAAAACGGTCCAGCGCGGCCTCCAGCGGGGTCGCATCGCGGCCCAGCTCGTTGCCGAAGGCGCGATAGCTCTTCTCCTGCCGCAGCCAGTTCTGGGCGCGGGCACCCACCAGCTTCATCCCGTGCTTCGCACCCGCCACCATCAACTGATCCCACAGATAGCGCTGCATCTCGATCGGGTGGTGAAGTTCCCAACCGAGTTCCCCCGTATAGGCCACGCGGATCGCATTGACGGGGCACATCCCCAACTCGATCTTCCGCGCCGACAGCCAGGGGAAACGCTTGTTCGACAGTACCGTGTCGGGGTCGGCGTCCTTGACCAGTTCCTTCAGGATGGCGCGGCTGTTCGGCCCTGCCAGCGCGAACACCCCCCATTGGGTCGTCACGTCATGGATGTCGATATACCCGCCACCGCGGCCCATGAAATCTTCAGCGCATTTCTTCAGGTAATCGCCGTCATAGGTCGTCCAGGCACCTGCCGAAACAAGGTAATAGTCGTTCTCGCCGTTCCGCACGATGGTGTATTCCGTCCGCGTTGTGCCCGCAGGGGTCAGCGCATAGGTCAGGTTGATCCGCCCCACCTTGGGCAGCGCGTTGCAGGTGAACCAGTCAAGGAAGGCCGTCGCCCCCGGTCCGCGCACCAGATGCTTGGTGAACGCCGTGGCGTCGATCAGCCCTGCCGTCTCGCGAATGGCCTTGGCCTCGTCCACCGCATATTGCCACCAGCCGCCACGGCGGAAGCTGCGCGAGTTGTGGTCGAAGTCTTCCGGAGCGTCCTTCGGCCCGTAATAGATCGGCCGCTCCCAACCATTCACCTGCCCGAATTGCGCGCCCAACTCTTTCTGGCGGTCATAGACGGGCGCGGTGCGCAGCGGGCGGCAGGCTTCACGCTCTTCATCCGGATGGTGCAGGATGAAGACATGCTCATAGCATTCCTCGTTCTTCCGCGCCGCATATTCGGTCGTCATCCAGTTGCCGTAACGCCGCGGGTCAAGGCTGGCCATATCGATCTCGGCCTCGCCATTCACCATCATCTGGGCAAGGTAATACCCCGTCCCGCCAGCCGCCGTGATGCCAAAGCTGAACCCTTCGGCCAGCCACATGTTCCGCAGCCCCGGTGCAGGCCCGACCAGCGGGTTGCCATCGGGCGTATAGCAGATCGGCCCGTTGTAATCGTCCTTCAGCCCCACCGTTTCCGATGACGGCAGGCGATGGATCATCGACATGTATTCCGCCTCGATCCGCTCGAGGTCCAGCGGGAACAGATCGGCACGGAACGACTGCGGCACATCATATAGGAACCGCGCGGGCGCGTTCCGCTCATAGGGGCCCAAAATCCAGCCGCCGCGTTCTTCGCGTACATACCATTTGGCGTCCGCATCGCGTAGAACGGGGTGCTGCGGGTTGGTCTTACGCCATTCCACCAGCGCGGGGTCAGGCTCGGTCACGATATACTGGTGTTCGACCGGAATCGCGGGGATCTTGATCCCCAACAGACGCGCTGTGCGCTGGGCATGGTTGCCCGTCGCCGTCACCACATGCTCGGCATGGATCTCGAACTTCTCGTCCGATGCCACAAGGTTGCCGCCCTGTTCCACCATCCGCGTGCACGAAACGATCCATTCGCTGCCCGTCCAGCGATAGGCATCGACCTGGATCTTCCGCTCGATCGTTGCCCCGAACTGCCGCGCGCCCTTGGCCATGGCCTGCGTCACGTCGGCGGGGTTGATATAGCCGTCCTGCGGGTGGAACAGCGCGCCTTTCAGGTCTTCGGTCCGCACCAGCGGCCACCGCTCCGCAATCTCCTTCGGCGACAGGAATTCGTGATACACCCCCGCCGTCTCGGCCACCGACGAATACAGCATGTATTCGTCCATCCGCTCCTGCGTCTGCGCCATGCGCAGGTTGCCCACCACATAGAAACCGGGGTTCAGCCCCGTCTCGGCCTCTAGCCCCTTGTAGAAATCGACCGAGTATTTGTGGATATGCGTCGTCGCGAACGACATGTTGAACAGCGGCAGCAACCCCGCCGCGTGCCATGTCGAACCTGCGGTAAGCTCGTCGCGCTCGACCAGCATCGTATCCCACCCGGCCTTGGCAAGGTGATAGGCAATCCCGTTCCCGACGGCACCGCCACCGACGACAAGGGCTTTGACATGGGTTTTCATGGGGGCATGCTCCGGGCGCAAAAGGGTTTGCCCCTATCTGCCCCAACCGCACGCAAACGGGCAAGTCATCCCGACCCTTGGCAGACGAAAACGACATTGCTGTCAAATGCGCGACCTGCCTTCCCCGCGGTTCGGCGGGAACGGCTGGCCGCCGCCCCGCCTCAACGGCGCAGCGACCGGCCCAGACCGGCCGATAGCGCGAACAGCCCCGCCGCAACCGCAATGATCGACGGCCCCGCAGGTGTGTCTTGCCAAAGCGAAAGCTGCAACCCGCCCAGAACCGCGCCCGCCCCGAACAGCGTGGCCATCACCGCCATGCTTTCGGGGTTGCGCGCCAGCCCCCGCGCTGCCGCCGCCGGAATGATCAGCATCGCCGCGATCAGCAGCGCCCCCACGATCTTCAGCGCAACTGCCACCACCACCGCCAGCGCAACCGTCAGCACCAGCCGCTCGCGGTCGGGGTTCAGCCCCGAGGCATGGGCAAGGTCGGCGTTCAGCGTGGCCGTCAGCAGCGCCTGCCACCGCCAGACCAGCAGCGTCAGCACCAGCCCCGCCCCGGCCCAGACAAACCACAGGTCTTGTGCCGAAACCGCCAGAATGTCACCGAACAGATAGGCTTGCAGGTCGGTGCGCGCGCCGGGCACGAAACTGACCGCCACCAGCCCGATGGCCAGCGCCGAATGTGCCAGCACGCCCAGCGTCGTGTCCATCGCCCAGCCCCGCGCCGCCAAGGTGGCTACCGTGACCGCCATCGCAAGCGCCACGCCCAGCGTGCCGATTCCCACGGGCAGGTCCGTGGCCAGTGCCAGCGCCACGCCCAAAATAGCGGCGTGCGATGTCGCATCCCCGAAATAGGCCATCCGCCGCCACACCACGAATGACCCAAGCGGCCCCGTCGCCAGCGACAGCCCCACCCCGGCCAGCGCGGCCCGCACCAGAAAATCATCAAACATGGTCATGCTCTGCATCTGCGACATGCGAATGTCCGTGCGAATGGGGGCCATGCGCGTGGTGCCCGTGCGAATGTCCGGCGCCCTCTTCATGGCTGTGGTCGTGCACATGCTGATAAAGTGCCAATGCCCCTTGCGTCCCAAGGCCGAACAGTGCCCGGTATTCCGGCGCGGTTGACACCACGCGCGGTGTCCCCTCACAGCAGATATGCCCGTTCAGGCAGATCACCCGATCCGATGCCGCCATGACGACATGCAGATCATGGCTTACCATCAGTACCGCCACCCCGGTTTCCCGCCGCACCTCTTCGATCAGCCGGTAGAATGCGGCCTCGCCGGGTTGGTCCAGCCCCTGTGTGGGTTCGTCCAGCACCAGAATCTGTGGCTGCGACAGCAACGCTCGCGCAAGCAGCACCCGCTGGAACTGCCCGCCCGAAAGCGCGCCCATCTGCCGCCCCGCCACATCCGGCAGGCCCACGCGGCCCAGCGCCTGCATTGCCTCGGCCCCGCCTACGCGTACCGGCAAGGACAGGAACCGCCGCACCGTCATCGGCAAAGACCGCTCGACAGAAAGCCGTTGGGGCACATACCCGACCCGCAGCCCCCGCTCGCGCACAACCGTGCCGCCCGCCAGCGGCAAAATGCCCAGCAACGCCCGCAGCAACGTCGATTTCCCCGAACCGTTGGGGCCAAGGATGGTGACGATCTCGCCCGCCTTGACCTGCATCGACACGCCGGTCAGCACCTCGTGCCCGTCCAGCCGCACCGTCACATCGAGCGCTTCGATAAGGTTCATGCCTGCCCCCCGCGGCAGCGCGGGCACAGGCCCACTGCCTCGACCGTGCTGCGTTCGATGGAAAAGCCCATGCCGTCTGCCGCGCGCTCCAGCGTCGCGCGCACGTGCAGGGCCTCGGTCTCGGCCACGGCGTTGCAACTGCGGCAGATAAGGAACACCGGCGCATGCGCCTCGCCCGGATGCATGCAGGCGGCAAAGGCATTCAGCCGCTGGATACGGTGCGCCATGCCCTGTTCCACCAGAAAATCCAGCGCCCGATAGGCCACGGGGGGCTGGTTGCCGAAACCATCCGCCGCCAACCGTTCCAGCACCTCATAGGCCCCCATCGCCCGATGCGCCTCAAGCAGGATCTCAAGCACACGGCGCCGAACCGGCGTCAGGCGTGCGCCCTGTTCCCCTGCCACCGTTTCCGCCCGCTCCATCACATCCTTGGCGCAATGGGCATGGTCATGGCTGGCAAAGGCCATCTCGGGCCCCGTCGCGCAACCCGGACAGGAATGGGAATGGTCATGCGGCACGGCCGGTCGCCCCTTGACATGTTATAGTATAACGTAGAATGGTCCGCCCGAACCTGCCGGACAGCCACTTCGATGCGTTATATCATATCATCCGCCTTGGCCAGCCTTCTGCTCTGCGCCCCCCTCGCGGCACCCGCGCGGGCCGAAGTGCCGCAGGTCGTGACCGATATCCCCCCCGTCCAGTCTCTGGTAGCCCAAGTGATGGGCGATCTGGGCACACCAACGCTTTTGCTGGCCAAGGGCGCATCGGAACACGACTTCCAGCTTAGGCCATCACAGGCCCGCGCCTTGGCCGATGCCGGCTTTGTGTTCTGGGTCGGGCCGGACCTTACGCCGTGGCTAAGCCGTGCGCTGACTGACCTGCCCGAAGCACAGGTCTTGGCCCTGCTTGACGCGCCCGAAACCTTCCGCCGTCCCTACAGCCCCGATGGCGCCCACCTGCACGACCCGTCCCAAGGGTCGCATGACCATGGCAACACCGATCCGCACGCATGGCTTGACCCTGACAACGCTAAGGCATGGCTCGGCCTCATCGCAGCGCGGCTTGCCGAACTCGACCCCGACAACGCCGCCACCTATGCCGCCAATGCCGAAGCGGCACGGCATGCCATCGATGCGCTTGACCAGCAGGTCAGGTCGCGCCTTGACGCCTATCGTGACCGCCCCTTCATCGTCTTCCATGATGCCTATGGCTATTTCGCCAGCCATTACGGCCTGTCCATTCTGGGCTCGGTCGCGCTGGGCGATGCCACCACCCCCGGCGCGGCCAAACTCGCCGCCTTGCATCAGGCGGTGGGCAGCGGCCCCCCCACCTGCATCTTTCCCGAAGCACAGCACGATCCCGCCCTTGTCGCGCAACTGGCACAGGGCACATCCCTGCGGATCGGTCCCCCGCTCGACCCTGTCGGTTCCACAGGCGATTCCGGTCCCGATGCCTATGGCACCCTGATCGGCACCTTGGCCGATTCCATCGCAACCTGCCTGTCCACGGCCGCAAACACGCCCTGATCGCGGGTCATTCACTTGACCACTCGCCCCGCAGGCGTCACCACTGGCGCGGAGTATCGGTGGGGCGGTGACATGACGGCACGACAGATCGGAATCGCGCCTTTCGGCGTGACAGGGCAGGGGCATGCAGTCAGCCGCATCACCCTCGGCCATGGCGACCTTACTGCCTCGATCCTGACATGGGGCGCCGCGCTTCAGGGCGTATGGCTGAAGGGCATACCCTACAGCCTTACCCTCGGCTCTGACAAACTTGCCGATTATCAGGGCGACATGCGACATCACGGCACGCTCATCGGTCCGGTGGTGAACCGTCTGACCGGCGCAACCGCCCCGATCGACGGCCACCCGCACAGCTTCGACGTCAACTTCAACGGCCGCCATACCCTTCATAGCGGCGATAGCGGCACGCATCTGAAAGTCTGGACCCTGTCCGAGGTGTCCGAACGTTCCTGCACCCTTTCGCTGTTTCTGTCCCACGGCGAAGGCGGCTTTCCCGGCAACCGCCGCGTGACGGCCCGCTACTCTGTCGAAGATGGCGCAACCCTGCGCCTTGAACTGCATGTGGCGACCGACCGCACCACCCTGGTGAACTTTGCCAATCACAGCTATTGGAACCTCGACGGCACCGATACCTATTCTGGCCATTCCCTGCGCGTCGCTGCCGACCACTACCTTCCCACCACCCCCGATTTCACCCCCACGGGCGAGATACGCCCCGTTCAGGGCACCGAAATGGATTTCCGCACGCTTCGCCCCATCCGGCCGGGTGCCCCTGAGTTTGATACCTGTTATTGCCTTTCTGACCAGCGGCAAGATTTGCGCGATGTCCTGCATCTGGTGGGTCAATCCGGCGTGTCGCTCGTTGTCGCCACAACCGAACCCGGCATCCAGATCTATGATGCCCGCGATGCCCGTCGCCCCGGCGGCGGCCCGCACGAAGGCCTCGCGATCGAGGCGCAAAACTGGCCCGATGCGCCGAACCATCCGGGCTTTCCCGACATCAGCCTGGCCCCGCACGAAACCTACGACCAGACCACCACATGGCGCTTCCGCAAACCCTGATCTGCGCCCCGGCCCGCAAACCGCCCAGCATCCTTGCCTGCCGTTAACATATTCTTAACCAAGCTTTGCAACCTTGCCGTGCAAGGTGGCACCGTCCGATCATCGCCACTCTCGGGGCAAATGGCATGGCGACGCAACCTAATGAACTGGCTGGCGGCGCGGGTCATGATACGCTGACCGCCTCGGGCGCGATAACGCTGCTGTCGGGCCTTGGCGGCAATGACCTGCTGACCGGCAGGGGCCGCCTGTCCGGCGGGTCGGGCAATGATACCTTGGTCGCCACGGCCGATGCCCTGCTTTTCGGCGGGTCCGGCCAAGACCTGTTCATACTGGGGCGCAGCGTCGCAGGCACCCGCATCGAACTGCACGATTTCGATCCCGCGACTGACCGCCTGCGCCTTTGCTTCGGCAAAGACGGATTTTCCGGCAATCCCGCCGTGGTTCAAACCGCCACGGGCCTTGCGCTGACCGTCAACAAGACAACCGTAGTTCTGGTGGGCTATTCGGGCCGCATCGCCTCAACCAATCTCGAGATTTCGACAGATGACCTGTTCTCTGGCACCGCCGCTGCCGACAACCGCTCAGCGGGCTGGGGGGCCGATACGCTGACAGGCGGCACCGGCAACGATACGCTTAGCGGCGAAGGTGATAATGACGTCATCCAAGGCAATTCGGGTCAGGATCGGGTCTTGGGTGGCACCGGCGATGACCGGCTCTGGGGTGGTTCCGGCCATGACCAACTGCAAAGCGGCGATGGCAACGATACGCTGTCGGGCGATGACGGGAATGATCTTATCACCGCCGATACCGGCAACGACCGTGTCGATGGCGGCACCGGCACCGATACCCTGCTTGGCGGAACCGGCGATGACACCATGGCAGGCGGTGCCGATAATGACCGCCTCGATGGCGGAACCGGCCGCGACGATCTGGCAGGCGCCGCAGGCAATGACACGCTGATCGGCGGCACGGGTGATGACTGGCTTTCCGATACCGCCGACCGGAACCAGCTTTTGGGCGGTGACGGCAACGACACCGTGATCGGCGCCTCGGTCGGTTCGATCTATCCCGATGCCGCCGACACGATACGCGGCAACGCGGGCGATGACCGTCTTTCCGGCGGTCAGGACAATGATCTTCTGCTGGGCGACGCCGGGGCCGATGCGCTGTTTGGCGACGATGGCAACGACCAGCTTTTTGGCGGTCTTGGCAGTGACCTGCTTTTCGGCGGCACCGGCAATGACCTGCTTCAGGGCGATGAAGACGCCGATCAGCTTGTCACCACCGGGGCGGCCGCAACCCTGATCGGCGGTTCGGGCAATGACACGCTGATCGCATCAGGGGGTGATGCCACGTTGCAAGGCGGCTCGCAGGATGACCTCATTCTCATCGCACCCCTGCCCGACCTTCCGTTCACGGTCCGCGTCACGGGCGGCGACGGGGCCGATACGTTCATCCTCGCCCCAGCGCGAACCGGAACCGTCTTGCTGACCGATTTCAATGCCGCAGCTGGCGACAGGCTCATCCTGTCGGGCATCGCTTCCGGCACACCCCCGCTGACCGCGCTGCAACCCGTCGCCGGATCGCCCGATGCCACCTTTACCCTTGGCAATCTGCAAATCGTCTTTGTCGGTGCCACCGCCGAAACGGTACTCGCACAGTTTGGCTCAGCCCCGGGTGGTCTTGTCGCGGCATGGAATGGCGGGCGCTGGTCCGGCACAGAAACGGCAGATACGCTTTCCACCCTTTCCTCTCCATCCCGCGCCTTCGGCTGGGGCGATGACAGCCTTCTTGGCCTAGGCGGAACCGATAGCCTCGCCTCGGGCGCGGGAAACGACCACCTTTTTGGCGGCACCGATGCCGACATTCTCGATGCAGGTGACGGAAACGATACCCTATCGGGCGATGCCGGAAATGACAGCCTTCTCGGCGCGGGCGGCGATGACCATCTGATCCTCGGGTCCGGCGCCGATCGGGCAACCGGCGGGGCAGGGGCCGACCGGTTCACGGTCGATCTGTCCCGCGCCGGTCATCGCATCATCACCGATTTCAACGCCGCCACAGACCGGCTCGACCTTGCGCTTCCGGCCGGACAGAACGCCCAGACCATCCTTGCAACCGCACGCATTACCACCACGGGACTGACCCTTGGCAGCGGGGCGGCCAGCGTCCAGCTAGACGGACTGTTCAATCCCGGTGCGCTGAATGCCCTTTCCCTGTCCGTCACCATCACCGGCAGCGGCGCCCTCACCCTTGCCGGCAGCGCGGCAGCCGAAACGCTGGTCAGCACGGGTGGCGCGTCAACCCTGTCCGGCGCTGGCGGCGACGACCGCCTGTTCGCCGGTCCTGACGGATCGGCCCTGATCGGCGGCACGGGTTCTGACAGCCTTTACGGCGGCGCCGGCGCCGATGTTTTCGTCTTTTCCGCCACGGGCAGCGATGGCGGCGATCTTGTCACGGGGTTTCAATCCGGCATCGACAAGATCCGCCTGACCGGCAGTGCCACCCATTCCCTTGTTCAGGATGGAGACGTAACCCTGCTTACCTTGGGAACCTCGGTCGTCACCTTCCTTGGCGCCCAATTGACGGAAAGCGATTTTCTCTAGCCTTCCACACCACCTGCATCACGAAACCACGCCACAATCTTCGCCCGCTCCTCGGGCTCGATCAGGCTCAGGTTCGCGGGCGGCATGGCATGGGTAATCCCCGCCTGCATGTAAATCCGCCGCGCTTCATGTGCGATCTGGGCGGGCGTCTCCAGCACCACGTTCTTAGGCGGCCAGTAAACCCCCTCCCATCCCGGTTCGGCGGCATGGCACATGCTGCACCGCCCCTGCACGATGCTGACCACATCGTCAAACCCCTCGGCGCTCGCATAAACCAGCGCCTCGCCCTTCATCGCGCTATCATCCACATGCCGCATCGGCGCGGTGGAAAGCCAAGCGATGATCAGGAACAGCAGAACCGTCACCCCCCATGTCCAATGCGGATTGCCCTTGCCCGCATGGCGCGTGTTGAACCAGTGCCGGATCGTCACCCCCATCAGGAACACAAGGCTTGCGATGACCCAGTTGTACTGGGTCGCAAAGACCAGCGGGTAATGGTTCGACAGCATAAGGAACAGCACGGGCAGCGTCAGATAGTTGTTATGCGTACTGCGCTGCTTGGCGATGCGCCCGTATTTCGGGTCAGGCGTGCGCCCGGCTTTGAGGTCCGCCACAACGATCTTCTGGTTCGGGATGATCACCATGAACACGTTGGCCGACATGATCGTCGCCGTAAACGCCCCCAGATGGATCAGCGCCGCGCGGCCCGAAAACACATGGGTATAACCCCAGGCCATGGCCACCAGCACGAAGAACAGCACCACCATCACCGCTGTCTGGTTCGTATCCACGAAAACGCGGCAGATCGTATTATAGGCCAGCCACCCGAACGCCAGCGAGGCGACCGAGATCGCAATCGCCTGTCCTTGCGTCAGCTCCATCACCGCCGGATCGATCAGGTACAGGTCCGACCCGAGGTAATAGACCAAAACCAGCATGGCAAAGCCCGAAAGCCAGGTCGCATAGCTTTCCCACTTGAACCAGATCAGATGCTCGGGCAGCCGCTCCGGCGCTACAAGGTATTTCTGGATATGGTAAAACCCGCCCCCGTGAACCTGCCATTCCTCGCCATAGGCACCGGCGGGCAGATCGGGCGATTTCCGCAGCCCTAGGTCCAGCGCGATGAAATAGAACGATGACCCGATCCACGCGATGGCCGTGATCACATGCGTCCAGCGCGCGGCCAGCTCAACCCATTCCCACAGCACGGCCCAGTCATACATCGCCAATCCCTTCGCTTTTGCGAAACGCTATACCGTCAGGTATTCCTCTGTTAATCCGGCAAATGGCCGAACACTTTCAAATCCGGCCAGAAAATGGGTCAGCACCGCGATGTCCTATGTCAACAACATCCGCATGTTCGTCCGTGTCTTCGAATTGGGCAATATGAGTGCCGCCGCCCGCGACCAGCGCTGTTCGCCCGCCGTCGCCTCGGCCCGCATCTCGGAACTGGAAAAGCACCTCGGCGTGCGGCTGTTCAACCGCACCACCCGTTCGCTGCAACCCACCGAAAACGGCCGCATCTTCTATGAAGGTGCCCGCAAGGTGCTGGAAAGCATAGACGAGGCCGAAGCCGCCGTGATGGATGTCACGCAAAACCCGCGCGGCACCATCTTCGTCGCCGCCCCCCTTGGCATCGGGCGGCGCTTCATCGCCCCCCATGTGCCGCTCTTCAAGGACCTCTATCCCCAGATCGACGTGCGCCTGCGTCTGTCGGACCGCACGATCGATGTCACTGCCGAAGGCCTCGATGTCGCCTTCCATCTCGGCCTTCTGGAAGACAGCACCCTGAAAGTGCGCCTTGTGGCCGATTGCCCCCGCATCCTCTGCGCCGCCCCCGCCTATATCGAACGCCGCGGCAACCCGCTTGACGGCGCAGCCCTCGTGGCCGACCGGCACGATTGTCTCAACCTGCGATTTCCGGGCGCCAAGGAATTCCAGTGGAACCTCCTCACCCCCGAAGGCCCCCGCCGGTTCGAGATAACAGGCCCCTTCGAATCGGATGACGGCGATGTCCTCACCGGCTGGGCGCTCGACGGGCGCGGTATCGTGATGAAGCCGATCTTCGAAGTGGCCGACCACCTGCGCACCGGCCGCCTTGTTCCCGTCTGCACAGCTACGCCGCCGATGGCCACGCAGCTGTCCGTCCTGTCGCAACACCGCCGCCTGAAAGACCCGAAAGTGCGCCTTTTCACCGATTTCATGGCCGCCCATTGCCGCGATGAATTGCGCCGCGCCATGGCGGGCCTCTCTGCCTGACGCCAATGTCGCAGGGGGCTTTCCGCCCCCCACGGCGCGTTCCGCGCCTCCCCCCGAGAGTATTTGCAACAGGGTGAAGCACGCCTCACCCCTTCACCCTTGCCCAAATACTCTCAAGGGGGGTAGTCCAACGGTTTCGCCACCGGTTCGAGAAACCGGTGGACTGGCGGGGCAGAATGCCCCCCGGCCTCGGGCTAAGATATCACCGCTATCATCCGTTAGACTGGTCAAAGGAGGAACCCCATGGCCAGCATCATCATCCGCGCCCTCGAAGACGACGTGAAAGCCCGCCTGAAACAGCAGGCTGCCGCCAACCTGCGCTCGATGGAGGACGAGGCCCGCCACATCCTGCGCGCAGCACTTGGCGCTTCCGATCCCCGTGCTGATCTCGGCCAGCAGATCCATGCACGATTCAAGGCGCTGAACCTGCCCGCTTTGCCGCTTCCGGTACGGCAATGATCCTGCTCGACACGCCCGTTCTGGCCGAACTCCTCTCGGCCACACCGTCGCCCGCCTTGCTCGCATGGTTCGCGGGCCAGCCTGCCGCCACGCTCCACATCTCCTGCTTGACCGAGGCAGAACTTCTCACCGCCGCCCTGCGCACACCGCAAGCAAAACAGACGATATCGTTGATAGACGAGATGACGGATACCGATTTCGCGGGCCGCGTCCTACCCTTCGACAGCGCCGCCGCCCGCGACCTGGCCGCGATCACGGCCCGCACCGCCCTGCCGCTTGCCACCGCCATGACCGCCGCCATCGCCCGCGCCAACAGTGCCACCCTCGCCACCGGCCAGCCGGAGACCTATGCTCAGACCGGCATCGCCACCCTCAACCCCTACGACCCGCGATAGGTCGAATAGGCGAAGGGAGAGATCAGCAGCGGCACATGGTAATGCGCCTCGGGGTCCGGCACGCCAAAGCGGATCGGAATCTCGTCCAGAAACAGCACCTCGCCATCCGCCTGCCCCGTTGCGCGCAAATAGTCGCCCGCGCAAAAGACCAGCTCGTAACTCCCCGCCTGCAAGGGCGTCAGCATCGGCGCATCAGTCCGCCCGTCAGCATTCGTCACCGTTTCTGCAATCTTGCGGTGGCTGTTCCCGCTGACACGGTACAGCATGATCCTCACCCCAGCCGCAGGCTTGCCCCGCGCCGTATCCAGCACATGCGTCGTCAATCGTCCGGCCATCACATCCTCCCGCTTTCCCGCAACACTAGCCTGCCTTGGTGCCAAAGCACGACCGCGCCCTGCCCGAAAAGGTCTTACTTGGTTTTTTTGATAAACCCTTCCGCTTTTGCAGCCTAAGCTGCGCGTCAAACTGCATGGCAAGGAAATCCCCCGTGAACCGTTACCCCCGTGATTTCCGTGGCCATGGCCCTGACGCCCCCGATGCAAAATGGCCCGGCGGCGCAAAGATCGCCGTTTCGCTCGTTCTCAACTACGAAGAAGGCGGCGAAAACAACATCCTCCACGGCGATGCCCAATCCGAGGCCTTCCTGTCCGACATCGCCGGTGCCGCCCCGTGGCCGGGCATGCGCCACTGGAACATGGAGTCGATCTACGACTACGGCGCCCGCGCGGGCTTCTGGCGGCTGCACCGCCTGTTCACCGAACGGAACATCCCCGTCACCATCTACGGCGTCACCTCGGCCCTTGCCCGCAACCCCGAACAGGTCGCCGCGATGAAATCGGCAGGCTGGGAAATCGCCTCCCACGGCCTGAAATGGGTCGACCACCGCGACATGCCCGCGGAAGAGGAAGCCCGCCAGATCGCCGAATCCTTCCGCCTACACGAAGAGGTCGTCGGCGAACCCCCGCGCGGCTGGTATACGGGCCGCTGCTCGATGAACACCGTGCGCCTCACCGCCGAAAGCGCCCGCCTTGCATGGATCTCCGACACCTATGATGACGACCTGCCCTACTGGCTGGAAGTCGGCGACCGAGACCAGCTCGTCATCCCCTACACGCTCGAAGCCAACGACATGCGCTTCGCCACCGCTCCGGGCTACATCACGGGCGAACAGTTCTTCACCTATCTCAAGGACAGCTTCGACACCCTCTATGCCGAAGGGCAGGCAGGCCGCGCCAAAATGTTCTCGATCGGCCTGCACAACCGCCTGATCGGCCGCCCGGGCAAGATTGCGGGTCTGCAAAAGTTCCTCGACTACGCGCAGGGGCACGAAGGCGTCTGGTTCCCCCGCCGCCTCGACATTGCGCGGCACTGGGCGGCAACTCACCCCCACAAACGCATCGAACGCCCCAGCCGCATGACGCGCGAACGCTTCGTCGAACGCTTCGGCGGTATCGTCGAACATTCGCCTTGGGTCGCCGATCGCGCTTGGGCGCTGGAGCTTGGCCCCGCACATGACAGCGCCCTGGGCCTCGCCAATGCGCTGGCCCGCATCCTGCGCACCGCCAGCCGCGACGAACAACTCGGCGTCCTGCGCGCCCACCCCGACCTTGCCGGCAAACTCGCCGCCGCCAAACGGCTGACCCCCGAAAGCACCGCCGAACAGGCCAGTGCCGCGCTCGATGCCCTGACCGATGCCGAACGCGCCGAATTCCAGCGCCTGAACGCGGCCTATGTCGAAAAGCACGGCTTCCCCTTCATCATCGCCGTCCGCGACAATACCAGGGCCAGCATCCTCGCCGCCTTCTCCACCCGCATCGGCAACGACACCGCAACCGAATTTTCCACCGCCTTGCGTCAGGTCGAACGCATCGCAGAACTTCGCCTGAAGGATATTCTTCCGTGACCAGTTATTACGCTCCCACGGGTGGCCTGCCGTCCCAGACGCAACTGATGACGGGCCGCGCCGTCTTTACCGACGCCTACGCCTTCATACCGCGCGGCGTTTTTTCCGACATCGTCACCAGCTACCTGCCGGGTTGGGACAAGACGAAATTATGGCTCATCGCCCGCCCCATGTCGGGCTTTTCCGAAACCTTCAGCCAATACGTGGTCGAGGTTGCCCCCGGCGGCGGCTCCGACGCGCCCGATCCCGACATGGGCGTGCAGCACGTCCTTTTCGTCACGGGTGGCCTTGTCACCCTCACCATCGACGGTCAGGGACACGAGCTTGACGAAGGCGGATACGCCTATATCCCCGCAGGCGCGAAATGGACGCTGCTGGCCGAAGGCGCCACCCCCGCCCGCTTCCACTGGGTCCGCAAACTTTACGAACCGGCGCCGGGCGTGGCGCACCCCACCGCCTTCGTCACCAACGAAAAAACGCTCAAGCCCGTTTCCATGCCCGATACCAACGGAGTCTGGGCCACCACCCGCTTCGTCGATCCCGCCGACCTGCGCCACGACATGCATGTAAACATCGTCACCTTCCAACCCGGCGGCGTCATCCCCTTCGAAGAAACCCATGTCATGGAACACGGGCTCTACGTGTTGCAAGGCAAGGCTGTCTATAAACTCAACAAAGATTGGGTCGAGGTCGAGGCAGGCGATTTCATGTGGCTGCGCGCCTATTGCCCGCAGGCCTGCTATGCCGCAGGCCCCGGCCCTTTCCGCTACCTGCTTTACAAGGACGTCAACCGCCACGCCAAACTGCGCGGCCCCGGCGCCTTCGGTTCGCCCGCCTTCGGCCCCGCCCGCTGAATACGGACCCTCCGCCCCCCATTTTCTGCCTGAAAATATCCCGGGGGGTGCGGGGGGCTGGCCCCCCGCTCCGACAGGATATCCCGATGCGCCAGATCAGAACCGAACCCCTCACCGCCAAGGCCTTCGCCCCCTTCGGCGATGTGCTCGACGCTACGGGCGATTTCCGGCTCATCAACGCGGGCCTGTGCCGCCGCCACCACGACCGCGCCACCCTCGATTTCGGCCCCGCAGGCCGCGCCGGCATCTCGGTGTTCAAGGCCGAAGCGCGCAGCCTGCCCTATGATTTCGACCTGATCGAACGCCACCCCGACGGGTCGCAGGCCTTCCTCCCTATGTCTGCCGATCCCTTCCTCGTCATCGTCGCCACCAGCCCCGACGCCACCCCCCGCGCCTTTCTCACCAACGGCGCGCAGGGCATCAACCTGCACCGCGGCACATGGCACGGCGTCCTGACCCCGCTTCACGCCCCCGGCCTTTTCGCCGTGGTTGACCGCATCGGCACCACGCCGAACCTTGAAGAACACCGCTTCCCCGCGCCGTTCACAGTCCTGCCCTGACGCCAGCGCAACGCTGCACCGCAGAACCTTCTTGCCGCCTCCTTCACAAAGGCGTAAACTGTCCGACATGCCGCCGCTGCCACGGCCGTATATGGAGTGTCCGAAGACCCGCGCACGGGTCTCCTCTTCCTGACGAGACGCGCCCAATCCCGGGCCCTCGGCCACCAGTACAAAAGCACCATGAACCAGATGAATGACCCAAAGCTCTCGGCTTCCGCCGAGCGTCAGTTGCCATTGTTCGACGAAGATGAACTGGATATCGCAGCCTATCTCCGCGATGAGGGCGACGATCATCACAAAGCCGAGGTGCCAAAAGGCTTTGCCGCCCTTACCCTTGGGGCGGTCGGCGTTGTTTACGGCGATATCGGCACGTCACCGATCTATGCCTTTCGCGAAGCGCTGCGCCCCGTTGCCGCCGACGGTCTCGCACAGGCCGAGGTGCTTGGCCTGCTGTCGATTCTTGTCTGGACTCTGATCCTCATCGTCACCGTAAAATACGTCTTGTTTCTGTTGCGCGAAGACAACCGTGGCGAAGGCGGCGTCCTGGCCCTTTACACGCTCGCGCGTCTTGCCATTGGCCGACGTTCCATCCCGACTCTGTCACTTGCCATTGCGGGCGCAGCGCTTTTCTACGGTGACGCTATCATCACTCCGGCCATTTCGGTCCTTTCTGCGGTCGAAGGCGCCGGTTTGATCCTTCCATCGCTCGAAACCTATGTCGTTCCGGTCACGCTGGGCATTCTGTTCGCACTCTTTTTCCTCCAGCGGCAAGGAACCGCCCGTATCGCCAGCGCCTTTGGCCCGATCACGGCCTTGTGGTTCCTCGTTCTTGGTGTGACCGGAGTATGGCACATCTTCGGCAACCCTGCCGTTCTGGCTGCTTTCAATCCGCACTACGCGGTTTCCTTCCTGATCGAACATCGCGCCGTTTCCTTCATCGTCCTGGGCGCGGTTTTTCTTGCCGTCACGGGTGCCGAAGCCCTTTACGCAGACCTCGGTCACTTCGGTCGCAAGCCGATCATGATGGCTTGGTTCCTACTGGTGTTTCCGGCGCTTACGTTGAACTATCTGGGGCAGGGGGCCCTGGTTCTTTCTGACGCTTCCGCCATTGAAAACCCGTTCTTCCGCAGCGTGCCCGAAAGTCTGCTGCCGTTTCTTGTGGCGCTGGCAACGGCCGCCACAGTTATTGCGGCTCAAGCCGTGATCTCTGGTGCCTTTTCGATGACCCGCGCCGCCGTCCAACTGGGCCTTCTGCCGCGTCTGACCATTCGCCACACGTCGCACGATCAAAGCGGACAGATCTATATCGGTGGAATGAACTGGATCATGCTGTTCGGCGTGCTCTGGCTGGTTCTCGCTTTTGGCAGCTCTGAAGCACTGGCTTCGGCCTATGGTATCGCCGTGACCGGCACCATGGTCGTCACCACGTCACTGGCCATGATCTACATGGTCCGGTCCGGAAAGTTGCCGCTTTGGGTGACACTTCTTGTAGCCTCTCCAATGATCGCGCTGGAATTTGCATTTCTTGCCTCAAACATGGTCAAGATTGCGGATGGCGGCTATGTTCCCCTCATCCTCGCCGGTCTTGTTGGCCTGTGCATGTGGTCGTGGTGGCGCGGCACACAGAACATGTCGGTCAAATCGCACAAGCAGATGGTCGGCCTTGCCGGTTTCGTGAAATCCATGAGCCACTCTTCGGTCCACGTCGTGCCGGGAACCGCCTTTTTCCTTACGCCCGACCCGTCCGTGGTGCCCTCGGCCTTGCTGCACAACCTCAAACACAACCGCGTTATGCATGAACAGAACGTGCTTCTCACGGTCGAAACCCTTCGCGTTCCCGTTGCCACAGCCGATGAACGCGCCGATTACGAACAGCTTGATGGTCGCTTTGGCCGCCTGACCCTGCGCTTCGGTTTCATGGAAACGCCCAACGTGTCGCGCGCCATGGTCAGCGCGCGCAAGGCGGGGCTGAAATTCGACGTGATGTCATCCAGCTTCTTCCTTGGCCGCCGCCGCCCCGTTGTCGGGGGCAATTTCGGCCTCGACCGCTTCCTTGACCGGATCTATGCAGCCCTTACCCGCTTTTCGGCCGATCCGTCCGATTTCTACCATCTTCCCCGCGACCGTGTCGTCGAACTGGGTGAACGTGTGGCCGTGTGATTTCGGGCGCGCGGCCCAAGCTTAGTCTGGCGCCCGTGCGGACAGGTGTTTCGCATAGGCCTGGCGAAAGGCAAAGACACGCGGGCGCGACACGCGCTCTTCATCGCCGGTTACAAGCGATACGACCACCTGCCGCGTTTCCGACTCGGCGATCTCGCTGATGGCGGCATAGGCCACCCAGACCGACCGGTTGATCTGCATCCCCGCCCGGCCCGTGTGCAGTTCCGGAATGTCGGCCATCTTGGCGCGGTGCAAGGCTTTGCCCGAACGCGTGGTCACGCCAAGGTAATGGTCCTCGGTCCGTATCAGCAGAATGTTTGACAGCGGCAGCAACGCCGGTCCGATCTGCACCATCGTTCCGTCATCAGCGGCGGGCGCAGGCAGCAGCACCTCGCCCCGTGCCGGTTCGGTGGGCACTGTCGTCACCGGGGGCGCGACAGCGGGCAACTGTGCCGTCTCTTTCGCGTTTTCCCGCGCTTGCGGCGGCGGATCGGCCTCTGGTCGGGCCAGCGGATGCACTGCCACCACATAATGCCCATGCAAAAGATCGAACAGACCGATCACGATCAGATCGCGGATCGCCTCTTGCAACGTGACCGAGATCGGTTTCCACGGCGTTCCCGCCAGAACCAGCGCCACCGCCTGCAATGTCAGCTCGGCCAGCAGCGCCATTGGCGCCAGCGCGATCGGCGTATAGACCTGCGCGATCCAGCCCGCCCGCGCCGCATGCCCAACAAGCGGCGACCAGACCCCCAGCCAAAGCAATGACACCGCACTGACACAGGCCCATCCCAGAACCAGCCCCCAGCCGGTCAGCCCCATCGCGTCGGGCCGTGTATCCAGCACAGCAAAAACCAGAATCGTCACCGCGAAAAACCGCAGGAACACGGGGTGCAACAGATATTCGCTGATCGAATCGACACCCATCCGAAAGGCTGTTCCGTCGATCGTCCGGATCAAGATGCCCGCTTCATTGTTTCCAACCACGGTGCCCATACCGGAAAACCCCTAAAACTCGTCAAATCCCAAACGCTTCCACACCGTCACAGCCGCCGCCTCAACCACTGCGCGAGCGTCCGTCCACGACTTTGCAAGCTTCCGCCAAGTGCAGCAAGCGCCCGAACCTTGCTCGGCGGCCAGATTCGCGTCGGGAACCAAAAGGTCAACGGGTCGCAAAGCCGATACGCTCTCATTTACGACGGCTGGAAACAATCATCACGCCAGAACGGGCATTTTTTCTGGATTGAAGCGCTCCTCGGCGCCACCGGTTGGCGCCAACCGCGATTCGTGACTTTTTGGCGGTCCCTTTGGCGCTTGGCGACGGGATGCCTGCGAAACCGACTTTAGGCTGGTATTCCTGATAATACGGATGGCGTGGACTGTCCGGCTAATGCGTCCTTGGGTCTGACCGTTTCAGGCGCAAGGGGGGGCCCGCATTGGCCGTGGGTACAAGCCTTGTTCTTTGGTGTTTGATTGTGAGTGTGCTGCCATGGCCTCGGACAATACTGGATCGGACCGCGACGCATCGCTTCGGCGAAGGGGCGTTTGCCGACCTTACGCAGGCCAGGCGCCGGCACGCTCTCGCACACTGCAATTCCCATGCCTGAAATCGTCGCCGGCGTTGCTTTGCACGGAGTCAGCAACCGCTTGATCCCGTAACCGCTACGTTTCGGACATTTCACGGGGACGCAAGACCCGACCAGACCCTCCGAGACGCGACCAGCTTTTAAAAGGTGCCCCCAATGGCTACGCTCACGTCTTCCGCATTCTACCGTTACAATGGCAGCGTCCTGAACCTGTATTCGGGTCTGGTCAACACCAGCTTGCTGAACAGCGGCGCGCCCGTCGGGACATCGACGCTGCAAGACCCTGACGGGCTTTTGACCCAGACGAACGATGCGGGGGCAACGTTCGCGATCGGGGCGGGGGCGGCACAGCCGATCGATTTCCTTGGGTCGGGCTCGATCTCGACGATCAGCATCCTGGGCATCCAGCTCGACGCCCGTCCGGTTGCCGCATTCTCGGTCGGCGGGCAGATCTACCTTTACGCGCCGAACGGGCTGCCGCTGCTGTCGGGCATCTCGCTTGCGTTCAACATCGACCCGAACGGTTCGCTTTCGCTGCCGGTTTCGCCCGACGGATCGGTCGACGGGACGACGGGTGCCGACAACATGGCGTTGGGCTATACCGACACGCAGGGTGACAAGATCACCACGGGAAGCGACCGTATCTTCGGGGGCGACGGGCGCGACACGATCAGCGGCGATGCGGGCAACGACACCATCCACGGCGGTGCGGGCGACGATTCCATCATCGGCGGGGCCGGAAACGACTACATCGACGGCGGCGCGGGCGTCGATAACGTGTATGGCGGCGCGGGCAATGACTCGATCTTCGTCGTGGCCAATGAATCGCAGGGCGACATCTATGACGGCGGGGCCGATGCCGACACCTTCTTCGTAACGACGAACGGCACCACGCTTCAGCCCGGCGCTTCGCTGATGGTCAGCGGCCAGAATACGGGCAACGATTTTGACACGCTGGACCTTTCGGCGCTGCTGGCGGATGGCTGGACAATCACGTCATCGACGCAGTCGCCCGACGGCCAAGGCGGGGTCGGCGTCACCGGCGCGGCAGGGTTCAACGGGGCGTTCTTCCTGTCCAAGGGCGGGCAGACGCTGATCGTCAATTACAACGACATCGAGAATTTCATTGCCGTCGATGGCGTGGTCAATGGCACCGCCGGCAACGACAATATCGGCGCGGGCTTTGTTGACGCGCAGGGTGACAAGATCGATGGCTCCGATGGCCTCAACGATGTGGTCCGCGCCGGTGACGGGGCCGACACCATCGATCCGCAGCAAGGCAACGATACCGTCTTTGCCGAAGGCGGCAGCGACCTGATCTTTGACGGCAGCGGCAACGACCTTGTCTTTGGCGGCGATGGCAATGACTCGCTCTATGCCAGCGGTGGCGGCGATGACACGCTCTATGGCGATGCCGGAAATGACGGTGTCGGCGGTGGCCACGGCAATGACATGATGTTTGGCGGCCTCGGCAACGACGACATGAGCGGTAACGAAAGCAACGATACCATCAGCGGCGATGCCGGCGACGATACGATCCGCGGCCAATGGGACAACGACTTTATCTCTGGCGATGACGGCAATGACAGCGTGACCGGCGATCAAGGTGACGACACCCTGGTCGGTGGCGCAGACAACGACACGCTTTCTGGCGGCACCGGAAATGACAACCTTGCCGGCGATCTGGGCAATGACAGCCTGATCGCCGGAGCGGGCAACGATTCCGTGTCGGGCGGCGACGGCACCGATACCCTCTTTGGCAATGCCGGCAACGATACCATGGTCGGCGGCATCGGTGATGACAGCATGACCGGCGGTGGAACGGCAACGCCCCTGTCCGATGTCACACTCATCTCGTTCGACGAAGGCAAACTGCGCCCCGGTTCGGAACGCACGGCCTATGGCGATGCCCTGCCGGGTGACTCGTCCACATTTGACAATGTGGCCACCCTTGCCGATGGCACAAAGATTTCCGCGCGCCTCGTCTATGTGTCGCGCTCGAACCAGTTCCTTCAGGTTGACATGATCTCGGGCGACAAGATCCTGCTCAACCCGAACAACGACTGGAACATGAACGGCCAGCGGGCCACCTTCCGCTTGGAATTCTTCAACACGGCAACCAATCAGCCGGTCGTGATCAACCCGGCACTGGTGTTCGGCGACGTCGATGCCAACCCGTTCAACGAACAGGTTGTCATCAACAGCGGTCTGCTCAACGCAGGCCTTTCCCCCGACACTGGGATCGAACTGAACTTTTCCAATGGCGGCCTGACGGGGGTCGGCTTCGTCGATTCCGGCGCAAACAACACGCCGAACACACAGATTTCGACGATCTTCGCACCGACATCTTCGGTTGAATTCAGCCTTGTGTCGCGCTCGGTCAATTCGGGCTATTCGCTGGTCAACAGCCCGCTGACCGATTTCAACTGGATCGAGCCGATCAGCGGAACCAACGACGCCGATTCCATGCGTGGCGGCGATGGCAATGACTCGCTCTATGGCGGGTCGGGCAACGACTCCATCTTTGGTGAAGCCAACAATGACCTGATCGAAGGCGGCGCCGGCGATGACAGCATCGATGGCGGCGACGGCAACGACAACATCCTCTACGGCGCGGGCCGCGACACC
Organism: Rhodobacter sp.; assembly: GCA_027484985.1. Taxonomy (GTDB): domain Bacteria; phylum Pseudomonadota; class Alphaproteobacteria; order Rhodobacterales; family Rhodobacteraceae; genus Paragemmobacter. The sequence goes on along the minus strand of JAIXRW010000031.1, from coordinate 1,811 downwards.
GTCCTTGGCGGCTTGGGCGACGACACGATTGACGACATCACAACCAGCCAACGTTTGGGCGGCGCAGCATCGCTGTTCGGCGGCGATGGCAACGACCTTATCTACGATGGCAGCGGCAATGACGTCGCCTATGGCGGCGACGGAAACGATTCGCTCTATGCCAGCGCCGGTGGTGATGACACGCTTTATGGCGATGCCGGAAATGACGGCGTCGGCGGCGGTGACGGCAACGATGTGCTGTTCGGCGGTCTCGGCAATGATGACCTCAGCGGCAATGCCGGCAATGACAGCATGTCGGGCGGTGACGGCAATGACAGCCTGCGCGGCGGTAGCGCCAACGACACGATGTCGGGCGATGCGGGCGACGACACGCTGCGCGGCGAAACGGGCAATGACTCGGTCTCTGGCGGCGATGGCAATGACCAGCTTGATGGCGGCGACGGCACTGACACCCTGTCTGGCGGTGCCCAGAACGACACGGTGAATGGCGGCATCGGGAACGATGTGGTTTCCGGCGATGCGGGGAACGATTCCCTTGTCGGCGGCCTTGGCAGCGATACGGTTTCCGGCGGCGACGGCGATGATCTCGTGGCTGGCGACGTGCTCGATACACCCCCGGCTGGATCGCAGTATTTCTACTCCAAAGCCTATGTCGATGGCATCAACTACTCGCTTCCTGTCGGCGGAAACTTCAACTTCGGAGGTCAGGTTTCGCAGATCAGCGTCGGCGAACCGATGGTCCTGCGCTTCACCGACAACGACCCGTTGATGGATGGCGATGACGTCGTCAACGAACGCCCCGACGATGCCGGTCAGACTGTGCAGATCAACGGGGTCGAATACAATTTCCTCGTCGATTTCGCTTACGATGTCTCGGACGGCACGAACACCTACCACATGGCGGTGATCGACATCGACGGCACGCGTGACGGCAACTGGTGGGATGAATTCGATGGCGAGATCCTGATCCAGATCGGCGGCCCGGCGATCCCGCCGAATGTCAATCTGACTGTGGTCAGCGCCCCCTACAACATCTCGAACATCCCCTATTCCGGCGTGACGGTTCCCGAGGCTGTCGGCATGGCCGATGTGCTCGATGGCGGCGCGGGCAATGACACGCTGCTCGGCGGCGTGGGGGCCGATACCATCAACGGCCAGGCGGGCAACGACTCTCTCGTCGGTGGCAGCGGCGATGACGATATCATCGTGTCGGCAGGCGATACTGCACAGGGCGGCGCGGGCGACGATGAATTCCGCGCCGACGCCACCCAACCCGGCACGGCGGGCATCACCGTGGTCGGTGGCGAGACGGACGAAGAAGCCCTCCTCGACCCGACCAACAACCCCGGCGGTCGCATTGGCGACGTGCTCGATCTGCGCGGTCTTTCCGACGTGGTCGTGACCTACAACCCCGCCGATCCGACCTTCAATGGCACGACGGGTGAATCCGGCACGGCGACCTATCTGAACGGCGCGGGCCAGTTGGTCACCATCACCTTCAGCGAGATCGAGACGGTGCTGCGCGATGGCGACGGCACGGTTGACGGCACCGCGGCGGGCGATGCGATGGCGCCGGGCTATGTCGATGCGCAGGGCGACCGGATCGACGGCGCGGACGGGCTGAACGATGTGATCGCGGCAGGCGCGGGCGACGATACGGTCGATGCCGGTCTGGGAGATGACACGGTCACCGCGGGCACCGGCAATGACAGCGTTGCGGGCAATGTCGGCAATGACAGCCTGTCGGGCGGCGATGGCAATGACACGCTGGCGGGCGGGGCTGGCAATGACACGGCTCTGGGCGATGCGGG
>JAIXRW010000003.1 GCA_027484985.1 Rhodobacter sp. | reverse complement strand
CTCCCCCCTGCCCCCCGCCGCGCGTTGTCCGATGAACGGGCGTTTGGGGGCGGGGTGTTGCATCGTCTCGATTCACTTGTGCGCGACATCCCGACCTGCAAAGAACGCCCAAAGGACAATGTGCGGAAGTCTGGCGGCGGTGCCGCAAGACGGTTCATTCCGTGGTGTGACCGCCGTTCTTGATTTCGACGGTCAGGCCAGACGGCTTGCACGCCCCAAGCCCGCGAAGCGGCCCGAAGGGCAAGCCCGCTTGCGGGCGCAGTCTTGGGGTGGGTGAGACGGCTGTGCCGTGTCACTCGCGCGACGATGAGACTTGTCCACACCCCCGAAAACGGAAACTCCAAGTATTGGAGTTTTCGGGGGTGTGGGCAAGTCGGTTGTTCTTCTATTTGGTGTCGTTATTTGACATTGTGTGGTTTCTGGTTTTGTTCACGCTATATTTAGCGTTCCGCGGGGCCGCCCTGTCCAAAAGATAGCTTCGCTGTCTAAGTCTTGGGGCGGTCCTTTCTAAATTACATTTGATTGCTTATGCGCTTTCACCTTTGCCCAAATACTCCGGGGGCCGGGGGGCTGGCCCCCCGTCCCGCAGGTGGGGCACGGGCAACCTGTCAGGCCATGGCGCTACAACCCTGCCGCCACCCGCAACCCTTCGAACACCGCTTCCTCGGCGGTGCGCGGGGCCAGACAATCCCCCGCCATCACCACCTCGACCCCCAGCCCCGCCAGTTCGGCCCGCAACCCGTCCACCGGCCTGTGCCCCATGCACAGCACCAGCGTATCCACCGCCTCGACCGGCATCGCCGCTCCGCTGGCCGCATGTTGCAGATAGACCGTCCCGCCATCCACCCCGTATAGCCGCGCATAGGCCGTGACCGTCACGCCCAGCCGGTGCAGCCCCCCCGCGATGGTGTCGCGCACATAAAGCGGCAGGCTTTCGCCCACATGCGTGCCCGCCACCGCGAGTTGCACCGAACACCCCTCGCGCACCAGCGCCTCGGCGATCCCCGGCCCGATCCAGTCGCCGCGCCAATCGGCCACGACCACCCGCGCCCCCGCCTTTACCTCGCGCCGCAGCACCTGCCACGCGGTCACCACCTGAACCGATCCGTCATCGGGCATGTCGGGCACAAAGGGCACCGCCCCCGTGGCGATCACCACCGCATCGGGCGCTTCCGACCGCACCAGCGCGGCATCCACCCGCCGGCCCCTGACCACCCGCACCTGATGCATCTGCATCTCATGGGCAAGGTTGGTGATGATCCCGCCAAACTCGGCCCGCCCCGGCAGCAGTTGCGCCAGCCGCACCTGCCCGCCCAATTGCGCCTCGGCCTCATACAGCGTGACCGCGTGCCCCCGCTTGGCCGCCGTGATCGCGGCCTTCATCCCCGCGGGTCCACCGCCCACCACCATCACCTGCTTCCGCCGTTCCGCCCGCCCCAGATCGCCAAACCGCAATTCCCGCCCCGTTTCGGGATATTGGATGCACGAAATCGGCAAACCGCGATGGAAATGCCCGATACAGGCCTGATTGCAGCCGATACAGGCGCGGATATCATCCACCCGTCCCGCATCCGCCTTGGCCGGCATGTCAGGGTCGCAGATCAGGGCCCGTGTCATCCCGCACATATCGGCCTCGCCCCGCGCCAGAATGGCCTCGGCCTCTTGCGGCTGGTTGATCCGCCCCGCCACGAAAACCGGCACCCGCAACGCCGCCTTGATCCGCCCCGCCTCGGATGCCAGATAACCATGCGCCACCGCCATCGGCGGCACGATATGCGTGGCCCCGCCCAAGGTGGCGCTCGTCCCCGCCGTGACGTTCACGTAATCCACCAGCGGCTCCAGCGCGATACAGGCGGCAATCACCTCGTCGGCCTGCAACCCCGCCTCGTCCCGCTCGTCGGAACTGATCCGCATCCCGATGATGAAATCGTTCCCCGCCGCATCCCGCATTGCCACCAGACAGTCGCGCAGGAACTTCAGCCGCCCCGCATCACTGCCGCCATAGGCATCGTCCCTCCGGTTCACACGGGGGTTCAGGAATTGCGCGGGCAGATAGCCATGGCTCGCCACGAACTCGACGCCATCCATCCCCGCCGCCTTCATCCGCCGCGCCGCCGCCGCATATCCTGCCACGATCTCTTCGATCATCGCCACATCCAGCGCCCGCGGCATCACGCGGAACCGCTCGTTGGGCGACACACTCGGCGCATAGGCCACGGCCAGCAGCCCGTCGGCACTTTCCATGATCTCGCGCCCCGGATGGAACAACTGGCTCACCACCACCGCCCCTTCCGCATGGCAGGCCTCGGCCAAGGCGCGATAGCCGGCGATACAGCCGTCATCCACCGCCATCAGCAGATGCGATGTATAGCGCGCCGTCTCGTGCACCCCCGCCACTTGGGTGACGATCAACCCCACCCCGCCCCGCGCCCGCGCAGCGTGATAGGCGACCAGCGCGTCATTCACCGTCGCCGCCTCGGGCAGCACGGTGTCATGCCCGGTGGATAGAATCCGGTTGCGGATGACCCGCCCCCTTATCTCCAACGGCCTGAAAAGATGCGGAAAACCCCTGCCTGTCATCCCTGCCCCCCCCTTGCGCCGCAGCCTGCCACGCCGCCCGTCACGGGGCAACCGCCGCCACCCGCGCCCCGCCCTGCGCCAGCCACACCCCGACAAAGGTAACAGCCAGCCCCGCGAACATCAGCGCCGACAGCGCCTCGCCGAACATCGCCCAACCCCATATCATGGTCAGCGGCGGCGACAGGTAGATCACGCTCGCCACCCGCGCCGCCGGATACAGCCGCAGGCACAGGTAATAGACCGTGTAACTGACAAAGGTCGCCACGATCACCAGCCAGGCCACGCCAAACAGGAAATGCGCCTCCATCGGCGGGGCCACATCGCCCCCGCGCACCAGCCCGAAACAGGCCGCCGCCGTCAGGCTCTGGATGCACAGGCTTTGGTGGATGGGCAAGCCAAAGGCCCCGACCCGCTTTTGCACCACCGTCAGCGCGGCAAAAGCCAGCATCGCCCCCACCGGCAACCCATAGGCCCAAAGCGGCGCATGGCCCAGCGTCACGCTTCCCGCCGATACCGCCAGCACGCCCGCCACCGCAATTCCCGTGCCCAGCCATTGCCGCAGGCCCAACCGCTCGCCCAGCACGGGCGCCGACAGAACCGCAATGGCCAACGGCACCAGATCGGCAATCAGCGCGACCAGCCCCGTCGGCACCCGCGCCCCGATCGCCAGCGCGAAACCGCCCAGATAGACGAACATCCCCACCACGCCACAGGCCATCTGCCCCGCCACCGCCCGCCCGCCCATGCGCGGCCCGAATGCCAGCGCCAGCGGCAACAGCACCAGCCCCGAAACCAGCGTCCGCCAGAACAGCACCAGCGTGACGGGCGCCCCCTCGCTGGCATAGCGCAGGCCGATGAACCCGCCGCTCCAGCTGATCACCAGCACAAAGGCCAGCACCGGCCACAGCCACGCCTTATCCTGCCCCGAGTCCTGCCCCCTGTCTGCCTGCCGCATCGCGCCACCTCTGCGGCCAGATAGCCCCTATCCGCGCGCCCCCGCCGCGCGAAACCCGACCCCGCCTCAGGCGAAGGCGACCGCCTTTGCCAGCGGCAGGCCGCGCAGCCGCTGCCCCGTCAGCGCAAAGATCGCATTGGCCAGCGCGGGCGCCACGGGTGGCAAGCCGGGTTCTCCGATCCCGCGGATCCGTTCAAGGTTCTGCAACACCACCACCTGCATCGGCGGCACCTGCGGCATCCGCAAGGGCTCGTAATCCCAGAATGTCCGCTGTTCGGCCATCCCGTCGGCAAAGGTGATCTCGCCCCGCACCGCTGCCGACAGCCCGTAAACCATCGCCCCCGTCACCTGCGCCTCGATGTTGCGCGGGTCCAGCGCCACGCCCACATCCACCGCCGCCCATGCCCCCGTGATGCGTATCCCGCTTGGCCCCTGTTCCACCTCGACCACCTCGGCCACCGGCACCCCGAAACTCATGCAAAAGGCAAACCCCTTGGCCCGCCCCGCCGCGACCCTTCCCCAATCCGCCAGCTTCGCCACCGCCGAAATCACCTCGCGGCTTGGCCCGTGGTCGATATGGTCCAGCCGGAACTGCACGGGGTCCGCCCCCGCCAGATGCGCCAATTCGTCCACGGCGCTTTCATGGAAAAACGCGTTCTGCGAAGCCCCTACCGACCGCCACGATCCCACCGGCACCATCGCAGGCGCCCGATACCCGGTCACCCGATGATGGGCGAACCGGTAGGGCTGTTCCCACGCCCCCTGCACAATCGCCCCGTCCGGCCCCGGCACGCTGAAACCCAGCCGCCCGCCCTGGCTTTCGATCACGCTCGAAGAACAGGTGCCAAAGTCAAAGGCCGCGATCCGCCCCCCCTCCAGCTTGGCCCGCACCTGCCCCAGCGCGGCAGGGCGATAGCCATCATGCGTCATGTCCTCCTCGCGGCTCCATGTCAGCAGCACGGGCTTCCCCTCGACCGCCATGGCCAGCGTCACCGCCTGCCGGATGATGTCCATCTCGGCCCGCCGCCCGAACCCGCCACCCATCGCCAGCGTCTCGACCGTCACAGCCTCGGCCGGCAACCCCGTCAAGGCCGCCCCTTCCGCCTGCGCCTGCGTGGGAAACTGGTTGCCCGCCCAGATCGTCAGCTTGCCATCCTTCAACAGCGCCGCCGCCGTCATCGGCTCCATCGTCGCATGGGCAAGGTAGGGCACCGTATAGGCCGCCTCGAACACATCGCCCGCTGCCAGCGCCGTCTCGACATCGCCGTCATCACGGTTGACCGAATCGCGGAACTCTTGCGTGAAGTTGAACGCCATCGCCGTAGCAATCTCGGCACTTGTCGCCGGATAGGGCGCCTCGCCCCAGTCAAAGGCAATCGCCTCGACCGCCTGCATCGCCGTCCATGTCGTCTGCGCCACCACCGCCGCGCCGCCCGGCACGGGCACCACCTTCACCACCCCCGCCATCGCCTCGGCGGCGCTGGCATCATAGCCCTTCACCGCCCCGCCCAGCCGCGGATTGGTCCGCGCACTGGCGAACAGCATCCCGGGCAGGCGCAGATCGGCCGTGTAAACTGCCGTCCCCGTCGATTTCGCCACCACATCGACCCGCGCCTGCGATTTGCCCAGCACGGTCCACGCGGCAGGCGCCTTCAGCACGGGTTCGGCGTCCAGCTCTATCCCCGCCGCCGCCTCGGCCAATTCTACATAAGTCAGTTTGGTCCCGTCCGGCGCCACCACAGCCCCGCCTTCGGTCCGCAACGCCTCTGCCGCCACGCCCAAGCGCAGCGCCGCCGCCTGCACCAGCGCCGCCCGCGCCGCCGCCCCCGCGACCCGCATCTTGTCATAGGCATCCGGCACCGAAGATGACCCCCCCGTCATCTGTAGCCCCAGAAACTTCGCCGGAACCTCCATCGCCGCCCGCACCGCCTCGGCCACGCGGCCAAAATCGGTGGGCGCAAAGGGCACGCCCTCGCCCAGAATGGCGCTGTTGTAATAGGCCGCACTGGCTGGCCCATGGATCACCCGCACCTGATCAAGGGTCAGGTCCATCTCTTCGGCCACCAGCGCGGCAAGGGTCGTCTGCACGCCCTGCCCCATCTCGGCCCGGGGCGCGATGATCGTGATCCCCTGCGCGTCAATCAGCACATAGGGGTTCAGCGTCGCCCCCTCGCCGCCCTCCAGCGGGTTGCCATAGGGCGTTTCATACTTCCACCACCCGAACGCCACACCACCCAGAATGGCGACCGACCCGAACAGGAACCCCCGCCGCGCGATCTTCATCACCTTGCCCATGCTCACACCCCCGACAGACGCTTGGCCGCGTCATGCACGGCGGCACGGATGCGCGGATATGTCCCGCAGCGGCACAGGTTCCCCTCCATCGCCGCGTCGATCTCGTCATCGCTTGGCGCGGGGTTTTTCGCCAGCAGCGCCGCTGCCTGCATGATCTGCCCCGACTGGCAATATCCGCATTGCGCCACCTGCCCCGCGATCCACGCCGCCTGCACCGCATGCAGCGCCGCAGGGTTGCCCAACCCCTCGATGGTCACGACCTGCGATCCCGCCACATCGGCCAGCGTCACCTGACACGACCGCACCGCCTGCCCGTCCAGATGCACCGTGCAGGCCCCGCAAGACGCGATCCCGCAGCCAAACTTGGTGCCCGTCAGATTGAGCCCCTCGCGCAGCACCCACAAAAGCGGCATCTCGGGCGGCAAATCCACCTGCCGCATCTCGCCATTCACCGTGAAACTGACCGCCATCGCATCCTCCACCCCAAGCCTTGTGACAGTTTGGTCGCAAAGTGTCAGCCTGTCAATTGACATTCTGAACGGCAACTGTCAGCTTGCCCGAACCATGCCAGACCAGCCCGCCACCCGCCCCGATACCATCCTTGACGCCGCCTTCACGGCCTTTGCCACCTATGGCTACCGCCGCACCGCGATGGATGATATCGCCCGCGCCGCAGGCCTGTCACGCACCGCGCTTTACCTGCATTTCCGCAGCAAGGAAGACATCTTCCGCTCCCTCGCCATCCGCTATTTCGACGCGGCGCTGCACGATATGCAGACCGCCCTCCATGCCCCGGACCAGACGATGGAACAGGCCCTTTACGCCGCCTTCGTCGCCAAGGATGGCAAATTCATGCAGGCCGTGCTGTCCACCCCCCACGGTCAGGAACTGATGGATGCGGGTTTCTCCGTCACCGGCGACCTTGCCGCCGCGGGCGAGGCGCAATTGACCGCCACCCTTGCCGCATGGCTGGCCCGCCAACCCCTGCCCGCAGGCCTTGGCAGCCCCGACCGCTTGGCCGAAACCATCATGACCGCGCTCAAGGGCCTGAAATCCTCGGCCAGGTCGCTGGCCGACTACCGCGAAGGTCAGGCCATGCTGGCCCGCCTTTTCGCCCGCGCGCTCGGCTAGCCTCAGTCGATGGTCGCAACCGCGCCCAGCACCACCCCCGACGCGATCGCCACCAGCAGGATATCGTCATCCACCCGCACATAGCGCGTGCCCTCGGCCGGTTCCGGCAGGCCGTACAGATCCCAGTCGCGCAGCTCGTACCACGGCGTGCGGATCGGCAGCCGCGCCCCGACCTGCCAGCGCATCGCCTGCCCCGGCGCCACACAGGGCGCCGCCCGCTTGTCCAGCCCCGGCGCGCAATCCGTGCCGCCCGCCAGCGCCGGCAAACCGGCAACCGCCACCCCCAGCGCCATCACGGCACCCGGCCAACCCGCCCTTTGCCTCACGCGCCCAGCCCCAGCGCGTCAATCGCGGCTTCGGTTTCGGCCAGCACCGCGCCGAATCCCTCGACCAGCCCCGCCAGCCCCGCATCGCCCGCCCGCGCCGCGTTCTCGATATCCTTCAGCCGCGCATGCAGCGCCTTGGCCCCCACAGAAACCGCCGACCCCGCGCCGCGATGGGCCCGTTGTGCCAGCGCCTCGGCATCGCCGCCAGTCATGGCGCGCAATTCCGGCCCCAAGGCGTGCATTTCCGCAAGCATCCGGTCGGCATAGCCGCGCCATGCCGCATCGCCCAATGCATCCCGCACCTCGTCAATGATCGACAGGTCCAACAGCTGCATCGCCCCTCCCCGATCCGTCCTGCCCCGAACCTAGCCACGGCAGGCGGCAAACCGCAATTGCTCTTTGGGAAACACCGCCCCCGCCGCCGCGCAACAGCCAACCGCCCTGCAAGTCCCGCGCCAGCCTAGCCTTCGGGGATCAGCCGCGACAGCGCCGCCACCACGGCAGCGGGGTCGAACGGCTTTTCGAACCGCCCCACCCCGCGGAGCCGCTCGGGCACCACCGCGCTGGCATAACCCGTGGTGAACAGGAACGGCACCGCCCGCGCCAGCAGCACATCGGCCACCGGAAACACCATGTTTCCGCGCAGGTTCACATCCAGCACAGCCCCGCGCAGCAGCGGATGGTCCGCCACCGCCGCCATCGCCTCGCCCACGGTTGGAACCGGCCCCAGCACCTCGGTCCCGAACTGTTCAAAGGTCAACCGCAGGTCCTCGGCCAGCAGATATTCGTCCTCGACGATCAGCACCTGCCGACCCCGCAGCCTGCGCTCCATGCCCCGCTCCCGTCCTGCCCCGTCACGGCCCAACGCTCGCCCCGCCCTGCCGTTCCGCCGCCCTTCGCCTTTCGGCATTTTTATCATTTCGGGAATGGACTTTGTGTCATCCGTCTCTACCTTGGCGTGTATGTATTCCTCGTGTCGGTTCACCGCTTGCCCCGCCACCGAAGGACATCATGCCCCCCGCCCCCCCGCTTGCAGATTGGCCCCCCGGCGCCGGGCAGATGGCCGCCCTGATCCGCCGCCACGATTGGGGCGGCACCGGCCTTGGCCCCCTGTCCGGCTGGCCCCCCGCCCTCCGCACCGTGACCGAGGTGATGCTGTCCTCGGGCCTGCTCGCCTCGGTCGCATGGGGCCCCGATCTTGTCATGCTGTATAATGACGAGATGGCCGCCATGCTGGGCGACCACCACCCCCGCCTGTTCGGCCAGCCCCTGCTTGCCGCCGTCCCGCCCGACCGCGCCGCCCTTTATGCCGGCCACTACGCCCGTGTCCGGCGCGGCGAAACCGTGGAGATCGACCCGATGCCCCTGCTCCGCCTTCAGGGCGGCATCAGCGCGCAGGCATGGCTTTCGGCCCGCTACCTGCCGCTGCGCGATGACAGCGGCGCAGTCGTCGGCATGATGACCCTCGCCACCGACATCACCGCCCGCAAACGCGCGGGCGAACGGCTCGCCACCATCCATGCCGAACTCCAGCACCGCACCCGCAACCTGATGGGCGTGGTCCGCTCGGTCTTTGAAAAAACGCTCGATGGCGCGGGCGATCTTGCCACCTTCGCCCCGCTGTTCCGCGACAGGCTTGCCGCGCTGGCCCGCGTGCAGGGCCTGCTTGCCCAGCTTGACGAAGGCGACCGCATCACCTTTGACGCGCTCTTGCGGGCCGAACTGTCGGCGCTTTCCCTGCCCGATCCCGCCACCGCCCCCGATGACGGCGCCGCGGGCGGGGCGCCCCGCATCACGCTCTGCGGCCCCGCGGGCATCCGCCTGCGGTCGGCCATGGTGCAGACCTTTGCCCTTGCGCTGCACGAACTCGCGGCCGAATCGCTGCGCCTCGGCGCGCTGTCGCGGCCCGACGGGCGGCTTGCGGTCGATTGGCGGCTTGATCCGCGCCCCGATGGCCCGGTTCTGGTGATCGACTGGCGCGAAACCGGCCCCCTGCCCGATCCGGCCCTGTCCTATCCGTCACGCCATGCGCGCGACCTGATCGAACGCGCCCTGCCCTACCAGCTTTCCGCGACCAGCCGCCTTGACCTGGGCGAAACCGGCCTGTCCTGCCACATCGAACTGCCTTTGCAACAGCCCTGACCCCGTCAGAACAGGAAATCCCCGGCCGTCAGCATCTGCGCCCCCAGCACCCGCACCGCGAAATCCGCCGTCCCGTCGCCATCGGTATCACCCGCCAGCAAGACCCCGCCTTCAATGGCTGTCACCCGCAGCTGTCCGGCCGTGCCGTCAAAGGCATCGACCAGCCCCAGGCCAAAGGGTTGCCGCCCCGCCAGATCGCTGTTCCCGTCCATCTCGGCCACCGAGATGCGGTCGCTGCCGCGCTGGAAATCCATGATCGTATCCGCCGCCCCCGGCGCCGGGGCCGATCCTGCGGCAAAGACGAACACATCCGCCCCCGCCCCGCCGACCAGCACGTCGCGCTTCAACCCGCCCGACAGAACGTCATCCCCCGCCCCGCCCAGCAGCGTATCCGACCCGTCCCCGCCTGCCAGCGTGTCATCGCCCGTGCCGCCCGTCATCCGGTTGGCCGCCACATTGCCAGACCCCGCAAACGCGCCCGCGCCGATGTATTGCACCGCTTCCACCTCGGGGCCCAGCACATAGCTGTCCAGCGTGGTCCGCACCGTATCGAACCCGCCCCCCGCCGCTTCCGACACGCGGTCGCCCGCCGATCCGGCGTAATAGACATCATCCCCCGTGCCGCCGATCATCAGATCGTCGCCCAGCCCGCCATGCAGCACATCGGCCCCGCGCCATCCGGCCAGCGTGTCATTGCCTGCCAGACCCTGCACCACATCGGCCCCCGCCGTTCCGGTCAGGCTGTCGGCCTCCGCGCCGCCGCCCAGCCCCGTGCCTGCGGGCCGCACCTCGAACACGCCCATATCGGCCGTGCTCCACCGCGCCACGCCGTGGCCGTCAAGGTCCGTCACCGCGCTCGCCGTCATCACCAGCCGATAGGCCACCCCCGCTGCAAGCGCATCGGGCGGGGTAATCGTCACCGTCTGCCCTGCCACGCTGACAGCCGCGTCCGTCGCCGCCAGCCGCAGCGATGACCCGTCCGAACCGAACAGCACAAAGCTTCCCGCCCCCGCCTTGACCGTCTCGCTAAAGGTCAGCACGACCGGCGCCCCCGCCTCGGCAAAGCCTGCGGCCCGCGCCACCGGCGCCCCCTGCACCACCGTGGGCGCCACTGCGTTCCGCCCCGACAGCGCAACCGTCACCTGCCGGTCATCGAACCGCAGATATTCGATCCCCGTCAGCACATCTGTCCCGAACGTCCCCGAAAGCGATGTCACCGTGACGGTCGATCCCGTCTGCACCACCCGGTATTCGCCCGAATTGCCAAGGAACCGCGCGGTATCCACCCCCGCGCCGCCCTCCAGCCGGTCATCCCCGCGCATCCCCGCCAGAATGTTGTTGCCCGCATTGCCGGTGATCGTGTCATTCCCGTCCCCGCCCACGGCATTCTCGATCGCGCTTCCCGCCGCGATCTTGGCAAAGACCGTGCCGCCCGCGCTTTGCGATGCCCCCTCGCGCAGGTCAAGCCGCAGGTCGCGCCACATCGCCGCCGCATCGATCCAGTCAGCCCCGCCATCGCGGTCGGCCAGCACCATCCGCCCCGCCCCGCCCGCGCGGGCCTGCGCGGCAAACACCTCGTCGGTATAGTGATACACGTCGTTCACCGTCTCCGACGCGCCATAGCCCGTGAAAGACACCGCCGTCAGCTTGCCCGTATCGCGCGCCACCGTATCGGTGATCCGCAGCGACCATGTCCCGTTGCTCAGCTCGCCGCGGAACCCTTCCAGCCCGAATGTGTAATCCAGCCCGTTGCTTGCCGTCCATCGGTCCCCCGACGATCCGTCATACACCGTCACCTCGGTCCCCTTGGGCGAAACAAGCACGATCCGCAGATCGGTCATATCGCCATGGGTCAGCGACAGTTTCAGCGCCACATGCTCCAGCTCGACCCGCCCCGATACAGTAAAGCTTGTCCGCAGCGTGGCATTGTCCGCGATGGTGGCATCGGTCCGCACGATCCCGCCGCGCGCCTGCGCCTCGTTCGACGATACCGCCGCCCCGCCCTGCATCAGCGTCCAGACCTCGGCCATCCGCACGGCGGCAAAGGCATTCACCATGCCAAAGCCGTAATCGCCGCTGAAATGCAGCCCGCCACCGTTCCAGTTGTCGGCCCCGTTCGTCCGCCAGGACGAATCCTCATAGGTCGTCTTTCCGGTCACAAGGCTGCCGGTCCCCTGCGCCGAATAGGCCAGGATCGCCTGCACATCGCGCCATCCCAGCCGGTCATTGGCCGAAAGCATCAGCGCCACGACCCCCGAAACCACCGGCGCCGCCGCCGATGTGCCGCCAAAACCCGTGGTGTAATCGCCCGTGGTCGCGGTGTTGTATCCCGCCCCGCCCAGACGGTCGCTCGTCACCGCCCCCGCCGGCGCCGAAACCAGCACATGCGCCCCATAGGCCGAATAGCTTGCCACCTGCCCGTCGGCGGTCAGCGCCGCAACCGTCACCGTCGCACGCGATGCGTCCAGTGCCGTGCCATTGCCATCGGTCCCGTGGTTGCCCGCCGATTTGACATTGATCGTCCCCAGCCCGCCCCGCCCCGAAACAAGCGAGGCCTCGAATTTCTCTGTATCGCCATACACCACGAAATCCGGCGTCGCGCCGTAGCTGTGGTTGGTGATGTCAAAGCCGCCCAGCTTGTCCAGCGTCAGCAGATAGCGCGCCCAGTCCGAATTGATGTCATCCGCCCCGCCAAAGATGCGAACCCCCGTGACAGACGCGTCAAAGGCCACGCCCACCCCGCCCCGCCCGTTGTCATCCGCCGCGATCAGCCCCGCCACCGCTGTGCCGTGGCTGTCCAGCCCCGTCATCGGCCGCCCCTCGTTCAACGTGCCCCGCACGGTGATCCGCAGCCTGTCGTCCACATTGGCGTTCAGGTCCCAATGCGATGCCTGCACCCCGTCATCCCAGATGCCGACCGAAACGCCCTTGCCCCGGAACTCGGCCCAGACACGCGCCAAGCCCGAAATATCGTCCTTCTGGGAAAACCCCAGCCGGCCGATATCGAACAGGTGCCATTGCGATGACAGCAAGCTGTCGGTGGGTCTGTAACTCTTTACCATCTTTGCCCCGGGCAGCGGAGGGAACGTATCTCTACGACCTGCTTCTCAGGGAAATAAGTTATTTTGCCGTAAGCAATGGGGCTGATTTAAGGTCCTTGCGTGCAACATCGGGCGGCGTGCCATACCTATGAATATTCAGCCCTACCCGGGCTTTAGCCGCACGTCCCCTAACAATATCCGCACCCCGGCCGCCCGCGCGGCGCAGGAACGCGCAGGCATTTTAATCAGTTTGTGCCGCAATTCCGGCCCCACCGCCCGCAGCCCCGCCACCCGTCGCATCCGGCACGGGCAAATGGCCAGAGTCAGGCGCATCCCCGCCGGGGGCCGCCGTCCCGCCAACCCGCCCGTCCGGCGGGGTTCCATCCCCCCTGCCCCCTTCACATTCGCCCCAAACATCCCGGTGCAATCGGCCGCAAGGCCGATGGGGGCTGGCCCCCCGCGCGCCATCCAGCAGCAGGCCGGCGCCTTCAGTAATTCCCCGGCGGGTCACTGGCCGGAAAGCTCTGGTCGGCCTGCTCGTCCACCATGTCCCAGCGGTCGGGCGGAAATTCCATCGCGCCCGGCCCCGCCGCGCGCACCGGCCCCTCCCGGCGCCGCGCCACCCTCGTCCGCTCGGCCGCCTCAAGCGCCGCCGCCCGCCGCGCGTCCCTGACCGCCGACAGCGCAAGCATCCCCGCCCCCGCCACCAGCAGGACGGGCAGCGCCCGCCCCCATGCCAGCCCGCCCCTGCGGCGCCCCGCATCACCCTGTGCCATCGCTCGCCCCCCTCGGTTCCCTGCCCTCCGAACGCCCCGCACCCCCGCCCGTTCCCCGCAAAGCAAAACCCCCACCCTGCGGCACAGGACGGGGGCGCCGGTTCGGTCCGCGTCAGGGCCTAGCGGTCGGTGCCGCCACGGTTGCCGCCCGAATGTTGCCCCCCCTTGCGCCCCGCTTCCGAAGCGCGCTCGCGGTCGTTCTTGAAATTGCCGCCCGACTCTTCTCCGCCCTTGCGTCCGGCCTCTGCCGCCCGCTGCGGGTCGTTCTTGAAGTTGCCGCCCGACATTTCACCCCCCTTGCGCCCGGCTTCCGCCGCCCGCTCGGGGTCATTCTTGAAATTGCCGCCCGACATCTCGCCGCCCTTGCGTCCGGCTTCCGCTGCCCGTTCGGGATCGTTCTTGAAATTGCCGGGCGATTCCGAACCGCCCTTCGATGCGATCTCGCGCTGCTTCTGCGGGTCCATCGAGGCGAAACCGCGCTCCGAGCTGCCAGCGCTCCGCTTGTTGTCCTCAGCCATGTCCGTTTCTCCTTCGGAGTATCTCAGATGCCAACCCAATGATCCGCAGGGTGATTTGTTCCGCCCGACAGCCCGCGCCGCCGCACCGGACCGGCGTGAAATTGCCATGCTTCAAATACGCTTGCCGCCTTGCCCCGCTGCTTGGGGCCACCCCGCCGCCCGCCGCGCGCCCATGCGAATGGTGGCCTTTCCGGGCCACCTCGGGGGTGGGGCGGCCCGAACCGGACCACCCGCTTCCCCCTGTTCAGTTCGAGGTGCCGTCAGCCGCGCCCCCACCCGTTGCCGCATCGCCCGCCATGCTGCCCCCCATGGTGCCCCCCATGCCCGCGCCCAAGGTCGCGGGGTCGTTGGCGTCATATGCGGGCAGCGCCTCAAGCTGGGCCTGCGTCCATGGCAGATAGACCCGCAGATCCTTGTTCGCCGCGCGAAACACCTGCAAAGCACCGATCGGAACGGCCACCCTATGCACCCCGATGCCAAGAAACCCGCCCACTTCCAGCACCACATGGCTTACCTTGCCATCGGTGCTGACCTCGGCGCCGGTATCGCCCGCAGCGGTGCCATCGGTCGTGCTGCCGGTCGTGTCGTCGCCCGTCCCGTCACCCGTGGCATCCATCCCGGTCGAGGCGGTATCCGTCGAACCCGCCGCACCCGTGCTGTTGGCCGCCATCACCAGTTCCGAAACCTTGCCCACCGCTTCGCCATTGGCGTCATAGACCGCCGCCCCTTGCAGGTCGTCCAAGGTCAGCGCCATACGGTCATATTCGGTAAATCCCTCGGGCGGGGAAATGGCCGCGCTCGAACCCATGCCCGCCCCGCTATCGGCGGTCGTGCCGGTCGTGGTGGTCGTCTGCGCGTGCAGAGGCACAGCGGCGATCAGGCCAATAAGGGCCGTCGTCACCAGCAGGTCTTTCATCGTGACATCCTTTTGTTTCCGCGTTGCGGTTCCTTGCAAGACCAATCCGGCCTTGTGCGGGGTGAACCCGAAACCGCACAAAAGGTTCTCTCGGGGCTTTCCCCGCTGCGGGTTCTTGCCGATCCGGTCAAGCCGGTTTGCACCCGCCCCGAACCGGCACACGGGGGCGGCATCTCCGACCCCGCCCGATTTCCGGTAAAAGAACCCCTAACCCAGCGCCCCGCGCGTCTGCATAGGGTGTGCATCCCCGCTGCACCCTGACCGGCGCTTCGCCGGGGTCATGGCCAAAACAGCGGGAAAAGGGCAGGAATGAACGGAACTTGACACTTTTTCCATGACCAAGAAAAAGTTCAACGATCTCGCCTCGACCAAGCAAAAGGGGCTTCCGGCAAACAAGGGCTGGCGCAAATTCCTTCCAAAGGAATTTGCCAAGAGGTTTCTGAAAACTCTTGGCGCCGCCTCACTCTGCCGCCTTGAACACCGCCCCCATCGCGCCCATCTGCGCCCCCCTATCCGCCCCCGCTAACACCCTGATGGTCGAGGCATCCGTCACATCCGCGAACCCCGCCGCCACCAGTTCGGCCTTGACCATATCCACGCTTTGCCCCGTCAGGCTGGCCAGCACCGGCAGCGGCGCATCCCCCACCCGCGCCAGAACTTCGCGGAACGGATCACCCCCTTGCCCGCCGATGGGCACCAGCGAAACCAGCGTGACCGCCACGCCCAGCCCCATGATCGCCCGCGCCACCGGCCGCCGCAGATAGCCCGCAAAGGCCCGCCAGTTCTGCACCAGATGCGCCACCGCACCCGCCACCAGCACGAAGCCCGCCCATTCGTGCAACCCCTTCGACAGGTCGGAATTAAGGTGAAAGAACATCATCACCCCTGAAACCGCCATCAGGGCAAATGACCCTGCCACCAGCGGGGTCGCCCATGTCCGCAACGCAACCATAACCATCATCTCCTTTCGGTCTTTCCCCTGTCACGCGCTGGCCTGCCCCTTCCGTCGCCCCCTCGCGAAAAAACCTTCCCAAGAACTGACATGCTAGAATACGCTGGCCGCATCCCAGCCCACAGGCCCGCCATGACCCGCATCACCGCAATCCACGCCCATGACATCCGCTTCCCCACCTCGCGCAGCCTTGACGGCTCCGATGCCATGAACCTCGCGCCCGATTATTCCGCCGCCTATTGCATCATCGAAACCGACGGGGTCCATCAGGGCCACGGCCTCACCTTCACCATCGGCCGCGGGAACGAGCTTTGCGTTGCCGCCATCCGCGCCCTCGCCCCGCTGATCCAGCATATCCCCGTCGAAGACCTGCTTTCCGACATGGGCGCCACATGGCGGCGCATCACGGGCGACAGCCAGTTGCGCTGGGTCGGCCCCGACAAGGGCGTGATCCACCTTGCCACCGCCGCCCTTGTGAATGCGCTCTGGGATCTGTGGGGCAAGACCGTCGGCAAACCCGTCTGGCGCATCCTCTGCGACATGACCCCCGCCGAAACCGTGGCGCTAGTCGATTGGCGCTACCTTTCAGACGCGCTCGACCCCGCCGAAGCCCGCGAAAGGCTGGAAGAAAAACGCAGCACCCGCCCCGCCCGCATTGCCGAAATGCGCGCGAACGGCTTTCCCGCCTATACCACCAGCGCCGGATGGCTGGGCTATTCCGATGAAAAGATGCGCGGCCTGATCCGCACCGCCATCGCCGAAGGCTGGACCCATTTCAAGATGAAGGTCGGTGGCAACCTTGCCGACGATATCCGCCGCGCCCGCATCATCCGGCAGGAAATCGGCCCCCACCGCCGCCTGATGATGGATGCAAATCAGGTCTGGGGCGTCAAACAGGCCATCGACCACATGGCCCCGCTGGCCGAATTCGACCCGTGGTTCATCGAGGAACCGACCAGCCCCGACGATATCCTTGGCCATGCCGCCATCGCACGCGGCGTGGCACCCATCCGCGTTGCCACCGGCGAACACTGCCAGAATGCGGTGATGTTTAAACAATTCCTGCAAGCCGATGCGCTTCAGGTCCTTCAACTCGATTCAGCCCGTCTTGGCGGCGTGAATGAAATCGTGGGCGTCTTTCTTCTGGCCGAAAAATTCGGTGTCCCCGTCTGCCCCCATGCGGGCGGCGTGGGGCTGTGCGAATATGTGCAACACCTGTCGATCTTCGATTATGTCTGCGTCTCGGCCAGCCTTGAAAACCGCGTGCTCGAATATGTCGATCACCTGCACGACCATTTCGAAACCCCCGTCACCATGCGGGCCGGCCACTACCTTCCGCCCGAAGAACCGGGCTATTCCATCACCATGAAAGCCCAAAGCCTCGGTGCCCACCGCTACCCCGACGGCACGGCCTGGGCCTAGGGCAGGTCCAGCAACCCCACCACCGGCACCAAGGGAACGTAGTTCATCACGCCCCCTATCGCGGCAGAACCGATCCCGCCGTTGCCACGCTCAGCCGCACATAGTTGATCGCCCGCTGCCGCTCGGCATCAGCCAGCGCCTCGCGGGCGTCCTGCAAATTCACCTCGGTATCAAGGATCGACAGGAAATCCGTCTCGCCCAACTGATAGCTTGACCGTGCAAGCCCGATCGTCTCTTGGCTCAGGCTGACAAGGTTCTGCTGCGCCGCGATGTTGCGGCTGTCACGCTGATAGGCCGACAGCGCGTTGCGCGTTTCCTCGACCGCTTCCAGCACCGTCTGCTGCCAGACCAGCCAGCTTTGCCGCGCGCGGCTTTGCGCCGCCGTCAGGTTCGCCCGATTGGCCCCGCCGGTAAAGAGCGGCAGGTTCAGCCGTGGCCCAAAGGACCACCCCTCGCCCCCGCCCGGCCGCGCCGTCACCGACCCGAGAAGCGAGATCGATGGCAACATATCCCGCTGCGCCACCCCGACCAGCGCCATCTTTTCGGCAAAGTCGCGCTCGGCCACCTGCACATCGGGCCGCGCCCGTAACGCCTCGGCCGGAACGCCCTTTGAACTGACGAACCGCGCCTTGGGCTGCGGCCCGCCGCGCTGCAACTGCGCCTGCAACAGGCCCGCAGGCTGCAAGGTCAGCGTCGCCAGCCGGTTCACCGCACGGTCAAATGCTACCTCCAGCGCGGGTTGCCGCGCCTCGGATGCCGCCACCAGCTGCCGCGCCCGCAGCACATCCAGCCGCGTCGCCGCCCCCATGTCGAACTGCGACGAAATCAGGTCCAACGATTGCTGGCGGCTTTGCAGACTGCGCCGCGTCAGCGCCCGCACCTCCTGCGCGTAGCGCAAATCGATATAGGTCGTGGCAATTTCGGCGGCCAAGGCCAGCCGCGCCGCATCGGCGCCGAAATAGGCCCGGTCCCGTCGCGCCACCGCCGCCTGCCGGTTCAACCCCGTCGTGCCGAAAATGTCGATCAGCCACGTCCCTTCCAGCGCCGCCGCCGGTGTCTTGACGATAGGCAAATCATCCGTCCGCAACCGAGTCGATCCCGCGCCAAGTGTCAGCCCCGATCCCGCTGTCACGCCAGTATAGGCCCCGGCCTCGGCAATCCGTTCGACCGCCTCGCGCACCGTCAGGTTCTGCCGCAGCCCGGTTGCCACCAGCGCGTTCAACTTCGGGTCGTTGAATGCCCCCCACCAGACGTTCCGCTCGATCGCGGAAACCGGCGCGGGCGCCGCCGCCGCCCGGATCACGCTGTCCGTCACAGGCGCGGGCGCACAGGCGGCCAGCGCCAGAACCGGCAGCACCATCAGGCGCATCGGGGCGGAAAAGGGAACTGCCATGTCGGTCTCCGTCACACCGGCAATCCTTGGCGCAACCCCGTGCCGCACCCCTCCTGCCGCGCCCAGAACCCGGCTCTGTCCGTTTCGTTCCCTGCCCCCGCGCAGAAAGCGCCAGCAGATGCGGCGGAACCCTCGCCCCCACACCGCGTTGGCAGCGCGCAACAGCAAGCGGGACGAAGCCTTGCAGACCATCGCCTATCTGGCCCACGATCTGGCCGATCCCGCCATCGCCCGCCGCGTCGCAATGTTCCGGCAGGGCGGGGCCAATGTCGTCGTGGCGGGTCTGTCACGCGGCCCCCTGCCCCCTGCACTGTCGGACGCGGCGGTCATCGGCCAAAGCGCCGATGCCCGCCTTGCCACCCGCGCCCTTACCATCCTGCGCGTTCTCGGCACCGGCCTGCCTGCGCTGGCCAACCGCATAAAGGGGGCCTCGGCCATCGTCGCACGCAACCTTGAAATGCTCCTCATCGCACAGGCGCTACAATCGCGCCTGACCCCGCGCCCCCGCCTTGTCTATGAATGTCTCGATATCCACCGCCTGCTTGTCGCCCCCGGTCCCGCGGGCCGCGCCTTACGGGCGCTGGAACGGCGCGTGGCGAAATCGGTCGATCTGGTTCTGACCTCGTCCCCCGCCTTCATCACCCACCACCTTGCCAAAGTGCCCTTCGCGGGCCCCACCCTGCTGCTGGAAAACAGGGTTCTGGGCAACAGGCCCGCACCCGCACACCACCGCCCCATGCCACCCCCCTTCCGCATCGGCTGGTATGGTGCCCTGCGCTGCGAACACTCGTTCCGCCTGCTCGCCGACCTGACCGACAGCGCAGGCGGCAGGGTCAAGGTCAGCCTGCGCGGCCGCCCCTCGCCCACCATCTTCCCCGATCTTGCCGCCCGCGTCGCGGCACACCCGCACATGTCCTTTGACGGGCCCTACACCGCCGCCGACCTGCCCGCCCTTTACGGCGATGTGCATGTCGCATGGTGCATCGACTTCTACGAACAGGGCGCCAATTCCGACTGGCTGCTTCCCAACCGCCTTTACGAAAGTGCGGCCCATGGCGCCGTGCCGCTGGCGCTGTCCACCGTCGAAACTGGTCGCTTCCTGCAAAGCCACCACCTTGGCCTTGTGGTCGATCGCGTCGAAGACGGCGCCTTGTCCGCGCTTTTCGCGGGCCTCACCCCCACCGCCTATGCCGCGCTGCACCGCGCCATCGTTGATGCCGACCCCTCGCTCTGGCACGCGACCGCAGCCGATTGCCGCGCCCTCGTCACCGCGATCTGCGCATGACCCTCCTCATCATCATCCCCGCCCTGAACGAAGGCGCCCATATCGCCGCCGTCCTCGAAAGCCTGACAGCACAGGCCCCGCCCGATGCCCGCATCGTCGTGGCCGATGGCGGCAGCACCGACGACACCCCCGCCATCGCCGCCCGCTTTCCCCGCGTCACGCTCATGCCCAACCCCGGCCGCCTGCAAAGCGCAGGCATCAACCGCGCCGTCGAACACCATGGCGATGGCTGCACGCTTCTTCTGCGCGCCGATGCCCATGCCGCCTACCCGCCGGACTTCATCGCCACCCTGCTTTCGGAACTGTCCCACACCGGTGTCGCATCCATCACCGTGCCCATGCGCACCCTTGGCCCCACACCGTTTGCCAAGGCCGTCGCCGCCGCGCAGAACAGCCTGCTGGGCACGGGCGGTTCCGCCCATCGCACCGGCGCGGGCGGGCGCTTTGTCGATCATGGCCACCACGCGCTGATGCGGCTTGACGCCTTTCGCGCCGTCGGCGGCTATGACCCCACCCAAAGCCATAACGAGGATGCCGAGCTTGACCACCGCCTGCGCGCCGCCGGCCATACCATCTGGCTCACCGGTCGCACGCATCTGGGTTACGTCCCACGCGGCAGCTTTGCGGCCCTGTTCCGCCAATATCTCAAACACGGGCGCGGCAGGGCTGCGACCACACGCAAGCACCGCCTGCGCCTGAAACCCCGCCAGATGGCGCCGCTTCTGGTGCCACCCGCGCTGGGGCTTGCCGCCCTCGGGGCCGCGCTGTCCTTCCTGCATCCGCTTTGGATGGTGCTGGCCGTGCCCGCCCTTGCTTGGGCCACGATCTGCCTGACCTATGGCGCCCTTCTGGCGCTAAGACAGCACAGCCTTCCGGTCGTGCTGTCGGGCCCCGCCGCCATGACCATGCATCTGGCTTGGGCCTTGGGCTACCTGACCGCCCCGCGCCGACCTCAATAGCTTCCGCGCCCCTTCAGCACCACCACCACCGTCCGCATCAGTATCCACAGGTCCAGCGCGATGGACCGCCCCCGCACATAGGCGCGGTCCAGTTCCACCCGCTCGGCATAGCTGGTGTCGCTGCGCCCGCTGATCTGCCACAGCCCCGTCACACCGGGGCGCACCGCCAGATAGGCCGCCAGCGCCTCGCCATAATGCCGCGCCTCGTCGGTCACGATGGGCCGCGGCCCCACAAGGCTCATCTCGCCGCGCAAAACGTTGAAAAGCTGGGGCAATTCGTCAAGGCTCGCCTTTCGCAGCCGCGCGCCGAGGTGCGTCACCCGCGGGTCGGCCCGCAGCTTGCGCGCCGCGGCCCATTCCGCCGCCGCCTCGGGGCTGGCCGCCAGATGCCGCGCCAGCACCGCATCGCTGTCTTGCACCATCGTGCGGAACTTCAGGCAGCGGAACACCCGCCCATGCCGCCCGATGCGCCGGTGACCATACAGCACCGGCCCCGGATCACGCAGATAGATCAGCCCCGCGATCATCATCATCACCGGCAACAGCAAGATCAGACCGGCCAGCGCCGCGATCCGGTCAAGCAGCACCTTGGGCAATTCGGCCGCATCCGAAATCTCGATCGGGCGGCGCGGGCGGAACCCGTCCGCCCGCCCCCGCCCCACGGCGCGGCCCGCCTCCGCGCCCTGCAACAGCGCGAAATCCGGCACCAGCGCCGCAGCCCCCCCCACCTCCGGCGCCAGGCCAGGCGTCACAAATCCCTGCGCCACCACCTCGTCGTCAGGCCGGAACAGCCCGGCCCGCTGCACATATCCGTCTTTCATGGCGTCTCATGCTCCACACCCATCGGCCCGCCACCAGACCGGCCCGTCCGCGAAAGCTAAGCCCGTCCCCCGCGCCGGGTTCCCTCCTTACATCCGTTTGGACAGGGCCGGGAACCGAAGCGGCATGAAACGGCTTTGCTCGGGCCCAACGGACAGCACCGCGATGAAACTGAACCCCGGCCTCGTGACCGATCCCGCCCGGAACGGCGCCTATGCCGTCTTGGCCATCGCGGCATCGCTTTGGGTCTTTGCCTATTCCACCATCTTCGGCGCGGTCTCGATCCTGCTGTTTTACGCGATCTGGCTTCCGGCGCTGCTGCTGCCCACGCCCGCGCTCGTGCGCCACCCCCTGCGTGCCGTGGCCGTGCTGGCCCTGCCTGCCCTTGCCGCGCTGTCCACCCTTTGGTCCGACCGCCCCGATGCCACGCTGCGCGCCGCGATCCAATGGGCCAGCACCGTGACGCTGGGCCTTGTCGCCGCGCGTACCGCTTCGGTTGCCAGCCTGTCACGCGGGCTGCTGGCGGGGGGGCTGCTCGTGCTGGTCTATTCCACGCTGAACGGGTCTTTCGCCTATGATGTGGTGGATGGCACCTATGCCTTCGCGGGGGCCTTCAGTTCCAAGAACCAGCTTGGCCTTTTTGCCTCGCTCACCCTTGTCGCGGCCTTCTGGCCATTGGTCCATCCGCGCCGGGCGGGCGCGGTATGGGTGATCGCGGCCCTTGGCATCGGGGCCTTTGCCGCCGCCACGCTGGCGCGCACCGAATCGGCCACCTCGGTCATCACGGTCATCCTTGCCTTCGCGCTCATGCTGCTGGCGCTTGGTGTGCTGCGCCTGCCCCGCCTGTGGCGCATCGCCGTCCTTGCGGCGGGGGGCATCCTGCTTGTGCTGGCCATCCTCGCGGCGCTGCAACTGGGCGCGCTCGACGCGGTTTTCTCGGCCTTCGGCAAGGATACCACCCTGACAGGGCGCACCTATCTGTGGTCGCGCGGCATCGAATTTGGCGGCCAGCGCCCCACACTCGGCCTTGGCTACTATGCCTTCTGGCTGCCCGGCCGCGCCGATGCCGAAGAGCTTTGGACCGAATTCCACATCGAAGGCCAGACCGGCTTTCATTTCCACAACACCCTGATCGAGGGCTATGTCGGCCTCGGGCTGACCGGCTTGGCGCTGCTCGCGCTCTGGACGCTGCTGCTCTTGGTCCTGCCACTCGCCGCGATGCTGCGGGCGCAAGACCGCTCCGCTGCCATGCTGGCGGGGCTATGCATGCTGTTCCTGATCCGCTCGGCCGTCGAAATCGACTTCTTCACCCCCTACACGGCGGGTTCCTTCCTCGTCCCGCTGCTGCTGTTGCGGCTGTGCGACGATGTCCTGCGCCGCAATTCTGCACCGCAGCATGGAACCGCAAGCCGCAGCCCGCGCTATTCCCCCGCACGGGGGCCATCCCCCCACACGCCCCCACAGCGCGCGATGCCCGGCCTTCCGGGCTGACCGCACCTCCACCACCCAGACAGGAGCTTCCGATGCCCAAAGGCAAAGTCACAAAGGCGATCTTTCCCGTTGCCGGCCTTGGCACCCGGTTCCTGCCCGCAACCAAGGCCATCCCGAAGGAAACCCTTACCCTCGTGGACCGCCCCCTTATCCAATACGCGGTTGACGAAGCCCTCGCCTCGGGGATCGAACAGCTCATCTTCATCACCGCCCGCGGCAAGACGAACCTCGAAGACTATTTCGACCGTTCCCCCGAACTGGAACGCACCCTCGCCCTTGCGGGCAAGAAAGACCTGCTTCGCATCGTGGAAAATTGCACGCTCGACAGCGGCGCCGTCACCTATGTGCGCCAGAATCAGGCGCTTGGCCTTGGCCACGCCATCGCCTGCGCCCGGCATCTGATCCAGGACGAACCCTTCGCCGTGATCCTGCCCGATGATGTGATCTCGGCCAGCACCCCCTGCCTGCAACAGATGATCGCGGTCCATGCCAACACCGGCGGTTCCGTCATCGCCGCGATGGAGGTTCCCCCCGCCCAGTCCGGCGCCTATGGCATCCTCGATGTCGCCGGCGTTGCGGGTCGCGTGGCGCAGGTGCGCGCCATCGTCGAAAAGCCCCGGCCCGAACAGGCCCCCTCGAACCTCGCCGTCATCGGCCGCTATATCCTCGATCCGTCGATCTTCGACCATCTTGCAGGCCTTCAGGCCAGCGCGGGCGGCGAAATCCAGCTGACCGATGCCATCGCGGGCCTTGTCGCCGCAGGCAGCCCCGTCCACGCCTACCGCTTCAAGGGCGACCGCTTCGATTGCGGGTCCAAGGCGGGCTTCCTTCAGGCCACCGTCTCTTTCGCCCTTGCCCGCAGCGAATTGCGCGAAGAATTCGGGGCCTATCTGAACAGCATGGTCGCCCTTCAGAACGCCGCGCAATAGGTCCGGCATGAACGGCCCCTATACCCGCCAGCCGCCCTTTTCCGCCGATCCCGAATCCGCAACGGTGATCGACAGCGAAAAACTGTCCCAATCCGCCCGCCGTCAGGCGGGTCTGGTGCTGCGCGCCGCCCTTGTGGGGGGGGCGCTCGCGCTTCTGGTCATCCTCGGCGCGGTGCCGCGCTATTCCGCGACCGAAACCATCCTGCTCGATGAAGAACGCAACGAACTGCTCAATCAGGTCTCGGCCCTGCCCAATGCCGTCCGGTCCGATGCCACCGTGCAATCCGAACTGGAAATCCTTCGCAGTCAGGTTCTTGCGCTCGAGGTGGTCGAACGCCTCAACCTCGATGCCGACCCCGATTTCATGAACCCGCCAACCGATAGCCTCACTTGGGCCATGGGCGGCATCTCCAGCCTGATGACCCTTGGCCAAAGGGCCGATACCACCCTGATCGGCCCCCCTGTCGATCCGAAACTTGCTGCCCGTCAGGCCGCGGCCAGCCGGTTGCGCGAACGGCTTTATGTCGAACGCGTGGGCCGCAGCTTCGTGCTTCTGGTGGTCTATTCCGATCATAACCCGCAACGCGCCGCCGCCGTGGCCCGCGCCTATGGCGACAGCTACGTGCAGTTCCAGCTGTCCCAGCAATCCAAACTCGCCGTCAATGCGGGCCAATGGGTCAACCAGCGGCTTAAGGTTCTGGCCGAACGCAGCCTTGCCGCCACCAACGCAGTGCAGGAATTCCGCGCCCGCCACAACCTTGTGGAATTTCAGGGCAACCTTCTGACCGACCAGCAGCAATCCGATCTTGCCACCGCCCTTGTCACCGCCTCGGCCGATGTGGCGCAACTGCGCGCCCGCGTGCAGAATTTCGACGCCCTGATGAAAACCGCCAAACCCGATGTTCTTGCCGTCTCGGCGCTCGAAACCCTCACCCCCTCCGATCAGACCATGTCGGAACTACGAACCGACTACATAAAATCCCGCCGCAACTGGACCGCCATCGTCGCGGAACGCGGCGAAAACCATCCGCAGGCGCAGCAGCTGAAAAAGCAGATGGATATCCTTGAAAAGACCATCGCCGAAGAACTCGACCGCGCCATCCTTGCGACCAAGGCGCAATACGCCATCGCCCGCTCGCGCGAGGCATCCTTGCGCGATGATCTCAAGAACTTTGCCGAACACATGTCCGGCGATGACAAGGTGATGGGCCAGCTTGCCCAGCTTGAAGCCGTGGCCGACACCTACGCCTCGGTCTATCGCAATTTTCTGGAACGCTACGAAATCACCGCCCAGCAGGAAAACTTCCCCATCGCCTCGGTCAGCATCATCTCGCCCGCCGACCTGCCCGAAAAACCCTCAAGCCCGCGCAAGAAGGCGCTGCTGTTCCTCGGCCTTTTGCTGGGCGCGCTGGCGGGCCTCATCATCGGTGCTGTGCGCGAAATGGGCCCGATGCGCCTGCGCACCCCCAAGGATGTGGTTGACCGCACCGGCCTGCCCTGCGCGGGCCTTACCCCCCTACCCAACCGCAAACTTGCTGCCGAACAGCGCCGCGTCCTGACGCGCACCCTGTCGCGCACGCGAACCGAACTTGACCGCATGGTCCCGCCCCAGCCCGATACCGGCCGCATCGTGGCCCTTGTCCCGGTCGATGCCGTGGCCGATGCCTTCCCCATCAGCAGCTTTGCCGAAACCCTGTCGGCCAACGGCGAACGGGTGCTTGTCGTCGATGCGGGTGGCCTGACCCCCGGTCAGGTGCAACGGCTGAACGCACTTGACCAGGTGGAAACGTGGAAACTGTCCGACCTGCCCCCCCGCGAAGATGCGACCGACCGCCTGCGCGACCGTTTCCAGACCGTGCTTTTGTGCCTGCCACCGCTCACAAGCGCCCGTTTCCCCGCCGCCCTTGCCCGCGCCGCCGATGCCTCGGTCCTCGTGCTGCCATGGGGCAAGATCACGCCCGAATTCCTGTCCGACGCCATTCTGATGCACGGCGAAAGCCTGCGCCCCATCGCGGCCACCGTTCTGGTCGGCGCCGATCTCAAACGCGCCCGGCTTTACATGCGCCCCGGCGATTTCGAGGAAAGATTGCTCCATGCCGTTTAAACCCCTCCTCTGCGCCCTGCTTCTGTCGGCCGCCCTGCCCGCCGCCGCCCAGACCGGCGGTTCGCCCGATGCCGATGCCTACAAACTCGGCCCGCGCGAAAAGCTGTTCGTCCGCATCGGATCATGGGACAGCACCACGCAAACCTATGTCTCATGGCCCGATGCCAGCGGCGAATACACCATCGGCGCCGATGGCTTCGTGTCAGTCCCCATGGCAGGCTCGGTCAAGGCCGCTGGCCTGTCATCCGAAGAACTGGGCCAGGCCATCATCGCCAGCATACAGGACAGCCTTGGCGTCACCACCAATCTCGACGCCTCGGTCGAGGTGGCCGAATACCGCCCCGTCTATGTCATCGGCGAAGTGCAGGCCCCCGGCGCCATCCCCTTCGCCCCCGGCATGAACGCGATCGAGGCCGTGGGTCTGGCGGGCGGCTTCCGCCGTCCCGAAATGACCTTCCTGCAAAACGAACGCTCCGCCCTTGCCAGCTTGGGCAATTACGAAGTCCTCCGCCTCCAGCTTTACGCCCGATTGGCCGAAAAGGCGCGGCTCGAAGCCGAACTCGCCTCGCGCGACGATCTCGTCCCCGACAAGGAACTGGCCACCGCCCCCGGCGGAGAAGACCTCCTCCGCCGCGAGCGCGAGGTGAAAGCCGCCCGCGATTCCGAAATCAAGTCCCAGATGGTCCAGCTTTCCAGCCTTGAAAAACTGCTCACACAGGAAATCGAACGCTTGGGAAAACAGGTCGCTCTGCGCACCACCCAGATCGACCTTGCCAAGCAGGAACTGGAAAACACCTCGGCCCTTGTCGAAAAGGGCCTTACCGTCGCCAGCCGCCGCAGCGACCTGCAAACCCGCGTCGCGGATGAAGAGGTGCGCCTGCTCGAGCTTGAAACCGCCCGCCTCACCGCCGAACAGCGCGTGGTCGGGGTGACCCAGGACCGCTCCGACATCCTCAACGCCCGCAAGCGTGACATCCTTGACAGCCTCAGCCTTGCCGATGCCGAAATCGGCCAACTTCGCCTCAAACTGAAAACCGAAGCCGCCCTTTACGCCGAAGCCATGCAAAGCGGCGATGGCTTCGTGTCCACCCGCGGTTTCGGCGCCCCCATGCTCGAACTCGCCCGCCGTCAGGGCGGCAAACTCGTCTCGGTCCCCGTAGAACGTGACACCGCCCTGCAACCGGGCGATGTGCTGGAAATCCGCCTGCCGCTTCCAGACGAGGCCGCAGCCCCCGCCCTTGCGGGGCAGATCAGCGGGCAGCAGGCGGCAGCGACACCGCTTCCAGCGTTGCCCTAAGCGGCACGCCGTCCCAATCCCACACCCCCGCCCAGCCCGCCTGCGCCGGTTCCACCGCCCAAAGATCGACAAAAGACCGCAGCGGCCCCGTGCTCCACACGCTACCCTCCACATCGGCGGGGCCAAAGTGGGCCACCACCTTCCCGTCCACGCGGAATACCGCCGCCTCTTCCTTCACCTCGATTGCGTAATCATGGAACCCCTCGGCCGCGTCAAAACCCAGATCAATCTTGCGCGGCCCCCCGAGCAGGCTGACATGCCGCCCCGCCGCATCCTCGAAATGGATGTTCAACTCTACCTCGGTCGTGCCTGCTCCCACGAACTCGATGTCATATTCCCGCCACGGGTCGCCCGCGTGATCGGCGCGGTACAGGAACATGCCAAACACAGCACCCTCCACCATCTTCGGCGCCCGCGCCCGCCATTCCCACTTCCCCGTCGCAGCCACCCCCTTCGACTGGATTTCGCCCCCCAGAAACGGCCGCGCATCCACCCCGATCTCGGCCGAAGGGTTCTCGTCCAGCACAAGGTCAATCCCGTCCGTCCCGGGCCGCACATTGGCGCCTGACCAGCGCATGATCCCGCTTTGCCCCGCAGGCCAGTCCGAAACCGTCCAGCGGTCCCCCAGATCAAGCCCTGAGACAGGCCCGGCCAGCAAAACCGCCAGCGCGAAAATGATGCCGCGTTTCATGCCAATCCCCTCAGGCTGTCGCTTCATGCAGGGCGCGGAAATGCTCATTCGTCCTGACCAGCCCGTCATAGCGGTCCGCCGCCACCACCCGCCCGTGTTCCAGCAGATAAACCATGTCGCAATGCCGCACGGTCGAAAGCCGGTGCGCGATCACCACGATCGTCTTGGAATGGCCCAGCGACGCGATGGCATCCATGATCGCCCGCTCGGTCAGGTTGTCCAAGGCGCTCGTCGCCTCGTCGAACACCAGAATGTCGGGGCTGGAATACAGCGCCCGCGCAATCCCGATTCGCTGCCTTTGCCCGCCCGAAAGCCGCGCCCCCGCCTCGCCCACCATCGTGTCATAACCCTGCGGCAGGGTCTGCACAAAGTCGTGCAACTCGGCCACCCGCGCGGCTTCCTTCACCGCCGCCATGTCGATCTGCCCGGGCGGCACGCCAAAGGCGATATTGGCGGCCACACTGTCATCGACCAGAAAAATCTCTTGCGGCACATAGCCGACCGACCGCTGCCAGCCGCGCACATTGCCCTCGTCGATCACCACGCCATCCACCCGCAACTGCCCGCCCTGCGGCGTCAGCAGCCCCAGGATCATATCCACCGTGGTCGTCTTGCCCGCCCCCGTGGACCCCACGATCCCCACAGTGGTCTTGGCCACGATCCGCAGGCTCAGCTCGCGCAACGCAGGCCGCCCGGCATCGGGAAAGGCAAATGTCACGCGGTCCAGCTCCAGCGCCTCGCGCAGCGGAATGGCCGCCGCCGCCTGGGTTGGCAACCGCGCCCCCGTGCGCTGCCGCAACTCGGCATGCAACTGGTCCAGCGCCGCCTTGCCGAACCGGATCTCGGAAACCGAGGCGAACACTTGCTGGATCGTCGGAAACATCCGCGCCGCCGCAAAGGCATAAACACCCAGGATCGGCACCACATCCCCGATCGCCCCGTCATTCCGCGCCAGCAGCCACAGCACGAACAGCACCATCCCGCCAAAGGCGATCACTTCCAGCAATTGCCGCGGCAATTCCGAAATCAGCGCCAGCCCCGCCTGCTGGCGCGCATTGTCATAGGAAGGAATACGGAACCGCTCCAGATAACTCCGCTCCAGCGACCGGATCTTCACGTTCTTGATGCCCGCCATCGCCTCGTGGATGATCTGGAACTGCGCCTTGTTCGCCTCGACCCGCCCCTGCCCCATCTGGCTCAGCCGCATCCGCGTCGCCAGAAAGATCAGCCCATAGGTGCCGCCAAAAATGACCACCCCGCCAATCGCGGCCAAGGGCTCCATCACGAACAGAAACACCACCAGCAGCGCGAGCATCACGCCATTCGCCAGCAGCCGCATCGCCGCCGTGATCGGCCCGTTCACGACCATGTTCACCTCGGAAAGGATCGTCTTGCCAAGGTCCGAAGAATGTCGCCCCAGAAACCAGATATAGGGCTGGCTCAGGTAAACCTCCATCAACCGCGTGGCGAGGCTGACCATCCGCATCTTGGTAAACCGCGTCAGCGCATAGAAGGTGGCGGCACGGAACAGCGTCGTGACCAGCACAAAGACAAAGACGCTGAACCCCAGCACCATCATGAACCCCGTGGTCGTCCCCGCCCCCGACACGTCGCGGAACCACGAAAGCCAGCGGCTTTTGTCGATTGTGGCGGGGTCCGACACCACCGCCAGAAAGGGCAGCACCGACGCCACCCCCAGCACATCGAACAACCCCATCGCCATGACCAGCAGCACCAGAACCGCAAAGCGCCGCTTCTCGCGCAGATCGAACAGTTCAAAGATTTTCCGGTAAGCGTCCCGCACGCGCTGTCCTGTCCTGCCGTGATACCCCCACCGGAACGCCCTTTGGATGGCAAAGTTCCGGCCCGTCCCGCAGCGGTGGAACCGCCTCGTCCCGCAGGGGTTGGGCAGGTCCGCGAAAGGCCCCTTGCCCGTGACCAGCATCACCCTTTGCATCTGCACCTTCCGCCGCGCCTCGGTGGCCGATACCATCGCCTCGGGCATGGCCCAACGCCTGCCCCAGGATGTCGCGCTCTCGGTCATCGTGGCCGACAATGACGACACGCCCTCGGCGCAGGCCCTCGTGGACCGAACGGGCATCCCCGTCACCTACCTGCACGCCCCCGCCCGCAACATCTCGACCGCGCGCAACGCCTGCCTCGATGCCACCCGCAGCG
Source organism: Rhodobacter sp. (assembly GCA_027484985.1). Lineage (GTDB taxonomy): Bacteria > Pseudomonadota > Alphaproteobacteria > Rhodobacterales > Rhodobacteraceae > Paragemmobacter. Next base: position 31,890 of record JAIXRW010000003.1, on the reverse strand, counting down.
ACTGGGTGGCCTTTCTCGACGATGACGAAACCGCCCCGCCAGACTGGCTTGCCACCCTGCTCGCCTGCGCCTTGGAAACGGGGGCCGATGCCGTCTTCGGCCCCTCCCGCGCGCTCTACCCCGCTGGCGCGCCCGCATGGATCACCACGAACGATTTCCACTCGAACCGCCCCGCCCCGCGCGGGCGCGCCGTCGAAACCGGCCACAGCTGCAACGTCCTGATGCGCCGCCCGCCCCCCGACCTGCGCTTCGACCCCGCGCTCGGCCGCTCGGGCGGGGAAGACACCGATTTCTTCTTCCGTCTCCACCGCCGCGGCGCCCGCCTTGCCGTCTGCAACGCGGCCGAGGTGACCGAACCCGTTGCCCCCCACCGCCTGTCCTTCCGCTGGCTGGCCGAACGCCGCATGGCCGAAGGCCAGCACTACGCCATCGCCGCCGCCAGACCCCGCCCCCTCCTTCTGGCCGGCGCCCTGGCCAAGGCCACGGCCAGCGCCGCCTTGGCCCTGCCCCATCTGACAAACCGCCCCCGCCTTGCCTACTGGACCCTGCGCGCCCTCTTCCACCTCGGCGTCGCCCGCGCCACCCTTTTGCCCAAACAGCGCGCGGTTTACGGACAAAGCGAACCCTGACGGGACGATGTCTCTGCGAAGAATCCCGCCCCGCTGCCAGTGCCGCGCCTGCCGCCAACGGCGCAAAGACGCGTATTTGAGCCAAGGTGAAATAGCCCTGCTTTCATACTCGTCCAAATATCCCGGGGGGTCAGGGGGGCTGGCCCCCCTGCTGCCCGCTCAAGGCGCGGCCCGCCGCAGCCGCCGCAGCAACCCTTCCGACAATTGCCGCAGCACCAGCGCCGCCGCCCTTGGCCGTGCTGCCAGTGCCGCCCGCGCCCGCCCGATGCGCCGCGCCTTCAGCGCCTGCAACACCGTCTCGGTCGTCCGCAAATCCTGAAGGCTCCGCCGCCGCGCATCCAGCAATTCGCGCAACTCCGGCGTCAGCGCCGGATGTGCCAGCATATCCGTATCGGCCCGGATCAGCGCGGTGATGTGCTCGACCGCCGACACCGCCGAAACCGACCCGCCCCGCCGCGTGTACAGATAATCGGCATCGGGGCTGAACCACATCTCGGCCCCCGCCAGCAGGCAGCACAGCACCAGATGGAAATCCTCGCCGTTGCGCAGATCGGGGTCATAGGAAATCCCCTCGCGCGTCAGGAACGCGCGCCGGATCAGCGGCTTGAGATAGCCAAGGTTATGCCCCCCCACCGCGCGCAGATTGCCCGCGATCCATGCGGCGGCCGAAAACCGCACCGGCGCATCGGGACGCGTGATGAAAGGCTCGTCTGCAATCGCCTGCCCGGTTTCATCCACCTCGGCCAGATTGCCCAGCACGATATCGGCCCCCACCTTTTCCGCCAGCGCGACCATCCGCTGCAAACGGCGCGGCACCATCCGGTCATCGGCATCCAGCACCGCCACCCATTTGCCCCGCGCCACCGCCAGCGCCGCGTTGCGCGCGCCCGAAGGCCCCCCGTTCGCCCCCAGCCGCAGCGCCGTCACCCGCCCGTCACGGTCGGCCATCGCCCGCGCCACGTCATAGGTATCGTCCTCTGACGCGTCATCGACCACGATCACCTCGACCGCCACCCCCTCTTGCCCCAGCGCGTTCTCGATGCAGCGGCCCACGAAACCCGCCGCCTCCCACGCCGCGATGATGATTGAAACCTCCGGCCCCTCGGTCGCGGCCAGTGTCTTACCCCGTATCGGCATCCCCATCTCCGTCTTGCGCGCACCCCAACGCAGCGAAGGCCCCTCGGGTTGCATCGCGCCACAGGCCGCTGTCGGGGATTTGCCCGACAGCCCCGCCCGGTATAGGCTGGCGCGATAACCCCTCGCCCCCCCCGCTTCAATGATGGCGGTCCACCGTGCCCCTGCCCGCCCTTGCCATCGCAGCCCTTCTTGCCGCCGGACTGGGCCTTGTGCTTGCCGCGCGGTTGCGGGCGGGCGGGCTGGTGGTGGTCACGCTGGCCCTTGCCGCGGCCTTTGTGCTGCGCTGGCTGGCGGGATATGCCCAACCCTCGCTGGTTGTCGCGGCGGGTCTGCTGGGGCTGATGCAGGCGGGTTATCTTTTGGGCACCCTTACCCCGTTGGCCGACCGGCTGCACCGCCGCCCCCGCCAGCCCGAACCGCCCGAACCCGCACCCCAGCCCGAACCCGGCCCCGACAGCGGCGATTGACACGCGCCGCCGCACCGCAGGGAACAACAGCCGCCTACCCATGTTTCCTCCGTCCCTAAGACGGAACCCCGCATGACCCGCCCCCTCCGCATCCTGTTCGCGACCGGCCATCCCGACCTGCCGCAAATCGCCGGTGGCCTTCAGGCCAGCACCGACGAAAGCATGAAAGCCCTGATCGCCCGTGGCCAAGATGCCCGCCTGCTCTGCGGCCTGACGGGCGCGGGCGGCCTTGGCCGGCGCCACCGCGTCGTGCGGAAACTCGGCGCCGCCACCGCCTATATCAGCAATTCCCGCTTCACCCGCGCCCGCATCCGCACCCTGCCCAATGTCACCCTGGTCCCCCGCACCACCGACATGGCTGCCATCTATGCCCGCGCCAGAATTCTGCTTGTGCCCAGCCAGTGGGAAGAAGCCTTCAGCCGCGTGGTGGTCGAGGCACAGTTCTCCGGCATCCCCGCCCTTGCCAGCCAGATCGGCGGCCTGCCCGAGGCAGTGGGCGATGGCGGCCTGCTGCTGCCCGCCGATGCCCCGCCCCGTCACTGGGCCGCCGCCCTGCGCCGTATCTGGGACGATCCCGCCGAACATGCCCGCCTGTCACGCACCGCCCGCGCCCATCTGACAGCAAGCGGCGTGCTTCCGCCCGCTACCGGCGGCGATGCGGCAGCACCCGACATTCCGGTTCCGTCAAAATGACCGGCCCGCCGATGACCGGCGCCTTGCCCGCCGTCGATGTGGTGATCCCGGCCTTCAATGCCCAGAACACCATTGCCGCCGCCGTGGAAAGCTGCCTTGCCCAGACCGCCCCGCATCTGCGCGTGATCGTCGTCGATGACGGCAGCACCGATGCCACCGCCGCCCGCGTGGCGGCACTCGCCGCGCGCGATGGCCGGGTCACCCTGCTGCGCCAGCCCAATGGCGGTATCTCGGCCGCCATGAATAGGGGCATCGCGGCGGGGACCGCGCCCTTCCTCGCCCGTCTCGATGCCGATGACCTGTCCCATCCCGACCGGCACCGCCTTCAGCTTCAGGCCTTCGCCGCCCGCGCGGCCCTTGTTGCGCTGTCCGGCGCGCATCGCGAAATCGCAGCCGACGGGTCGCCAACCGGCCACCTGCACCACCCGCCCCCCGCCGCTCCGGCCGATCCCGATTGGCTTCCCGCCCGCGAACCCGCCCTGACCCAGCCCTTCACAATGTTCCGCCGCGCAGCACTCGACCGGGCAGGCCGCTTCCGCCCCTTTCCCGTGTCTGAAGATACCGATCTGTACTGGCGTCTCGCCGCCCTCGGCCCGCTGGCCAACCTGCCCGACATTCTGGGCGCCTACCGCATGCATGGCGGCTCGGTCTCCTCGGCCTCGATCCTGCACGGGCGGCGGATGGCGCTTTGCTCGCAGCTTGCCGCCCTGTCGGCCCGCCGCCGCCTGCGCCATGAACCCGATCTGCCGCTTGGCCCCGATATGCTGGCCCTTCTGGGCGGCCCCTTGGGCTTTCCTGCCAGCCTTGCGGCCCTTGGCCCGCTGCTTGGCCTGTCTGGGCCTGAATCGGCATGGCTCGCCCCGGCTGTCGCCGCCAAACTGGTCGAACTGGCGGGCTACCGCCCCTATGAACTCGCCCCCGCCGATTGCACCTTCATCGCGCAGGCGCTGGCCCCGCTGCGCCTTGCCGCCCTGCGCTGCGATCCGGCCGATCTGGCCCGCATGCGCGCCGCAACCGCCGCGCGTCTGTTGCGCGCAGGCCGCCTGCGCGATGCGGCCACCCTTGCCGCGGGGCTTTGGCCCCATGTCCTCGCCCGCGCAGCCAGCGGGCGGCTTTACTGGACAAAACGCCCCGCCTAAGCGGCCCGAGGCGAAGCCAACCGCCTGAATCAGAACGATTTTCCATACCTCCGTCAGCAGGCGCCGCGCAAAGGGCGCAGCTTCGGGCCGACCTCTGGCCCCCCTCCCGCACGCCCCATCCCAATGCCGCGCCGACCCCGATCTTCGCCGGGTAGCCCGCCCCCACCCCCGCCCCTTACAACCAAGGGGCGAATACGGTGGCACAGCCACACCTCCTGAACCCCGGCAGCCCGCCTGCACCGCGCCCCCCGGCGCGCCCGCCCGCTGCTTGCTTCGTGAAAGGACATCCCGTGGCAATCGTTTACGATTCGAATATCAAAACCTACCTTATCGGCCAGTCCTCCACCGCCGACAGCTGGCTTGTCTCGACATGGGATGCCGGCCAGACAGGCAACATGGCGTGGTCGGCCAACAACATCACCCGCGCCACCGACGGCTCGATCAACCTTACCCTCAACGCCGCCCCCACCGGATCGCCCCGCCCCTATACCGGCGCCGAGGTGCAATCGAACGAAACCGCCACCACCGGCTCATGGGCATGGGTCGCGCAGGTGCCCAAAATGCAGGACGGCGCGGTTTTCGGCATGTTCACCTACAAGGCCGACTACGCCACCCAGCCATGGGTCGAGTTTGATTTCGAATTTGTCGGCCATGACACCACCAAGGTCCAGCTCAACATCCACATGGAAAACCCCGCAGGCCAGCACATCTCGCTCGATCAGGCCAAGGGGCACCCCGTCATCGTCGATCTCGGCTTCGATGCCAGCCTTGCCAAACACACCTACGAGGTCAGCGTCACCTCGACCGCCGCCACCTTCTATGTCGATGGCAAGGCAATCGGCACCTATGGCGGCCAAGACATGCCCGGCGGCGTCTGGCAGCTTGGCCCGATGAAAAGCTTTGTCGATCTGTGGTCGGTCTCGCCCGGTCAATACGGCTGGGCGGGCACGTGGAACTATAACGGCACCCCCCTTGTCGGCCATTTCGACGGCTTCGACATCCGCCCCAACGCATACGGCCCCGAATTTGCAGGCGCTACCCCCACGCCCACCCCGTCCGACCCCCTCGCCCTCACCGGCGACGCGCTCGACAACACCCTGACCGGCACCAGCGCCAACGAAACCCTGACCGGGCTCGGCGGCAATGACACGCTTGTCGGCGGCGCGGGCAACGATAGGCTCGATGGTGGCACCGGAAATGACATCGTCTCGGGCGGCGCGGGCATCGACACCATCACCGTCACCGGTTCCGGCGCGGTCACGATCGACCTTCGCATCACCGGCGGCCAATACACCGGCTACGGCACCGATACGATCACCGGCGTCGAAAACCTGACCGGCAACACCGGAAATGACCGCCTCACCGGCAACAGCGCCGCCAACACGCTTCTGGGCAATGGCGGGGCCGATACGCTGTCAGGCAATGCCGGCGCCGATGTGCTGAACGGCGGCGCGGGGCGCGATTATCTTTCCGGCGGCGCCGATACCGCCCGCGACAACTTTGTGTTCAACAGCACCTCCGAAAGCGCGGTGGGAAAGATGCGCGACGTGATCGGTGATTTCCACAGCGGCAGCGATGTGATCGACCTGCACGGCATCGACGCCAACATCGCCCTTGGCGGCGACCAGTCTTTTGCCTTCACCGGCACACGGGCCTCGGCGCATGCCATCTGGTATGCGCTGTCGAACGGACAGGCCATCCTCTCGCTCGACGTAACCGGAGACGCCCATGCCGACATGCAGGTCCGGCTTTCCGGCGTCAGCACCCTGACCGGCGCCGATTTCCTGTTCTGACCGTCAGGTCCGGTCATGGGGGTTGCCGCAACAGTCACCCTCACGCTGCACCCCCGCCCGCCGCACCCGCCACTTCGGCAATGTTCCGCCACCGGCGCGCGCCCGTTCAAACTGGCGCAACGCCCCGCGCTTCGGGGTGGAACGCCGACCGCGCGCCAGTCGTTTGCCCCCAATCGAACGGGGCCAACCCGGCCCCGACAGGAGGAACAGATGGCAAACCAGGATCAAGATCCCGATCACCGCGGCCAACCACAGCGGTATGTCCAGCAATCCGGCCAAACCCACGGCGCAAACCCCAGCATGCAGGGCCAATCCGGCTATCGCCAGCCCTGGGGCGCCGATGCCGCAGGCAACAGCGGCTGGGGCGGACAATACGGCTCGGGCAGCTATGGTCAGGGCTACGGCCTCTACCAATCCGGCCAGCCGGTTAATGCGGGCGGCCCGGTCGGCGGCGGCTTCTCGGGTATGGGCGGCCAAGGCGGCTTTGGTGGCAGCAACGGCCCGCAACCGGGCAACCAGCATCAGGGCGGCATCTTCGGCGGCGGTCAGGAAAGCCACGGCCCCGCAATGCAAGGATCAGGCACCCAACCCGGCAATCCCCCAGGCGGCCAGCCCCGCCAGCACGACCCCCATTACCACGCATGGCGCGAACGCCAGAACCGCCAGTTTGACGAAGATTGGGAAGCCTTCAACCGCGAACGCCAGCAATCCTTTGATGACGAGTTTGAAAAGTGGCGCACCAACCGCCCCGCCCGCATATCTGAAGCGCAGGCCGAACCGGGCAACAGCAGCCCGACAGGGCACGGCTCGCAGGCCCCCTCGATGGCGGGCGGCAGCGCCAGCACCGCGTCGAAAGACACCAAATAGTCGGCCCGGCAAACCGGGGCGCGCGCGGCCTGACCGCCGCGCCCCACCCCACCCGAATATGCGGTTTTCCGCCATATTCGACACTTATTCTACTCTCGGACGGACCCAATCCCCGCCTGACCCGTTCTTCCGGCGAAAAACGCAGGACCATCAGGCAAAGGACTGCCGCCATGCCCCTTCCCCCGCATCTGTCCAATAACGGCCCCCGATGGCCGCCCGCCGACGATCCGGTCGAAAGCAGCCTGCGCCGCGCCTATCTGCGGGCCGAACCCGGCACGGCCCAAGGCGATGATCCTTTCGACACCCTTCTTCACCACCTGTCCGAGGCGCTGTCCCGCCGCGCGCCCGCCCGCAAGACCCCCCCCGTTTCCGGCCCCCCAACGTGACAAGACCGGCAGGTTTTGCCTGCCGGTCCGGTCCGTTCGGTCTGTCTGACGGTCCGCCGGTCGCTACCGGCAGGCGGCGGTAAAGGTCGTGCCATCCATCCGCCGGTACAGGCACTGCCCGGCCGTGTTGCGCCCGATCATCGACCCCGCCGCCGCACCGGCCACACCGCCGATCACCGCGCCTGTCAGATCGTCCTCGGCCACCGCCGACCCGATCACCGCCCCCGCCGCCGCTCCGGCCAGCGCGTTCTGCTGCGGCGTTTCGCAACCGGCCAGCAGCGCCACCAACGGCAGCACGACACATAGCTTCTTCATGACCATCTCCCTTTTGGCTGTGGTCCCAAACCGGCGCAACGCGCCTCTGGTTCCCCGGCCATGCCGGCCCAAAGCCGGAACATTCCACTCATGGTTGCGTTCACCCCCATATCGGCCCGCGCGGCTCAGGGGTCAGGCCCATCGATACGCTCTCCACCGTCATCGGCTCAGGAACATCCCTTGCCCCCCGACAAACACCACCGGCCCGCAATCGGGCAGCCAAATCGGGTCGGCGGCGAAATCCGTCACGGGCGGAACCCCGCCCCCTCCAGCGCGATTAGTCCAGTATCGTCCCCACCCCGAGGGCCCCATGCAAACCGGCGCACCCAGTCTCGACATCGCGATCCTTGACCAGAACCCGCTTCTGGCCAGCGGCATCTCGGCCCTTCTCGAACGCCACGAAGGCATCCGCGCCACCGCCCTTGCCGTCACCCCCGATCTGGGCATGCGCGATCCAGCGCCCGGCAACTTCGACCTCGTCGTCGTCGATCCATCCGAATTTGCGCTGACCCCGCAGGCCATGGTCGGCCAGTTGCGCCACCTGTTCGGCACCGCCCGCCTGATCGGCTATTCCGCGACCGAAAACCCTGGCCTCGCCCGCGCCTGCCTTGCCCAGGGTTTCCGCGCCTTCCTGTCCAAGACCATCAGCTTCGACGCCCTCCGCACCGCCATCACCGCCGTGCAGTCGGGCGCCATCTACCTTGATCCGCGCTATGCCGATGCCATCCTCGCCTCGCCGCCGGTCAACCAGCCGCCCGCCCCCGCCCGCAGCCTGACCGAACGCGAAGCCTATGTGCTGAAATCGGTCGCCCGCGGCAAAAGCCTGAAAGAGATCGGCTACGAACTGGCGCTGTCGTCAAAGACCGTCGAAACCTACAAGGCCCGCGGCACCTCGAAACTCAACATCTCGGGCCGCAGGCAGATCGTCGAATACGCCATCCGCTCGGGCTGGGTCTAAACCAGCAGCCGTACCCCCGGCGACCGCGCAAAACCCGCGTCGAAAGTAACCACCTCACCGCAGCCCCGCGCCGCAGCGGCCAACCGGATCATATGGTCCGAAAACCCCGCCCCGCCCTTGGCATAGGCCGCCAGCGCCGCGCCCACGCGGTCCGCCTCTTCCACCTCGATCTCCTCGGCCTCCAGCAAAGCGGTCAGCGCACGCGCAATCTCGCCCCGCCCAAAGCGATAGGCGCGTTCCAGCACCCAGACCGTTTCAACCACCACTTCCCGCGCCAGAAACCCCCGCCGCGCCGCCGTCAGCCCCGCGATCACATCGCCTGCCAGCCGCGCCTGCACAGGGTCATCCTGCGTCAGAAACCGCACCAGCACATTGGTATCGATGGCGATCAAGGCTCGCCTGCCCCGCCCGCGGCTATGGCCTGCTCCATCTCGTCCAGCGTCACGGGCCTCGCCCCCTCGCGCGCCAGCATCCCCGCCAACTCGGCCACGGGCCGCGTTCGCAGGATCCGCACCTCGCCGCCTTCCAGCACCAGATAGCGCAGCTTGTCACCGGGTTGCAGCCCCAGCGCCTGCCGCACATCGCGCGGCAGGGTGGTCTGGCCCCGTATCGTCACGGTCGATTCCTGCATGCCCCGCTCCAATGCGATTTTGCGTCATGCAATGCAATATAGCAAATCTGCATTACCAAACAAGAAGGGCGCGCCCGACTGGCGCGCCCTGCCCTTTCCCCGCGGGGAAATCAGTCCAAGGCGGCAAAGAACGCCTCGACCGCCGCTTCCAGCCGATCACGCTCGATGGCCGAAAAATCGCGGTCCAGCCGCAATTCCACCCGTCCGGCAGCGGCGGTGCATTTCACCTCGCCCCCCGCCATCGGCAGGCGCAGCGTGGTCTTGCCGCGTTTGGCCGCCCCGCCGCCACCACCCCGCACCGGCGCCTCGGCAGCCCCGCCTTCGGCAAAGGCGCGCAAGATCGCCAGTTCCGCCTCGGCACTGCGCCCCGGTGCAGCCGCCAGCGTCCGCGCCAGCACAGCAGCCGACCCCGCCTCGTTCTCGATCCGGTTCGCCACCGACAGGCCCAATTGCCGCGGAATCGCCTCGGCATGGTCAAGCGACCGGTCCATCGCCCGCATCAAAAAGGCAAAGCGCCGCACATAGCTGCGCTTTTGCGGATTGGCCGTGGCAAACAGCACGTTCACCGCCTGATCCAGATCGCGGCACCCCGTCTGCTCGTCCTCGGCATAGGCCCGCGCCAGATTCGCCATCTCGGCCCACGAGATGTCTTTGCGAACCATGTTCTCGTCCACCATCCGCCGGTACAGGCCATCCAGCGATTCGCCCTTGGCCATCAGCCCTGCCGGAATCCGCGCATAAGCCGCGTCCCCCGTTTCGGCCAGCAATTCGCGATAGGCCGCCAGCCGCCGCCAACCCTGCACCAGCTCGTACCGCCCCTCGCCCACCTGTTCGACCCTGATCGGGTTCGACAGTCCCAACGCCTTGATCGACGCCTTCAGGTCGTCCAGATCGGCATCCACCCGCGCCGACCGGTCACGGATCAGCTTGGTCGTCTGCACCGCCTCGACGGGGATCATATCGACCACCAGCCCCAGCTTTTTCAGCCGCACGAATTCATGCGCCAGGCTGTCATTCTCGGCCCTGATCGCGGCCTCGGTCTGCTCGCGCTGGCGCAGGCTTTCCGCATTCTCGCCAATCGCCGTGGCCATCGGCCCCCGCCGCAGCCCGCCCGAACTTGTCACTGGCGCGGGCACATCCTCATCCGGCAGATCGATATCGAAGATCCGGCGCTTCTTGGTCATGCCTTATCCTCCAGCTTGTCCCACGCCGCACAGACATTGGTGCGGAACTCCTCATAGGCCGCATCGAACGTGGCCCGCGCCCGCCGCCACGTCTCGCGCGTCATGTCACGGTAATCGATCTCGTAAACCGACGACAGAAAGCGGTTCGACTGTTCCACCGCCCGCGTATGCTCGATCGGATGCTCGGTCACCCGATCACCAAACACCTTGCGGAACGCGTCGAACATGGCGCGGTGCAAATCGTTCCCCGGCTCATACCGCGTCAGCAGGAACCGGATATCCAGAAACGCCTTGGGCAGCGGCATTTTCCCCGCGGGGAATTGCGCCTCGAACCCCGCCGACAAATCGCCCAGGGCTTCCGACAACTGCCCGATGAAACTGGTGGTCGAATCGTATTCCCAATAGCCGGGACCAGACGGAATATACAAAACATCCGCCGCAAACACCGCGTTCATCGACTGGTATCCAATCGCGGGCGGGCAATCGAAGATGATCATGTCATAGGCATCGTCGGGCAACTGGTCCAGCCAGCGCGACACGGCGGCAAAGAAACTCCAATCGGGGTTCATGTGCCGGTACTGCGCGCTCGCAAATTCGACAAAGGCCGCATTGGCACAGGACGGCACGATGTCGATCGTGCTCCAGCAGGTCGGCTTGATGAAATCGGGCGCGCGCAGGTCACCCAGACCCATCTCGGTAATGCTGGCGGGCAGCTTGCGGCGGGGCAGCGCGGCCCCGCTTTCGGCCCCGTGCGCCGCGCGGTTCATGCGGTCGGTCTCATGCACCAGATCGCGCGCCATGATGCCCCAGACGGTGTGTTCCTCGTTGACATCCGAAAGCCCCATCGAATGGCTCAGCGTCGCCTGCGGGTCGAAATCCACGCACAGCACGCGGTATCCGTCCAGCGCCGCCGCATGGGCAAAGTGCAGCGCCACCGTCGATTTGCCCGCACCGCCCTTGAAATTCGCCACCGCCACGCGGATCGCCCGCTTTCCCGCCGGCCGGTGCGGCAACAGGCTTTTGCGGTTGACCTTCATCTTGCGCCGCATGGCGTTGATCTCGTCCAAGGAAAACCAACGCTGGCGGCCATCCTCCTCGACCTCGCCATCCGGCAGGGCGGGGTCCATCGCCAGCCGCCCGCGAAAGGTCGATTGGTTCACCTTGAAGATCAGCTCCGAAACCTCCCAGCTTGAAAACCGCCGCAGCGTCTTTTCCATCTGCGGCGAAAAGGTCTGCTTCCGGATCCATCCCTGCATCTTGAGCGAGGTATCCCGCAGCTCTTGCAGGTCGCGGTGGGTGAACATCTGCTGCCTCATTGTTAATTCCTGTTGTTTTCGAAATTACGCCGAATTTGCATTTCGATCAAACCCCTTTATGATCAGATCACCTTTCCCCGCGGGGAAAGCCTGACACCGCCAAACCCCAACCGCCGCAGCCCCAAAGCCCCGCCCGAACCACGCCAACCGATTCGCTGCCCGCTCCGCCCCTTTGCCGCCGAAACCGTCCCATCTTGGGGTGACACCCCCACCCACCTACCCGCAGTTGGGGTGACATCATCGACAAACGGGGTGACATCCAACCCGTCCCCTAATACCATTGAACCAGTTTTTTCCTGTCGGGTTTTTGCAGTCAGCACCCCCGCTCCAGCCCGCATGGCAGCTTTCCCTTGACAGAATCGTAAAACAGGACGCAAATCACCCCAAGGTCGGGAAAAACACCGAGATAACGGGCACCGGCCGCCACAGCGGGGTATTCACCCCCCGATGCGGGCAAAGACAGGGCAGGGGCAGCGCCCGCCGCAGGGCGGGTTCAGGGGCAAGGGCACAGGGCATGCAGATCGTCAGGCCTGTTGGGCGACAGGCGGCTTCCCGCAAATACGACCTGCTCACAGCACTTGGGGCCTTTGCCTGTCAGGGTGACAAGCACCTGCAACGGCTCGTGCTGCGGCTCATCACGCTGATCGTGGCGCGCTACAACTGGCAGAATGATGAAATCACCGTGGGCCAGCGCGAAATCGCGGCGCTGTGGTCGGTCGATGAACGCACCGTCAAACGCGATATCGCGCGGCTGCGCGCGCTTGGCTGGCTGGTGCAGAAACGCGCGGCGGTGCGGGGCAGGGTGGCCGTGCATGGCCTTGACCTTGCCGCCATCCTTGCCGCCACCGCCCCCGCATGGCCCGCCGTCGGCCCCGACTTCCTCGACCGCATGCAGGGCCCCGCCGCCCCGGCGGCAACGCCCACCAATGTCGTGGCCTTCCCCTCGGCGTTGCCCGCGCCCCCCGCCGATGGCGCGCCATGGTCGCGCGCGCAGGCCCGCCTCATGGCCGAAGATCCGGCGCTATACGCCGCATGGTTCCGCCATCTGGCCGAAACCGGCTGCACCGGCGGCCTGCTTGAACTCTCGGCGCCCAGCCGGTTTCACGCCACTTTCGTCACCACCCATCACAGCGCCCGCCTGCTGGCCGCCCTCCGCCGCGAAGACGCGACCATCCGCGCCCTCGTGATCACCGCCGATTGACGATAGGGCAGGGGGGTCAGCCCCCCCGCCGCCGCCCGAAAGGCCCATCCCGTGCTTGCCCTGTCCGGCCTGTTCCTGATCGCCTTCGCCGCCGCCACGCTGATCCCCGCGCAATCCGAAGCGGCGCTTGTGGCGCTGCTCCTGTCGGACGCGCAGCCGCCTTGGCTGCTGGTGGGGGTGGCCACCCTTGGCAATGTCGCAGGCTCGGTGGTGAACTGGCTTCTGGGCCGCTTCCTGATGCGCTATCGCGGCAGGCGCTGGTTTCCCGTCTCTCCCGCCGCCATCGACCGCGCCACGGGCTGGTATCGCCGCTGGGGCTATCTCAGCCTGTTCGGCGCATGGCTGCCGCTGGTGGGCGACCCGCTCACCCTTGCCGCCGGGGCCCTGCGCGAACCGCTCTGGCGCTTTCTGGCCATCGTCACCCTTGCCAAGGGCGGGCGCTATGTCCTGCTCGCCCTCGCCACACTGCAACTGGCATGAAAAAACCCGCGGCCACCGCCGCGGGTTTCCTTTCGTCAAAAGGGCGGTCTTACTTGCCCCAGATCTTGGCGTATTCGTCGCGGTATCCGTTGCCCGGATCGAAGATGTTCTTGTCACCCCCGTCAAAGTCGATGTTCGCCTTCGTCACCACATGCAGGGGCGAGGTATAGCCCGACCAAGCCTCGCCCTGAACCGCACGGTTCAACTCGTCCACCAGCTGCCAGCCTTGCAGGTTCAAGGGTTCCGCCACCGTCACCGCCTGATACTGCCCCGACCGGATGCGCTGATAGGCGCTTTCCGAACCGTCACCCGCAGCCACCGCCTTGGGCGCGCCATCACCCGCCACACCGGCCGCCGCAAGGGCAGGGCCCATGAAGTCGAAATAGATGTCGTTGATCGCCAGCGCATGGGTCCACTTGTCGCCGTACTTCTGGAGCAGAGCGGTGGTCAACGAAGGCATCCGGGTCGAGGTTTCTGCAATCGGCGTATCGACATATTCCAGCACCGTCCCGCCAAGCGCCTCGATCGTCTCCTTGATCTTGTCGGCCTTGGCAATCGCGATGGCATAGGTGCTGTCGGTAAAGATCACCACGCCCGGCTTGCCGCCCGCATCGGCAAAGGCCCATTTGGCCGCCGCCGCCGACACTTCCATCGCATCGGTTGAAACGTTGGTGAACAGCCCCGTCTTTTCATCCGGCCCGATCACGGGGCCGGCATGCCAGCTGACCATCGGAATCCCCGCCGCCTTGGCCTGATCCAGCGATGCCTGCTGCTCGACCGCGTCGAACCCGTCGATGATGATCCCGTCAGGCTTCAGCGCCAGCGCCTGCCCGAATGCCCCCGCGCGGCTTTGCACCGATCCGGCGCCATCCAGCACGGTCACTTCCCAGCCGATCTTGGCCGCCGCTTCCTGCACGCCATTGGCCACGCCCAGCACGCCGCCATTCTTCATGTCGGCGGCCAGCACGACGATCTTCTTGCCTTCCGCCGCCTTGGGGCCGGTGGTCGGCCCGTCCCAAACGGTTTTCTGGCCCGCATATTTCTGCACATCCGCCATCGCGTCCGAAATCGCGTCGGCAAAGGCCGGCATCGCCGCCATCATGGCGAAGACCGAGGCCGTAAAGGTTCTTCTCAGCATGTGTCCCTCCCTTGGAACGTTAACGCGTAAACCGTCAGGCCCGCCCCTTCTTGCGCTGCGCGTAGCCTGCGATGCCGATGGCGATCAGCAGGGTGGTGCCGTTGAACATCGGCTCCACCCAGAACGACCCGCCGAATTGCTGGATGCCGGAAATCCCCACCGCAAGGATCATCACCCCCACAATGGTGCCCCACACATTCACCCGTCCGGGCTTGATGGTGGTCGAACCAAGGAACGCCCCCACCAGCGCGGGCAGCAGGAACTCCAGCCCCACGCTCGCCTGCCCGATCCGCAGCTTTGACGCGAGCAAGACCCCCGCCACCGCCGTCATCAGCCCCGATGTGACAAAGGCCCCGATCACATATTTCCGCGTCGGTATCCCGTTCAGTTCCGCCGCCCGCTGGTTCGCCCCGATGGCATAAAGGAACCGCCCCACGGGCGTGTATTCCAGCACGATCCACATCAGGAACGTGATCGCCACCACGTAATAGGCCGTGATCGGCAGGCCGAATACGAAGGTTCCGTTCAGCGCGTAAAACCCGTCCGGCAACACGCCCACCATCTGCCGCCCGCCCGTATGCCACAGCGCCAGCGCATACAGCACCGTCCCCGTGCCCAGCGTGGCGATGAAACTGTCGATCCGCGCCACCTCGACCAGAATCCCGTTCAGAACTCCGGTCCCCACGCCAAGGCACAGCACGATCCCCACAGCCACAGGCCAGGGCAGCCCCATCTGCGTCTGCAACGAAATCGCCAGAATGTGCCACAGCACGATCCCGTAACCCACCGTCAGGTCGATCCGCCCCGAAACCATCGGCACCATCGCGGCCAGCGACAACAGCGCGATAATCGCCTTGTCCGACAGAATGGCCCGCAGGTTCAGCACGGTCGGGAACGTGTCGGGCAGCAGCACCGAAAACAGCACGATCAGCCCGAACATCAGAATGACCAGCCCATAGCTCGGCGCCAGCCGCAGCGCGCGTGCCATGCCCGACAGCCCGCGCAATTCATCCTTGGTCGGCTCAACGGCGTTTGACTCGATCCCCGGCATCTTTCTTCCTTCAGGCGGCTTCACCGGCCGATGCGGCCGTGATCAGCGATTGCGTCGAAAGCCCCGCACCCGACAATTCCGCCACGGGCAACCCGCGGGAAAAGACGATCGTGCGGTGGCAGATATTGGCGATCTCCTCGAAGTCGGTCGAGACGACCAGAACCCCCATCCCCGATTCAAGCGCCTGATAAAGCAGGTGGTAGATCTCGGCCTTGGCCCCCACATCCACCCCCGCTGTCGGATCTTCCGTAATCAGCAGCCGCCGCCCGCTATCCAGCCAGCGGCCCACCACCACCTTTTGCTGGTTGCCCCCCGAAAGCGCCTCGATCGGCAGCGCGGGGTCATTGGGCGACAGGCCCACCCGCTTTCCCACCGCCCGCGCCAGCCCGGCCTCGCGCCCGCCCGCCATCAGGCTCAGCGCGCCCCGTCCCGTGGCGAAAGGGTTCAGATAGGCATTCTCGCGGATCGTCAGCCCCACGGCGATGCTTTCCTGCACCCTGTCCCGCGCCACCAGCCCGATGCGCGACCGCATCGCGCTTTGCGGGTTGGTCAGGTCCGGCGCCGCCCCGTCCAGCAGAACCGATCCCTCGAACGGCAGCGCCCCGAACAGCGCCCGCCCGATATCTTCATGCCCCGCCCCGCGCAGCCCCGCCAGCCCCAGCAACTCGCCCCGCTTGATGTCAAAGCTGACAGGCCCCACCGCCCCCGTCCGCATCCCTTTCACCGACAGGATCGCATCGCCCGCATGCACCGCAGGCCGCGCAATCTCGCGCGTTTTCTTCCCCACGATCAGCGAAACCAGCGCATCCGGTGTCGTCTCGGCCACGGCACATTCGCCCACCTTCAACCCGTCGCGCAGCACCGCCACACGGTCCGCGATGCGGAAAATCTCGTCCAGCCGGTGGCTCACATAGATCATCCCCACGCCTCGCGCCTTCAGCGGGCGCAGCGCGTCGAACAGGCGTTCCACCTCATCCGCGGGCAGGCTGGCCGTGGGTTCATCCAGCACCAGAAAATCGCAATCCGCCGCCAGCGCCCGCGCAATCGCCACCAATGATTTCTGCGTCCGCGTCAGGCTCGCCACCCGCACGGTTGATGGAAACCCCGCATCCACCGCCGCCAGCGCCCTGTCCGCCGCGGCTTCCGTCGCCGTCCAGTCGATCCGCCGCCCGCGGCGGGCATAACCCAAAGACAGCGCGATGTTCTCGGCCACGCTCATCCATTCGATAAGCCCAAGGTCTTGGTGGATAAAGGCCACCTTTTGCCCGCCACGTTTGCCCGCCACATGGGCATAGGGCACCCCGTCCACCGAAACCCCGCCCACATCGGGCCGGTGCAAGCCCCCCAGCACCTTGATCAGCGTCGATTTGCCCGCGCCATTCTCGCCCAGCAGCGCCACGATCTCGCCGCGCCCCACATGCAGCGTGACACCGCGCAACGCCTTGGTTCCGCCGAACGCCTTTTCGATACGGTCGAACAATAGCCCGCGGGTCGCAGTCATACGCAGGCCCCTCCCCGGACGCTGTGTTCACCCCCAAAGCATGGCCCCCGAAAGCCCCTGCCGTCAACAAAAAAGTTATCGATAACATTTCGCCGTAGAAACAAGTAAATCATTGAAAATAAACAAAAATTTTTGCATCTGTCAGAATGTGAAAAACCGCGCGCCAGCCACCCGCCCCGCGCCTTGCCCCTGCGGGCCGTTCCGCCGCAACCCCCCGAATCGCTAGGGCCGCTGCGCCCCCGTCCGGTTAAGCACCACCGAATAGACGCTGGTCGTCGCGGTGATGAAAAGCTGGTGCTTCGCCCGCCCGCCAAAGCACAGGTTCGACACCACCTCGGGCACCAGAATCTTGCCCAAGCATGTCCCGTCAGGGGCAATGCAATGCACCCCGTCCGCGGCCGATGACCACATGTTTCCGTCCGTATCCATCCGCATCCCGTCGGCACATCCGGGGCTGATCGTGTGGAACACGCGCCCCCCCCGTGGCCGCCCGCCCACCATCTCGAACACCCGTATATGCTGCGGGTCGGGGTGGAACATCCGCCCCGTATCGGCCACGTAAAGCAGGCTTTCATCGGGCGAAAACGCCAGCCCGTTCGGGCAGTTCATATCGGTGATCACCGCCTCGATCGTCCCGTCAGGGTTCACGCGGTACACATGGCAGGGCTGTTCCTGCTCGGCCCGGAACCCCTCGTAATCCGTCATGATTCCGTAATGCGGATCGGTGAACCAGATCGCCCCGTCCCGCGACACGATCACATCATTGGGCGAATTGAACCGCTTGCCGCGATAGCCATCCGCAATCACCGTGATGCTGCCGTCCAGTTCCGTCCGCGTCACCCGCCGCATCCCGTGCTCGCAGGAAACCAGCCGCCCCTCGCGGTCGCGCGTATGCCCGTTGGAATAATTTGCAGGAGCGCGATAGGTCGTCACCCCGTCCGGCGTCCAGCGCAGGATGCGATCATTCGGAATGTCCGAAAACAGCAGGCACCCCGCATCGCCAAACCACACCGGCCCTTCCACCCAGTCGAACCCCGTGGCGATCTTCTTCACCGGCGCATTGTGCAGCACG
Source organism: Rhodobacter sp. (assembly GCA_027484985.1). Taxonomy (GTDB): domain Bacteria; phylum Pseudomonadota; class Alphaproteobacteria; order Rhodobacterales; family Rhodobacteraceae; genus Paragemmobacter. The sequence continues at coordinate 13,932 of JAIXRW010000003.1, read as the reverse complement.
AAAGACCGGAACCGCGGATCATAGGCTTCAAAGAACGACATGGCTTTCCCCCCTGGTCGCAAGCACAGTATCTTCGGCGCAACCGCCCCTCGATCCCGGACCCTTCATGTTCACCGCACCCTCCGCCACCCTGACCGATGACGCAATCCTTGCCATGCTCTCCGCCGCCGCCGCCAAGGCCACGGCAATGGGCCAGCCGCAATGCATCGTCATCGTCGATCCCTCGGCCGTCATCCTCGGCTCGCTCCGCATGCGCGGCGCCAAGGTGCTCTCCCTCCGCTCTGCCACCGCCAAGGCCGAAACCGCCGCCTCCACCGGCCGCCCCAGCGCCGACCTGCCCGAAGCCGTCCGCCCCGCCATCGCCGCCGCCACCCTCGGCGCGATGACCGGCCTTGCCGGCGGCCTGCCCATCCGCATCGACGGCCAGTTGCTCGGCGGCATCGGCGTCGGTTCCGGCACCGGCGCGCAGGATGTCGAGGTCGCCCTCGCCGCCCTTTCCGCCATCAACGCGACCATCTAAGCCCTCCGTGGCAACGCCGCCGCGCGGGGGCTCGATGCCCCCCAAGGCGGCACCCTGTTTCAGGAAAACACGATCTGCGCCTTCATGGCGCGGCTACGGTCCGACGCGACCTGAAACGCCTCTTCCGCCCGCGCCAGTGGCACCGAATGGGTGATCAGCGGCTTCACATCAATCAGCCCTTTCTGCATCAACCCCACCCCCACCGCGAACTCGGCGTGAAACCGGAACGACCCGCGCAGTTCCAGCTCCTTGGCGGTAATCGCCATCATCGGCAGCGCCATGTCGCCCCCAAGGCCAAGCTGCAAGATCACCCCCCGTGGCCGCATCGCCGCAATGCCGGCCGACAGGGCAGGGGCCGCGCCCGAACATTCATACAGCACGTCAAAGTAACCCTTGTCCGCCCCATACCCCGCCAACCCGTCCGGCGCGGTCGCGGTATTCACCACCACATCCGCCCCCGCCCGCTTGGCCAGCGCCAGCGTGAAGTCCGACAGGTCCACCGCCACGATCTCGGCCGCCCCCGCGCGCCGCGCCGCCAGTATCGCCAGCACGCCGATCGGCCCGCAGCCTGTCACCAGCACCCGCTTGCCCAGCATCCCCCCCGCACGCCCCGTCGCATGCAGCGCCACCGCCAGCGGTTCCGCCATCGCGGCTTCCGCGGGCGAAAGCCCCTCGGCCCTCACGCATTGGCTGGCATCCGCCACCAGCACCTCGCGGAACGCGCCCTGAATATGCGGAAACGGCATGGCCGAGCCGTAAAACCGCATGTTCAGGCACTGGTTCGCCAACCCCTCCAGACAGAACTTGCACCCCCCGCAGGGCCGCGATGGCGACACCGCCACCAGATCGCCCGCCGCAAAGCCCTGAACCCCTGCGCCGATCTCCTCGACAAAGGCCGAAACTTCATGCCCCAGCACCATCGGCTCGCGCAGCCGCACCGCGCCGAACCCGCCGTGGTTATAGTAATGCAGGTCCGACCCGCACACGCCCCCCACCGCCAGCCGCAACCGCATCTGCCCCGCGCCCACAGGCTCGACCGCGCGTTCCTCGACCCGCAGATCCTTGGCCGCATGAATGACGATCGCCCGCATCACGCCACCGCCGTCAGCAACGGGCGCCCCGCGAAATGCGCCGCCAGATTGTCGCGCATCAGCTTGCCCATGGCCTGCCGCGTCTCGAACGTCCCGCTCGCATGATGCGGCTGCAAGACCACGTTCTTCAGCGCCAGAAAGCGCGGGTTCAGCTTCGGCTCGCCCTCGAACACATCCAGCGCCGCCCCGCCAATCGACCCCGACTCAAGCGCCGCCAGCAACGCCTCCTCGTCGATATTCGCCGCGCGCGATACGTTGACCAGCATCCCCGTCTTGCCCAAGGCTGCAATCACATCGCGGTTCACGATATGCCGCGTCGCCGCCGTCGCCGCCAAGGTCACGAACAGGAAATCCGACCGCGCCGCCAGCGCCACGGGGTCCGCCACGAACTCCCACGCCACAGCCTTCGGCGCGGTGCTGGAATAGGCCACGTCCATCCCGAACCCCTCCAGCCGCCGGGCCACCGCAGCCCCGATCCGCCCCAGCCCCAGCACACCCGCCCGCTTGCCGCTGAACTTGCGCTGCAAGGCAAAGCCGCCCTTGGCCGCCCAATCCCCGCTTGCCACCCAGTCCGCCGCCGCCCCCATCCCGCGCGACAGCATCAAGGCCATCCCCAGCGCAAGGTCCGCCACATCCTCGGTCAGTACATCGGGCGTATTCGTCACCCGTATCCCCCGCGCCTTGCAGGCCGCAATATCCACCGCGTCATAGCCCACGCCGTAAACCGAAATCACCTCCAGCTTCGGGCAGGCCGCGATCATCTCGGCACTCGCGCCCAGATCGCCCCGCGTGGCGATGCCCCGCACCTCCGGCCCCACCGCTGCAAGAAACGCCGCCTTGTCCGCCGCCTCGAACCAGCGATGCATGGTATAGGCCGCATCCAGCGGCACCTGATCCCATTCAGGGTATGTGCCCACTTGCAGAACCGCCGGTTTCGTCATCCTGTCACCCGTAGCCGAGGCGCTTGACAGCGCATGTTATCGATAACATAAACAGGCCATCCCCGCCTTGTCGAGATAAAAAGGAAAGCGCCTTGTCCCTCAGCCTCTTCGATCTTGCGGGCAAGCGCGCCCTTGTCACAGGCTCGTCGCAGGGCATCGGTTTCGCACTGGCCAAGGGCCTTGCCGCCGCGGGGGCGCGGGTCGTGCTGAACGGGCGCGATGCCGCCAAACTGGCGTCCGCCGCTGCACAGATCGCAGGCGCCCAAACCCTCGCCTTCGACGCGACCGATCACACCGCCGTCCGCACCGCCATCGACGCCTTCGAAGCCGCCGGAACCCCCATCGACATCCTTATCAACAACGCCGGCATGCAGCACCGCGCCCCGCTCGAGGATTTTCCCGCCGATGCCTTCGAACGCCTGCTGCAAACCAACATCGCCTCTGTGTTCCACGTGGGCCAGGCCGTCGCCCGACACATGATCGCCCGTGGCCGCGGCAAGATCATCAACATCGCATCCGTCCAGACAGCCCTCGCCCGCCCCTCCATCGCCCCCTACACGGCGACCAAGGGCGCGGTCGGCAACCTGACCAAGGGCATGGCCACCGATTGGGCCAAACACGGCCTCAACTGCAACGCCATCGCGCCCGGTTACTTCGACACCCCCCTCAACGCCGCCCTCGTGGCCGACCCCGCCTTTTCCGCATGGCTCGAAAAACGCACCCCCGCAGGCCGCTGGGGGAATGTCGATGAACTCGTCGGCGCCGCCATCTTCCTCGCCTCCGATGGCTCCAGCTTCGTCAACGGTCACATCCTTTATGTCGATGGCGGCATCACGGCCTCGCTATGATGCGGCCCCCGCTTACCGTCGTCCTCATGGGTGTCGCAGGCTGTGGCAAATCCAGCGTGGGCGCCGCCCTCTCCACCCTCACGGGCTTGCCCTACATCGACGGTGACGACCTTCACCCCCCCGCCAACGTGGCCAAAATGGCCGCTGGCCAGCCCCTCACCGATGCCGACCGCTGGCCTTGGCTCGATGCCTGCACCGCCGCCTTGGCACGCGGCAACATCATCCTCGGCTGCTCGGCCCTCAAACGCGCCTACCGCAACCGTCTGCGCGGGGCAGGGGCTGTAACCTTCGTCCACCTCTTCGGCCCCCGCGACCTGATCGCCGCCCGCATGGCCGCAAGGCAGGGCCATTACATGCCGCTCTCGCTGCTCGACAGCCAGTTCGCCGCCCTCGAACCCCCGACCGCCGACGAAACCGCCCTCACCATCCCGATCGACCAGCCCACCGCCGCCATCGCAGCGGCGATCGCGGCCCAACTGACAGGGGCCACACCATGACCACCCTCGCCCTTATCGGCGCCGGCGCCATGGGCGGCGCCATCGGTGCCCGCCTTGCCCAAACCGGCATCACGCTCCGCGCTTTCGACCTCGACGCCGCCAAACTCGCCCCCCTCACCGCCCTCGGCGCAACCGCCACCCAAACCGCCGCCGAAGCCGCCCACGGCGCGCAAGCGGTGATCCTCTCCCTCAACGCCCCCCACATCGTCCGCGCCGCCGTGTTTGGCCCCAACGGTGCCGCCCATGGTGCATCCCCCGGCACGATCATCATCGACATGTCCTCGATCGACCCCGAAGCCACCCGCGCCCTCGCGGCCGAGGCCGCCACCCACGGCCTTGCTTGGGTCGATAGCCCCCTTTCGGGCGGCATCCCCAGGGCTGCCACAGGCCAACTTACCCTCATGCAGGGCGGCGAGGCCGAAGCCGTGGCCAAGGCGCAATCGCTTCTCAAAACCCTCGCCTCGAACCAAACCCATATGGGCCCCGCAGGCGCAGGCCAGACGACAAAACTGATAAACCAGGTCCTCTGCGGCCTCACCTTCCTCGCCGTGGCCGAAGCCACCGCCCTGGCTGAAGCCGCCGGAGTTGACGCAACCCGCATCCCGCAGGCCCTCGCCGGTGGCCGTGCCGATTCAGCGATCCTGCAAGAATACCTGCCCCGCTTCGCCACCCGCGACTATGCCCGCACGGGGCGCATCGACAACATGGTCAAAGACCTCGACGGCGCCACCGCCATCGCCCGCGCCGCCCGCCTGCCCATGCCCCTCACCACCACCGCGGCCGAGGTTCACCGCCTCCTCACCGCCGCAGGTCTGGGGGGCGAGGATCAAGCCGCCCTCATGGAATATTTTTCAGGACCGAAAGGACCGCTTCAATGATCACCCGCTACGCCCTCTTCGAAGGCACCATCGCCGCAGGTCAGGAACAGGCCTTCCGCGCCGCCGTCCTGTCGGAACTCCTGCCCACTTGGCAGGCCTTCCCCGGCGCCACAGCCGTCCGCGTCACCTTTGCCGATGCGCGTGACGATGGCGCGCCCGAAATCCCCATGATCCTCGCCACCGACTACCCCGACCAGACCGCGCTCGATACCGCCCTCGCCAGCCCCCAGCGCCTGACCTCGCGCGCCGCCACCCAGCGCGTGCTGGCCCCCTTCTTCACCGGCCGCATCCACCATCACATCACCACCGCCCATGAATACGCGCTCTGACTTGCGCCCCGCCCCGCAGCCTGACTAGATCGGCCAACCCGCAGCACAGGAACGCCCATGCCCCCGCGCAAGGCCCCCATCATGGCCGATGTCGCCCGCCTCGCGGGGGTCTCGCCCATGACCGTCTCGCGCGCCTTCAAGCGGGATGGCTCGGTCTCCGACGCCACGCGCCAGGCCATCCTCGATGCCGCCGACCGTCTGGGCTATGTGTTTGACGCCACAGCCTCGAACCTCCGCTCGCAGCGCACCGATTTCGTGGCCGTCACCGTGCCGTCCATCAACAATGCCAACTTCGCCGAAACCCTGCGCGGCCTGACCGAAGGCCTGTGCGATAGCGGCCTGCAAATCCTGCTTGGCTACACCAATTACGACATGACCGAGGAAGAACGCCTCGTCGAACAACTCCTCCGCCGCCGCCCCGAGGCGATTGTCGTCACAGGCGGCAAACATACCGACCGCTGCCGCCGCCTTCTGGAAAACGCGGCCATTCCGGTGGTCGAAACATGGGACCTGCCCGCCAACCCCATCGGCCATGTGGTCGGCTTTTCCAACGCCGATGCCGTGCGCGGCATGGTCGCCCATTTCGTCGGTCGCGGCCTCACCCGCATCGCCTTCATCGGCGGCGATGCCGACCGCGATACCCGCGGCACCGACCGCCGCGCAGGCTTCATCGCCGCGATGACCGCGCACGGGCTCGATGCCACCCGCCTCATCGCCGCAGGCACGCCCCCCATCTCGATGCGCGAAGGCGCCGATGCCATGGGCCGCCTGCTCGAAACCCTGCCCGATACCGAAGCCGTCATCTGCGTCTCCGACCTGTCGGCCTTCGGCGCGCTGACCGAATGCCAGCGCCGCGGCATCGCGGTCCCCGACCGCATCGCCGTGGCAGGCTTTGGCGATTACGAAATCGCCTCGGTCTCGGTCCCTTCGCTCACCACCATCGACCCGCACCCCCACCTGATCGGCCAGCAAACCGCCGCGCTGATCCTTGATGTGCTCGCAGGCCGCACCACCACCCCGGCAAGCCACCCGATCACCCCCACGCTTTTGCTGCGCGAAAGCGCGCGCTAAACCGCCAAGCGCAAGAAGGGGGGGCCAGCCCCCCAATCGGCCAAGGCCGATTTCCCCCCGGGATATTTGGACGAGTATGAAAGCACACCTCGTTCACCTTTGCCCAAATACTCATCTTTGCGACAGGTGATGCAGGCACAACGCCAGCAGCGGCGCGAGATTTTTCGGAGAAAAATCTTCCTTACCGCAGCGATGGCCCAAACCGTAGCAAGGGAACGGCCCCGTCCCCCGCGCATTTCCCTTGGACCTCTCCAAAAACAGGCGCCCGCACCATCACTGGCCACCCCCCCCCCCGGCGCGGGGCTGACCGGCTGTTCCCCCTGCCGCCCGCGCTTCACGGCCCGCCCGCCGATTTCACCCCCCGACCGGCGCCGCATCCCGCAGCCCCTCGCAATCCCGTGAAGGGCAGGGGGTTGTATTGTAAGCAGGCTTATTATATTCCACGCTTATGGATTACCAGATCGACTTCCTCGGCCTTCTTCTGCACGACGCTTCTCGCGCCGTGCGCCGCCGTTTCGAACAGCTGACCGCCGAACACGGGCTGTCCACCCCGCAATGGCGGCTTCTGCGCCATCTTCTGCGCGACGGCCCCTGCAACCAGACCATCCTTGCCGACCTGCTCGATGTCGAACCCATCAGCGTCTCGCGCCTGATCGATCGCATGGAACAGGCCGGTTGGGTCCGCCGCGAACCCCATCCCGATGACCGCCGCGCGCGCATCATCGTGCCCACCGACAAGGCCCGCACTGTCGCCCCCGAAGCCCGCGCCAAGGCGGAATCGGTCTATGCCGAGGCGCTGGCAGGCCTGTCAAACGACCAGCGCCGCAGCCTGCATCTGGCCCTGCTCGCCATCACCGAAAACCTTTCCCGCCCAGATCACAGCGCCCCCGAGGCGCGTCAGACAGAGACCACGCCATGAACGCCGCCGCAAAAGACATCACCGTCGCCACCCCCGCCACCCCCGCCACGCCCGCCAAACCCTCGCGCCTGCGCAAAACCGCCCTCATGCTTTCGGTCCCGATCCTGCTTGCAGGCGGGGCAGGGGCCTACTGGTTCGCGGGCGGCGGGCAGGAATCGACCGAAAACGCCAACCTGCATCAGGCGCGCATCGCCATCGCCCCCACCGTGGGCGGCCGTGTCGTTTCGGTCAACGTGACCGAACTGCAATCCGTCAAATCGGGCGACATCCTGTTCCAGGTCGATCCCCAGCCCTATAAACTGGCGCTCGCGCAGGCCGAAACGGCGGTCAACGGCGCGCGGCTTCAGGTCGAACAGATGAAGGCCGCCTATCAGCAGGCCTTGGCGCAGGTCAAACTCGCGCAGGATGACGCCGCCTACCAGAACAGCGAACTTGCACGCCAGCAGGCCCTGACGGCCAAGGGGGTCGCCACGCCCTCCGATGTTGATAATGCCCGCCACCTTGCCCTTCAGGCCGAAGAACGCGCCACCCTTGCCCAGCTAGCCGTCACCTCGGCCTTGGCGGGCCTTGGCGGCACGGCCGATGCCCCCACCGACGAACACCCCGCCGTGGCCGCGGCCCTGGTCGAGCTTGACCGCGCCAAATACAACCTCTCCGTCACCACCGTGACCGCCCCCGCCGATGGCGTGGTCTATCAGGCCTCGTCCTTCCGGCAGGGCGCCATGCTCACCCCCGGTCAATCCGTCTTTGCCCTTGTCGAAAGCGGCGAGGCTTGGGTGGACGCGAACTTCAAGGAAACCCAGCTGACCGACATCGCCGTCGGCCAACCTGCCACGGTCGTGTTCGATGCCGCCCCTGGCCACAGCTTTTCGGGCACGGTGCAGGCCATCGGCGCGGGCACGGGGGCCGAGTTTTCGCTGCTGCCCGCCCAGAACGCCACGGGCAACTGGGTCAAGGTCACCCAGCGCGTTCCCGTCCGCATCCGGCTTGATAACCCCGCCGAACTGGTCGGCCTTTCCTCGGGCCTCTCGGCCGAAGTGACCATCGACACCTCGAACGGCAAGACGCTCTTCGCCCAAGCCGCAAAGTAACCCATGTCCGCCGCCCCCACCGCCCCATCCCCGCCCGAGGTCAAGCACCGCGGCCTGATCACCGTTGCCATCATGCTGGCGACGATCATGCAGGTGCTCGATACCACCATCGCCAATGTGGCGCTCCCGTCGATGACGGGCGACCTGGGCGCGTCGCAAGACACGATCACATGGGTGCTCACCAGCTATATCGTGGCCTCGGCCATCGTCACCCCCATGACCGGCTGGCTGGCCGACCGTCTGGGCAAGCGCGAACTTTTCCTCATCTCGATCATCGGCTTCGTCGCCACCTCGCTGGCCTGTGGCCTCGCGTGGAGCTTGCCGTCGATGGTCATCTTTCGCCTGCTTCAGGGCGTGTTCGGCGCGGCCATCGTGCCGCTGTCGCAAACCTTCCTCCTCGACATCAACCCGCGTGAAAAGGCGGGGCAGGCCATGGCCATCTGGGGGGCGGGCATCATGGTCGGCCCGATCATCGGCCCCACGCTTGGCGGCTGGCTGACCGAAAGCTACAACTGGCGCTGGGTTTTCCTCGTCAACCTGCCCGTGGGCGCGCTCGCCCTTGCCGGCTGCCTGCTCTACCTCCCGCGCGCCCCGCGCAAACAGCGCAGCTTCGATCTGACGGGCTTTGCCATGCTCGCCATCGCCATCGGCGCGCTGCAACTCATGCTCGACCGGGGCGGTGAGGTGGACTGGTTCGCAAGCGCCGAAATCTGGACCTATACGGTCCTGTCCGCCGCGGGCTTCTGGATGTTCGTGGTCCATATCCTGACCACGCCCAAACCCTTTCTTGAACCCGCCATGTTCAAGGACCGCAACTTCGCCACCGGCCTTGTGTTCATCTTCGTCGTGGGCATCATCCTTCTGGCCAGCCTTGCCCTGCTGCCGCCGATGCTGTCGCGCATCCTTGGCTATCCGGTCATCACCACTGGCATGGTCATGGCCCCGCGCGGGGTGGGCACCATGATCTCGATGCTCATCGTCGGGCGGCTGGTGCGCAAGGTTGACCCGCGCAAACTGGTCATCGCGGGCCTTGGCCTGACCGCGCTGTCGCTGTGGGAAATGACCGGCTTCACCCCGCAGATGGACTGGGTTCCCATCATCCGCTCAGGCATCGTGCAGGGCCTCGGCCTCGGCCTTGTTTTCGTGCCGCTCTCGACCGTGGCCTTTGCCACCATCGAACCCCGCTTCCGCGCCGATGCGACCAGCCTGTTCAGCCTTGTCCGCAACATCGGGTCAAGCATCGGCATCTCGATCGTCACCATGATGCTGACCCGCAACATCCAGATCAACCACACCGAACTTTCGGCCGGCATCACGCCGTTCAGCCCGACACTCTGGCAGATCAACCCCGCCGCCGCGCTTGGCGATCCGGCGGGGCTGGCCCGCATCGACCAGCTTGTCAACGCGCAGGCGGCGATGATTTCTTATGTCGATGATTTCTGGCTGATGATGTGCGTCACCCTTGCCGCCGTGCCGCTGGCGCTGATCCTGCGGCGACCGGCGGCGCCCTAATGCAGCGTGACGCCCCGCGCCACGGGGCGTTGCACCACCATCGCGGCCAGCGGGTCCGCTTCGGGTTCTTCCGCCTCGGGCCAGCTTTCGCCCATCACGCGGTCAAACCGAACGCGCAGGCTTTGCAGGCAGTCCAGCACCGCCCGCCATTCGCCATCGCGCAGCGCCGCCAACCCGTCGCGCCCGTCGTCAAGCGGGCGGATGCGCGTCAGGCAATAGCTCAGCGCCTCGCCCTGGAACACCTGGCTCAGCGTGGGCAGATAGCGGGCAATCTGCGGATCGACCGACCATGTCGGCACCATGTCGAATCCGTCAATGTCGTGAATCACGGCCATATTCCAGGCCAGCATCTGATCGACCGTCAGGTCCAGCCGCCGCGCGGCCTCCTGCAATGTCACAAAGGCGGTATCCGCCACGAAACGCGCCATAACCGGCATACTCGTCACCTCACAAAATACAACCACACAGTCCCAAGCTAGTCGATCATTCCCCTATCGTGGAGGGGGGCTTGCCACTGTCAAAGGTATGGGTTCCCGCCAAAGGGCCCGCCTGCCCCCCCGTCAAAGCCGATCCCGCAGCCCCGCGCCGCCCCCGCAGGCTCGGCCGCCCAGACCGTTCCGCCCGTCAGCACCATCCGCAGCGCCGCCCGGTCAATGCCGCCCGACCCGCCCGGAAAGGCCACCTCGGCCTCGGGCGTCCAGACCCGTTCCAGCCCCTGCCGGTTGTCCACCCGCCGCAGGGTGCCGTCCAGACAGGCATGCAAATCATGGCCCTCGGCCACAAAGACCAGCGTGGCGGGGTGATCGGGCCCGCCCGCGCGCAGCGCCTTGGCAAGGCCGCTGTCAGGGTCGGACAGGAACCAGACCTCGGCCCAGTGGTCCGGCGGGGCAGGGGGCAACAGCGCCCGCATCGGCTGGAAGCCACCGCCCCGCAGCCCCAGCATCACCACCCCCTGCCGCGCCATCGCGCCCATCAGCCGCCGCCGCAGGCCTGCGGCAAGGTCCATGGGTCACAACCCGTGCGACCAGTCGTCCACCGCACGCTCGACCTCTTCCCGCGCCATGCCATAGCGGCGCTGGATCGTGCCCACCATCTCGTCGCGCCGCCCGCCGATCTCGGTCCATTCGTCATCGGTGATCTCGCCCCAAGTGGCGCGGGCCGAACCGATCATTTCTTTCCATCCACCGGCAATCTGGTCCCAGTTCATCGCGTCTTTTCCTTTCGCAGCTTTGCCCCGCCCGAACGCACAGCCGCCCGCCACTGTTCCGGCAAAGCCACCCCGACCCCCGCACGGTGATCGTGATCGCGCTCATCCTCGGCTTCGCCGCCCCCGCGCTGCCCAAAGCGTGCTGGACCCATCGCCCTGGGCACCGTCACCGGCCTCCTGCTCTTGCCCCTCTGGAATTTGTGGAAGCGTTGCTGCCGCCTTTCCACCGCCCGCCGCCGTCATGCCGCCCGCACGGCCGACCTGCTCATCACGGCCATGGTCGTAGGATCGGCCCCCACCAGTTCCTCGCCATCCTCCAGATGCAGCAGTTCCACCAGCCGCTGCCGCGCGCGGCTTGCACGGCTTTTCACCGTGCCCACCGCCACACCCGTCATCGCGGCCGCCTCCTCATAGGAAAAGCCCGAAGCGCCGACCAGAATCAGCACCTCGCGATGCACCGGCGACAGCTGGTTGAAGGCCACCATGAAATCGGTCATCGCCAGCCGCCCGTCATGCGCGGGCTTCTCGAACAAGCTGGCCGTATGCACGCCCTCGGGGTCGGCCACATCGCGCCGCCGCTTGCGGACACCCGAATAGAACGTGTTGCGCAAAATGGTGAACAGCCACGCCCGCATGTTCGTGCCGGGCTCGAACTTGTCAAAGCTTGACCACGCCTTCACGATCGCATCCTGCACAAGGTCATCCGCGGCCGAGATGTTGCGCGTCAGGCTGATCGCAAAGGCCCGCATCGCCGGCAGGTGGTGCGGCAACTCCTCGCGCGGGTCCATCGGGTTTTCCGGGGTAGATCGGGGCATGTCGCCCTTGGGATAGGCGCTCATTTGCCGCCCTTCCCGCCATCTGCCGCGCCATCCACTGCGCTGTCCCCGCCGCCCGCCGCAGTCTCCGGCCCAATCTCCGCCGCCGTCCCCTGCGCCTTTTTCAGCTCGGCAAGAAGCTGCTTGAATCGGTCGGGAACCTCTTCCTCCAGCATCTCCTGATAGACTTTCCGAAGATTGTCTTCGATCGTGTTGCGCAGGGTCGGCCGGTCTTTCTTGTCACTGATGCGTCCCAACATGCTCATCCTTGGCTCGACCCCTGTTCTATCTAGCACGGAACCGAACGCCCTTCACCGCGTTTGGTTCCGCCGATAACTGACAAGGGGACAGCACATGAACGAAGCTCAGGCCGATCCGGCCTCGATTGTCGCGGCAAATCTGCCCTATCTGCGCCGCTACGCCCGCGCCCTCACCGGCAGCCAGGAAAGCGGCGACCGCTACGCCGCCGCCACGCTCGAAGCCATTCTCGAAGACCTTTCGGTCCTGCGCGGCAGCGCGAACCCGAAAATCGCCCTGTTCCGCGCCTTCCACCTTGTCTGGTCCAGCGCGGGCGCCCCCCTTGGCACGCCCGACAGCGCTTTGTCGCGCCGCGCACAGGACCACATGGCCAATCTCACCCCCAACACGCGCGAGGCGCTTTTGCTCCACGCCATCGAGGGTTTCGGCTATGCCGATATCGGCCAGATCATGCAGACCAGCGCCCCGCAGGCCGAAGCCCTGGTGCAGATCGCCAAGACCGAAATGGCCAATTCCGTCGCAGGCTCGGTCCTCATCATCGAGGATGAAGCGATCATCGCCATGGATATCCAGATGATCGTGGCCGAAATCGGCCACCGCGTCACCGGCATCGCCCGCACCCGTTCCGCCGCCGTCGAACTTGCCGCGCGTGACCGCCCCGACCTCATCCTTGCCGATATCCAGCTGGCCGACCAATCCTCGGGCATCGATGCGGTCAATGACATCCTGCGCCAGTTCGACGACATCCCCGTGATCTTCATCACCGCTTTCCCCGAACGGCTGCTCACGGGCAAGAAACCCGAACCCGCCTTCCTGATCGCCAAACCCTATTCCGAATCGCAGATCCGCTCGGCCGTCAGTCAGGCCATGTTCTTCGCCTCGACCGAACCCCTGATGTCGTGATCCCGAAAGTGCGGTTGCAGAAAGAGAAGCCGGTTCCCTTCCTGCAACCGGGGCTTCGCGCGACAGGGGGACGCCTACGCCAAGCCCGTGCACCGGCGCCCGCATTTTCGGACAGGACGGTTAGGCACCGGTCCCCTGCAAAACCCGCCATCCCGCGCGGGGTTCCCCGCCCGCACGAAATTTTCGCGCCGGTTTACACCTCGCTGCCGCACAGCCGCCATCAGGCGGGGCGCCCCCCGCCCAAGGCGCTGATTCAACTCACAAGTGTGGATGTACAGACCAACGGATGTAATACTGCTTAATGGATGGGAAACCCATCCGAAAACGCATATGATTTGCCTCAAGCACGATTCAAACCCGTTTCCGGTGACCGCCATGACGAACAAAGCCCAGGATGTCGCTCTCTATATCTCGAACCATTTCCAGTATGTCTGGGATACGCTCGGCTTCTTCGATCTCCAGCGCCTGCTCTATCTGGCGCAGGGCTGGCACCTTGCCACCGGCAAGGGCCCGCTGTTTTCCGAAACCATCGGCGCACACCGCACCGCGCCGCTTGTCGTATCGGTCAAGGGTGTGGTCCCCTTGCAGGAAATGCTCCCCCATCCCGAACTCGACCCCGGGGCTGAATCGTTTCTCGACTCCTTCTGCACCACCTACGGCATTGCCGATGCCCGCGCCGTGCGCGATCAGGTCGAACGCAGCGATGGCGCATGGCGGTTGACCCAATCCATCGCGGGCGAAGGGGCGACCATCACGCATGACCTGATGCGCGCCAGCTTCCGCCTCATGCTGCTCGACCATGCCGATACCAGCCGCCGCATGCGCGAAACCCAGATCGACGCCCAACTGAAACGCGCAGGCGCCGGCAATGTCGTGGCCTTCCGCCGCGGCTGACCCGGACGCACCGGCCCCGCCCGATATCATATGACATAAGATTGCTTATGCGAATCCGGTTCTAAATCCGACATGCCGCTTGGTGCGGCGTGGAGGGTCTAATGGACAAAAACAGGTTTGTTAAGGTGCGGGCGGTTGTGCTGCCGCTCGTCGCCGTT